>NZ_BDBV01000025.1 GCF_001613165.1 Nocardia mexicana NBRC 108244
GCACGTGGCCCTCGCCGGACCCAGCGGTGCGGGCAAGTCGAGCCTGCTGCGCTGCGTCTACCGCAGCTATCTGCCCGATGCGGGCACCGTGACACTCGGCACGGCGTCCGGGCTCGTGGACCTCACCGCGCTCAGCGACCGGGAGATGGCCAGGCGGCGTGGCCGCGAACTCGGCTACGTCTCCCAATTCCTTTCCGCCCCACCGCGAACCGGACCCCTGGAGGTTGTGGCGGCGGCCGGACGACGGCGTGGCCTGGACCGCGCCTCGGCCCGCGATGCCGCGGCCGCGGCACTGCGGCGGCTGGCGCTGGACGAAACCCTGTGGGACGTCGACTGCGGTGTGCTGTCCGGCGGCGAGCGGCAGCGCGTGAACATCGCCGCGGGCACCGTGCACCCGCCGCGCCTGCTGCTGCTGGACGAGCCGGTGTCGGCCCTGGACCCCGCCAATCGCGAACGCGCACTGGACCTCATCGCGGCCCTCTCGGCCGACGGCGTCGCGGTGCTCGCGGTCTTCCACGACCTCGAGGCCATGCACCGCCTCGCCGACCGCGTCCTCCGCTTCAGCGAGGGCCGCATCGCCGAGCACGGCACCCCCGCCGAAGTCCTGGGGGTGGCGGCGTGAGCAAACAGTCGCATCGTGCACCGGCACTGCGAACCTATGTCTGCGAGGAGGCGGCGTGAACGCGATTCTGGACACCCTGGACCGGCCCGCCTGGTCCCTGCCGCAGTCGCCGCGGGACTACGTGCTCGGCCACGTGCGTGCCGTGCTGCCCGATCGGGTGGTCGACGACGCCCGAATCGTGGTGCGGGACGGGCGGATCGCGGAGGTGGGGCCGAGCCGGACCGGCACCGTGGCCGATGTCGACGGCGGCGGGCTGATGTGCCTGCCCGGCCTGGTCGACGTGCACTCCGACGGGCTGGAGCGCGAGCGGCTGCCGCGGCCGGGAGCCGAACTGCCGTGGCTGTTCTCGATGATGTCGTTCGAGGGCAAGCTGCGGGCGGCGGGCATCACGACGGTCTTCCACGGCGCCTCGTTCTCCGATCGGCAGACGGCCCGGGACAAGCGCAGCGTGCAGTCGGCGCTGGACATGTGCGAGGCGATCGCGATCTGGAACGACCGCGACACGGCCGGGCTGGTCGACCACCGCGTGCTGCACCGGCTGGACGTGCGGTGCGCCCCGGGCCTGGCGGCGCTGACCGACCACATCGAGCAGGCCGTGAGCCACGGCAGGTTCAATCCGGCTGTGCCGGCGGTGATCTCGCACGAGGACCACACTCCCGGCATCGGACAGTACGCGGACCGAACGTACTACGAGACCTACCTCGCCACCATGCAGGGCCTGTCGGCCGAGGAGGCCCGCACGCAGGTGGACGAGATCGCCCGCGAACGCGCCGCGAATCTCGCGGTGCGCGAGGAGTCCATGCACTGGCTGGCCGGGCAGGCCGCCACGGGCGTGGCCCGGATCTTCGGACACGATCCGGAGTCCGCGGCCGAGATCGCGGACCTGGCCGGGCGCGGCGGTGCCGTCGCGGAATTCCCGACCACCGAGGAGGCGGCGCGGGAGGCGCGCGCCCGGGACATGGCGGTGATCATGGGCGGGCCCAATGTGCTGCGCGGTGGATCGCACTCCGGCAACGTGTCCGCACACACCCTCGCACGGCTCGGGCTGGTGACGGCGCTGGCCTCGGACTATCTGCCGTCCGCCCTGCTGTCCGCCGTCTTCCTGCTGGCGGGGGACGCGAGCGTGCCGCTGGCGCGAGCGGTGTCGCTGGTCACCAGCGGACCGGCGACCGCCGTCGGGCTGACCGATCGCGGCACGCTCGAACCGGATCGGCGGGCCGACCTGATCCTCGTCGGCCTCGAGCACGACTGCCCGGTGGTCCGCGCGGTGCTGCGGGCGCACTGAACCGACAACCCCCGGCATCCGCCCCCAGCCATTCCGCTGCGGTTAACCGCTGGTTGCCGTGCCGGACACGGCTGTCACGGACCGTCGTGGTGGCGGGGAACGGGCAACAAAGGAGTCAACGTCACAATGGGTAGCAATATCTTCCGCGCCCTCGGGGTCGCCGCCGCGGTCGCGGTACTGGGCCTCACCGGGTGCGGTTCCAGCGCCGACAGCAAGGGCTCCGGCGATCCGGACACGCTGGTGCTGGCCTCGATTCCCTCGGAGAACTCCGGCAGCCTGCAGCAGCAGTACCGGCTGGTGGCCGACGTCATCGAGAAGGAGACCGGCCACAAGGTGCAGTTCCAGAACGCGACCGACTACGCCGGGGTGATCGAGGGCCAGCGCGCCGGCAAGGTGCAGATCGCCGGGTACGGACCGTTCTCCTACGCCCTGGCCAAGGACAGCGGCGTCCAGACCACCGCGATCGCCGCGCCGGTCAACGCCGCGGACGCCAAGCCCGGATACGTCTCCTACGCCGTCACCAAGCCGGGTTCGCCGATCAAGACACTGGCCGACTTCCGCGGCAAGAAGGTCTGTTTCGTCGATCCCTCCTCGACCTCGGGTTACCTGTACCCGTCCGCGGGGCTGAAGGAGGCGGGCCTCGACCCGGAGAAGGACATCACCCCGGTCTTCGCCGGTGGGCACGACGCCTCGGTGCTGGCCGTGCTGAGCGGTCAGTGCGATGCCGGATTCGCCTACGACACCATCGTCGACAAGACGATGCCGGAGAAGGGCCAGCTGAAGCCCGGCGATATCGGCGTGATCTGGAAATCGCAGACCATCCCCACCAGCCCGATCGCGATCAGCACCACGCTGTCGGCGCCGCTGCAGGAGAAGCTGACCGCGATCTTCCGCGATCAGCTCAACATCCCCGCGCTGACCGCCGCGGGCCGCTGCTCCGGCGCGGACTGCACCCTGCCCGACGGCGTGAAGTACGGCTATGTCCCCGTTCAGGATTCGCTGTACGACGGTGTCCGGCAGGTCTGCAAGGTCACCGACGCCAAAGCCTGCAAGTCCTGATCCGCGGTAGGAGAACGTCATGTCCGATCCCGACCACGCACTGGGCGCGACGATCGATCGCGTCCTGAGGCCCGCCGTCGCGCTCGAGCGGGTGCACAAGAATTTCGGACCGCGAGTCAGCGCCCTCGAGGACGTCTCGCTGCAGGTGTATCCGGGTGAGGTGGTGGCGCTGCTCGGCCAGTCCGGCTCCGGCAAGTCGACGCTGCTGCGGCTGCTCGACGGGCTGCACACCCCCGACGGCGGCACGGTGACGGTGCTGGGCCGGGACGTGGCGGCGGCGCGCGGGCGCGAGCTGCGGGCGCTGCGCCGCCGGGTGGGGTTCGTGTTCCAGCAGTTCCATCTGGTGGGCAGCATGTCCGTGCTGGAGAACGTGTGCACCGGCGCGCTGGGATCGCTGCGCGGACCACGGCTGGGCTTGGTCACCTATCCGAAGTCGGTGCGGCTGGCGGCGATGGAGCAGCTCGACCGGGTCGGCTTGGCCGACCGCCCGTTCCAGCGCGCCGACACCCTCTCCGGCGGCCAGCAGCAGCGCGTCGCGGTGGCGCGGGCGCTGGTGCAGCGGCCGCGGATCCTGCTGGCGGACGAGCCGGTGGCCTCGCTGGATCCGGAGTCGGCGGCGCAGGTGATGGCGCTGATCTCGGCGATCGCCGCCGAGGACGACCTGACCGTGCTGTGCAGCCTGCACCAGGTCGAGCTGGCGCTGTCGTGGGGGCATCGCCTGGTCGGCCTGCGCGCCGGGCGCGTGGTCGTCGACAAGCCGATGTCGGCGATCGACCGGACCGAGACGATGTCCATCTACTCGACGGTGGCCGCCGCCGCGGTCCCGCAGCCGGTGTGATCTCCGTGTCGGTGCTCGCTCCCGAAAGACCGCGTCCCGCAGGGCAATCCGAACAGCCGACCATACCCCGGCCCTCGGGCACCGCGATCGGCGTGGCCGCCGTACTGGTGGCGTGGGTGGTGGCGTCCGTGTGGTCGGTCGCCTCGCTGCGGCTCAATATCGCCACCTTCGCCGACAGCCTGGGCAACGCCGCCGATTTCCTGTCCCGCGCGCTTCCGCTGGATTTCCCGCCACTCGCCGAGCTGGCAGCGATGACCGGGCAGACCCTGGCGATCGTCGCCTGCGCCACTCTGCTGAGCGTGCTGCTGTCGGTTCCGGTCGCGGTCGCGGCGGCGCGCAACACCACGCCGGGTGCGCCCGCACGCTGGGGTGCCCGCGCAATCATCGTGGTGGCCAGGGCAATTCCCGATATCGTGCTGGCCATCGTGTTCCTGCGACTGTTCGGGCTCGGCACGCTGGCGGGTGTGCTGGCCATGGGCATCCACTCGGTCGGCATGGTCGGCAAGCTGTACGGCGACGCCATCGAGGACACCGCGGCCGGTCCCCGTGACGCGCTGCGGGCGGCGGGCGCGGGCTGGGCGCAGCAGCTCACCGGCGCCGTGTTCCCGCAGGCGCTTCCGGCGTTCGTCGCGACCGCGCTGCACCGCTTCGACATCAATCTGCGCACGTCGGTACTGCTGGGCTATGTGGGCGTCGGCGGACTCGGCATGGAGCTGTCGATGGCGACGCGGACCATGCAGTACCGGCGCGCGCTCGCCCTGGCGCTGTTCGTGCTCGCCCTGTGCATCGCGGTGGAACTGCTGTCCGGGGCGGTGCGCCGCGCGCTGCTCGGCAACCAGGCGCCCGCCCGGCGCGGACCGTGGCGACGATTCACCCGATGGCTGCGGCGCGCCGAGAACGGCTGGGCCACCGGCGAATCCGCGAGCACGACCAACGACGGCGGCTACCGCATCAGCCCGCCGTGGACCGCCCGGCGGATACGCGGCGCCTGCTACGCCGCCGTCACGATCGTGGCCCTGGTGGCGGCCGTGCGGGGAGCCGATCTGGAACTGTCGCGGGTGGGCGAGGGGCTCGCCACGTTGCCGCAGACGCTGGGGCTGTTCTTTCCGCCTGCGAGCGGCGGCATCTGGGGCGAACTCGTCGACCAACTGATCGTCACGGTTCAGATCGCCCTCGCCGCAACCTTTCTCGGGTTCCTGATCGCGCTGCCGATCGGTGCCTTCGCCGCCCGCAATGTGGCGCCGAGTCCGGAGGTGGCCCGGGTGTTCCGGATGGTCATCGTCACCGTGCGCGGTATCCCGGACCTGATTCTGGCGATCCTGTTCATCGTGGTCACCGGGCTGGGTGCGCAGGCCGGTGCGCTGGCGCTCGCCGTCGGCACGGTCGGGTTGTTCGGCAAGCTGATCGCCGACTCGCTCGAGGAGACCGACGTGCGGGTGCAGCAGGCGGTATCGGCCACCGGCGCCACCCGCGTGCAGGTCTTCGGCGCCGCGACATTGCGCCAATGCGCGCCCGCGCTCGTCGCCCACCTGTGCTACCAACTCGACGTCAACATCCGGGCGGCCACCCTGCTCGGCGTGGTCGGTGCGGGCGGCATCGGCTTCTACCTCATCAACGCCACCAGGGTGCTGCAGTTCGACGTGGTCACCACGATCGTCCTGATGGTGTTCGCTGTGGTGATGGCGGTGGAGGGCATCGCCATGTGGCTGCGCCGCGCCACCTCGTAAGACCCGGGGACTGCACAGCCATCGCATTTCCCCTATTTCCGGCTCGCTTTCGGCCGGAATCCGCCGACACTGCCGGGAGTATCCATGCTGAGCACGAAACACATTGGTGACCAGGCGAATACGGCGTTGGTCGCCGCGGCCGAGGCCGCGCAGACCGCGTACCGCAAGGCGCTGGAGAACCACTCGCCGCAGCAGCTCGCGGCCGTCGCCATGGACGGCGCCGACGGCACACCCACCATGCTGATCGACGTCCTGGTGGAGGAGGCCGTCATCGACGCCGCCACCGCGGCGGGGGTGAACGTGCTGTCGGAGGAGCGGGGTTGGATCGATATCGGCTCGGCGGTGAGCCTGGTCATCGATCCCGTGGACGGGTCGGCCAATGCGGCGGCCGGGGTCCCGCTGTCGTGCTTCAGCGCCGCGGTCGCCGTCGACGGCGAGTTCACCGAGGCGATGACCGTCTGGCTGCACACCGGGGAGCGCTGGTGGGCGGCGGCCGGACGCCCTGCCTTCGGGACCAGCGGCTGCCGATCGGCGAAGGCGGCGGCGGTGTCGGTGCTGCGGCCGCACCCGCGCAACTGGGACGCCTGGTCGCGAGTTGCCCGGTCCGCCACCAGGATTCGGATCCTGAGCTGCAGCACCCTGGACGCGGCTTTCGTGGCGACCGGCGCCGTGGACGCCTTCGTGGACGCGGGCAGCGATACGCATCGGCTGATGGATATCGCGGCGGCCACGGTACTCGTGAGTGCGGCGGGCGGTGCGGTGGTGGACGCCTACGGCCGCCCGATCGTCTTCGACACCGACCTCACCCGCCGCTGGAGCGGGGTCGTCGCCGCCACCGCGGAACTCGCGGACGAGTTGTGCGCCCTGATCCGGGGTTGAGCGCCGCGGCCCGGGTAACCGGCGCTAACGACCGAGGCCGTTGAGTAGCAACGGAATACGGCCCGCATAGTCGGTGGGCAGGTAGCGCTCCGGGCCGGTCGTCCACGGCTGCCCGGACTGCGGATCGTAGCGATCGGGCATGGCGATACCCCGGGGTGCGTACGCGTGGAATCCGTGGGCGGCGGTGGTGCGCGTCGCCCGCCAGAGATGATCACGGAAGGCGACGACACCGACGGTATCCGAGCTGACGGCCGCACCGCGCAGTTCCGCCACCCGCGCCGCGACACCGTCGGTCGACAGGTAGGCCAGCGTTCCGTCCGGATTGCGGTCGGCGGCGATGGTGACCACATCGCGCATCCCGTACTTCGACTCGAGCACCTCGGCGATCGTCGTCTGCGCGAAGACGGGAATGTCCCGGTCGCCGCGCGCCGCGACCACGGCATCGGCCAGCGCTTCGTTCACCGGGCCGGGCTCGCCCTCGATCCGCGCCGGATCCGCGCCCGGAGGTATCCGGTTGCCGAAGCTGTAGGCGACGATCAGCGAGAGATCGTCCGGGGCGGCGGTGGGAACGCCCCACACCGATTCCGCGGCGGCGCTCGGTCCGGCGTGCGCCGGCACCTGGCACGCCAGCGGCGCGATCACAGCTACGGCGCCGACACACAACATACTGCGGAGTCTCACCGAATCGATGCTAACGGTGCCGCCCGAGCCGCGAGGCCCGGCCACCTCGCGGGCGGCCGGGTCTCGGCAAGGCAGTGCGGGGGTCAGGCCGACCCGCGAATGCTCTTGACGTCGCAGACGTCGAGCACATAGTGGCCGTGCTCGTCGACGCCCAGATCGATCCTGTTCTCGGTGCAGGTCGATTCGACGATGACCGTGGCGCCGTGATTGCAGACGTTGTGGTAGTACACGGTGGTGCTGACGTTTCCGTCGTCGTAGGAGTACGTGATGCACCCGCTCGTGCCCTCGACGCGCTCGGCGGACGCCGTGGTGGCGGTGGCGACGGTGGACCCGACCGCGGCGGCGGCAATCGCGAAACCCGCCAGCAGCCTGTTCGTCTTCAGCATGTTCTTCCGTTCTTCCATGGGGACTACGGCGAGCGAGATTATGGTGGTGCCGTAAGGCTGTCAAAGCCCGTCGAACTGCATGTTCGGGCGACCACCACGCCGTGTCGGAGCCTCCGGAGGGAATCCGTCGAAAATCTGAATCATTCTGTGGCGCAACACTGTTCGCGTGTCTGATGTATAGTCGGACCAGCACCGCCCGGGGGCACGAGGGTACGGATTTGCGGGGCCGGGAGGCCCGCAAGCGCGACAATGATTCGCGTGGTGGCAACTTTCCTGCGCGGGCCGACAATTCCAGAACCCCCGCGGCAGGCTCAGCTACCCGGGCCCGCGCCCGCCGATGATGGCGGTCAGCGCAGCGGCCGTGGAGCGCACTCGGGCGGCGAGCTCGGGCCAATCCCGTTCACACGGAACGGGTTCGTCGGGGCAGTGGTGGCGCAGGGTGACGCCGACGGCGGCGAGGGGACGGCCGCCGTGGTCGAATGCGGGCGCCGCGACCGTGGCGAATCCCGGTGTCACGTAACCGTCTTCGACGGCCCAGCCGCGAGACTTCTCGGCCCGCAGCAGTTTTCGCAGTTCGGTGAGGGTGCGGGGGCCGCGGTCGGTGCGCATCGGGAAGGCGGCGGGCCCGGGGAACAGGGCACGCACGTGCACAGGCTCGAGGTGTGCCAGCATCGAGCGGCCGGTGGCGGTCAGGTGGGCGGGCAGCCGCACGCCGACGTCTGTGACAAGGGTCTGGGGCCGCGCGGGCCGCTGCTCGATCAGGTACAGCGATTCGTTGCCGTGCAGGATGCCGAGGTGCCCGGTGTGGCCGACGGCGTCGACGAGCGCGCGCAGCAGCGGGGCGCCCACCCGCTCCAGCGGGTCGTGCCGCAAATACGCCGACCCGAGCTCGAAGGCGGCGATGCCGAGTCCGTAGGCGCGTTCCGCGGGCAGGTGGGCCACGTATCCCGCCGTGCGCAGCTCGTTGAGCAGGTGATAAGTCGTCGATCGCGGCAGGCCGAGCTCGCGCGCGATCGCGGCCGCGGGAATCGGCACCGCGCGCCGCGCCAGCAGGCCGAGCACCTGCAGCCCGCGCCGCAGCCCCGGAATGTCGCCGCCCACCCGGGGAAGCCTAACGGTTGTCTGATATCCCGGACAGATTCCGGTGTGGCCTCCTGCCCGCGCGCGGTGCGAGGGGTTGCAATGTCTGCATGACAGGAATCGGGATCGATCCGGTGCTGGTCGGTTCGGCGCCGCTGCACCCGCCGGAGGTGCTGGCCGTCGCCCGCGGGGAGGCGAGGGTGGCCCTCGCCGAGGACGCCATCGCCCACCTGGCGGTGGTACGCCGTCACATCGACAAGCTCGCGCACAGCCCGGAACCGGCCTACGGGGTGTCGACCGGATTCGGCGCACTGGCCTTGCGGCACATCCCGCCCGACAGGCGAGCCGACCTGCAGCGCAGCCTGATTCGCTCGCACGCGGCGGGCGCGGGGGCAGCGGTCGAGGCGGAGGTGGTGCGGGCGATGATGCTGCTGCGCCTGCGCACCCTGCTCAGCGGCCACACGGGGATCCGCCCGGACACGGTGCGGGCGCTGGCCGCGTTGATCAACAGCGGCCTGGTTCCGGAGGTCCCCGAGTTCGGCTCACTCGGGTGCTCCGGCGATCTGGCGCCGCTCGCGGCGGTGGCGCTGACGCTGATGGGTGAGGGCGCGGTGTACGACCCCCACGGGCGGCGCCGGGAGGCGGCGCAGGCCCTCGCCGAGGCCGGTATCGCGCCGACGATTCCCGCCGAGAAGGAGGGGCTGGCGCTGACCAACGGCACCGACGGCATGCTCGCCATGCTGGTGCTGGCGGGCGCCGACCTGCACCGGCTGCTCGACATCGCCGATCTCACCGCCGCCATGAGCGTCGAGGCGCTGCTGGGCACCGACCGCGTCTTCGCGGCCGACCTGCAGGCCCTGCGGCCGCATCCGGGGCAGGCGCGGTCGGCGGCCCGGATGCTGGCGGCGCTCGCCGGTTCGGAGATCGTCGCCAGTCACCGCAACCCCGACTGCCCGCGGGTCCAGGACGCCTATTCGCTGCGGTGCGCTCCGCAGGTGCACGGCGCCGCCCGCGACACCCTCGCGCATGCCGACGCCGTCGCCGCCCGCGAATTGTCCTCGGCCATAGACAATCCCGTGGTGCTCGAGGACGGGCGGGTGGAATCCAACGGCAACTTCCACGGCGCGCCCGTCGGCTATGTGCTCGACTTCCTGGCGATCGCGGCCGCCGATGTGGCGAGCATGGCGGAGCGCCGCACGGATCGGATGCTGGATGTGCACCGTTCGCACGGGCTACCGGCCTTCCTGGCCGCCGATCCCGGGGTCGACTCGGGGTACATGATCGCGCAGTACACCCAGGCCGGGGTGGTGTCGGAGTTGAAACGCCTGGCGGTGCCCGCGTCGGTGGATTCCATCCCGTCCAGTGCGATGCAGGAGGACCACGTATCCATGGGGTGGTCCGCCGCGCGCAAGCTACGCCGCGCGGTCGACGGCCTCACCACCGTGCTCGCCGTCGAAATGCTCACCGCCGCAAGGGCTCTCGACCTGCGTACACCGTTGCGCCCGGCGCCGGTGACCGGCGCGGTGCGCGATCTGCTGCGCACCCGGGTGCCCGGACCCGGCCCGGACCGCCATCTCGCTCCCGATATCGCCGCGACCGCCGAACTCATCGGCGGTGGTGCCGTCGGGGATGCCGTCGCACCGCTGCTCGAGTCCGGCATCGCTCACCCCACCTCCTACGACCCCCGGGAGCAGTCATGACCGCCACCGTGCGCGCCGCCCGCGGCAGCACCCGCACCGCCCGCAGCTGGCAGACCGAGGCGGCGCTGCGGATGCTGCACAACAACCTCGACCCCGAGGTGGCCGAGCGCCCGGGCGACCTGGTCGTATACGGCGGCACCGGCAAGGCCGCGCGAGACCGGCCCAGCTTCGCCGCCATCGCGCGCACGCTCACCGACCTGGCAGCGGACGAGACGCTGCTGGTGCAGTCGGGCAAGCCGGTGGGTGTGGTGCGCACCCACGAGTGGGCGCCCCGGGTGCTGATCGCCAACTCGAATCTCGTTCCGGACTGGGCGAATTGGCCGGAGTTCCGCCGTCTCGAGGCGGCCGGATTGACGATGTACGGGCAGATGACGGCGGGCTCGTGGATCTATATCGGCACCCAGGGCATCCTGCAGGGTACCTACGAGACCTTCGCCGCGGTGGCCGCCAAGCGATTCGGCGGCAGCCTCGCCGGAACGCTCACCGTCACAGCGGGTCTCGGCGGCATGGGCGGTGCGCAGCCGCTGGCGGTCACCATGAACGGCGGCGTGGCGCTGTGCGTCGACTGCAATCCGCGACATGCGCTGCGGCGGGTGGAAACCCGGTTCCTCGACGAGATCGCGGCGGATCTCGACGACGCGTTGCGGCGGGTGCTCGCGGCGAAGCGGGAGCGCCGCGCCCTGTCGGTGGGGTTGGTCGGCAACGCCGCCGACGTGCTGCCGGAACTGCTGCGGCGCGACGTTCCGGTGGACATCGTGACCGACCAGACCTCCGCGCACGACCCGCTGTCGTACCTGCCGCGCGGCGTCGGGCTCGACGACTGGGACGACTATGCGAGCCGGAAGCCGGACGAATTCACCCGCCGCGCAAGAGAATCCATGGCCGAGCACGTCGGCGCGATGGCGGGATTCCTGGACCGCGGGGCCGAGGTGTTCGACTACGGAAACTCCCTGCGCGGCGAGGCGCGGCTGGGTGGCTGCGAGCGGGCCTTCGACTTCCCCGGCTTCGTGACCGCCTATATCCGGCCGCTGTTCTGTGCGGGCAAGGGCCCGTTCCGGTGGGTCGCGCTCTCCGGTGACCCCGCCGATATCGCCGCCACCGACCGCGCGATCCTGGAGCTGTTCCCGGAGAACGAGTCGTTGGCGCGGTGGATCCGCCTGGCCCGCGAGCGGGTCGCCTTCCAGGGGCTGCCCGCCCGCATCTGCTGGCTCGGGTACGGCGAACGGCAGCGGGCGGGTCTGCGGTTCAACGAGATGGTCTCGGGCGGTGCGGTTTCCGCGCCGATCGTGATCGGCCGCGACCACCTGGACTGCGGCTCCGTCGCCTCACCGTATCGCGAAACCGAGGCGATGGCCGACGGGTCGGACGCCATCGCCGACTGGCCGCTGCTGAATGCGCTGGTCAACACCGCCTCGGGGGCGAGTTGGGTGTCCATTCACCACGGCGGCGGTGTCGGTATGGGCCGGTCCATCCACGCCGGGCAGGTCACGGTCGCCGACGGCACCGCCCTGGCGGCGCAGAAGCTCGAGCGAGTGCTCACCAACGACCCCGGCATGGGCGTGTTCCGGCACGTCGACGCGGGGTATCCGGAGGCCGAGCGCGTGGCACGGGACTGTGACATACGAATTCCGATGTGGGAGTCGTGATTCGAATGTCATGCATTCTCCGTGGCGGGAAAATCGGATGAGCGCGAACGGGTTACTGGCCGAGATCGCGGATGTAGGCGCGGACCACGCGCGCGGGGGCTATTCGCGGCACGTGTTCGAACCGGCTGAACTGGAACTGCGTGAATGGTTCATCGCGCACGCGCGGGCGCGGGGCCTGCAGACACAGGCCGACCGGAACGGCAATCTGTGGGCCTGGCTCGGTGCACCCGGACCGGATGCCGTCGTGACGGGCAGCCACCTCGACTCCGTGCCGGGCGGCGGAGCCTTCGACGGTCCGCTGGGCGTTGCGAGCGCGTTCGCGGCACTGGACCTGCTTCGCGCACAAGGGTTTGCACCGCGGCGGCCCCTGGCGATCGTGGTATTCGCCGAAGAGGAGGGCGGCCGGTTCGGGGTGCCGTGCCTGGGGTCGCGCCTGCTGACCGGCGCCCTCGCCCCGGATCGTGCGCTGGTGCTCGCCGACGGACACGGCGTCACGCTCGCCGAGGCCGCACGCCGCGCGGGCACGGATCCCGGGCGATTCGGCCGCGACGACGAAATACTGTCCCGTATAGGAACATTCGTCGAACTGCATGTGGAGCAGGGGAGAGGTCTCATCGACCTGGACGCCCCGGTCGCCGTGGGATCGACGGTTATCGCCCACGGCCGCTGGCGGTTCACCTTCACCGGACAGGGCAACCACGCCGGCACCACCGCGACGGCGGACCGCCGCGACCCGATGCTCCCGGCCGCCGAAACCATCACCGCGGTACGACACCTGACGAGGTCGATTCCCGACGCCCGCGCCACGGTCGGGCGCCTGGTGCCGACGCCGGGCGGCGCCAACGTCATAGCCTCGCGGGTCGACCTGTGGCTCGACGCCCGCCTGCCCGAGCCCGGCAACGTCCGCGCTCTCGTTGCCGAGATCCATGAAAGCGCCAGGGCAGCAGCGACTCTGGAGGGATGCCTGGTCAGCGTGCACGAGGAATCCTATGCGGGCACCGCCACCTTCGACCCGGCGCTGCGCGATGAACTGACCGCCCTGCTGGCCGCCCCGGCGCTACCGACGGGCGCGGGCCACGACGCCGCAGTACTCGCCCCCCACATCCGCACCGCCATGCTCTACATCCGCAATCCCACCGGCATCAGCCACTCCCCGGCAGAACACGCGGACCCCACCGACATCGACGCAGGCGTAACAGCCCTCGCCCAGACCCTCACAAGGCTCGCCGGATGATGCGCGGCGAAACCGTGTGGTGTGGGCGGGCGTGGTTGCCGGGCGGGGTGGCGGAGGCCGTGCGGATCGAGATCGATGGTGGGCGTATCGAATCCGTTGCCGTGGGGGAGGAGCCCGCCGGGACGGTGTTGCCGGGGCTGACCGTGCCGGGGTTCGCGAATGCGCATTCGCATGCGTTTCACCGGGCGCTGCGCGGGCGCACCCACGATGATCGCGGGAGTTTCTGGACCTGGCGCGAGCGGATGTATGCCGTCGCCGGACGGCTGCGGCCGGATTCCTACTATCGGCTGGCGCGCGGGGTATTCGCCGAGATGGTGTCGGCCGGGTACACCAGCGTCGCGGAATTCCACTATCTGCATCATCCCGGTCGCGGACAGCGCTACGCGGACCCCAACGAGTTCTCCCACGCCCTGGTCGCGGCCGCGGCCGAGGCGGGTATACGGCTGACGTTGCTCGATACCTGCTATCTGGCAGGCGGATTCGGACTCCCCACCGAGGGCGTGCAGGCGCGCTTCGACGACGGTGACGCCGAACGCTGGGCCGAGCGGGTGCACGCGTTCCGTCCCGCGGGAGATCTGGTCGTCACCGGCGCGGCGGTGCATTCGGTGCGCGCGGTACCCGCCGAGCAGCTGCCCGTGGTGGTGGCCGGTGCCGCGGGCCGCCCGCTGCACGTGCATGTGTCGGAACAACCGCGCGAGAACACCGACTGCCTCGCCTTCCACGGCTGCACGCCGACCGCATTGCTCAGCGCCGCAGGCGCTTTGACGGCGAATACCGTCGCGGTACACGTCACCCACCCGACCCCCGAGGACATCGCCACGCTCGCTCGCGCGCGGGCACGGGTATGCCTGTGCCCGAGCACCGAATCCGATCTGGGCGACGGCATCGGCCCCGCGCGCGCCATGTCCGACGCCGGTATCCGGCTGTGCCTGGGCAGCGACGGACAGTCCGTCATCGACCCCTGGTTCGAGGCCCGCGCCCTGGAATGGCACGAACGTCTCGCCTCGGGCAGGCGGGGCCGGTTCGACGTGACGGAATTGCTGAGCGCGGCCACCGCGCACGAGGCCGCCGGATGGCCCGGGGTAGGCGCGCTCGGGCCGGGCTGGGGCGCGGACCTCGTCCACATCAACGAACGATCCCCGCGAATCGCCGGAACCGACGGTGCGGGAACGCTTTTCGCGGCCTCGGCCGCCGACGTCACCGATGTGATGGTGGCCGGTCGCTGGATGGTGCGCGACGGCGTCCACCAGCAGATCCCCGACGTGGCACGGGAACTGGAGACCGAAATCGCGGCATTGTGGCAATGAGGCCGGAGGAGGAACACGGTGACGGCAGATACGGCTACGGTGATCACCGG
This sequence comes from Nocardia mexicana NBRC 108244, assembly GCF_001613165.1. Classification (GTDB taxonomy): domain Bacteria; phylum Actinomycetota; class Actinomycetes; order Mycobacteriales; family Mycobacteriaceae; genus Nocardia; species Nocardia mexicana. Next base: position 14,495 of record NZ_BDBV01000025.1, read on the forward strand.
GATCGCCGAGCTCACCACGAACACCGACGAATGGGGCACGCTCGGCACCGCCGCGCTCGTGGTCGAGGGCGACCGGGTGCGGTGGGTGGGTCCGGAATCCCGTGCCCCGCAGGCCGATCGCAGGATCGATATCGGCGGGCGGGCGATGCTGCCGGGCTGGGTGGACAGCCACACGCACATGGTGTTCGCGGGCGACCGGACCGCGGAGTTCGGTGCGCGCATGGCAGGCCGCCCGTATTCCGCCGGTGGCATCCTGACCACCGTCGACGCCACCCGGTCCGCACCGGACAGCGAGCTGGCCGCCACCCTGCGACGCTTGCGCGACGAGGCGCTGCGCCAGGGCACCACCTGCGTCGAGACGAAGACCGGGTACGGACTGACCGTCGCCGACGAGCGGCGCTGCGCCGCCCTGGCCGCGGAGGTGGCGGACGAGGTCACCTTCCTCGGCGCCCACACGGTGCCGCGAGACACGACGGCCGACGACTACACCGACCTGGTCTGCGGCCCGATGCTCGACGCCGTCGCCGAATACGTCGGATGGATCGATGTGTTCTGTGAGACAGGCGCTTTCGACGCCGAGCAGTCCGGCCGCGTGTTGGCGGCGGGCCGAGCTCGGGGCCTCGGGTTGCGGGTGCACGGCAACCAGCTCGGCCCCGGCGACGGGGTGCGACTGGCGGTGGATCACGGGGCGGCCAGCGTCGATCACTGCACGTATCTCACCGACGACGATATCGGGGCACTCGCCGGATCCTCCACCATCGCCACGCTGCTCCCGGCATGCGACCTCTCCACCCGCCAACCCCTCGCACCCGCGCGCCGGCTCCTGGACGCGGGTGCCCGGATCGCGTTGGCCACCAACGCCAATCCCGGCAGCTCGTACACGACCTCGATGGCCTTCTGCGTGGCCATCGCGGTCCTGCGGATGAAACTGTCTGTCGCGGAGGCGGTCTGGGCGGCGACCGCGGGCGGCGCACTGGCCCTCGGCCGCGATCTGGACGCCGAGGGCGCCGTCGGCGTCCTCCGTCCCGGATCTCGCGCCGACCTGCACGTCCTCGACGCTCCGTCGGCGGTCCATCTGGCGTATCGGCCGGGTGTCCCGCTGACCTGGGCCGTGTGGCGACATGGGGACCTCGTGGTGTGCCCGCCCGAAATCCGGTGAGCCGCTGGGACAGCCGTACCGCAACGGCGCCGCGGCAATCCTCCGGAGGGCGCTACCAGACCTGGGGGACCAGCCGGTAGCGCGTCCGGCGGGCGTACTCGGTGTAGCCCGGGAGGCTCTGACTCAGCAACCGCTCCTCGTCGGAGATCCGCCACAGCATGATCGGCACCAGCGGCACGAAAACGGCCAGCCCCCACCAGGATCCGAGCGCGACCGGCATCGCGACCTGATACAGCAGCGAACCCGTGTACATCGGATGCCGCACGAGCGCGTACGGACCGGTCGACACGACCTGCTGGTCCTCCGCCACATCGATGGTCGCCGAGGTGAAGGAGTTCTCGCGGAACACGAAGAACACGATCAGCATCCCGAGCGCGATCACCACCTCGGCGACAACGCTCAGCCACCCCGGCACCGACGACCAGCCGAAGCGGTGATCGAGCCCCGGTACCACCAGCAGGGCGAAGAACCCCAGCGACGCAAGGGACATGATGATCCGCTGGCTCGTCCTGGTCTCGGCGGTCGGCCCGGCCGACATTCGCCGCTCCAGCAGTTCCCGGTCGTAGCGGATGAGATAGAGCATGATCAGCACGCCGGACGCGCCGAATACCCCGAGGAAGACCCATGCCTGCCAATACTCGAAGGTCCAGGCCGACAGGAAAGCCAGCGCGCCCAGCCCGACCAGCAGTGCCGCCAGCGAGGCGAACGACTTCACGTAGACGTTACCCATGACCAACTCCCATCATCCGTCGAACCACAGGCGCAGCGTGGCCTCGTCGTGGCCCTCGAGCGACTCGGCGGGGAGGCCGAGAAGGCGTTCGAGGGCCGCCAGATCGGCCGCGTTGGCGCGCAATACGGCATCGAACGAGACCTCGCCGCGGCGGCGGGCGAAGAACAGTTCCGTGCCGGTCTCCTGGAATCCGTACAGCATCGACGCCATGACGATCGCGGTCTCCTGCGGCTCGACGGCCGCGAACACGTCCTCGGCGACACCCTGCGCCACGATGGCCGCGAGCACCGGCCGCAGCCGCCGCGTCCCGCTGCGCCGGACCTGTTCGCGCACGATCGCGTTGTCGTCCGAGCGCCAGGTCTCCAGCACCGCGAGCACCAGGTCCTGACTCTCGCCGGTGTAGGCGGCCAGGCCGGTGAAGACGGCCTGCAGTTTGTGCAGCGCGGTCCGGGACGGATCCTCGAGCACCGGCGCGAGTGCCGCGACGGCCGCTTCCGTCATGCGTTCGCTGACGGCCACCAGCAGTGCCCGCTTGGAGTCGAAGTAGTGATAGAAGGACCCCTTGGACGCGCCGAGTTCGTCCAGCACGTCCTGCACGCTCATCTGCTCGTAGCCCTTGGTCTGGATCAGCCGCGTGGCGGCCTCGACGAACGCCTCCCGCCGAACAGTCTGTGCCGCCTTCACCGTGCGCGCCATACAATCACGCTAACAGACCAACGGTCGGTCTGCTAGGCGCGGCGGCACGGATATGTACTGCCACAATGGAATTGGCGCAAGCCGACCGGCGCGAGGTGTCGTCGGCGCATATCGGCCCGCATGCGAACCGTCGACCAGGTTTCCGTCGGGCCCCGCGTGGTTATGGTGAAAAGGTGAACGTTGAGGTGACCCCGCTCCCGGGCATCGGGGTGCGCAAGGAGTTCTCGCTGGGGAACGCGCGGCGGCGGGTGGGGGTGATCGACCATCGGGACGGCACGATCGATCTCATCGTCAGCAAGCCCGGGAATCCGGATGCGACCGATCAGATTCCGCTGTCCGCGCGGGAGGCGACCGCGCTGGCCAATCTGCTCGGCGCACCGCAGCTGGTGGCGCAATTGCGGGAGGAGCACAGCGAACTCGACGGGGTGACGACGCGCGAACTTCCGGTGCGGGACGGCTCGCCCTATGCCGGGCAGCCGCTGGGGGAGACCCGAATGCGTACGCGCACGAAGACGTCGATCGTCGCGGTGGTGCGGTGCGGGCACGCCATCCCGTCGCCGGGCCCGGATTTCACCTTCACCGCCGGCGATGTGCTGGTGGCCGTCGGCACGACCGAGGGCCTGGAGGCCGCCGCCCGGATCCTCGCCGACGGCTGACCCGCACCCGAATCACCTGTCCGCCAACAGATCCGCGACGATCGTCTCCACTCGAGTACGAATGTGGGGGGCGTAGTCCGGGTGTGTGGTGGTGTAGAGGCGGTCGGCCTCGACCGCCGCCAGGACGATCTCCGCGGCACGTGCGGTGGACATCGGGTCGGCGGTCATCTCGGCGATGGCCGCGAAGACCGGCTCCATCTCGTCGCGCTGTTCCGGGGTGAGTTCGGCCAGCCACGCCGTCTCCGGGCGTTCCCGCAGCTGCTGCGGATCGCTGTCGAGAATCGACGCGATGTCGCCGACACCGCGCAGCAGCCGGGTGTCGACCGGGCCCGGACAGACCACGGTCACTCCGACATTCGGTGCCAGCACGGCCAATTCGTTGTGCAGCGATTCCGACAGCGCCACCACGGCATGCTTGCTCGCGGCATAGGGTGCGTTGAACGCCCCGGCCGTGAGACCGGCGATCGACGCGGTATTCACGACGTGCCCGCGCCCGGCGGTGACCATATGCGGAACGAAGGCCCGCACGCCGTGCACCACACCGTCCACATTGACCGACCAGACCCGTTGCCAGGCCGCGAGTTCCACCTGCCAGCTGGGCCCGCCGGAGCTGATGCCCGCATTGTTGAACAGCAGGTCGACCCGGCCGAACCGGTCCATCGTCGCCTCGGCGAGCTGCTCGACCTGCGCGGAATCGGCGACATTCGTCGGCACGGCCACGGCGCCGTCGCCGAACTCGGCGACGGCCTCCTTCAGCGTATCGGCCTCGATATCGGCCAGCACGACCTGGACGTTCCGGGCGTGCAGGGCGGCCGCGACCGCCCGGCCGATTCCGTGCGCGGCCCCGGTGACGACCGCGACCTGTCCGGCTTCGATCTGCATACCCGCTCCCTTCGAATGGCCCCCGCAGGCCCACGGGAGGCAGCTCCACACGGTCGACTGCCTACCAAGCTACTCGCGCGATCGGCCGCTACGACGGGTTATTCGCCATGAGAAGACGCCGAATTCCGTTGCGCAGGACGGGCGCTGCGATCAGCGCTCGCCGTGAACCCAGGCGCGGGATGCCAGCAGGCGCATGCCGTTGAGGCCGACGATCACCGTGGACCCCTCGTGCCCCGCGACGCCCAGGGGGAGTGGCAGATGTCCGGCCAGGTCCCACACGACGAGCACGGTGATGAAGCTCGCGGCGATCACCAGATTGGCCACGACGATGCGTTTCGCCCGGCGCGACAGCGCGATCACCGCCGGGATCGTGGTGAGGTCGTCGCGGACGACCACCGCGTCCGCCGTCTCCAGGGCGAGATCGGATCCGCTGCGGCCCATGGCGATTCCGGTGTGGGCGGCGGCGAGCGCGGGCGCATCGTTGACTCCGTCGCCGACCAGGGCGACGCGATGCCCACCGCCTTCCAGGCCGCGAACGGCGGCGACCTTGTCCTCCGGGAGCAGGCCCGCCCGGATATCGGTGATCCCCACCCGCCTCCCGAGTTCCGTTGCCGCACGGGCATTGTCACCGGTGAGCAGCACGGGTCGCGTCCCGGTCAGCCGGGTCAGCGCCGACACCGTCGCGCCGGCGCCCGGTCGCAGCCGATCGGAGACGGCGAGCACCCCTGCCGGTTCGCCGTCCACCAGCACCACCACCGCGGTCTCGCCCCGCGATTCCGCCGCGGCGACAAGCGTTTCCAGCGCACCGTCGTCCGCGCGGTTCGCGGGGGCGAATGAATGCGCGGAACCGGATACCGCCGCACAGGCGGGGCTGACGACGTGAATCTCGTGACCGTCGACGACCGCCCGAACCCCGCGGCCGGGCATCGACTCGAAGTCGCCGGCGGCGGGGACGTCCACGCCGCGCCGGCCCGCCGCGGCGACCACGGCGCGGGCGATGGGATGCGCACTGGAGTGCTCGACAGCGGCGGCCAGGGCGAGGATCCGGTCGGCATCGGTGTCGCCGAGCGGATGAACGCCGGACAGGTGCGGTTCGCCGCGGGTGAGCGTGCCCGTCTTGTCGAAGGCGACGGCGGTGACCGTGCCGAGCTGTTCCATCACGATCGCCGACTTCACCAGCACGCCGTGCCGTCCGGCGGTGGCCATGGCGGCGAGCAGCGGCGGCATCGTCGCCAGCACCACCGCGCACGGCGACGCCACGATCATGAACGTCATGGCCCGCAACAGCGCCGAGTGCAAGTCTGCACCGAATGCCAAGGGCAGGAACAGGACCGCGATCGTCGCGGCGACGACGGCGGCCGAATACCACTGCTCGACCTTCTCGATGAACAGCTGCGCCCCGGCCTTGGTCGCCGAGGCCTGCTCGACCATGGCGACGATCCGGGCCACGACGGTGTCCGACGCGGCGCGCTCCACCCGTACCCGCAGCATGCCGGTGCCGTTGAAAGTGCCCGCGAACACCTCGTCGCCCCGCGCCTTCGGTACCGGCAGCGGTTCGCCGGTGATGGAGGCCTGATCGACGTCGCCGGCGCCGGATTCGACCGTGCCGTCGGCGCCGATCCGCTCCCCGGGCCGCACCACGATCACGGCGCCGGGCGTCAGGTCGGCGGCCTCGACGACCCGTTCGCGCCCGGAATCGTCGAGCACCGTCGCCCGGGCGGGCGCGAGGTCGAGCAGGCTGCGCACGGAGTCGGCGGTGCGCTGGGTCAGCACCGCCTCCAGCGCACCCGATGTCGCGAAGATGACGATCAGCAACGCCCCGTCGAAGACCTGCCCGATCGCGGCCGCCCCGATCGCGGCGACGATCATCAGCAGATCGACGTCGAGAGTCTTGTCCCGCAACGCTTGCAGGCCCGCTACCGCGGGTTCCCACCCGCCGGTGAGGTAGCAGGCCAGGTACGCCGCCCACCACAGCCAGGCCGGTCCGCCCGCCCACTGCGCGGCCAGTCCGGCGACGAACAGCGCGGTTGCGGCGGCGGCCCACCGCACCTCCGACAGCGCCAGCGCGCGGGTGCGGCCCGACAGCGCGGGGCGCGTCGCGCCCTCGGTCCGCGGTCGATCCACGAGGGATGCGGTCATACCGAACTCCGTTTCTCCGAACCACTACACAGGAATACATGAAGACGTCTTCATGTAATCACCGGGCGGTAGAGTAACCGCTGTGGGACATGGAGTCCAGGGCAGGACAACGCCGCCGGCACAACTGGATGCCGACTCGGCCGCCACCGTCGCGGCCACGCTGCAGGCACTGGCCACACCGAGCCGCCTGCGCATCCTCACGCGGCTACGGCACGGCGCGTGCTCGGTGGGCGATCTGGTGGAGGCGGTGGAGATGGAGCAGTCGGCCGTCTCCCATCAGCTCCGCCTGCTGCGCGCGATGGGCTTGGTCACCGCGACCCGCCAGGGCCGCAGCATGATCTACACCCTCTACGACAACCACGTGGCCATGCTGCTCGACGAGGCGGTCTACCACATCGAACATCTCGGGCTGGGAATGAGCGATCCGGCGGTCTAGGGAATATCCCAGAACGCCAGCTCGTGCCGCATTCCCTCCAGGAACAGCTTTTCGGCGCGGGCGGGATCGGTGGTGGCCTCGTCGAGCATGTGGGCGCAGCGGCGCGTGAGGGCGGCGAACTCCGGATCGGCGTAGGTCTGCACCCAGCGCCGGTATCGCGGGTCCTCGGGCATGGTCCGCGCCAGCATGGCGCCCAGCGTGGAATAGCCCCACATGCACGGATACAGCGCCGCGAGGCCGTCGGCGTACGCGGCGGCCGAGTCCAGCAGGAAGCCCGTATATGCCACGCACGGAGCGCCTTTCACGGCATTGTCGAGATCGGCGTCGAATTCGGCGGCCAGCGAACGGTGCAGCGACAGCTCGTCGTGATAGGTGGCGTGCGCCAGATCCACGAGATCGCCCAGGTGCGCCGCCGGCGCCTGCCAGGCCAGCCGCGTGAAGACCCGGACGTAGTCCAGCAGGAACAGGTAGTCCTGCTCCAGCCACGACCGGAAGACCGGTTCCGGCAGGTCACCCCGGGCGATCCCGGCGACGGTGGGGTGCTCGAGCTGCTGCTCGACCAGCGGGAGACCGATATCCTCGAGATGCGCCGAAATGCTCATGTCCCGAGTCAATCAGGTGCGCCGCGCGCGAGCGTCCCGACCGGGCGACTACGCGCCCTTCGCTTCGATCAGGGATATGCCGCCCGGCAGCGTTGTGATGGTGGATACGGCCAGTCCGGCTGTGGCGCAGAGGGTTTCGAAGTCATCGCGGGTGCGCTCACGGCCGCCGAGATTGACCAGCATATTGAGATCGCTGATGTACATGTTCGGGGGAACGGAGTCGTCGACGACATCCGGCAGGATCGGCTCGACGATCAGCACGCGGCCGCTGTCGGGGAGTACTCGGCGGATGTGGCCGAGGATGACCGCGGCGCGCTCGTCGTCCCAATCGTGCATGATGCTCTTGAGCAGGTAGAGATCGGCGCCCGCGGGGGCGGCGGCGAAGAAATCTCCCGCGACGACCGTGCAGCGCTCGGAAACGCCCTGTACCGACAGTGTTTCCGCGGCCTGGGCCGAGCCCTCCGGGGTGTCGTACAGGATTCCGCGCAGGCCGGAATTCGCGTTCAGGACGGCGGCGAGCAGGGTGCCGTCCCCGCCGCCGATATCGGCCACGGTGTGGAACGGCGCGAAATCGTAGTGCTGCGGCAGGATTCGGGCCGTCGCCGAGGTGCCCTGCCGCATCGACACGTTGAACTGGGCGGACAGTTGCGGGTGGGTGGCCAGGTACTCGAAGAAGCCGACTCCGAATATGGTGTCGAAACTCGGCTTTCCGGTTTGCACCGCGGTGCCGAGTTCGCCCCATGCCGCCTGCATGGCCGGATCGGAGAACATCTGCACGAAGGAGTTCAGCGAATCCGGGCGATCGGTGCGCAGCAGGGCGCCCGTCTCGGTGAGCCGGAACCGGCCGGGCTCGGTCTCGGCGAGGATGCCGAAGGCGGCGAGCGCACGGCACAGGCGGATCGTGGACAGCTCGTGCGCGCCGATGACCTCCGCGATCGCCGCGCCGGTGCGCTCGCCGTCGCCGAGCGCGTCGGCCACGTGCAGCCGCGCCGCCGTGGCGATCAACTGCCCCGCCATCTGCCCGAAAACCAACCCGACCACATGTCCGCGCTGCTCTGCCGTCGCCATGCGAGTTAGCCTAGCCTTACTTAATGAGTCCGACAACAGTTTCGGAACTGGGGCAACGGATTTCGCACGCACGGCAGGGACCTCGCATAGGCGCTTCAGGACCAGTGCAGCGCCGCTCCCGCACCGAGCAGCACCAGCGGCACCCCGCCGAGACCGATGGCCGCGAATCGCAGCGGTGCGATCGTCATGCCGCGCGCGCGACAGCGCTGCGCCCACAGCAGGGTCGCCAGCGACCCCCACATCGTGACGAGCGGACCGCAGTTCACGCCGACCAGGACCGCGGCCGACCGGCCCTGATCGCCCGGCGGCACCGCGGATCGAATCGCGGTGTACGCGGGCAGATTGTTGACGAGGTTGCTCATCGCGGCGGCCACCGCCGTGGCCTGCGCGTCCGACCGGCCGAGCCACCCGCTGAGCACTGCGGCCATGCCGTGGGCCCCGAGCGCGCCCACCACCAGCAGCAACCCGGCCACGGCCACGACCGGGCGCCAGGGAATCAGCGACCACCGCAGGCGCTTTCGATCTCGCATCGCGAACGGGGCCGCCGCGGCGGCGGCAGCGGCGGTAGCGGCTACCCACGGTACGACGCCGCAGGCCACCGCCACGGCGAATGCACCGCATGCGGCAGTGCAGACGATGAAACGCAGGCGGTCCGGTGGCGGCGCGGCGGGCGGCGCGTGATACCGCCCGGTGAGGCTGCGCCGAAACAGCAGACCCAGATAGGCGACGGTGATCAGGACGGCCGCGAGCGCGGGCAGCGCCATACGCCCGGCGAAACCGATCGTCGAGACTCCGGTGTGCTGCACCGCGAGCAGGTTGGTCAGGTTCGACACCGGCAGCAGCAGGCTCGCCGTATTGGCCAGCCACACCACCAGCATCGCGAACGGGATCGCCGCCACCCCGACGGCGTCGGTCACCGCGAGCACCACCGGTGTCAGCAGCACGGCCGTGGTGTCCAGGCCCATCACCACGGTGACGACCGTCGACAGCACCGCCACGAGCCCGAACAGCGCCGCGGTGGAGCCGCGCGCCAGCCGGGCGCACGCGGCGGCCGCCACATCGAAAACCCCGGCGGCATCGGACAATTCGGCCAGTACCGTGGTGGCGATCAGGAATGCCAGGATCGGGCCCGCCTGGGTCAGCTCGATATCGACCGCGTCCACCAGCGGCAGCCATCCGCCGATCACCACCGCTGCGCCGAGCCCGGCGAGTACCAACCACACCCGCTCCAGCGTGCCACGCGCAGGCAATGCCCGGGCAACCGCGGCGCCGGTCCGGTCCAGCCGCGGAAGTTCCGGCGCCCGACCGATGAATTCTCCGGGCCGATGTCGTCGGAGTTGGTATGGACGATGCTCCGCTGCGCCCTCACGTCGACGAGCAGCTCCCCGCACCCGCCGAGGACGAGTTCCGGAAGCTGGTGGAGCCGCATCGCACCGAACTGCACGCGCACTGTTATCGAATGCTCGGGTCGGTGCACGATGCCGAGGATGCGCTACAGGAGACGATGGTGCGCGCCTGGCGCGGGCTGGCGCGGTTCGAGGGCCGCAGTTCGGTGCGGGCGTGGCTGTATCGGATCGCGACCAACGTCTGCCTGACCGCGCTGGAACAGCGGCCGAAGCGGGCCTTGCCGATCGACCTGTCACCGGCCGCCGCGGCGGGGGAGCCGCCGGGCGATCCGGTGGAGGGCGTGCGCTGGCTGGGGCCGTACCCGGATCGGCGGCTGGGGTTGCCGTCGGGGTTCGCGGGCCCGGAGGCGCGCTACGAGCTGCGGGAGAGCGTGGAGTTGGCGTTCGTGGCCGCGCTGCAACATCTTCCGGCCACGCAGCGCGCCGCGCTCATCGTGCGGGACGTGCTCGGTTTCTCCGCGCGAGAGGCGGCCGAGCTGCTGGGGACGACGACGGCCGCGGTGAACAGCGCCCTGCAGCACGCGCGCGACAATGTGCGTTCGCGGATCCCGGAGCGCTCGCAGCAGGCGACGCTGCGCGACCTGGGCGATCGACGGGTGGACGGGCTGGTGCGCTCGTTCACCGAGGCGATGCGGCGCGGCGACGTGGACGCGGTGGTCGGGCTGCTGGCCGAGGACGCTGTCTGGTCGATGCCGCCGCTGCCGCAGTGGTACCGCGGACATGCCGCCATCGCGGAATTCCTTGCCGGAGGCCCGTTCACGCAGCGCTGGCAGCACATCCGGGCCACAGCGAACGGCCAGCCCGCCGTCGGAAGCTACCTGTGGGATCGGGAGCAGGGCCGCTTCCGGGCGTTCGCGCTGGACGTGCTGACCGTGCGCGGCGGCGCGATCGCCGGGGTCACGGCATTCCTGGATGCGCCGGTATTCGCCGAGTTCGGTCTGCCCGAGACGGTCGAATCGTAGCCTGGCTGCGCGGTTGTCGAACCAGGTCATTCGACAGAGGCGACCGGGGCGGACCGGTCCCTACCGTCGTCGTCATGACCACGACCCACGCCCCGGAGTTGCACGACTGGCTGCGCACGCACGCCCGGCCCGTGACCGACACCCGGCAGAACCACCTCGGTGACGACCTCACACCGCTGACCGATTCGATCGCGACGGCGAAGGTGGTCGGGCTCGGCGAATCGACACGGTTCTCCGCGCAGACCTACGGCGTCCGGGACCGGATCTTCCGAAGTCTGGTGCGGGAGTATGGTTTCCGGGCGTTGGCGCTGCAGGACAGTACCCGCGCCGGAGAGCGGCTCGACGACTATGTGAACGGCGGCGCGGGGACGGCCGAGGCGGCGGTCGCCGGGATGTGGCGGCCGTGGCGCAGCGCCGAACTGGTCGACACGCTGACGTGGATCCGGGCGTTCAACGCCGACCATCCCGCCGATCCGGTGCGAATCTTCGGCATCAACCCGACGCGCGCCGAGCCGTCGGACTACGACGCCGTCCTCGATCATGTCCGGCGGGCGGCACCGGAACTGCTGGATGCCGTGGCCGCCCACCTCGATCCGATCCGCACCGCCCACCAGATCGACGAACACGTGCAGCGGCACCAGGGCATTCACCCCGGACGGCCGTTCGCCGACCATGCGCGCGACGCCGTCGGCCTGCTCGGCGAGCTGCCCGCGACCCCCGAGCGCGAGACCGCGCTGGCGCACGCGCGGCTGATCCTCGAATTTCACGACGGCAGTGTCGCCGGGCGCGGCAGCTTCATGACCGACGAACAGCCCGCCGTGACGAGAATCCTCGAGTGGCAGCGGCGCACGGGTGCCCGGATCGCGTACTGGGACGGCGTCGCGCACACGGCCGCGGCGGCCTTCCGCCTGGGCGACGGCGAGCAGGAGTCGCACGATCTGGGCAGTCTGCTACGCACCGCCCTCGGCACCGAGTACCTGTCGGTCGGCATCGGATTCCACCACGGCGACTTCGGCTTCACCGCCGTCCCCGCACCGGCCCCTGACCTCGTCGACGCACTCCTCGGCACCGTCGACCTGCCCGCGCACTACATCGACTTGCGCACGGCCGCACCGGAACCCGTGCAGTCCTGGCGCCAGGCACCGGCCGCCCTCCGGGTCATCAGCGGCGTCTACGACCCGTCCAAGGACGACACCGCCCGCGTGACTGTCACCTCCCTCGCCGACGCCTTCGACATCCTCGTCCACATCCACGAGGCCACCTCCGTCCGGTGGCTCCCGACGGCCGGGTTCTGACCCCGCCGACGAGCGAAACACGGTGCGGCACCGTCACTCCGCATTGTCGGAGGCGCCCGTGATCAGGTCTGCGGCGCGCCAGGCGAGGGCGGTGACGGGGCCGTTGAGGTTTCCCGACACCATGGTCGGGAGCACCGACACGTCGACGACGCGCAGGGCCGCGACGCCGCGGACCCGCAGCTGCGGGTCGACCACGTCGTCGGCGTCGGGGCCCATCGCGGCGGTGCCGATGGCGTGGTAGCCGCAGACGCCGCCGTCGAGGCAGGCGTCGATGATCTCGGCGTCGGTGTCGACGTGCGGCCCGGGCGTGGTTTCCGGGCCCAGCCGGGAGGCGAGCGGTTCGGTGGCGAACAGCCGGCGCATGGTGCGGAACGTGTCGACGGCGACGCGGCGATCATGGTCGGTGGCGAAGTAGTTGGCGTCGATGTCCAGCGCCGCATCAGGATCCGGCCCGGTGATCCGGAGACTTCCGGTGCTGTCGGGCCGCAGCAGGTAGCCGATGCACATGATGCCCGGCTCACGCTCGAGGGTCACCGGCTCGCCGGGGAGCTGCGGGGCGATCGACCACGGGCCGATCTGGATCTGCGCATCGGGCCGGTCGAGACCCGGCCTGGACTGGAAGAATCCGACGATATCGTGCCCGGGCCCGGCCAGCGGTCCGCCGCGTGTCGCGAGATACCTTATCCCCGAACGTAGCTGACCGGCGGGCGTGCCCAGCAATCGGTTGTACCCGAGGTCGCCGACGAGCCGGTACTGCAGCACGAAGCAGTGGTGCTCGATGAGCCGGGCGCCCACGTTCGGGCTGTCGGCCAGCACCGCCACTCCGGCCGAGCGCAGCGTCTCGGCGGGACCGATGCCCGACAGCTGCAGGATTTTCGGAGTGGCGAGAGCGCCGCAGCAGAGCAGCACCTCGCGGCGGGCGCGATAGTCGACACCCCGACCCTTCCGGCGGCAGCGGATCCCGACGGCGGTGCCGCGCTCGATCAATACCCGATCGGCGACGGTCCGCACCGCGACCGTGAGATTCGCGCGCCGCTCGACCGGATGCAGGAATGCGGTGGCGGCGCTGCACCGGCGGCCGTTGCGGATGGTCGCCATGGCGTAACCGATGCGTTCGGTGTCCTCCGCGTTAATGTCCCGCACCTGTTTCCAGCCGAGCGCGGCGCCGGTGTCGAGGATCTCCTCGAGGAACGGGTCGAGCCCGCTGGTGGTCGAGATGCGCAGTGGCCCACCGGATCCGCTGAGATCGGAGGCGCCGGACGGGTTGTCCTCGATGGCCCGGAAGATCGGCAGCATGGTGTCCCAGCCCCAGCCGGGATTGCCGCGACGCTCCAGTTCGTCCCAGTCCGCGCGCTGCCCGCGGTTGTAGATCATGCCGTTGACCGCGCTGGATCCGCCCAGCGTCTTGCCCCGCACCCACGTCTCGGCGCGATCGCCGGGGCCGATCGGCCGGATCGGATACTGCCAAGTGTGCCGCGGGTCGCCGAGCAGTTTCCCGAACCCCATCGGCATGCCGATCAGCGGGCTGGTGTCGCGGCCACCGGCCTCCACGAGCAGCACCGTGGTTTCCGGGTCGGCCGAAAGCCGGTGCGCCAGTACGCAACCGGCCGGTCCGGCGCCGACGATCACGTAGTCGAATTCGGTCACCACTGTTCGAACCCCCTCTGCCGTGGCTCGCGGGGCCACGCCGTTACGCGCCGGACGTCGGGCGCAGGCGCGCCACGTCCGCCGCTTCCACTGTGCGTGCCCGCCGGAATCACCGCAATGGTTTCGGTTCCTGCCGAATCGTCCGGTTCACCGTGTGTTGGCGCCGATCAGGTGCAGTCCCAGCGCGGTGGCCCGATGGACGACGGCCTTGCCGTCGCGGCGGCAGGTGACCAGCCGCGCCGCCCGCAGCGCCGCGGCGTGCTCGGACGCCGACGCGGCGCTGATGCCGAGCTGTCGCGCGATATCGCCCGTGGTGTGGTCGTCGGTGAGCAGGCGCAGCACGGCCGATCTGGTGGCGCCGAGAACTCCCGCCAGCGGATCGGACTCGTCGCCGACCCGGATACCGGCCATCGCAGGTGGCGAATACACCAGCAGCACCGGGTGTCCGGGCAGGTCGCCGACCAGCGGCGGCCCGGTCCGGAATGCGGTCGGCGCCAGCACGAGCCCCCGGCCACCCAGCCGCACCGTGCGCCGCTGCGGGCCGGGGATCTCGAGGCAGTTGCGACGCCAGCGCGCGCCGGGGACCGCCGAGGACAGCGCGGCGGCCAGTCCGTGGCAGGCCAGCAGCCGCCCGTGCCGGACCAGTTCGGCGTGATGCCGGGCCCGGATATCGGCCCAGTAGGGCGCGACCGCGGCGGTGAAGGCGCCGGTGAAGGCATGTTGCAGGATGAGGCACGACTCGCGGTCGCCCTCGGCGACGTGCTGCAACCATCGAGGGGCGCGATCGGTGCCGTACCAGAGCATCATCTCCGTCCGCGCCCGCTCGGCCGGGAGCCCGCCCATCGTGTCGAGCGCCTCGTCGACGGTCGGGTCGAGGGCCGTGGGGGACAGCGCTCCGGAGAAACCCGCGACGAGTTCGCACAGCGGCCGGGCCTTCGCCGGGAGCGCGGCCGAAGCCGTGTGTCGCCATCGCTCGTGCCAAGGCGCGCGGTCCCCGTGCCGGAGCGCCAGCAGCGCCAGTTTCGTCTCCAGCAGCGGCGCCGGTTCCGGGAGGAACCGGGTCACCGCGAGATCCTCCGAGGTGAACAGGATCCGCAGCATCGTCACCCCTGACCGTGAACTGTCGACAGCTCGATTCTTGCGGCCGACGCTCTTCCTGTCACCTACCGACAGCGACCTCGCATCGGCCACCTGCCGGTATCGGTCCGACCACTCGCCGGAGCGGGTCCGCCGAGTTGCCGAAAGCTCGCAAATCACAGGACATCTCGTCGATCGACGACGGTCCCACGCCGTGCCGCCGAGGATCGCAGCTGTGTCGCAACCACACTGCGGCAACTATGAGGCTGATAATGACGGTATGGCGCCCCGACGGAGGTCCCTCGTCCGGCTGGTTCTCAGTGCGTCGCTGGTGGCTGTCGGTGCCGCCGGACTGCCGGGGGAGGCGGCGGCCGGACCCGTGCATCGCTATGTGGCGCTGGGGGATTCGTACGCGGCCGTCGGGTCCTGGACCCGGATGAACGGAAATCCCGTCGGATGTCTGCGGGCCGGGGACAACTATCCGGCCGATGTGGCGCGGCGGGTCGGGGCGGCGCAGTTCGTGGATGTCACCTGCAGCGCCGCCACCACCGAACACATGACGCGGCCGCAGGTGCCCAATCTCTACGGTGTCCCCGTCGGCGGTCTGAACGCTCCCCAGTTCGACGCTCTCACCCCCGATACCGATCTCGTGAGCGCGACGCTCGGCGGCGACGATATCGATTTCAGCGATATCCTGCAGGCCTGCGCCCGGTTCGCGTTCGCCGATCCGCGCGGGCACCGGTGCACCGATCACTTCACCGCCGGGGGAGTGGACCGGATTGCCGCCGATATCGACGCCGTGGCACCGAAGATCGGCGCGGTCCTCGACGATATCCACGCCCGGTCGCCGCGAGCGACGGTGGTGCTGGCCGGATATCTGCCGATCCTGCCCTCCGACGGCGGCAGCTGCTTCCCGCAGATCCCCGTTGCCGCGGGCG
Source organism: Nocardia mexicana NBRC 108244 (assembly GCF_001613165.1). GTDB lineage: Bacteria > Actinomycetota > Actinomycetes > Mycobacteriales > Mycobacteriaceae > Nocardia > Nocardia mexicana. Next base: position 30,188 of record NZ_BDBV01000025.1, read on the forward strand.
ACGCCCCGTATCTGCGCGACGTCCAGCGCCGCCTGAACGATATGCTCGCCGCGACCGCCGCACAGCACGGCAGTCACTTCGCCGACCCCGACGTGCCGGGGCGCGACGCCTGCCAACCGGCGGGCGCGAACTGGCTCAATCCCGTCGACCCGCATCCGCTCAGCACCTGGCCGTTCCACCCCAACGCGACCGGTCAGGCATTCATCGCCGACCGCATAGTCGAGGCGGTGCGGTAGCACCTCAGGGCTGGATCAGCTGCCAGTCGGTGGGCAGCCCGTCCACCTTGACGGTGGTGCCCTTGGCCTGAATGTTCACCGTGGCCGGGCCGAGCCGCAGATCCGACAGCCTTACCCGGCCCGCGCGGTCGGGCAGCCGCGGCGCGAGGGTCAGGGTGCGCTTGGGGACATCCGGTTGCAGCCCGAGGAACGAGCGCATGAGCAGCAGGGTCGAGGCGCTCGCCCAGGCTTGCGGCGAGCACGACGTCGGATACGGCACCGGCGACGGGAAGCCGGAACGTTCGAAGCCGCAGAACAATTCGGGCGGTCGGGCCCCGAACGCCAGGATCGACTCCAGCAGGCCGCCCGCGAGCCGTTCGGCCAGTTCGGCCGCCCCCGGGATGTGCTGGTAGCGCAGCAGACCGGCCACGGCGATCGCGGTGTCGTGCGGCCACACCGAGCCGTTGTGATAGCTCATCGGGTTGTAGCGGCCCATGCGCGACGACAGTGTGCGCAGGCCGAAGCCGCAGTCCATGCCGCCGTTGGCCAGCCGGTCGACCAGGATCGCGGCGCGCTCGTCGTCGACGATTCCGGTCCACAGGCATTGCGCGACATTGCTCGACAGCGAGTCCACCTGATTCTTCTTGCCGTCCAGCGCGAGCGCGTACCACCCCGACTGCGGCAGCCAGAACGCCTCGTCGAAGCGCTGTTTCAGCTCCTCGGCCTGGCCACGCAGGCGGTTGGCGGTGGCGGTGTCGCCGAAGGCCTCGGCCATATCGGCGCGGCCCTGCCGGGCGGCATACACGTAACCCTGCACCTCGCACAGTGCGATGGGCGGGTCGGCGAGGTGGCCGTCCGCGAAATTGATGGAATCCCAGCTGTCCTTCCAGCCCTGATTGGCCAGGCCCTGTTCGGTTTTGCGCCGGTACTCCACGAAGCCGTCGCTGTCGCCGTCGCCGTAGTGGTCGATCCAGGACAGGGCGGCATCGGCGGCCGGGAGCAGGGCCTTGATGGCGGTCTCGTCCGCGCCCCAGCGCCAGCACTCGGCCAGCAGCATCACGAAAAGCGGTGTGGCGTCGACGGTTCCGTAGTAGACGGTGCCGCCGAGCACCTCGTCTCCGGCCGGGCCGTGCCGCATCTCGTGCATGATGCGGCCGGGCTCCTCCTCGGTGATCGGATTCACCTGCGTGCCTTGCAGATTCGCCAGCTGCTGCAGCGTCCCCATGGCCAGGTCCGAGTCCAGCGGCAGCGCCATCCAGGAGGTGAGCAGGCTGTCGCGCCCGAACAGGGTCATGAACCACGGCGCCCCCGCGGCCACGTACGTCGGCGAACCCGGCCCCTGGTCGTCGATGCGCAGCGCGCCCAGATCGCTCTCGGTGCGCTGCAGGATCGACGTGATGCCCGGATCGCTGGCGGTGAGGGTGGTGGCGGTGGCCCGCCACTGTTTGATCTTGAAGGTGGGGCTGTCCTGGTCGTCGTCGCCGAAGTTCGTCTCGACCGCGCGATGCCCGACGATCGGCTGGCAGCACACCGTGGACTGCCAGCGTCCGCGCGGCGGCACCACGATCTGCCAGCTCAGCGTGCCCGCGTGCGTGGTGGGGTTGCCGTCGGCGCGAATGGTCAGGCCGCGGCCCGGATCCTGGCGGTCGCTCAGGTGTAGCTCGTGGTCGCCCGCGGCGAGTTCACACCCGCTGTTCTGGACCTGCCCGGCCTTGACCGCGAACAGGTCGGCGAAGTCGGAGTCGGCGGTGAGCGTCACCGTCATCGCGGTGGCCTCCTCGCCGAGGTTGTGCACCACGATGATCTCCCGCATGCCGTCGCCGATCATGCGGCGGCGCAACACCAGCACGGTGCTGTCGGCGACGCCCTGGCGGGGCAGCTTGCGCAGGACGAACCGCGCGCGGAACGCCTCGGGCGTGAGCACCGAGAGCTGTTCGGGCAGATGACCGTCCAGCCGCAGCTCCCAGCGGGAGATCACCCGGGCGTCGCGATAGAACAGCCCCTGCGAGGTGCCGGCGTGGATATCGCCGAGGTGGTCGGACAGGCAGAAGGTGCTGGCCTCGACGAGTGTCACGGTGCCGCCACCCCCGCCGTTCACGGGCACCGGGGGGCCGGCGTTGAAGATCTCGTTCACGAGTGACCTCCCGAGAGCCTGGGGGTCACCTGTTCGATCACGTGTTCCGGGCGCATGCTCGCTCCTGCGGGTACTGGTGGACCTGCCGTGGGTCGAACTCCACTCAGGGTAGCCGAACGATAACCGCACGGTACGGCGGTCGCTCCCGTGTTGCCCGAAGGTGGGGGAGTGCAGGCGGCAGCGAACGCGAGCATGCGGCGAAAGAGGGGAGTGCCGTTCCTCGACCGCGTCGGCGTTCAGGTCGATCGGACGCGAATTGCCCGCAGCCGCACGAGAGGGGAATGCCGATCGAGCCATTTTCAATACCTATACGTCAATATGCGCATCTATGCATGTATTCTCCGATAGTCCACCCGGCCAACCACAACACTCACCATTTACCGAAATGCCCAGAGGAGGGGAGAGGAGCGCCGCGTTGTCAGGCCACGTCGCGCTTCGATTCGATCATCTCTCGGCCGGTGTGCAACGGGCGGTGGTGTTCCCATGGCTCCGACTACCATCGGGTGATGGGCGACGATGTATCGACGGCCGAAGTTCGCAAGGTCGCGCTCGACTGGGCGGCGGCCATGATCGCCAACGATGCCGGACGGATCGGGGCGTTCATGGCCGAGGACTGGGTGATGGTGTCGGCCACGGGAATTGCCACCAGGGAGCAGTTCCTGGCACTGGTGGAGTCCGGCGCCCTGACCCATTCGGCGATGGCGGAAGCGACCGAACCCCGGATCCGGATCTACGGCGATTTCGCCGTCTACACCGCGCGTGTCACCAATACCGCGCATTACCGCGGCGACCGATTCGACGCCGACGAGTGGACCACCGACGTCTTCGCGCATCGTGACGGCCGGTGGCGGTGCGTGACATCCCACATCACCGCCGCCGCACCCGGCTGACCGGCCCGGGTACGGTGGATTCCGATATGTCCACTTGTCACTCTGTACTTCCGGTCGGGCGGCCGTGGCGCTGATCGGGCGTGAACACGTTGCCGGACAGTTGCGAGATGCGCTGCGGCGCACCACGAGCCACGGCGGGCTGGTACTCGTCTCCGGCGAGGCGGGTATCGGGAAAACGACGCTTGTCACCGAGGTGGTGGGCGAGTTCGACGCGGAGTGCGCCCTGGTGCTCACGGCGACGGCGTGGAGCGGGGACGGGGCGCCCGGGTTCTGGCCGTGGGTGCAGGTGCTGCGCGGGCTGCGCCGGGCGGCCACGCCGGACCAGTGGGCCGCGCTCGACGCTGCGGCGGGCAATGCGCTGTCGGTCCTGATCGGCGACACCGCGGCGGGCGAGGACGGCGCGAACCTGTTCCGGATCGGCGATGCGGTGACCGAGGCCCTGGTGGCGGCGTGCGCGCGGCGGCCGGTGATCGTGGTGATCGACGATCTGCACCGGGCGGATCCGGCGTCGGTCGGAGTGCTGGCGTTCGTCGCCCGGCACACCTGGTTCGAGCGGCTGACCCTGGTGGCCGCGCTGCGCGACAACGAGGTCGCCGCGCCCGCGCATCCGCTGCACGACGCGATCACGGAACTGCGGCACACGGCGCGCAGCATCGATCTCACCGGCCTCGAGGTCGACGAGATCGGCGAATTGGCCGCCGCCGCAACGGGTCACCGGCCACCGGATGCCGTAGTCCGGATGTTGCACTCGCTGACCGGTGGCAATCCGTTCGCCGCCGAGGAGGCCGCGCGGCTGTGGCATGCGGGCACCCGATTCGACGAGGGACCGGAGGAGTCGGACGGCGAATATTCCGGTGCGACATCGGATCCCGCAGTACACCACATCCTCGACACCCGTTTGGCCCTCCTGCCGGACAGCGTCGTGGACCTGCTCACCACGGCCGCCCTGCTGGGCGGTGAATTCGATTCCGCCGTCCTCGCCGCCGTCACCGCGGCACTCGCGATTCCCGAACCAGCCGCCACGGCGACGCCGGTCCTGAACCTCGATGCTGCCGGTTCGGCCGACGCGCTCCCGGTTTCCGGTCGGGTCGGTCCGGGGCAGGTGACCTCGGCGCTCGCGTCGGCCGTCGGTGCGCGCCTGATCGCGCCCGTGGGTGGAAACCGGTATCGGTTCACGCACGATCTGATTCGCGAGGCGCTGGCTCAGCGCGTGGATGCGGCGCAGGCGCGCCGACGGCACGCCGCAATCGTCGCGGTCTTGCGCTCGAGCGATACCGCGCCCGGTGCCGTCGCCCAGCACGCGTATCTGGCCGCGGACGCCGTCGCGGCGGACGAGCGGATTCGCTTGCTGCTCACCGCCGCTCGCGATGCCACCGGCAGGCTGGCGGCGGGTGAGGCGGCGCAGCACTACCGGCGCGCGGCGGCGCTCGTCCGGCCCGGGGACGCCCGGCGGCGCGGGGACATAACCCTTGGATTAGCGCACGCCCTCACGGATGCGGGAGAACTCGACGATGCCCGGCACGCCTTCGAGTCGCTGCTGGACGACGCCGGGTACTCGGGCGACCCGGAGCTGTACGCGCAGTCCGTCCTCGGCCTCAACGAATTGGGTATCGCGAATGTCGAATTCGATGCCGACCGCGAGATCGAGCGCATCGAACGCGCACACCGCTTGTTGCTCGGCGAGCACTCCGACGCTTACCCGCTCGGTGTGCGGCTGCGCGCCGCGGCGCTGCGGGTCGGTGTGCATACCGGCCGCTCGCGATCGCCGGAGCAAGCGAAGCGCACCGCTGTCGAGAGTCGCGAGGTGTTGCGGCTGGCACGGGAGTCCGGGGACGACGACGCGTTGGCGGCGAGCCTGCTGACCCGGCACGACGCGATCTGGCGGCCGGGTACGGCCGCGGACCGGTTGACACTGGCCAATGAGCTGGTCACCGTGGGAAACCGGTTGCGCCGCGAGGAGGTTCACCTCACCGGGGCGCTGCTGCGCTGCGCCGCGCTGCTGGAGCTGGGCGATCCACGGGCGCACGCGGAGCTGGCGGCGTTCACCCTGCGGGCCGACCGTTCCCGGCTGCCGCGGTTCCGGTTCGTGGCACTGTCGCGGACCGGCGCGCTGGCGCTGCTGACCGGGCGATTCGATCAGGCTCGGGCGGATATCGACGGCGCGTGCACGCTGGCGGAGCGTCTGGGGGAGGTCGACCGGTGGCCGCTGTGGCTGGAGCAGCGGTGGGCGCTGGCGGTGCAGACCGGCGACATCGACGGGGCCGCGGAGTTCGTCGACCGCTATTACACGATGGCGGGCTCGTACACGGCGGTGACCGATGTCGTCACCTCCGCCCTGCGCGGCGATCTCGAGCGGGTTCGATTGCGGCTCGGCGATGTGCAGCACCTGTACGACGAGTATCCCCGCCATTTCCACGCCGGGGTTCTGGTGGCGCAGGCGCACGCGGCGCTCGCACTCGACGAGCCCGGTCTGCGGGCGATGGTGCGCGAGCGCCTGACTTCGCTGCGCGACTACTGGGCGGTGGTGGCGGGCGGTGGCGTCGTCTACGGTCCGTACGCGTACTGGCTGGGTCGGCTGGCGGCCGCGGCGGGCGAACAGGATTGTGCCGCCGAGGATTTGCGCGCGGCTGCCGATAGCGCCCGCAGGATGCGGGCGTGGCCGTGGGTCGAGGCGGCGGAGCGCCAGCTGCGGCTGCTGGCCCACGGCAATCCGGCATCGGCGGCGGTAGCGGCGGAGGGCCCGGTGCCCGGGAACGTCTTCCGGCGCGACGGCGCGGTGTGGACGATCGAGTTCGCCGGTCGCACCGTACATCTGCCCGATGCCAAGGGGCTGCGCGACCTGCATCTGCTGCTGTCGCATCCGGAACACGACATCCCCTCGCTCGAGCTCCTCGGCACCCCGGGCGATCCCGCGCTGCGCGCCGCCGGATCCCTCGGCGCCGCACCGGTTCTCGACGCGGAGGCCAAGGCGTCCTATCACCGCCGCCTCACCACCCTGGATGCGGAGATCGACCGGGCCGTCGCGCTCGGAGCCGACGACCGCGCCGCCGATCTGGATCGCGAGCGGGCCGCGCTGCTGTCCGAACTGCGCGGCGCCGCGGGCCTGGCGGGGCGCACCCGCCGCCTGGGCGATGATGCCGAACGCGCCCGCAAGACCGTATCCGCCCGGGTCCGCGACTCCCTGCGCCGTCTGGACCGCGAGCATCCCGAACTGGCGGAGCATCTGCGCGCGGCGGTCTCCCTCGGCGTGCTGTGCCGCTACCACCCGCACCGCGAGGTCAGCTGGGCGCTGTGATCCGGGTCTCCTTTCCGCCGGATCCAGCGCCGCGAGATCGGATCTCGCGCCTTCGGGGTAGGAGCGAAAGGAGCACACCATGAAGCAGCTCGCCGAGAATCTGTGGGAGACCGAGACCGAGAGCCCGTTCCCGGGGCTGACGACCCGCGCCTACCTGTGGACGCGCCCCGAGGGGAATGTGCTGTTCTACAACACCACCCATGCCGCGGAGCTGGACCGCATGCAGGAGCTGGGCGGGATCGCGGATCAGTACCTGAGCCACCAGGACGAGATCACCCCGACGCTGGCCACCATCCGGGAACGGTTCGGCGCGAAACTGCACATCCACAAGGGCGACGCCGAGCACGTCACCCAGACGACGGTCGACGACCCGTTCGACTCCCGCCACACCGCGCCCGCGGGGTTCGAGGTGATTCCCACGCCCGGCCACACTCCGGGCAGCGCGTGCTACCTCGCCACCATTTCCGGGAAAACGTATCTGTTCACCGGCGACACTCTGGTCCGCAACCCCGAAGGGAAGTGGTGGGCCGGTTTCCTGGAGGGTCACAGCGACCGCGAGACCCTGCTCGGCTCGCTGACCGTGCTGGCGGATCTGACCCCCGATGTCGTGGTCTCCAGCGCGTTCATGGGCGATTCGGGGGTCACCGAACTGGGTGATCGCGTGTGGTCGGAGTGCGTGGCCCAGGCTCGCGCGCCCCTCGCCGCGGGCGAGACGCCGGAGTGGGGATAGTCGGCGCAGCAACGCCGGGAGAAACGTCCTGACCGGGGGCGATGAGATCAATTTCCGTTGTTTGGTTTCGGAGTCCGTGTGTTGGCTACCCGGGAGAGAACGCACTGCCGACCGAGACTCCCACGACAGCGGGAAGGAACCCGACAATGCTGATGCTCACCCCCACCGCCATCGACGTCGTACGAACGATCACCTCCGCGGAGGGCACACCGCAGGGCGCAGGCCTGCGGATCTTCACCGACGACGGCGCCGAGACGCTGCAGTTGGCGCTGGCCGCGGAGCCGGCCGAACAGGACCAGGTGGTGACCGCGGAGGGTTCCCGGATCTTCCTGGACCAGCAGGCCGCCGCCTTCCTGGACGACAAGATCCTCGACGCCGGGGTCGACGGCAACGGTCAGAGCAGCTTCGTCCTGGGCACCCAGGACGGCGACGCCCCGACCGCGTGATCGGGCCGCCCGCCTAGGTCTCGTCTGCGACGGGGCCGGGTGTGGCGGTCGCGGCCCGCCCGCAGTAGCGGGTGATGAACCGGTGCAGGATCTCGCCCGGCACCGGAACAGATTCGCGATGCCCGAGGGCGATCAGGTAGTCGGCCTCTTCGGGATCGAAATACCCTGCGTGCCGGTAGGTTTCGATGCGCAGGGCCAATCCGTCGCCGTCCAGTTCCGGATGGAACTGGGTGGCGTACACATGTGCGCCGACCCGGACCATCTGCACCGGGCATCCGGCGGACCGTGCCAGCAGGACCGCGCCGGGCGGAACCTCCTGGCAGGATTCCTTGTGTCCGACGAACGCGCGGAATTCCTGCGGGAGGTTCCGCAGCAGCGGGTCGTGTGCCGCCGCGGCGGTCAGCTCTATCGTCTGCGCGCCGGCGGTCTCGGCGTAGCGTTCCTTGCTCACCGTGCCGCCGAGTACGTCCGCCAGCATGCCCAGGCCGTAGCAGGCGCCAAGGTAGGGGAAGTCCCGCCGGACGATCTCGGTGACCAGCTTCCGCAGGATCGGCTCGAATTTCTGCTGGTAGTCGTATTTCTGGTCGTCGGGGTTGCTGATGTTGCTGGGACCGCCGCCGACGATGACGGCCGAGTAGTCGTCCAGTTCCACATCGGGCATGCCCCGGTCCATCTGGATCCGCACCAGCGAGCCCACATCCATCTCGGCGATGCGCACGATGGCGTGGTATTCGTCGTCGGCGGCCGATCGCTCGGGCCGCAACTGCAGCAGCAGGCAGGGCTTGGGCATGAACTCGATTGTGCGACATGGTTGCCACCGGAGTCGCAGGACTACGCGGCGACCGCCCGGCGCCGTGCCGCGGCGATCGCCTTGCCGACGACTCCTTGGCGGGGCGCGAACAGATAGACCGCGGTGAACACGGCGCCCTGCACGACGACCACCATCCCGCCCGGTGCGGTGTCGAGGTGGTAGCTGAGGTACAGCCCGGTGACCGAGCAGGCCGCGGATATCGTCGGGGCGATCAGCAGCATCCGGCCGAACCGGTCGGTGAGCAGGTACGCGGTCGCGCCGGGGATGATGAGCATGGCGACGACCAGGATCACCCCGACCGCCTGCAGGGCGAGTACCGCGGTGAGGGCCAGCAGTCCGAGCAGGGCGGTGCCCAGCAGCCGCGGCCGCAGCCCGATCGCGTGCGCGTGGGTGGGGTCGAAGGCGTAGAGCACGAAGTCGCGTCGCTTCGTGATCAGCGCGGCCAGCACGATCGCGGCCAGCACCACGACCTGGATCAGCTCGGACCGGCTCACCCCGAGCAGATTGCCGAAGATGATGTGGTTGAGGTCGGTCTGGCTCGGCGTCACCGAGACCAGCACCAGCCCGGCGGCGAACAGCGTGGTGAACACGATGCCGATGGCGGCGTCCTCCTTGACCCGGCTGGTGTTGCGGACGACGCCGATCAGCGCCACGGCCAGGAATCCGAAGACGACCGCACCGACCGCGAACGGCGCGCCCACGATGTAGGCGAGCACGACTCCGGGCAGTACGGCATGCGAGACCGCGTCACCCATCAGCGACCAGCCGATCAGCACCAGCCAGCACGACAGCACCGCGCACACCACGGCGGTGACGATGCTGGTGATCAGTGCCCGGGTCATGAAGTCGTAGGACAGCGGATCGAGCAGGAGTTCGGTGGGGCTCATGGTCATCCGGCCTTCCGCAGCGCGTCGCGGTCGAGCACGTCCATGCCGAACGCGCGCGCGAGATTCTCCGGGCGCAGCACGTCTTGCGGGTCGCCTTGGGCGAGCACGGTGCGCATCAGCAGGATCGCCTGGTCGGCGAGGCCGGGGAGTGCGTGCAGGTCGTGGGTGGAGATCAGGACGGTGGCGCCGGCGGCAGCGAGTTCGCGCAGCAGGGCGGTGAGGGTGGCCTCCGAGCGCTTGTCGACTCCGGCGAACGGCTCGTCGAGCAGCAGGATCGTTGCACCCTGTGCCAGTCCGCGCGCCACGAACGCGCGCTTGCGCTGCCCGCCGGACAGGCGGCCGATCTGGCGGTCGGCGAGGTCGGTGAGCTCGACCCGCTCCAAGGCGCGATCGACGGCGTCGCGGTCGGCGCGGCGGGGGCGGCGCGTCCAGCCCATATGCCCGTATCGGCCGGTCATCACCACGTCGCGGACCGAGAGCGGGAAGTTCCAGTCGACGTCCTCGCTCTGCGGAACGTATCCGAGTGCGCCGGATCGGCGGGCGGCGGCGGGCGGGCCGCCGTCGATGCGGACGGTGCCGCGGTCGGGCTGGACCAGGCCCATGATCGCCTTGAACAGCGTGGATTTCCCCGACCCGTTCATCCCGACCAGCCCGCAGATGCATCCGGCGGGCACGGTGATCTCGACGCGGTCCAGGGCGAGTACGTCGCCGTAGTGGACGGTGACGCCGTCGACGGCGATCGCGGGGGTCACGGCCGCCGCCCGGTGAGCGCGGCACTGATCGTGGTGGCGTCGTGGCGGAGCAGGTCCAGGTAGGTGGGCACCGGGCCGCCCGCTTCCGACAGCGAGTCGACGTAGAGGGTGCCGCCGAACCGGGCGCCGCTGGCCTCGACCACCCGCTGCATCGGCGCGTCGGAGACGGTGGATTCGCAGAAGACGGCGGGCACCCGGTTGGCGCGGACGAATTCGATGGCCGACGCGATCTGCTGCGGGGTGGCCTGCTGTTCGGCGTTGACGGCCCAGATGTATTTCTCGCCGAGCCCGGCGTCGCGGGCCAGGTAGGAGAAGGCGCCCTCGCAGGTGACCAGGGCGCGCTCGTTGGGCGGCAGTGCCGACAGCGTGGCGATCAGGTCGGTGTGCACCTGCTGCAACTGTGCCTTGTATGCCTCGCCGTTGGTGCGGAAGTCGGCGGCGTGCGCGGGGTCCAGGTCGCCGAATGCGCGCACCATGTTGTCGACGTAGGTCTGCACGTTCAGTGGCGACATCCAGGCGTGTGGGTTCGGTTTGCCCTGGTAGGCGTCTTCGCCGATCGCGATGGGCGCCACGCCGTCGCTGACGACCACGTGTTCGGCGTCGGCGTCGGCGACGAACTGCGCGAACCAGGCCTCCAGGTTCAGCCCGTTGTCGAGGATGAGGTCGGCCTGCGCCGCCTTGCGGATATCGCCCGGGGTGGGTTCGTAGCCGTGGATTTCCGCGCCCGCCTTGGTGATCGACTCGACGGTGAGATGGTCGCCGGCGACGTTGCGCGCGATATCGGCGAGCACGGTGAAGGTGGTCAGTACCACCGGTTCGTCGTTTCGGGAGCCGAGGTCGCCGCAGGCGGTGAGTGCGACGGCGGTGCATGCGGCGATCGCCGCGGCGACGGCGCGCAGGGGAGGACGCGCCGAGCGGTGGAGCCAAACCTTCATGCACCGGAATGATAAGTTCGGCAACCCTAACTTTCAAGTCCCGGCAAAACGAACAGACCGGTCAGGTGCGGGAGAGTCGGTAGGTCCGCGCCGTGCACGAACGCTATTCGCACCATGATCCGACATCGTGGTGGTGTACGTTCACAGCCGATCCGGTAAACCGCTTGTGCGGTTGGGGAGTATTCGATTCAGCCTGTTCGCCGACGGCCTCGTAATGGATACCATCGACGCGATCCGGCCGGGCCGCGAAATGCACTACGGCCGTGGAGAAATCCGCACCGCACGGCCGGGAAATCGGCGCATCATGCGACATCGGCGTCCTCGACCGCCGGGCTGAGGTGTCGCTGTTCCGTTGCGGCACAACAGCTCTCGCTGGCCGAAATCGGGGAGGTATTCGATGCCGGAAATTGCTGTCGCCGCATCTCGAATTCGAGGCGCGGCGCTGACCATCGGCTCCGAGGTGCGCCGTTCGAATAACGAACCGGCAGCGGATGTCCCGCCTTTCGCCTGGCGCACGGTATCGGCCGTCGCTGCCCTCGCCGGAGTATTGTTTCTCACCAGGCTGGGCCGTTACGAATTCGGTGGCGACGAACTGTATTTCATTGCGGCCGGCCATCACCCGGCGCCGAGCTATGCCGACCAGGGACCGGTGGTGCCGCTGCTGGCGGCCCTGGCCGATACGGTCGCTCCCGGTTCGACGGTGGCGCTGCGGTTGCCCGCGCTCGCGATGACGATCGCCGCGATTGTGCTCAGCGCCCTGCTCGCCCGGGAATTCGGCGGTGGTCGGCTCGCGCAGACGCTGGCCGCGGCGGCCTACGCCACCACGCCGCTGGCGGTGATGCAGTCGGCCATGCTCTCCACGTTCGGCGTCGACGTGACGCTGACCGCGCTGGTGTCGTGGCTGCTGATCCGCTGGGTGCGCACCCGCCGCGATCACCTGCTGGTGTTCGCGGGAGTGGTTGTGGCCGTGGACTTCCAGGTGAAATGGCTGATCCCGATGGTGTGGGCCGGACTGGCGGTGGGGGTGCTCGTCTTCGGTCCGCGCGAGATGCTGCGGCGCCCGGCCTGGTGGGCCGGATCCGCGATTCCGGTTGCCTCGGCCGTTCCGATGCTGTGGTGGCAGCACCGCAACGGCTGGCCGCAGCTGTCGATGGGCGCGGTGGTCCGCGACGAGCAGCTGGCGACCAGCGGCCTGGCGAATATGCCGGTGCAGATCGTCATGGTGACCGGTGTGCTGGGGCTGTTGCTGGTGGCGGGAATGTGGGCGGGGCTGCGCTGGGATCGGTTGCGGCCCTATCGTTTCGTGATTCCGGTGATCGCGATCGGGCTGGTCGGCATCGTGGGCGGTGGGCTGCGTCCGTACTTCGTCGGCGGGGCGTTTCCCGGATTGTTCGCGGCCGGGGCGGTATATCTGGCCGATCGCGGGCTCAGCCGCCGGGCCTGGGCCGCCGGGGGCGGACTGCTGGCGCTGGCCACCGCACTGTGCGTCGCGGTCACGGTGATGCTGCCGCTGCCGATCTCTCGGCTGCACACACCCACCGACCGGTATTCCCAGCTCGACTCACGCAGCCGCTATTTCGGCCCGAGCGGCTGGGACGGCCTGGTCGACACGGTGGCGGACGCCTACCGCAAGGTGCCGCCCGACCAGCGCCCGGGCCTGGTGATCATCACCCAGAACTATTGGCAGGCAGCGGCATTGGACCACGCCGCACCCGCCGACCTACCCGACGTCTACAGCCCCAACCGCGGCTACGGATTCTTCGGCCCCCCACCGGACACCGCGACAAGCGTCCTCTACGTCGGCGTCGACGGCCCGAGCGAGGCCCTGCAAACCCGCTTCACCGAACAAACCGCCATCGCCCGCATCGACGAGCCTCTCGGCTTCCCGAGCGTGGACCGCGGAGTCACCATCTGGCACTGCCGCTTCCCCTCCCACCCCTGGTCGCAAGCCTGGCCCGAAATCCGCACCCTCCCCCTCGTCGACGGCACAACCCGCTGACACCCGTCGCCACCCCGCCGTCGTGCACCGCCCACCACCGACCGCATCCTCGTTCCTGAAGCCACCCGCCACCCCTCCGACCTCCAATCTCAGCCCGCGAGCTAGGCGGGCCCGGCTTCCAATCTCAGCCAGTGAGGTAAGCGGGCCCGGCTTCCAACCTCAGCCACTCAGTAGGCGGCCCGGCTTCCAACCTCAGCCACTCAGTAGGCGGCCCGGCTTCCGGCCTCAGCCACTCAGTAGGCGGCCCAGCTTCCGGCCTCAGCGCACTCAGTTGGCGGCCTGGCTTCTTCCTTCATTTCCCGTCGTCGCGGCCCCTAGGGCCGCGACGACGGGATCCCCCACACCCACCCCACGAACCCCATCACTCACCGAGCGCCGCACTCAGTACCGGCCACGACTTGTGCAGGTCCTGCTCCCAATACCCCCACGAATGCGTACCGCTGGACCGCAGATCGAACGTGGCGGGAATATCCAACTCCCGCAACCGGTCTCGCAGCTGCTGCGTGCAGCGGGCGGCCACGGCGTCCAGTATCCCGCCGATGACGAGCTGGTCGATCAGCTTCACCGGATTGGCGTGGATTCCGGGCCCGCCCAGGGTGTCCAGCGGCCCTGGCGCACCGTTGCCGGACGCGACGTAAACAGTGGTGCCGCGCAGGCCGGCGGCATTGAGATAGGGGTCGTTGGCGGCCCAGGCCGGATCGCCGGGCGGCCCCCACATGTTGAGGATATTGCCTTGGCGGCCGGTGACGATGGCGTCGACCATGACCTGTCCCATCGGATCGCTGGTGCGCACGCAGCCGCTGTAGGAAGCGATGGCGCGGTAGAGCCCGGGCTCGGCCAGGGCCAGCTGAAATACCGAGGTGCTGGCCATGGACAGCCCCGCGATGGCGTTGGCGCCGCTGCCGTGGAAGGCCGAGTCGATCACGGGGGGCAGTTCGCGGGTGAGGAAGGTGGTCCAGCGCTGCCGGCCGTGCACGGGGTCGTCGGCGCGCCAGTCGGTGAAGAAGCTGCCCGCACCGCCGATCGGGATCACGACGTTGACCTGTTGTCCGGCAAAGAATTCCGCGACGTCGGTCTTGGTGAGCCAGTTGCTGCCGTCGCGCCAGTTGCCGGTATCGGTGCCGCCGTCGACGCCGTTGAGCAGATACAGCGTCGGCGCGGGTTTCGAAATATCCGCTGCCGGAAGGATTTCCACCGACAGCGGTCGTCCCATGGCGGCGGAGTGCACGGTCAGGTCGACGACCCGGCCGGGCCCCTGGGCCGCGGTGAGCAGGCGCGAGCCGTTGGCGGAGGGCTGGGCGGCGGCCATGGCGTGGACGGGAACCGGGATGTCGGGTCCCCAGACGGGTTCGGCGGCGGCCGTGCCGGTCGAGGCGGCCAGCGCCGCGGCGAGCGCCAGCGCGGCGAGGT
>NZ_BDBV01000026.1 GCF_001613165.1 Nocardia mexicana NBRC 108244
GGCCCGACCCCCACGGCCCGCGCGGGTCGCGGCGCCCGGTCAGCACGGCGGCGACATGCACCGGCTGTTCCGGCAGGGACTCGACCAGGGTCGCGATCTCCTCGTCGGTGGGACGACGGTCCACCGGAAGCGGTTGCACGGCACGGGTTTCGCCGGTCGGCAGCACCACTTGCGCGATGCTGTAGATCGCGAGATCGCGCTCACCGCGAGAAATGTTGCGGGAGGCCACTTCCAGCAGCCCCGGCAGCAACGTGGTCACCAGTTCGGCCCGCTCCACGTCGAGCGGGTTGAGCACGCGCAGCGTATTGCGGCGCGGGTCGTCGGCGTCCAGCCCCCACGCGTCGAACACGCCCTCCTGCAGGAACATCGGCGCGGGTACCTCGACGGTCCCCGCGAACGCCAGCGCCCGGCTCACCGCGCGGCGGCGGCGCTGCGTGGCGGTGAATCCGCGCCCGGCCGGCGCCGTCGGCAGCACGGACGGGATCTTCTCCAGCCCCTCCAGCCGCAGCACCTCCTCCACCAGGTCGGCGGGCTGCACCAGGTCGGGCCGCCAGCTGGGCGGGGTGACGACGAGCTGCCCGTGCCCGGACTCGCTGACGTCGACCTCGACCGCGCAGCCGACCTGCGCCAGCCGCCGCGCCGAGGTTCCGGTCGGATAGATGATGCCCGCCGTGCGGTCGGCGAGATCGAGATCCATCCGGATCGGCTCCGTCTCCGGCACCGGCACCCGCACGTCGGTCAGCTCGGATTCGACCGTGCCACCGGCGATCTCGACCAGCAGCGTGGCCGCCCGGTCCAGCGCGGCGACGTTCAGCTCGGGATCGACGATGCGCTCGAACCGCCGCGACGCCTCCGACGGGAGCTTGTGCCGCCGCGCGGTGCGCGCGATCGCGACCGGGTTCCAGGTCGCGGCCTCCAGCAGGATATCGGTGGACGCGGCGCTCACCTCGGTGGTCGCTCCGCCCATGGTCCCGGCGAGGGAGATGACGCCGGAATCGTCGGCGATCACCACATCCTCGCCGTCCAGCACCCGCTCGGCGTCGTCGAGCGTGCGCAGCGTCTCGCCCTTGTGCGCGCGCCGAACCACCAAGCCGCCGTTGAGCTTCGCGGCGTCGAAGGCGTGCAGCGGCTGGCCCAGCTCGAGCATCACGTAGTTGGTGACGTCGACGGCGGGCGAAATCGGCCGCACCCCCGACAGCAGCAGCCGCCGCTGCAGCCACCACGGGCTGACCGCCTGCGGGTCGATGCCGGTCACCCGCCGCGCGGCGAACCGCGTGCACAGCGACTCCGGCTCCAGCCGCACCGGCCAGGCCTCGGCGTCGTCATCGGGCAGCGACCGCACCGCCGGATCGGCGTATTCCAGGTCGAAGCCGCAGGCCAGCTCGCGGGCCAGGCCGCGCACCGAGAACGCGTAGCCGCGGTCCGGGGTGATGGCCAGTTCGACGACGGTGTCGTCGAGGCCGAGCAGCGCGTTGGCGTCCGCGCCCGGCTCGGCGGTCCCCGGCTCGAGCACGAGAATGCCCGAGTGGTCCTTGCCGATGCCGAGTTCGGCGACCGAGCAGATCATGCCGTTGGACGTATGCCCGTAGGTCTTGCGCGAGGTGATCGTGAAACCGCCGGGCAGCACGCCGCCGGGCAGCACCACCACAACGAGGTCGCCGACCGCGAAATTCGTGGCGCCGCAGATGATTTCCTGCAGCTCGGACTTGCCGATGTCGACCTTGCAGAACCGGATCGGCTTCTTGAACTCGGTCAGCTCGGTGATCTCGGCGACCCGGCCCACGACCAGGGGATGCTCGGGCTCGCCGCCGATCCGCTCCAGCCGATCGATCTCCTCGACCTCGAGCCCGACCCGGACGAACCCCGCATCGAGTTCCTCCGGCGTCACCGACCACTCCGGAGTGGTGCGCTGCAGAATTTCCGTCAGCCAGGATTGCGCTACTCGCACTTGACGTTTCGCTTCCTCGTTCGAGTGGACCGGTGGTCAGGACTGGATGCCGAACGGCAGCGTGAACCGCACGTCGCCTTCGACGATGTCGCGCATGTCGGGAATGCCGTTGCGGAACTGCAGCGTCCGCTCCATGCCCATGCCGAACGCGAATCCGCTGTACTCCTCGGGGTCGATGCCGCTGGCGATGAGCACCTTCGGATTCACCATGCCGCAGCCGCCCCACTCGACCCAGCCCGCGCCGCCCTTCTTGTCCGGGAACCAGACGTCGACCTCCGCGGAGGGCTCGGTGAACGGAAAGAAGCTGGGGCGCATGCGAGTTCGGGTATCGGGGCCGAACAGCGCCCGCGCGAAGGCGTCCAGCGTGCCGCGCAGGTGCGCCATCGTCAGGCCCTTGTCGACGGCCAGGCCCTCCACTTGCGAGAACACCGGCGTGTGGGTGGCGTCGAGTTCGTCGGTGCGGAAGGTGCGGCCCGGGCACACCACGTAGATCGGCAGGTCCCGCTCCAGCATCGACCGCACCTGCACGGGTGAGGTGTGCGTGCGCAGCACCTGCCGCGACCCCTCCGGCGCGACGTGGAAGGTGTCCTGCATGGTGCGCGCCGGATGGTCGGGCAGGAAGTTCAGCGCGTCGAAGTTGAAGTGCTCGGTCTCGACCTCGGGCCCCTCGGCGACCTCCCAGCCCATGCCCACGAACACCTCGCCGATGCGCTCGGACAGGACCGTGATCGGATGCCGCGCGCCCACCGGTCCGCGCACCGCGGGCAGCGTCACGTCGATGGCCTCGGCGACCAGCACCGCGGCGTCGCGTTCGGCGAGCAGTTCGGCGCGGCGCGCCTCGAACGCCTCCGACACCCGGGAGCGGGCCACATTGACCCGCTTACCGGCCTCCGCCTTCTCCTGTTTCGGCAGGCCGCCCACGGCCCGCTGCGCCAGCGCGACCGGCGACTTGCCGCCCATGTGTTCGGTCTTGGCGGCCGCGAGCGCATCCAGGTCGGCCGCCGCCGCAAACGCCTTCTCCGCTGCTGCTGCGGCGGCGGACAGCGATTCCTCGCTCAGTGCCGCGGTCTGCTCGGCTCGTGCGTTGTCGTCGGCCACGATGCTTCGTCTCTCCCCAGGCTGGTACGGGTGTAGGCGGTTTTGCCACCCACATTGTTGCTGGTCGAATCGTACGCAATGCACCCAGGCCACCTCACGGCGATTTCGGCCCCTGCCACCGAGGAGGCGCAAGTGCGCCCCTGGGTGACGTTGCGCACCCCCGAACACCGCCAAGCCCCTCCATTCCCCACCGCCACAGCCCAAGCCCCCTGCACCTCCCACGCCACAGCCCAAGCCCCTCACTTCCCGCCGTCGCGGCCCCCTGGGGCCGCGACGGCGGGATCTCCCCCAACCCCACCTCAGCCCGCGAGCGCGCCCAGCAGTTCCGCCGTCCGCGCCTGCTCAGCCCGAGACCCCACCGGCATCGCGACCAACTCCGTCGCCCCAGCCTCGAAAACGCGCCGAATCTGCCGCTCGACGGAGGCCTCGTCGCCCAGGATCGCGGTCTGCTCGGGGCCGCTCGCGCCTTCACGGTCCATGGCGTTTCGGTAGCTGGCGATCTGCCCCGCCGCTCCGTATTTGTCGGCGAGCATGCGACGGACCCCTGCCTCGTCCTCGGTCACGCCGACGAACAGGCACACCACCACCTCGGGCCGCGGCCTGCCCGCATTCTCGGCCGCACCCGTCAACACCGGAACGATGTAGCTGTCCAAGGCCGCCGGTCCGATCCAGGTGGTGACCGTGCCGTCGGACAACTCCCCCGCCACCCGCAGCATCGCGGGCCCCAGCGCACCGACCAGCACCGAGGGCGGCGATATCTCCGCGACATCGATCTGCCCCACGGCCGTCACCTGTTCTCCGTGGAAGGACACGGCCTCCCCGCGCAGCAGCGGCGTCAAGACACTCAGGTACTCGCGCAGATGTCTCGCGGGCCGCTCGAACGAGTAACCCAGCTGCCCCTCGATGATATGCGGATGGCTCACCCCGATGCCGAGCGTCAGCCGGGAACCGTTGGCGGACTGGGCCGTCAGCGCCTGGCTCGCCAGCATGAGCGGATGCCGCGGATAGGTCGGGACGACGCCGGTCCCCACCTCGACCCCCGGCACCTCCCTGCCGATCACCGCGGCCGCGGTGATCGCGTCCCAGCCGAAGTGCTGCCCGAGCCAGACGCGGTCCATCCCCGATTTCTCGACGTCACGAGCGCGCTCCACCAGATCGTTCACGGTGGTGCCCTGCTCGTGGATCAGCATTCCGATACGCATAACCGCTCCGCTCAACTCGTATGTATTTGTGCGCGACCGAGTTCGGCCGCCTCGGCAAACAGTTCGACCACCCGCGGACCGACGTCCTGCACGGCTGTGCCGGAGGGTTCCGCGGACGGCTCGAACGTCCGCCGCACCGTGTCGGCCAGCAGCCGGGCTTTGTCTTCGAGAGAAAGGTCGGTGTCCTCGGGAGGTGCGCCGCGGTCCTCGAGCGACAGGTCACGGCCCCCGGGCGACATGCCTCGGTCCCCACGGGACGCACCGCGGGCTTCGGGAGACGAGCCGTCCGCGCCCAGGTAGCCGTGCAGAATCGCGTGATACGCGTAGGAGATCTCGCGAATCGGCAGATCGTCGCGGAGCAGCCCGTTGTCCGCCAGCAGTCGCAGGTAGTCGTCGAACGCATCGTGGTGCCGCTCGCCCTGCTTCGCGTGCAGGGCCGTGGCGAGCTTGCCGAGCACGCCCGGATCACTCGTGTAGAGCGCCCGCAACAGCGGCCGCCGCATGACGTTGAGGAAGTGCACCTCCGTCAGCCGGTGCAGCACCCCCACCGCCGCGTCCGCTTTCAATGCCGCGACGAGCTGGTCCATCGACGCCACGACCTCGCGCTGCAACACCGCCAGAAACAACGCCTCCCTGGTCTTCCAGTGCAGGTAGACGGTGCCTTTGCCAACCCCCGCCCGATCCGCGACATCGTCCACCGTCGCCCGCCGATACCCGAGCCGCAGCAGCAGCTCCCCGGCGGCATCGAGCACCCGCTCCGCCCGATCCCGCCGAGCCGCCTCGGACCTCAGACGCGCACCACCAGCCATGCGGCCAATATATGACCAGATTTCTAATTTCGTCAATTAGTCACGGGCGCCGGGATCCTCCACCGTGGATTCCGGCCAAGAGCGCGCCGGAAATGACGGAGAGGGGGCGGCCGGAAAATGACGGAGAGGGACCCCACGCCGGAAACGACGGACGGGACCCCCGCGCCGGAATGACGGCGGGGGCCCCGTTATGAGGACTGGCGTGTCAGGCCTGTCGCAGGCTGGCGGCTGTCGCCGTACTGCGTGTCGCACCAGCCCGTACGTAGCGCATCAATACCGCACCGGCGGCCGAACTCCACAGGGCGACAGCGATATACACGACCTGCTCCGGCAGCCGGAACCACAGCGGCGTCGCGGGGTCGCCGTTGAGCGGGATATCCTCCACCGCCGCATAGATATTCGCGGGCACCATCACCACGAACAGCACCGCCAAACCCAGTCCCGCCGCGACGCGCGTCCTGGCCACGACCAGCCCCAGCGCGCCCAGCAGCTCCAGCACCCCGGTCAGATAGATCAGGAAGCCCGGGAACGGCAGTGCCGGGGGAACCATGGCCACCAGGTCGTCGTGGCTGGGCATCATCTCCACGCTGTCGGGCACGAAATGCGCCGAGCCGGTGAAGACGAGCAGCACCGCGAGCCCGTGCGCGAAGGCGACGCGCCAAGTGGCGAAGCGGCGGACGCCGAAGACACCCAGCAGACGGAACACCAGGGCAGGAACGACCATCAGCATCAGGGTCTCGAACATTGTGTCCTCCTATAACTTTCGATCGATGCCTAGTGAGCCTGTTCGATGCGCCGCGGCAGCAGGGTCGAGACCAGCGCGCCGAAGGCGACGATCCCCGCGCCCACCCACACCGCGGGCACCAGCCCGTCGACGTAGCTCTGCGGGCTGACATACGAACCGCGCGAGGCGAATACGGACGCCAGCACCGCGACGCCCATCGCCACCCCCACCTCGCGAATGGTGCTGTTGGTGCCGGACGCCATCGCCTGATCCTGTTGTGCCGCACTGGCCATCACCACGGTCGCGCTCGGCGCGAAGGTCAGGCCCATGCCGATCCCGGCCAGCACGAACGGCGCGACGTAGGAGCCGTAACCGACGTCGGCGGTGGTGACCGCCGCCATCCACGCCAGCGCCGCGGCCAGGAGCACCTGCCCCGTCGTGAGCAGCGTCCGCGCGCCCACCCGGTCGACGATCAGGCCCGCGATCGGCGCCACCACCATCGGCGCCAGCGTCCACGGCAGCGTGCGCACGCCCGCCGCCAGCGGCGAATAGCCCTGCACCACCTGGAAGAACTGCGCCAGCAAGAAGATCGAACCGAAGACCCCGACCGAGAAGGTGAAGGTCGTCGTGTTGCTCACCCGGAACGCCCGCGAACGGAACAGCCGCAGCGGCAGCATCGGTTCCGGCGTCCGCAGTTCCCACACGATCAGCGCCGCCAGCAGTGCCGCACCAGCGATCAACGCGGTCAGCACGGGGGCCGAGGTCCAGCCGTCATCGGCGCCGTGGATGACGCCCCACACCACCGCGAGCACGCCGCCCGACGCCAGCACCAGCCCCAGCGGATCGAACTTCCTACTGCCGCCGAGGGATTCGCCGAGCACCCGCGCCGCGAACGGCAGCACCGCCAGCCCGATGGGCACGTTCAGCCAGAAGATCCACTGCCAGCTCAGCCCGTCGACCACCGCGCCGCCGACCACCGGCCCGACGGCCACGCCGAGTCCGGTGATGCCGCCCCAGATTCCGATGGCCGCACTGCGCATCCGGTCGGGCACGGCCACCGCCAGCAGCGTCAGCGACAGCGGCATGACGCCCGCCGCCCCCAGCCCCTGCACGGCGCGGGCCGCGATCAGCATCCACGGCTCGGTGGCCAGCGCACACGCCGCCGACGCGAGCGTGAACACCGCGATCCCGCCCAGGAACACGCGGCGGCGGCCGAGCCGGTCGCCCAGCGCGGAGGCCGTGAGCAGCAGCGAGGCGAACGCCAGTGTGTAGGCGTTGACGAACCAGGCCAGGTCCCCGAGCGAGGCGTTCATCTCGGTGCGGATGACCGGCAGCGCGTTGGTGACCACGAGGTTGTCCAGCGTGACCATGAAGGTGGGGACGCCGACCGCGACGAGTACGGCGGCGAGCGGGGGTTTGCGGCGGGTCGCGGCCGATACCGACCCGCTGGTCTCGACGGTGGTGATCATGAGGTGAAGCTCCTTGTTGTTATCCGCTGATAACTTGATGAGAGCAGAGTATGCATTGACTGATAACATGTCAATGGCGGGGTTCGGACACACCGGAACCCGAGGCGACGCAGCCGCGGCCGATACCCTCGGCAGGACGACAGGAGGACAACGGTGACCCCGACCAGGACTCGCCTGACCGCGAGCGAGCGCAGCGAGCAGGTGCTGGACGCCGCCGTCACTGCGTTCGCCGAATCCGGTTACGCCGCAACCAAAACGGACGAGATCGCGCGCCTGGCGGGAGTCTCGCAGCCGTACGTGATCCGCCTGTTCGGCAGCAAACGGCAGCTGTTCCTCGCCACCGCGCACCGGGTCTGCGACCGCGTCGAGGAGATCTTCCGGGCGTCCCGGGCCGAGGCCGCACCCGATGTGAGCCCGCAGGAGGCGCTGGACGCGCTCGGCGAGGGCTACAACACCTTCGTGACCGACCGCGACCTACTCCTCGTCCTGCTGCACGCCTTCGCCGCCAGCTCGGACCCCGCCATCGGCGACGACGTCCGCGACCGCTTCGGCCGGATCCACCAGTTGGCCCGCGAACTCACCGGCGCCTCGCCCATCGAGGTCCGCCGCTTCATGGCCACCGGCATGCTCATCACCGTCATGAGCGCACTGCAGGTCATCGGCCCCGGCGCCATCTCTCTGCCGTGGGCCGAGGAAATGATCGACTCCCTCGGCGACGACTGACAGCACGACCTCCGGAGTTTCGTCTTCCGGCTCGTCGTCATACTCGGTGTACTCGAATATCCCGCCCGGAAACTCGAATATTCGAGAGCGCCGGATCATCGCAACGACCTCCTTGGATAAACCAAAAGACATTGCCCATAGGGACAATTGCGGGCAACTCTTCGGAAGACCATGTCAGTACCCCATTTTCGGGCGATCGGACGGAGCCAGACGGCCCGCCTCGACCAGCCGGAGCCGGGCCTGAGACTTCAAGGGACACACCGTGACCGGGCACTCCATATGAATCTGCATCACCACGTGCGCATACTCGACGGTCATCACCGATATAGCGGCGTGGTTGGTCACCGGAAGGCCATAGGGCGCAGACACTTCCCATCAACTCCCTGATTCGAGCGGACGACCGACTCGCCCGGCAGCCGAGAAATACCCAACCCAAAATGCAAGGGGCACTTGGCGAATCGGTGGCGATTCCGCGGCTACCGGACATCTACAGTGATACGCTCCGAATCGATGGGGTGGAAGTTCCTGCACGGCCGGACTGCCGTGATTCTCTCCAAGTTCCACGATGGCGTCTTCCAAAATTCAGACCATTGAATAGCGAGGCTAAGGAATGGCCGGATCGACTCTTTCCAGCAGGGCCCTCGGACGGCAAGTGAAGAAGTACCGCGAACGCGCCGGACTGACGCAGCATGCGGTCGCCAAAGCCGTTGAGACATCGCCGCAAACGTACGGGCGACTCGAAGAGGGGCAGAAACACAACGTCACGAATCTCATGCTGAATGCCATCTGCGACAGGCTGGAGGTGAGCGACAAGGAACGCAGGCTGTTGCTCACTCTGGCCGAGGAAGTCCGGGCCGCCCGCAAGTCCGACGGCAACTGGTGGCGAGCGTACGCGGACGACTTGCAGACCGGATTCGATCACTACATGAGCCTCGAGCAGGCCGCCCGGAGCATGACCACATTGCAACTCAGCCTCATCCCCGGCTTGCTTCAAACTCCCGGGTACCGAAGGCAACTCGCTTGGGCCGAGAACCCCGAGTTCACCCCTGACGAGGTCGAGAAGCGGATCGAACTCGCGATGCGCAGGCAAGAGCGACTCTCGGACCCGCGGTTCGAGGTCACGTTCCTGATCTCCGAGGCGATCTTGCGACAGCTGACCGGGGGTCCCGCAGTGATGGCCGAGCAGTTGCGTCACCTGCTCGAGGTCGGCAGGTTGCCAGGCGTGTCGATCAGAGCGATTCCGTTCGACGCCACGAGCCCTGTCAGCGCGGTGTGCGGCTCGTTCGTCCTGCTGGAATTTCCACCCCTGCCGTCGACCAAACTCACAGAACCACCGGTGGTCTTCGTAGAAGGGTTCACGGGCGCTGCCTACCTGGAGCGGGACGCCGAAGTCGCCGTATACCGGGATGCGATCCGCCACATTCGACGTATAGCGTTGGACGAGAGGGCCACCCATGACCTGATCGTGTCGATCGCTAGGGAGTACGCAGAATGAACGTGAACCTTTCCAGCGCAGTTTGGTTCAAATCCAGCCGCAGCCAGCCGAGCGGCGAATGCGTCGAGGTGGCCCATCTCGACGACGGCTTGGTAGGCGTCCGCGACTCCAAAAACCCCACCGGCCCAGCACTCATCTTCTCCCCCGCCGACTGGGACGCCTTCACCGCAAGCCTCCAACACGGCAACCTCGGCCCCGCCTGACCGACAGGACCGCCGCCATCGTGGTGCCCAACACCGTGACCTGATTCGGCGGCCCAGCTTCATCACCACATCGCACTCGCACAGTGATCCGTCGTCACCACAGGGACCTCCGCACCATGCGAACGTCCCCACCTCATGGACATCCCCACCACGCGAACGTCCGCATCACACGAACGTCCGCACTACGTGAACATCCCCACCACGCGAGCATCCGCACCACAGGGACATCCGCGCTAGGTGGACATCCGCGCCATCGAGCTTCCTGCGCCCATCCCGATCGAGACCTCAAGCGGGACAGCGAAGTTCGCGATGCCATTCACTTCGAACGCATACCCAGATCGCACATGCAGACCATGCGCTAGCCAAATCCCCGCAGTTTCGATACAGTTCGTCTCAAAGATTCGAAACAAACTGTCTCACAGTGAGGTGTTGTGCGACCCCCGGATCCGCGCACGGTGCGCAGTCGCGAGACCGCACTCGCATCGGCCCGAGAGTTGTTGATCGAGCAGGGCTTGGCCGGTCTGACGCACAGTGCAGTCGCGGCGCGCAGCGGGGTCGGCCGGGCCACGCTGTACCGGCTCTGGCCGGAGCCGCCCGATCTGGTTCGCGCCACGGTGTCGCGGCACATCGCCCTGGCGCAGTCGCCGCCGACCGGCGATCTGCGCGCCGACCTCCTGACCGAACTCGCGGGCACGCACGCGATGCTGCACGAACCGGCCACCGAGCAGGCGATGCGCGTGCTGATCGAAAGAGCCGCCGTGGACCCGAAATTCGCGGAGGTCAAGGAGGCGCTGTACCGCTCCGGCACCCGGGTGGTGCGCGCGATCCTGACCGCTGCCGTCGCGCGCGCCGACCTGCCGAGCGAACTCGACATCGACATCGCCGTCGATCAACTGCACGGCCCGCTGTTCTTCCGGCGGTTGGTCGCCCACCGGACCTTCGACCTCGACTACGTGCAGCAGATCGTCGACGATTTCCTGCGCTGCCATTCCACGACACCTCGACATGAGCAAGGAACCCCGTGACATGGGCACGCTGATATCCGGAAGCCTTTCCGCCCCACGCATTCTCGTCGCACTCGTCGCGCTGGTCACGATGTTCGGTGCGCTGCTGGCCGATTTCGTCATCCCGGCGACCGCCTCGCAGCACATGCGCAACGACGCGTGGCCGCCGCACGCGAAATTCCATGACGCCCAGTACATCGTCATGTCGATCCTGCTCGGCGGCGTCGCGCTGACACTGCTGATGCTGCCGGGGGGCGATACCCGCTCCGTGTTGTGGACGGTCTGCGCGATCCTGGCCACGCCGTGGCTGGGCCTGCTGGCCGCACTGCTGTTCCCCCGCACCGCGATCCACGATCCCGAGTTCGACAGCGAGTCGGTCCTCGGCCTGCATCCCCAGGTACTACTGGCCGCGATACTGCTGACGCTGCTGGTCGTCGCCGCCCTACTCGCCGCCTGAACCGAGTCAGCCGAGCGTTCCACAGTCTCGCAGCATCCCTGGAGATCAGCACCGCTGCAGTCCGCCTGTCCCGCAACGCCGGACGAACTCAGAACCGGGTGAAGCCGGTGAGTCCCGGTCGCACCGTCACCTCTCCCGCAGGCCCGGAACGCAGCCCGGCGAGCACCTCATCCGACATCTCACCGAATGTCTCGAACGACTGCACCGTGCAGTGCGCCATCACGCCCTGGATATACGGATCGGACATCTTCCAGTGCGCGAGTACGGCTTCGGAGTCGGGATAGAGCTGAAAGCTGTGCGCCAGGCCCCGCTCCTCGTCGACGAAGACCTGCACCATCAACTGCGGACCGTGCTCTTCGACGAATGCCACCGCCTTCCGCACGGCCGCCTGAAACTCCTCGAGATGCCCGTCGGTGATCCGCATGGTGTTGTGAAACAGGATGCTCATTCCTAGATCATCGAACCTCGAGCGCGGTTGAAGTCAAACGGAGGCCACCCCGCGTGACAGCGCGCCCCACACTCGATATAGTTAGCTGCAGCAACCAACTTGTTTACTTTGCTCACTTAACCGAGAAACGTCGTTCGACGCGGCCGCGGTGTGCCCGGCGATTACCGCCCGGCCCACCGCTCGACCGCGTTCAGGAAAGAGAACCCCGTGGCCACAATCACCGCGAGCGAGACCGCGCACGCTCCCGCGGCACCGCCGGAGGATGCGCCGATGACGCACCGGCAGATCATGGAGGCGCTGTCCGGGCTGCTGCTCGGCATGTTCGCCGCGATCATCTCCTCCACGATCGTCTCCGCCGCGCTACCGAAGATCATCGGCACGCTGGGCGGCGGCCAGACCGCCTATACGTGGGTCGTCACGGCGGCGCTGCTCGCGATGACCGCCGCCACCCCGCTGTGGGGCAAGCTGGCCGATCTCTACAGCAAGAAGGCCCTGGTCCAGATCGCCCTGCTCATCTACATCGCGGGATCGGTCGTGGCCGGGTTGTCACAGAACGCCGGAATGCTGATCGCGTGCCGCGCGGTGCAGGGCATCGGCGCGGGCGGACTCTCTGCGCTGGCGCAGATCGTGATGGCGGCGATGATCGCGCCTCGCGAACGCGGCCGCTACAGCGGCTATCTGGGCGCGGTCTTCGCCGTCGCCACGGTGGGCGGCCCGCTGCTCGGCGGCGTCATCACCGACACCAGCTGGCTCGGCTGGCGCTGGTGCTTCTACGTCGGCGTGCCGTTCGCGCTGATCGCCCTGGTGGTGCTGCAGAAGACGCTGCACCTGCCGGTGCTCCGGCGCGAGGTGAAGGTGGACTGGCTCGGCGCGTTCCTCGTCACCGCGTCGGTGTGCCTGCTGCTCGTCTGGGTCAGCTTCGCCGGGAGCAAGTACGACTGGCTGTCCTGGCAGACCGCGGTCATGGTGGCGGGGTCCCTGGCGCTGGCGCTGTTGTTCGTGTTCGTGGAGCTGAAGGCCAGCGAGCCGATCGTGCCGATGCGGCTGTTCCGCAACCGGACCATCTCCCTCGCCTCGGCGGCGTCGCTCATGGTGGGCACGGCGATGTTCGCGGGCACCGTGTTCTTCAGCCAGTACTTCCAGCTGGCTCGGGGCAAGTCGCCGACCATGTCCGGCGTCATGACGATCCCGATGATCGCGGGCCTGTTCGTCGCCTCGACGGTGTCCGGCCAGGTCATCACCCGGACCGGCCGCTGGAAGGCATGGCTGGTCTGCGGCGCCGCGCTGCTGACCGCGGGACTCGGGCTGCTGGGCAGCATCCGCTACGACACCGACTACTGGCTGGTCGCGCTGTACATGGCACTCATGGGCCTGGGCATCGGCATGATGATGCAAAACCTGGTGCTCTGCACGCAGAATCAGGTGGCCGCACAGGATCTCGGCGCCGCCAGCTCGCTGGTCAGCTTCTTCCGCTCGCTGGGCGGCGCGATCGGCGTCTCCGCGCTCGGTGCGATCATGGCCGGTCAGGTCCGCGACCACATCTCGGACGGACTGACCCGGCTGGGGCCCGGCGCCGCGCAGGCCATGGGCGGCGGCGCGGGCAGCGACCTACCCAATATGGCGGTGCTCCCGGCTCCGGTGCGCACCGTCGTCGAGGAGGCCTACGGCCACGGCATCGCCGACGTCTTCCTCTACGCGGCCCCGGTCGCGCTGATCGCCTTCCTGCTCACGCTGTTCATCAAGGAGGTGGCCCTGCGCACCAGCGCGGTGTCCGAGTCTGCCAACGCCGCTACGCCGGACCTGCTCGACGACACCACGCTGCACTCCCCTTCCGCCGATAACGTTCCGAGGCACGGGTTTTCGCCCTCCGGCAACGGCACCGCGGCGCACCGGCTTGCCGTCTCCGGCAACGGCGCGCCAGCGTACGAGCACCCACACACTGCTGCCGATGCCCTGGAGTACGGATACACGCAGTCGGGGAACGACATACAGGGCCAGGGGCGCTCGCAACCCGGCAATGACGTTCCGCGGCAGGGCTATTCGCGATCCGGCGGCCCGACGCACGGCCGCCCGCCCTCTGGCGACGGTGTCCGCATGACCGGGTACGTGC
The DNA here is from genome assembly GCF_001613165.1 of Nocardia mexicana NBRC 108244. Classification (GTDB taxonomy): domain Bacteria; phylum Actinomycetota; class Actinomycetes; order Mycobacteriales; family Mycobacteriaceae; genus Nocardia; species Nocardia mexicana. The sequence goes on from NZ_BDBV01000026.1 coordinate 13,691, forward strand.
CCACCGGCGAAGGCATTCCGGTACACGGCTACGTCAGCTCCGCCGACGGCGCGCCGCTGCCGGGAGCCGCGCTTACGCTGATCTCTCCGCAGGGCGGTCAGGTCGGCCGCGTTATCGCCTCGGAGGACGGCAGCTTCGCCGTCGACGCTCCGGCTCCCGGCCCCTTCGTGCTCATCGCCTCCGCCGACGGGTATCAGCCACAGGCGGCGCCGATCACGGTCGGCGGCAGCGCCCTCGGACACGACTTCCGACTCAGCGGGTTGAGCGGGCTGGCGGGGATGTTGCGCACCGCCGACGACGGCACACCCGTGGCGGACGCGGTCGTAATCGTCACCGACAGCCGCGGCGACGTGATGGCCGCGGGCGCATCCGGAGCCGACGGGAAATACGAACTGGCAGAGCTGGTTCCGGGACATGTGACGGTTGCCGTGAATGCCACCTCGTTCCAGCCGCTGGCCGTCTCCGCGGAAGTCCGGGGCCAGGGCATCACCCACCTCGATCTCGCGCTGCGTCGCGGGGCACGACTGCGGGGCACCGTCCACGCCCCGCAGGGCCCGCTGCCCGACGCCCGGGTCACCCTCATCGATGCGGGTGGCGCGGTGGTCGGCACCGCCACCACCGCAGCCGACGGCACCTACGCCTTCACCAACATCGGCAACGGTGACTATATGGTGGTCGCCTCGGGTTACCCGGCGACCACCACCGCGGTCGCCCTCCACCCCGGCGAAGGTAACGCCCACGACATCGAGCTGACTTACCAGAGCGAATAGGTCGCTGAAGGTTGCGGGGGACAGCGGGGCGCGGCGCAGCAGCGACTCCCGCAGCGCCGCTACGTAGGCGTCGAATCGCTCGGCGAATGAACCCTGCTGTCCCCCATGGACATTCAGAGGTATAACAGCACGTGCCTACCCAACCACCGCCATTGGACGCGAATCCCAGCAAGCTCGCTGTCACCCACACCGTCATTTCCGGCGCGCTTTCGGCGGGAATCGCCCATCAGAGCGGCTGCCCGCAGTTGCGGCAGAACCTGTTGCCGGGCTCGGCTCGGGTGCCGCAGCCTCCGCAGAACGTTGCGTTCGTGGTCGGCAGCTGTTCGGTGGTTTCGGTACTCGAATGGACCGCCGCTGCACCAGCCTGCTCTGTCGCCGTAGCCGCACCGGCGGTCACCGGCTGTGCGGCACCGGAAAGCGGGACCGTCGACGGAACCCCGGAAGCCGGATTCACCTCCGGGACAACGCCTACCGACGGCGCCACGAGCGTGACGGCCGGTTCACGACGCCTGCGAATCCGCCTGCGCGCCAAGATCCCCAGCAGCAGTGCGATGACCACGGCGACGGCAGCACCACCACCGCCGATCAAGTACCAGAGCATATTTCGTTCGACCGGGTTGCCCCAGTCGCCGAACCTGTCGCGCATCTGTGCCGCCGACGTCTTCATCTCGGCCGCCTTCGCATGATCCGGCGACAGCGCCAGCGCCTTGTCGAAATCGGCGATCGCGGCGGTGTACCTGCCGTCGTAGAACGCGGTCAGACCCGCCCGGTAGGTGGTGTCCACCGGCCCCACGGCGGGCTGAACACCGTTGCGCTTCAGCAATTCCGACAATCCTGCCGCCGGCGAGATGAAGTTGAACGGCTGGGACTCACCGCGGACGGTGAAGCTGTTCACGCCGAGCACCCGGCCGTCGCTCCCCACCGTCGGACCACCGCTCATCCCCGGCGACACGGCCGCGCTGATCTCGTACACCGGCACGCTGCCCTGCGTCTTCTTGGAGCTGATCGCGCCTTCCTTGTTCGACGGTTCGGCCGACCGGTCGGTCACCAGGTCGGTGCTCGCGGGGTAGCCGACCGCCATCACCTGGTCGCCGATCCTGACGTCGGCGTCGGTGGTGAGCTCGGCGGACGCGAGGGCGTGTGCCTCCACCTCCAACAGCGCCACATCACCCTGGCCGAGCGAGCGATAGTCGACCACCCGGGCGGGCAGCGGATCGGCTTTCCCGGAACCGAGTTGCACCACCACCTGCAGATCGAGCGGCGAGCCTTTGGCGTCGCCCTCCACGGTCCAGTTCTTCGCCCCGAATTCGTAGAACTCCTCGGCACTCACCTGCGGGCGGCGCTCGTGCGCCTCCAGTGCGGCCATCTGAATGTAGCTGTCGCGGAAGGATTCCGCGCCCGGTCCGGTGTCGACGCAGTGCCCTGCCGTGGCGATATAGCCGTCCGGATCGACCACGAATCCGGTGCAGTTCGCGGTGAGCTCGTACGGATTTCCGTCGTTGAACACGTTGCCGAGCTCATCGAGAACGTAACCGCTGACGCGCATATCGATGGAGGCGAGCGCGGGACGTATCACTGCGGAGGCCTTCTCCATCTGATTCGGCGGGTGCAGATCCGCGGGCGCGGTGCCGGTGCGCGCGGAACACGCGGTACCGGCGCCCACCACCAGCAGCGACATGGCCGAAGCCGCAGCGATTTTGGACCATGACCGAGAATGGGACATGGGTACTCCTAGGGATGAATGAACAAGCAAGGCTTTCGCCGAGGTGCGGACACCATTGCGATGCAGCGGTGCCGAGGGCCGGTGTCGACCTGCACCTATGGTCACAGCGAATCGGCCGGGCCGGTACGCACCCTAGGTGGTGATGTATCCACCCCGGAGCGCACGGTTCGGTGCGAATCGCAGCCGCATCAGCCGTGGCACCTCGGGCGACCGGTCGGTCGCTTGCCCAATGCGAAGAGGCTGATTTCAGACAGTCGCCAGGCTGTTGCCAGCGATCTATTCGCGATAGAATTCGAACATACATTCGAGCGGAGTAGAAGGTGGGGAGCGGGCATCCGGCCCGCTGCACACCGCCACCACCACGCTGCTCGACCTGCCACTCACGCCGCTGACCGATGACGATGTCATCGATCTCATGCGCGATGTGGAACGGTGCGCCCGAATGCTCACCGCGATGCAGCATCGGCTCCTGATCGAGGCCCGCGAACGTTGCATCCCCGCCCGCACCGGAGCGAAATCACTGAAGAAGTTCCTGATGGAGACCCTGCGCCTGGCGAACGGCGACGCCGGAGCCCGCGTACACCAGGCCGAATGGGTCGGCGTATTTCACGACATGGCCGGTGAGCCCTTGAAACCCCCGCTGCCATGCGCCTCGAAAGCCCTTGCCTCCGGCGATATCTCGGCCGACCACGCCCGCGGTATCGCGACCGTCGTGAACCGGATGCCCCGCGGAGTGTCGAGCGAGGACCGCGAGGCGGCCGAACAGATTCTCACCGAATTCGCCCGCTCCGGCTCCCCCGACGACATCGGCAAGATCGGCGACCGCATACTCGCCCACCTCGACCCCGACGGCCGCCTCACCACCGACAACGACCGGGCCCGCATGCGAGGCGTCACCCTGGGGCGGCAACGGCCCGACGGCATGTCCCCGATCCGCGGGGAGATCGACCCGATCCTGCGCGCCCTGCTGGACCCGTTGCTGGCCAAGTACGCCCGCCCCGGGGTCTGCAATCCCGAAGACCCGGAAAGCCCCAGCACCGCCGTCGACAGCGCCGACCCGGCGCGGCTCGCCGATGCCGCACGGCGTGACCACCGCTCCACCGCGCAGCGCAACCACGACGCACTCAGCGCGATCCTGTCCTCGGGCCTCCTCGCGGAGGAACTGGGGACACATCGCGGCCTGCCGGTAACGACCATCCTGACGCTGAAAATCGAAGACCTGGAACAAATGTCGGGCGTGGCAACCACCGCCACCGGCGGCACCGTCCCCCTCGGCGACGCACTGAAACTCGCCGAACGCTCCCGCCCATACCTGGCCGTATTCGACCACGCGGGACTTCCACTCCACCTGGGCCGCACCAAACGACTGGCCTCCCGAAACCAGCGCCTGGCACTCATCGCCACCCTGAAGGGCTGCTCCCGCCCCGGCTGCGACGCACCCGCCAGCCTGGCGGCCGTGCACCACATCCTGGAATACCGCAACAACGGCACCACCGACATCGAGAACCTCACCCTCGCCTGCGACGCCTGCCACGCCCTGATCCACGACGGCCCGGGCGGCTGGAAAACCCGTGTGAAAGGCCCCAATTCACCCTACGCGGGCCGCGTCGCATGGCTCGCACCCCCACACATCGACCCCGACCAAATCCCCGAGGTCAACCACCGCCACCACGCCAACGAACTCTTCGCCGAAATCCTGGCCCGCATCCACCTCCGCAACACCCGCGAACGCGAAGAACACCTGCAATCGTGGCGCGCCCACAACGAGGCCCACCCCCAACGTCACCAACGGGGCGCAGCAGCCTAACCCCCGACTGTAAACTTCAAGCCGCTCGCAACCGATCGCCGTCGTCACCGACCGACTATTGCCAACCGAAACGGCACATCCGTACCGCTGGACTGCAGATCATGTTCCAGCCCTTCTGGATTCGAAATCAAGCCGCCGGGGTCGTAGACGAGAGCAAACACCGCCTGACATCCGGGATGACGCCGGTAGCGGGCCATGTCTACGATCAGTTCGTCACCGACACCCGACTGTTCGCGCCGCCATGGCTCGACACGTACTCCTCCGGCCGAACGTCCCGGTAATGTAGCCGCAAGATAGATTCGACCAGGATCTGGAGATCGTACTCACTCTCGATCGAGACCTGGATACTGGGACGCTGTCCAGGTCGTCGATCGACTCAGTCGATCGCTCGGCCCACCCAGTGCTGGAGGATTCCATCAATATCTGCCGTTGCGCTACAACCTTCTGTCGGTAGCAGGTCTCATACCGAAACTGCCACTTGAAAATCGGGTTTCGCCGCAATGGTTCGCTGATGAAGCTACGAATCCCAGGCAGTAGGGTTGTGCTCTCGTACTGGCGTACAACCGCCGGAAAGCGTCTATCTCGTCATGTGTCGGCGGTCCCTCACCGGCAGATTGCCAACTCGCGGACTCACGTTCCAACGCGTGGGAACGCTCGATCAGTTCCTCGACTACGGCACCGTCGTCCGTCAACATCGTGTCGCCCTCTATTGTCCCGAAAGCAATGCTCGAATCGTATAGCTATGGGAGCGGCTATAGGCCGTCGCTCGCCAAGCTGGACGAAGTATCGATGCGCCTCTCAAGCTCGATGCTGGACGCGGGCGCTCGCGTAGAGGCAGATGGCTGCGGCGGCGGCGAGGTTCAGGCTTTCGGCGCGGCCGTGGATGGGGATGCGGATGCGGTGGTCGGCGCGGGCGGCTACGGCGGGGTCGAGGCCGTGGGCCTCGTTGCCGAACAACCAGGCGATGCCGGTCGCTTCGCCCTCACCGCGCAGGATCTCGTCGGCGTCGTCGAGGTCGACCTCGCCGCGGGCGGTGGTGGCCAGCACCGTGATTCCCGCGTCCCGCAGACCCGACAGCACCGCGTCGATGTCTCGTTCCCGGGCGATCGGCACGTGGAAAAGGCTTCCGGCGCAGGCGCGGACGCACTTGCCGTTGTGCGGGTCGACCGAATCACCGGTCAGGACAACACCATTCGCGCCGACCGCATCGGCGACGCGGATCAGCGTGCCCGCATTGCCCGGGTCGGAGATTTCCACGGGGACCGCGAGTAGCCGAGTCGGGGGCTGCACGACGCCCACGGCGGTCTCGGAGCTGACACCGGTGGTCGCTGCCGCGCCGGGCTCTCTCCCCGAAAGCACCTGCGACAGTGGCACATCGACCCGGCGACACACCGCGACCAAACCTGGCGGCGTCACGGTCTCCCCCAGCATCTCCGCGGCCCGGTCGCTCACCATCGTGGTCCGCACACCCAGCGCGGCGGCACTCGCCACCAGCTCATGCTCCCGCTCGGCGGCCCGCCCGGAAAAGAACAGCTCCTCCACGCGCTCGGTATCCAGCGCCGCGGCAACCGAATTCGCGCCCTCGGCGAGAAACAGCCCGGTCTTCCGCCGCTGCGGCGCCCGATGCAGCTTCACGGCCGCAACGATCCGCGGATTGCGCCAGTCGATGAAATCAGCCACGGCCCACCGGCTGCACGCGGAGGACACCGAAACACGGCTGCCGACCAGCTCTCGACGCGGCGCAACAATCCGCCGATTGCGGCGGTCGGTCATGGGATCTGGGCCCGCGGATATGGTCGATCACGGCCGTGCCCTACCTGCTGGCGGTAGCAAATGACAGCAAGCAACGACCCGCGGCCTACGCTCCGGCAGGGAGCGCGGGCCGCGGGTCGTTGAAAAAATTACAGCGCGACTCACGCAGCCGGGGCGTTGACGTCGGCCGGGAGGGCGGCCTTCGCCACGGCGACCAAGCCGGCGAACGCGTCGGCGTCCGACACCGCCAGCTCGGCGAGGTTCTTGCGGTCCACCTCGACACCGGCGGCCTTCAGGCCCTGGATGAAGCGGTTGTAGGTGATGTCGTTGGCGCGGGCGGCCGCATTGATGCGGGCGATCCACAGCTTGCGGAAGTCACCCTTGCGCGCCCGGCGGTCCCGGTAGGCGTAGGTGAGCGAGTGCAGCTGCTGCTCCTTGGCCTTGCGGTACAACCGCGAGCGCTGCCCGCGGTAGCCCTTGGAGGCCTCGAGGATGCTACGGCGCTTCTTCTGAGCGTTGACGGCCCTTTTGACGCGTGCCACTGGTCAGTCCTTGTTCGATCGAGGGGCGCTCGCGGCGCCCGAAATGGTCGGGGATGGCGTTCAGATACCGAGCAGCTTCTTGATGCGAGGAACGTCCGACTTGGCGACCTCCACCGTGCCGTCCAGACGGCGAGTCCGAGTCGTGGGCTTGTGCTCGAAATTGTGGCGACGGTTCGCCTGCTGCCGCCGCAGCTTGCCGCGACCGGTCACCCTGAATCGCTTCGAAGCACCGCTGTGGCTCTTCATCTTCGGCATTGATTCCTCAAATCTGTCTCGTGCCGATGGCAGCGCAAAGTCACGCTGCCACCGGTGCTGTATCGGTTCTACTGCGGTGCGGCCGCTTCGGCCTCCGGGGCGGGCGCCGGGCTGGACCCGGGCGTCGGCCTCGGACCGGGCGTGGGAGCGGCGGAACCGCCACCGGCCGGCGCGGCGGGCCGCTGCGGCGCCGACTGCTGCTGTGCCTTCGCCGTCGCCCGCGTCTTCGCGCCCTTGTGCGGCGCGAGGACCATCGTCATATTCCGGCCGTCCTGCTTGGCCGAGGTCTCCACGAAGCCGAGATCGGCCACGTCGGAGGCCAGCCGCTGCAGCAGCCGGAACCCGAGCTCGGGTCGCGACTGCTCACGACCGCGGAACATGATCGTCACCTTGACCTTCGACCCGGCCTCGAGGAAGCGCATCACATGGCCCCTCTTGGTCGCGTAGTCGTGGTCATCGATCTTCGGACGGAGCTTCTGCTCCTTGATCACGGTCTGCTGCTGGTTCTTCCGCGACTCGCGCGCCTTCTGCGCGGTCTCGTACTTGAACTTGCCGTAGTCCATGATTTTGCAGACCGGCGGTCGCGCATCCGGCGCGACCTCGACCAGGTCGAGATCTGCCTCCTGCGCGACGCGTAGTGCATCTTCAACACGCACGATCCCCACCTGCTCGCCACCGGGTCCGATGAGTCGGACCTCCGGCACGCGGATGCGATCGTTGATGCGGGTCTCAGTGCTGATGGGGCCTCCTAGGTCAAGCGGTGTCGTCCAACGACCGCGCGCTATAACTGCAACCCCATATCCAACACGAAAGCCCCGGTGCGGTATTTCACCGCCACGGGGCCCGAGTCGACCGGCCTTCGATGCATACACCCTCCGCATCGACCCTTGTGCTGGGAAAACCTCGCACGAGGAACCCATCGGCATGCGATGGGCGACCGGACCGTCGAGCCTGGCGTGTCGGTATATTGATCTCGCCGATCAATACTGCAGAACACCGGCTGGCGGTGGGAGTCGGGCTCCACTTACGGCCCTGAGGCTGTCTGCATGACAGTTCCAGGGCGGTCGTCGGGCAATAGCTTAACACCCACTTGCCTGCAAGTCCCAATCGGCTGCCCCGCGACCAGGCACGTCGGTCTCGGATGGGATGCTACCGGGCATGAGTGAGGTGTCGTCGAATGACTCGGTGTCGTCGATGGAGTCCGTCCCGTCGCCGGACTCGTCGGCATCAATAGGCTCAGCGTCGGTGCGGGAGCTGGCCGACGTGCCCGCCGTCGAGGTGATCAGCCGCGCGGCGGTGATGCTGATGAGTTCGGCGGCCGAGAAGCTGGGGCTGGCCGACGAGGACCCCGACTCCAGCCCGCGCCGCGACCTGGACGAGGCCCGCCGCGTCATCACCGCGCTCGCGGGATTGGTCACCGCCTCCGTCGAGTACCTGGGCCCGCATGCCGGACCGATCCGCGACGGCCTGCAGTCCCTGCAGCGCGCGTTCCGGGAATCCTCCGCCCATCCGGACGAGCCCGGCAAGGGGCCCGGCGAGAAGTACACCGGCCCGGTGTACTGAGCGGGTGGCAGCAAGTTCTCGCAGATCCGGCGACACCGGCTGCTCCGGCACCACCTGCCGCTCCGGGAGCGCCCGCGAACTTGTAATCTGCCGACCGCGCGGCGGCTCATGATCGAGACAGCTGCGCTGCCCGCCGGGCGGGTCACGCTGTCGGATCGCCGCACCCAGCGCAGCTGGACGGTGGAGATCGCGCCGTGCGATATGTCGGTGTATCCCATCACGCAGGCGCAGTACGCCGACCTCACCGGTGAGTGGCCGAGCGCGGCGCGCGGCGACCGTCTGCCCGTCGAGAGCGTTTCGTGGTGGGACGCCATCGAATTCTGTAATGCCCTGTCCCGGCGCGCGGGCTTGGCGCCCGTCTACCGCCGCGAGGAAACCCGAGCCGGCGCGCATGACGAGCACGCTGCCGACGGGCGAGCCGATATCGTCCACTGGGACCGCACCGGTGACGGCTACCGGCTGCCGACGGAGGCCGAATGGGAATTCGCCTGCCGCGCGGGCACTTCCGGCCCACGCTACGGACCGCTCGACGACATCGCCTGGTACCGAGGCAATTCCGGCGGCCGCAGCCACGAGGTCGGCGGCAAGCGCGCCAATGCCTTCGGGCTGCACGACATGCTCGGCAACGTGTGGAACTGGTGCTGGGACACCTACGACCCCGAGGTCTACGGAAGCTACCGTGTCCTGCGCGGCGGCGGCTGGTTCGACGAGCATTGGAGCTGCCGCGCCGGGGTGCGGCGCCGCAGCCACCCGGCGGCGCGCATCGAGGACATCGGCTTCCGGGTCGCGCGCGGTGGGGCTCTCAGCGGCCCGGGTTGAAAGAGCCCGGGTTGACAGGGCTCGGATCAGGCCGCTGCGCTGCCGCCCCGGGGTTCGGCGACGCAGCCACCCGGCGGCCTGTACAGATGACATCGGATTCCGGGTAGCGCGCACGGTGCAGCGCTGAATGCTGAAAGTCTCGCGCTGACAGTCCTGGACCACACCGGTGCGCGCCGCCCGTCAGACCTCGCACCGGTGCTCGACAACTGGACGCCGCGCGAGATAGCACCCACCCGGCGCCTCGCGGAAGACCGGCCGCACATCTCACGGGGAGCGCCACCCGACGCCTCGCAGAAGCACCGGCCCCACACCTCGCGGGAACACCACCCGACACCTCACGCAAACACCACCCGACACCTCACGCAAACACCACCCGACACCTCGCGCAAACACCGCCCCACCCTCACGCAAACACCACCCGACACCTCGCGCGAACACCCACCACCCGACACCTCACAGAAATACCAACCAGACACCCCGCAGGAACACCACCAGGCACCCTGCAGGAACACAGTCTGGCGCTTCGCGGGAGCGCCGCTTCGATGACTCGCTTCGAAAACACAGCCGTGCGATGCTCGGCGGATGGCGTACATACTTCTCGTGCCGGGGTTTTGGCTCGGCGCGTGGGCGTGGGACGAGGTCGCCGACGATCTGCGGCGACGAGGCAACAAGGTGCACGCACTCACGCTGCCCGGGCTCGACCCCGCCGATCCCGAGCGGTTGTCGGCGAGCTTCGAGACGCAGGCGCGGGCAATTCTGGATGCCGCAGGCCCGGATGCTCCGGTGCTGGTGTCGCATTCGGGTGGTGCGCTGCCTGCCTACCTTGCCACCGATATTGCGCCGGAACGGTTTTCGCGCACCGTCTACGTCGACACCGCACCGATGCCCGACGGGTACGCCGTCCTCCCCGGGCTGGGGTCGGCGCGCGAACTCCCGCTGCCGGACTGGGAGCGGTTGCAGGCCACCGGGAACAGCATCGAGGGGCTCGACGAGGCCGCGCTGGCCCGGTTCCGGGAGCGGGCGGTCTCCGAACCGGCGAGCATCGCGGGCGCGCCGCTGAAACTCAGCGATTCCCCGGCGCGGCTTGCGATTCCGGCGACGATCATCTGCACCAGCTATTCGTCGGATCTGGTGCGGCAGCTGCGCGACGCGGGCGAGTTGGCCCTGTTCGCCGAGCTGGCACGCATCGACGCCGAGTACATCGACCTGCCCACCGGGCACTGGCCGATGTGGTCGCGTCCCGCCGAGCTGGCGGAGCTGATCCATACCGCGGCCAACCCCTGAACTGTCCTGTTGCACTGTGAGCGCACCCATATCCGTACTGCTTTTGCTTGGTGCGTAGTGGAATTCGCCCATTTCTGAAAACATCTGCGGCAACCCCTCGTATGATTCGACGGATGTCTTCGGGGGTACACACAGCTGCCAAGGGGCGAGTTTCAGGAGCAGGATGACCGCCAGAAGAGACCTCGAACGCGAACTGCGCGGCCCCTCGGCAGCGCTGGACCAACTCTCCGATGGGGAGACCGCGGATCTGCTCGCGCTGTTTCAGGCAGCCCGGCAACAGGAGCGATTCGCCCTGGCCGAATCGATCGACGGGATGGTCGGCGCGCTGCCGAAACCGCTGCGCGGAGTGACCAAGCGGATCATGTTCGGAGATGCCGTCGGCTGATGAGTGAGCTGGTAACCCGCGCCCAGATCATTCTCTTGGCGCGCACCCTGCACGTATCCCCGCATCGGCTGGCCCATCTGGAGCGCCTGGGCGCCGAGCACCTGCACGACCTGCAGCAGCGAATGGCGGCCGTCATCTTCGACGAGCATGCCGAGACGTTCCGCCGGATCAGCAAGCTGGTGCCGTTCATCCCGCTGAGCATCTCGATGCCCCTGGTGCAGCGGATCGTGCCGCCGATGATGACCGGCCGGGCCGCCGGCGCCGTCGGCATCGACCACCCCCGCAAGGCATCCGAAACGCTGACGCTGCTGCGCACGTCGTACGTCGCCGACTGCGCCCCGTATCTGGATACCAGGACGATCGGCACCGTGGCCGAGATCGCGCCGACCGAGTCGGTGATCGAGGTCGTGAACGAGGTGCTGCGCCGCCGCGACTACGTAACGGCCGGACCGTTCCTCGGCGCCGCCACTCCCGAACTGATCGCCGCGGTCGAACGGGGCGTACCCGACGACGAGGGCATGATCTTCTCCGCCGCCTTCGCCTATTCCGCGGCGAGCATCAGTGCGATCATGCGGCAGCTGCTCACCGGGCCCGCGCAGCGAGTTCCGCGGATGGTGCACACCGTCCTCATCGGGTCACCCGAATTGCAGTCGGCGGCGCTGTCCGTATTCGCCCGCTGCGACACCGACGTGGTCGGCGCGGTCGGCGACATCCTGTTCAGCATCGGGTCGACGGCGTCGATCGGGACGCTCGTCAGCAATGCCGGGCGCATGGGTGTGACGGCGGAATTGCTGACGTTCACCGGCCAGCTGAGCCCGCTGTCGCTGGACCGGATGGCCGCGAATCCGGTTGTCGCCGAGACGGATACGCTGACCGGCCTGGTCGGCGCGCTCGACGGCCGCACCCGGCCGGACAGCTGGCGCGGCCTGCTGGAACTCGGGGTGCGCCTCGACGGCGGCAGCAAGCGGATGCTCGCCCGCCTACTATCCCAGCTCCCCGAGCCGACGGTGGGACAGCTGCCGCAGCGTGCCACCGAGGCCGGACTGTGGCCGAAGCTGCTGGACCTCATCGCCGACGCCGACGCCGACGTGCAGGCGCGCATCGGCGCGATCTGGGCGGCGCTGCCCGCCGAGCGGCGCACCGCCCTGCAACGCCACCTGGACGAAACCGCGACCGACCCCCGCCTGAACATCCTCCGCGGCGCGATCCCGACGATCTCGGTCGAAGAGGTCTTCTTCCGGCGGCGGCAGATGCGCAGGCACGGGCCGGGCAGTGCTGATTTCGAGCGCGGCTGGGTGCCGACGCGACCACGGAGCAACCCCAGTTCTGAACGGCGCGGCTGAATTCCAACGCGGCTGAGTTCCAACGCGGCCACGGAGCAACCCCAGTTCTGAACGGCGCGGTTGAGTTTCAGTGTGGGTGGAGTTCAATCGCGGCCACGGAGCAACCCAAGTCCTGAACGGCGCGGCTGAGATCCAGCGCGGGCGGAGTTCCAACGCGGCCACGGAGCAACCCAAGTCCTGAGCGGCGGGGCTGCTGAGTTCAATCGCGGCCTGGAGCGGCCTAACCTTCACTGGCGGGCGGTGTACTCGTCCCGTCACCGGCATCCCGGCGAACGCCGGGACCGAGTCGAGACTTCACGTTCCTACGTCACGACTCGATCCCCGCGTGCGCGGGGATGACTGGCATCCGTCAGGGCCACCGCGGTGTGAGGACGGGCGGCCGACAGCTTCCTCGACAACTCAGCCGACCGCAACTTTGCGCTTGGCTGGGGCCTTTTTCGTCTTCGTGGCCCCGGCCTTGGTAGCTCCCGTTTTGGTGGTCCCAGCCTTGGTTTTTCCGGCCCCTGACGCAGCGGGCTGCACCGCCAGCGCCTCGCTCAGGAACTGCCCCGTGTAGCTTTCCGGCACTGCCGCAATATCTTCCGGGGTGCCCTGTGCGATGACGGTGCCGCCGCCCGAACCGCCCTCCGGGCCCATATCGATCACCCAGTCCGAGGTCTTGATGACGTCCAGGTTGTGCTCGATGACGATCACGGTATTGCCCTTGTCGACCAGGCCGTTGATGACGCCGAGCAGCTTACGGATGTCCTCGAAGTGCAGGCCGGTGGTCGGCTCGTCGAGGATGTAGACGGTGCGGCCGGTCGAACGCTTCTGCAGTTCGGCGGCCAGCTTCACGCGCTGCGCCTCACCGCCGGACAGCGTCGGCGCGCTCTGGCCCAGCCGGACGTAGCCGAGGCCGACGTCGACGAGCGTCTTGAGGTACCGGTGGATCGAGGTGACCGGCTCGAAGAATTCGGCCGCCTCCTCGATGGACATGTCGAGCACCTCGGCGATCGTCTTGCCCTTGTAGTGCACCTCGAGGGTCTCCCGGTTGTACCGGGCGCCGTGGCACACCTCGCACGGGACGTAGACGTCGGGCAGGAAGTTCATCTCGATCTTCAGCGTGCCGTCGCCCGAACATGCCTCGCAACGGCCGCCTTTCACGTTGAACGAGAACCGGCCCGGCTGGTATCCGCGCACCTTGGCCTCGGTGGTCGCGGCGAACAGGGTGCGGATCTTGTCGAACACACCGGTGTAGGTGGCCGGGTTCGAGCGCGGCGTGCGGCCGATCGGCGACTGGTCCACCTGCACCAGCTTGTCCAGGTTGTCCAGGCCGTTGATGCGGGTGTGGCGGCCGGGCACCTGCCGGGCGCCGTTCAGCTTGTTGGCCAGCACCGTCGCCAGGATGTCGTTCACCAGGGTCGACTTGCCGGAGCCGGAGACGCCCGTGACCGCGGTCAGCACGCTCAGCGGGAAGTTCACGTCGATGCCGCGCAGGTTGTGCTCGTTGGCGCCGACGACGGTGAGCTGCTTCTTCTTGTTCACCGGGCGCCGCACCATCGGCACCTCGATCTGTTCGCGGCCCGAAAGGTACGCGCCCGTCAGCGAATTCGGGTCTTTCAGCAGACCCTGGTAGGGGCCGCTGTAGACGACCTGGCCGCCGTGTTCGCCCGCCATCGGGCCGATGTCGACCACCCAGTCCGAGGAGTGGATGGTGTCCTCGTCGTGCTCGACCACGATCAGCGTGTTGCCGAGATCCCGCAGCCGCGACAGCGTCTCGATCAGGCGGCGGTTGTCGCGCTGGTGCAGCCCGATCGAGGGCTCGTCGAGCACGTACAGCACGCCGACCAGGCCGGAGCCGATCTGTGTGGCCAGCCGGATGCGCTGCGCCTCACCGCCCGACAGCGTCGCCGCCGCCCGCGACAGCGTCAGGTATTCCAGGCCGACGTCGAGCAGGAAGCCCAGACGCGCCTGGATCTCCTTCAGCACCTGCCCGGCGATGGCCGCCTCCCGCTCCCCCAGCTCGAGCGAGTTGAGGAACTTCGAGCAGTCGCGGATCGAGAAGTCGCAGACCTCGGCGATGGACCGGCGGCCGCCCTCGGAGTTCAGCGTGACGGCCAGGATCTCCGGGCGCAGCCGCGCGCCGCGGCACACGGGGCACGGGATATCCCGCATGTACCCCTCGTAGTGCTCCTTCATCTGCTCGGACTCGGTGTTGTCCATGCGCCGCTGCAGGAACGGCATCACGCCCTCGAAGTCGGCGTAGTAGGAGCGCTTGCGGCCGTACCGGTTGGTGTAGGACACGTGTACCTGGTCGTTGCTGCCCTCCAGCACGGCCTTGCGGGCCTTGGCGGGCAAGCGATTCCACGGGGTGTCCATGGCGAAGCCGACCGCCTCGGCAAGACCCGACAGCAGCCGGGTGAAGTACTCGGCGGTCTGCCCGCGCGACCACGGCGCGATCGCGCCCTCGTTCAGGCTCAGGTCGGGATCCGGCACCACCAGGTCCGGGTCGACCTCCTTGCGGATGCCGAGGCCGGTGCAGTCCGGGCAGGCGCCGTAGGGCGAGTTGAACGAGAACGAGCGTGGCTCCAGATCCTCGATATCGAGGGGGTGGCCGTTGGGGCAGGCCAGCTTCTCGGAGAAGCGGCGCTCACGGTCGTGCGCGTGCTCGTCGCGGTCGACGAAATCGAGCACCACGATGCCGTCGGCCAGCCGCAGCGCCGTCTCGATCGAATCGGTCAGGCGCTGCTTGGACGTCGGCTTCACCGCGAGGCGGTCGACGACCACCTCGATATCGTGCTTTTCCTGCTTCTTCAGCTTCGGCGGATCGGTCAGCGGGTGCACCACGCCGTCCACCCGGACGCGCGAATAGCCCTGCGTGTTCAGCTGATCGAACAGGTCGACGAATTCGCCCTTGCGGGTGCGGACCACCGGCGCCAGCACCTGGAACCGGATGCCCGCTTCCATCGCCAGCACCTGGTCGACGATCTGCTGCGGCGTCTGCTTGGCGATCAGCTCGCCGCAGACCGGGCAGTGCGGGGTGCCGGCGCGCGCGTACAGCAGGCGCAGGTAGTCGTAGACCTCGGTGATGGTGCCGACGGTGGACCGCGGATTGCGGTTCGTGGACTTCTGGTCGATCGAGACCGCGGGCGACAGGCCCTCGATGAAATCCACATCCGGCTTGTCCATCTGGCCGAGGAACTGCCGCGCGTAGGCCGACAGCGACTCCACGTAGCGGCGCTGGCCCTCGGCGAAGATGGTGTCGAACGCGAGGCTGGACTTGCCGGACCCGGACAGTCCGGTGAACACGATGAGGCTGTCGCGGGGGAGGTCGATATCGACCCCCTTGAGGTTGTGCTCCCGCGCTCCGCGCACCGTCAGGCGATCCGCCACAGGCCGTCCCTTCTCGATCGTGTTTCGGCGTCCAGAACTCCCCCGCCGTCATGCTAAGCACACCCACCGACAAGTTTGAGCTCGAGCGGGCATCGAGACACCGGACCAGGGATTTCGCGATCATCGGCAGAAGCGGCGGGGCCGGGGGCGGCTTACGCAACCACGTCGGCTCCCGCGGACACCGGCGGATGACCGGCGACTCCCCCGCGACCGCACTGATCCAGCTTACGCGCGTCAGGCGGGGCCGAGCACGATCACCGAATTGTGCCCGCCCATGCCGAGGGAGGTCTTGACGGTGTAGCCACCCGCGAACGGGGTCGGCCCGTCGAGCAGCCGCGGATGCGCGGGCGCGACGATCGGCGCGGCGGGCACGACGCCGCGCTCGTACCCCAGCGCCGCCGCGGCGACCTCGACCCCCGCGGCCGCGCCCATGCAGTGGCCGGTCAGCGGCTTCACCGAATAGACCTGCGGGCGATCGGCGAACAGCTCGGACAGCAGCGTCGTCTCCGCGACGTCGCACTGCCGGGTGCCGGGCCCGTGGGCGTTGTAGTAGGTTATCTCGGAAGCCTGCACACCGGCGAAATCCAGTGCGCGGCGGGCACATTCGAAGAACTGCGCCAAACTGGGCTCGACCGAGACCACATGGTGGGCGTCGTTGGTCATGGCACCGCCCAGCATCGAGACGTAGGGCCGCTCGGCGGCTCGGGTGGCCACGAACGCCACCGACGCCTCACCGAAGCTGAAGCCCCGGCTCCCCTCCTGGAACGGACGGCACGCGTCCAGCGGCTCGGTATCCGACACCGCCGCCCCCATCTTCACGAAATGCTCGACCATGTCGGGACTGCCCGACACGTCGGTCGTCACCACGATCACATCATCGGCGAAACCCTGGTCCAGCCACAGCTTCGCGGTGATCAGCGCGACGTTGGCCGAACTGCACGCCGCCGACACGTTCATCGACGGACCGTGGAAGCCGAACTCCTTCATCAGGACCGCGATCGGGGTGGACGGGAGTAATCGCAGGTAGTCGCGCGAGCGCCGATGGCCGTGGTCGACGCTGTAGAAATCGCGCCAGTCGTAGACGTCGCCGAGCACGATCGCGTGCAGCAGGCCCACCGTGCGGCCGGGCCGCCAGCCGCGCTCGGTGGCGTCGGCGATCGCCTCGCGCGCCGACTGGTGCATGGCGCGCGCGTAGCGGCTCGGGCTGACCGCCGGATCGCCGCCGTCGGGTAGTCGGGCCACCCAGGCGTGCTCGTCGCGGCCGGGGCCGTACCCTGGGTACAGCCGGGCCGCGGACTTGCCGCTCAGCAGACCCTGCCAGAGAGTCTCGCGCCCCCAGCCGTACCCACTGACGACACCGATCCCGGCTATCGTCATATGATCTTGATACTGTTCCGCGGGCTGCGGAGTGGTGGTGCTCGGCATCGCATCGCTCCTTCACCGGTCCCGGGCCGGATAGCGAATAATCTGCCATCACTGAGCAAACCGGTAGCTGTAATGATCGCCAATCAGGGCCCGATGAAGTGCCCGAACTGTGACTGATCCAATACCGTCGACGCTGTGATCTTGTACACGTCGATACCAGAATGATCCCATGTGCCGTTGACGCAAATCATCGATGATCAGGGGGTACGTGTGGTTGAGGTGGGTGACGACCGGGACGATCCGGTCGATGCCGAACAGCTTGCCCAGCGGTACCGCACCCTGGTCGAGCACAGTCCCGACGGGGTCGTGGTCCATGAGCGCGGCATCATCGTATTTGCTAATCCAGCAATAGTAGGGCTACTCGGTGCCGATTCTACCGAGCAGGTCGTAGGCCGGCCGGTGACCCAGTTCGTCGACCCGAAGTCGATCCCCGGCATGCTCGAGCGGATCGGCCGGCTCGAGGCCACCGGCGACGCGTCCGACCCCGCCGAGATGACCCTCATCCGCACCGACGGCAACACCGTCGACGTCGAGACCGTCTCGGTGCTCACCGTCTGGCACGATCGGCTCGCCTACCAGGTGGTCATCCACGACCTCACCGCCCAGCGCCACGCCGAGGCCGCCCAGCAGCGCGCCGAACAGCACTTCACCACCGTCGTCTCGCAGCTCGAGGAGGGCGTGGTGGTGATCGACCGCGACGGGCGCATCGAGTCGGTCAATCCCGCGGCCATGCGGATCTTCGGCCACGACGGCGGCGATCTGGTCGGCACCCGGATCGACGCGCTGCCGCTCGCGCTGCTCGACGCCAACGCCCAGCCGCTGCCGCCGATGCGGCACCCCGTCGCCCGCACCCTCGCCACCGGCGAGACCATCACCCGCTACGTATTCGGGGTGGACCGGCCCGACGGGCAGCGGCGCTGGCTGTCGGGTTCGAGCCGGTTGCTGAACCCCGGCGACCCGGACTCCCCCGCGGTGTCGTCGTTCAACGACATCACCGAATTCCGGGCCAGCCGAAGGCAATTGGAGTACCAGGCCACGCACGATCCGCTGACCGGGCTGGCCAACCGCTCGCTGGTGCTGTCGCGGCTGGCGGCCGCGCTGGGCACCAGCGAGGAGCTGCCGGTGTCGACGGTGCTGTTCATCGATCTGGACGGCTTCAAGACCATCAACGATTCACTGGGCCACGCCATCGGCGACACCGTGCTGCAGATCGTGGCGCAGCGCCTGCAGCGCAGCCTGCGCGGCGACGACGTGGTGGGCCGCATCGGCGGCGACGAATTCCTGGTGCTGCTGTCCGGCCACACGCTGCCGGTCGATCTGGACACGCTGGTGATGCGGCTGCGGCAGAGCATGGCCGAGCCCATCATCGCCCGCGGCCACCGCATCCACGTCGACGCCTCCATCGGCGTCACCCCGCTGCACCCCGGCGACACCCGCACCCCCGAGGCCGTCCTGCACGACGCCGACCTGGCGATGTACCGCGCCAAACCGGACACCCGCCGCGAGAACAACACCCTGGGCCGCCGCCCGAACAGCACACACGCCTCCTGAAAGCGCGCGTGTCAGGCTCCTCACCTGGGATTACGGCGAGCGAGCCGAAGCCGAACTAGACTCGACAACTCTGTTTTCTCTGCACGCGGCCCCTCCGCGGCCGACCCGTGGTGACAAGGAGTTGACGTCTTGCCCGACCGCCTCACCGAGGATCGCCCGGCCACCGACCGCGCCGCCGACATCGACCGCGAGCAGCAGCACCTGACGCGGCTGTACCAGCGGCTGGACGCCATGCGCGAGTATGCCCAGCGCCGCCTGAAGACCGTGCTATTGGAGGCGGGCGGCACCCCGCAGGCACGCAGCGAGCGCGAATCGTTCACGCAGCTCTATACCGAGGACCTGGCCAAGTACGACGCCGCCGAGCACGGGTTGTGCTTCGGCAGGATTGATCTGGCCGCCGCAATGACAGACGACCTCGCGGCGAACGAGACCAACAACTCCGCCGAAGTCCGGTATATCGGCCGCCTCGGCATCCTGGACGAGGACGACGACTACGCGACCCTGCTGCTGGACTGGCGCGCCCCGCTGGCCCGGCCGTTCTACCTCGCCACCACCGCGAAACCCGACGGCGTCACGCGGCGTCGGCACATCCGCTCGCGCAATCGCGAGGTCACCGCCGTCACCGATGAATTCCTGGACCTCGACGCCGCCCGGGAGGCCGGGGCGATCGACTCCGACGACGGTGGCGTGGGCAGCGAGAGCGCGCTGCTCGCCGCGCTCAATGCCGCTCGCACCGGGCATATGAGCGACATCGTCGAGACCATCCAGAGCGAGCAGGACGCCATCATCCGCTCCGAGCACAAGAGCGTGCTGGTGGTGCAGGGCGGTCCGGGCACCGGGAAGACGGCCGTCGCGCTGCACCGCGCGGCCTACCTGCTCTACACCTACCGGCAGCAGCTGGACAAGGCCGGCGTGCTGATCATCGGCCCGAACACCACCTTCCTCGACTACATCGGCCAGGTGCTGCCGTCGCTGGGCGAGACCGGCGTGCTGCTGTCCACCATCGGCGACCTGTATCCGGGAGTGCGTGCGGCGCTGGAGGATTCGCTGCGGGCGGGCGAGCTGAAGGGCTCGACGGACATGCTCGAGGTGCTCAAGAAGGGCGTGCGGGACTGGCAGCAGGTGCCGCGCGAACCGATCCCGCTGCATTTCGACGGCTACGACCTGACGCTGGACCGCAAGGTCGTCACCAAGGCCCGCGGCCGCGCACGTTCGTCGCGGCGGCCGCACAATCTGGCGCGGCCCATCTTCGCCGCCTCGGTGGTCGACGCGCTGACCGAGCAGCTGGCCGAGATCCTCGGCCGCGACATCACCGGCGGCACCAGGAATCTGCTCAGCCAGGCCGATCTCACCGAGATCCGCGACGAGATGCGCGCCGACGCCGACATCCAGCGCGAGATCGCGAAGCTGTGGCCGATCCTGTCGCCGCAGGAGGTGCTGGCCGGGCTGTGGGCCGATCCCGATCGCCTGGCCCGCGCCGCCGGGGAGCTGACGCCGGAGGATCGCAAGGAGCTGTACCGCCCCGACGACGGGCGGTTCAGCGCCGCGGACGCGCCGCTGCTGGACGAACTGGCCGAGCTGCTCGGTGTCGACGACGCCGAGGAACGGGAGCGAGCCCGCCGCCGCTGGCGCGCCCAGCTCGCCGAGGCGCAGGACGCCCTGGACATCCTGACCGGTTCCGCGCCACAGGATCTCGAGGACGAGCTGGACCCCGAGATCCTGATGGCCTACGACCTGATCGACGCGAGCCAGCTGGCCGAACGCCAGCACGTCGGCACCCGCCAGACCACCGCCGAGCGGGCCGCCGGGGATCGCACCTGGACCTACGGCCACGTGATCGTCGATGAGGCGCAAGAGCTTTCGGAGATGGCGTGGCGCATGGTGATGCGCCGCATTCCCAATCGCTGGGTCACGGTGGTCGGCGACGTCGCGCAGACCGGCGATCCGGCGGGCGCCTCGTCGTGGCAGCACATGCTGGAACCGTATGTGGCCAAGCGGTGGAAGCTTGCCGAGCTGACCGTCAACTACCGGACCCCGGCCGAGATCATGGCGGTGGCGGCCGATGTGCTGGCAGCGGTCGATCCGGACGCCGAGGCCCCCCGCTCGGTGCGCGAATCAGGTTGTCCGCCAGAGGCTTTCCGCGTCGCCGCCGACGATGCCGTCGCGACGGTACGGCGGCTGGTGGATGCGGAGGCCGAGCGGCCCGGCATCACCGCGGTGCTCGCGCCGCACGCACAGGTCGGCGACTACACCGAACTCGCCGGTGACTCCGTCCGCGTCCTGACGGTCTCGGAGGTGAAGGGTCTGGAGTTCGACGCGGTGATCCTGGTGGAGCCCCGCAGCGTGCTCGACGAATCCCCGCGCGGGCTGAACGACCTCTACGTGGCGCTCACCCGCGCCACGCAACGGTTATCGGTGGTGCACACAGGCGAGCTACCCGACGTGCTGAGCAGGCTGAAACAGGCTGAGTGAGCTGGACAAGCTGAATTAGCTGGACGAGCTGAATTAGCTGGACAAGCCAGCATACTGGTTCAACCGAAAACCACAGCGGCCGTGAGCAAGTGAATGCTCACGGCTGCCATGTTCCGCGCCAGCGCAGCTCAGCGCACGGTGTGCACGATCAATACGTCCGTGCGGGACTTGCGGGCGACGTCCGAGGGCACCGAGCCCAGCAGGCGCCCCGTCAAAGTGTTGAGCCCTCGGTTACCGACAACCAAGAGGTCAGCCTCGACCTCCTTCATGAGGGTCAGCAGCGACTCCACGGGCTCGCCGACGATGGCCTTCTCCACGATGTTGGCGGCGCCCGCGGCGGCGGCGCGGTCCCGCGCGATGCGCAGGATCTCGTTGGTCGGCGCGGAGCCGCGCACCTGGTAGGCCTCCTCCTTGAGCACATCGGCCGCGGCCGCGACATCGCGATCATCGGTCGGGTAGTACGCGCAGGCGATGTACAGGGTGGCGCCCGCGTCACCGGCCAATGCGGCGGCCTTCTCGACGGCGACATACGACGAGTCCGAGCCATCGGTACCGACGACAATGGATCGGTAGGCGGTCATCTCTCCTCCAAACGTGCAACGGGTCGGATGCCGGCGCGTTTCGCCCGCTACTGCGGACACCGCGCGGCAACTGCGCTAGACCATAACCGGTGTCAGGCCGGAAATATCCCAAATCGCAACACATCACACCCGCGTGCCGAGTAACACGCAGCACACATTCGCGCACGAGACCCAGAAAGGACCCGCACTACCAGCGGCGATTCCGGTATTCCGGGGTACCGTTGCGATCCACAACACCGGACCGAACGGTATTGTGCCACTGGGATTTTCGTCACAGCATCACATTTCCGGGAGCTGCCCCGCGGCGCGTTGTCCCGGGTCCGGCGCAGGTCGGGGACGGTTCGTGAGGTTTCACAATTGTGCCGTCCCCGCCGCCGCTGGTAGTTCGCCCGGAAATGCCGAGTATTGCCGCGAATACCTCCGCCGTTCGATCAACCGAGGCTGAAAAGCGGCCCCGTGATCGTCAATCCGAGATCGGACACGTGCGCGAAGAAGGCGAACAGCATGAGCGCCGCACCCGCCAGTGCGAGGTCCTTGTTGAATTGGATCATCTCGGTCTGCTTCGCCTGGGCGTCGGTTTCCTTCCAGAACGGATGCATCAGGACCGCGGTCGGCAGCAGGAACACCAACAGCAACAGCGCCCCGAGGTCGGCCCACACGCCGAGCAGGATGCTCACCGCGCCCAGCACCTGCAGCACACCCGATCCGAGCACCGCCAGTTTCGCGGCGGGCACACCCTTGCTCTCGGCGTAGGGCACCATCGCGTCGGGCTGGCTGAGATGCCCGAACGCCGAACCGAGGAACAACACGACGAACAAGATCCGCCCGATCAGCACCAGAACATCCATGGACAGCGCTCCTCTGTGTCGTCGGCAGGACGGCGGTACACAACGGCAGGTCGCCTGCCGGGCTGGTAATGCAGTATTCAACTACCTTCCCGGCGAGAAATTCCCGGCAGTACAGCGGCCCGCCGATGCTGGGCCGGTCGGGATCACCGGCGTCTCATCCTGTGAGAATACCGAGGTCTGGGACTTTTCAGGCCGGTATGCGGCGGCGAGTTACCCGCAGACCAGTTCGGGCGCGGCGCGCTCGGTTTCGCCGGGGCCGTGGTGCAGCACATCCGGCTGCAGCGATTCCAGATCCGCCCGGGCACGCCGCAGCAGAGCTGCGGCGCGGGCACGGAAGACTTCGGCGGCAGCGGGATCGCCGACGAGATCCGCCAGATCAGCCAGCACGCCGTCCGTGGGCCCGAAAACAGCCGTCCCACCGGCCAGTCCGATCAGGGTCCCCGAGCAGTGCCGCAGCTCCTCCAGCAGGTCACGGGCCACCTCGACTTCGCCGAGCGCCACCGCAGCCCGCGCGCGGAACGCCGCCATCACCGGCCAGTAGAAGTCGCGGCGGACCGCAGGATGACGCCGGAACACGGTGCGGGCGCCGTCCCGGTCCCCCGCGTGGATCAGCGCCATCGCGTAGATCTGGGCGACCAGCTCCGGCTCGACCTCGTACAGCGCGGCCAGCCGATCGGCCGGGCCGGACAGGTCGTTGCGCGCCCACGCCACGGTGAGCGCGCCGATCAGCAGCGTCTCATCCTCGTTGGCGACGCCCGACTGCCGCATCCGGGCGTCGAACCGCCGATACTCCGCCTCGGCCGCCTCGAGGTCGCCGCACAGCACCGCCGACACGGCCGAGAACGCGGGCAGGATGTCCAGCAGGGATCGCAGTTGCCCGGCCGACGCGTACTCGAGTGCGCGGGTCATATGACGGCTCGCCGCGCGCAGGTCCGAGACCCGGCAGGCGGCGCGGAACCGCAAATAGTGGGCGACGGCCTGATATTCGGGCAGTCGCGCCGACCGGGCCGCGCGCAGCAGATCGTCCGCGACGCGATCCCAGCCGTCCAGCATGGCCGGGCCGGTGATCACGTGGGCGAGCGCGTTGAGCGCGGCACACAGCAGCTCCGGGTCGCCGGTCGCCTCGGCCGCGTCGACCGCCTCGCGCGCCCAGCGGTGCACCTGCTCGGTGGCACCGACGACCTCGGATTCCAGCACCAGGGCCACCAGCACCCGGGCCCGCTCGGCCGGTGTATCCACCTGCGCCAGAGTCGATTCCAGCAATCGCGTCAGAGACCGGTCCGGTGCCCGCCAGTCCCGGATTCCCGTGAGCACGGGCGCGCGCCAGCAGGTGAGTGCCCGCACTCGCAGCGCCGTGTCATCGATGTCCGACGCCAGCTGCACCGCGCGCTGCCGGACGGCCCGCGCGGCCAGGGTGCGGCCGCCGTAGGCCAGGCTCCCGGTGAGCGCGCACAGGGCCTCCACCAGTGCGCGGCGATCACCATCATCGGCCGAATCCCCTGCGTGCCCGGCCAATTCGTGCAGAGCGACCGCGGCCTGCCAGTGTTCGGCCGCATCGGCCCGCGCGCCGCCGCCATCGCAGCGGAGGGCCGCCGCGACCACGTAGCCGAGCGCGTGCGTCGCGGTCGACCGCGCGGCGCCGCGGGCCGCGTGC
>NZ_BDBV01000027.1 GCF_001613165.1 Nocardia mexicana NBRC 108244
GCCGCGGGCCGCGTGCCGCGCGCGGCACACCAGGTCGGCGGTGTCGCCCGGGCCCTCCGGCGACCGCCGCTCCAGGAATTCCAGTGCGTTCCAGTGCATCCGGCGCTGGCGCAGCGGCGGGATGCTGTTGTAGACGGTGTCCCGGATCAGTGCGTGGTCCAACGTGATTCGGCCCGCCGCGTCGAAGCCGACCAGCCCGGCGGCCGCCGCGGCGTCGATCCCGTCGACGATGTCGCCCTCGCCCACGCCCGACAGCCCGATCAGGGTGTCGAGATCGATCGCCCGGCCCCACACCGCGATGTGCTGCAGCACCGCGAGGACACCCTCGGGTAATCGCTCGGTGCGCTCGCTCAGCACCGCCCGGATGCTCTCCGGTAACGACCCCGACTCTCCCTGTGTCACCATCAGTTTCGATAGTTCCCGGACGAACAGCGGGTTGCCGCCGGTACGGCGATGCAGCGACTGCAGCGCGTCGTCGTCCAGCGCGACGAGCCCGGCGCCGTGTGCGATCTCCCGGGTCCCGGGCAGGTCCAGTCCGGTCAGCTCGACGCGCTCGCTCACCCGGTCCGCCAGTGCCGCCTCGGTGGCCCGCAGCACCGGCGGCAGCTCGGGGCCGCGCGCCGTCACGATGATCAGCACCGGCTCGCGGTCCAGCCAGCTCACCAGCTGCCGCAGCACCTGCAGGCTCGCCGTGTCCGAGCGGTGCATATCGTCGAGGACGATCGCCACGCCGCCCGCCGCCGCGAGTTCCCGGCACCGCTTGGCCACCGCGCGGACGATGGTGAACGGGTCGACCGCTTCGGCGAGGTCCTCCGAAAGCACCGACTCGCCGCCGAATTCGGCCAGGATCTCCCGCCAGACCCAGGCCGCGGGTGCGCTCTCGACCTCGGGGGCCTTGCCGTAGGCGGTGGCCCAGCCCGCTCCGGCCAGGTCGGCGATCGCCGTGCGCACCAGGGTCGTCTTGCCGGCGCCGACGTCGCCGACGACCCAGACCAGGCGGGTCCCGGCGGTCCGCGCCTCGATCGAGGCGGAGGCGATGGCGCCGCGTTGGACCGAGTAGCAGGTGGATGCCTCGGGCAACGCGCCGCTCTGGTCGGCTCCCTCCGAGACGCCTGCGGATCGGGCCGGTGCCGCGGATACCGCTGCCGCCCTCCGGGGTTCCCCGGGTGCGCGATCGGGCACGACGGTGTGATTGAGAAGTGCGAATTCCAGTTCGCTCAGCCTGGGTCCCGGATCGATGCCGTATTCCGACCGCAGATAGTCGCGCACGCGACGCACGGTGGCCAGGGCTTCCACCTGCTGCCCCAGCCGATATTGCGCCAGCGCCAGCAGGCGGGCGGTCTCCTCGCGGCCCGGATATTCCTCGATCTGCTGCCGGAGCACGGCCACGACCTCGCCGACCCGATCGAGTTCCAGGGCCGCCTGCGCCCGCATTTCGACCGCGGTCGCACGCAGGTCGGTCAATCGCGCCGACTCCGCGGTCGCCCACGAGGCCCCGGCGAACGATTCGAAAGCCGCGCCGTGCCAGCAGGAAAGGACCGCGTCGAGCATTCGATAGCGTTCCAGCGGGCCGGGCGGATCACCCGGTTCGTGCACGCGGTCCTCGTATTGCCGCAACAGCGCCTCGAACTGCCACGCATCGACATTTCCGGAGTCCAGCCGCAGTGCGTACCCGCTACCCTCGGAGACCAGAATCTGCGCGGGTGTGCGGGGCCTTCGGCCCGGCTCCAGGATTCTGCGCAAATTGTGGATCTGCACCTGCAATACCGACGGGGCGTGCGGCGGCGGCGACCCTTCCCAGACGTCGTCGACCAACCGGTCCACGCCGAGCGTCTTGCCTCCCGCCAGAACCAGGCGGCCCAGAATCGCCCGCTGCCGGCCCGCGCCGATACGGGCCGACCGGCCGCCGAGCAGGACCTGCAATGGACCGAACACCTGAACCTGTGGATCCGACATCATCACGCGACGCCCCTCCGACCGCCGGGCTAGCAAAGTAAGAATTGTCTGTATAACTTTCCGGTAAATTACCGTTGCGTGCACCCGAAGACAAATCACGGTCTTCGTGACACATCAGCAAACTGATTGAGCGACAACAACATCCACGATTCACCGGGGAATGTCCGCGAAGCCGCAGAGCTCGCAGATCCGGTCGGCCGAATCGGCCGGGACGATCCGCCAGCAGTGCACACACCGCCGTGAACGCCCGCGGCCGATCGCGATCGCACGCAAATGCACGATGCCGTCGCGGTCACCCACCGGCCATACTCCGGCGACTATCCCGCGCGGCGGACCGACCCTCAGCGAATGCCTGGCACAGTCGGCGACGACCGTGCAGCGACGGCAGTGGGCGAGCGCCTGCCGCGGATCTCCCTTCGGCGGCGGTGGCGGATGAAAGATGCCGGGCGCCGCATCGCGGCAAGCCGCCCGTTTTCGCCAGTTCACACGATCACCTCCTGTTCCGAGTCGCGGGCCGAGGTGCCCCGGGCCCATGATCGGACGATTTCGAAAGATCGTTCCCGAATGCCGTCACTGTATTCATCGGGTCGCGACATGTCGCCACCGAATGGAATTACGAAACGACAACGAAATGGCGTGGAAGTCAACCCGAAGTATCGTGGAACCGAGCTTGAAGAACGACGGAAGTAACCCGTCGGATAATCGCCGGAATATGTCGCTACAACCGCAGGAGTCGAGAATTATGGAAATTTCGCACGACCGAATTCGCCGACCGGCCTCGGACCCGGCACACCGTACCGTGATCGCCGGGCTGCTCGGTGTCGCCGAGCGGGTGATGGAGCTGGCGGGTGATCTGCTGATCTACCCCGTGCCGGGTGCCGCCCAGCGCGGTGCCGAGGAACTCGCCGCCGCACCGGAACCGGCGAATCCGGGCTGGTACCGCGACCGGGACGGCGATATCTGGCAGAAGACCGACTCGGGCTGGCGGCTCTGCCTGCAGCGCGGCGTCGCCGTGGACGGCACGATATGGGATTGGAGGGACGGGCACGTGCGCGACTACGGGCCGTTCGTCCCGGTGCCCGTTGCCCGGTAATTCCCTCTCCACATCGACCGCGAATTCGCGCACCGGGGCCGGTCCGAAAGTCCGATGGAATCGCCCCGGGGTCATTCGGGAAGAAATGTGGAAGTGCCCTGCTGAACACTGACTGCGCTCGGACGTCGGCTCGTATCGCGGTGCAGAATTCAGGAGGATAGATGAAAGATTCATCCGTTTCGTCGCATTCGGCGGTCCCGCGATTCGCATTCACGCCGATCCCGCGGCCCGAGCTGTATGTCCGGATCGACGGCCTGGCCGGGCCGGGCGGCCACATCCTGCTGATCACAGGTGCGGCCGGCGCCGGGAAGACTGTGCTGATCGCGCAGTGGGCGGGCGTACATCTGCCGCGGGCGCGGCCCACGACGCGGGTGGGCTGGGTGACGGCGTCCCGCTGCCCCACGATGCCCGGGCTGTCCGGCGCTGTGGCCGCGGCCCTCGGACTCGGGGGCACAACCCACGATGGTCCGGATACCGCTGCGGCGCAGCTGATCTCCGAGCTCGGCACGGCCGGGCATCCGGTGGTGCTGGTGATCGACGACGCGCACGCGCTGACCGAGCCCGCGGCCATCGCGTACCTGCAGCGCATCCTCACCGACGCTCCGGCGAACCTCACCGCGGTGATCTCGGGACGCCACGCTCCGCCGCTGCGCTGGCACGCGGTGGACCTGCACCGGCGTGTATTCCGGCTGCACGCAACGGATCTGGCGTTCAGCGACGTTCGTGCCGCGCAGCTGTGCCGCGAGCAGCACTGCGCTCCGGAGGGCGCGGAGCTCGCCATGCTGATGGGACTCACCCGCGGCTGGCCCGCGCTGGTACGCATTGCGGCGGGCCTCGTGGCCGCACACGACGATCGCGCCACCGCCCTCACCGAACTGGCGGAACCGCCCGCACCGATCGCGCAGTTCCTGACCGACGAGGTGCTTGCGCCACTACCGCAACGGATTCGGCGGTTCGTGCGGACAACCAGCGTTCCGGATGCCTTCACCGCGCCGCTCGCCGGGGCGCTCGCCGGGGAGGACGCCGTGCCGATCCTGCACGAACTGATCCGCCTCGGCTTCCCGATGACCCGCCTCGCCCGCGACGGCGACCTGTGGTTCACCTTCCACCCCCTACTGCGCGCCCACCTGCTCGCCGAGGCCCGGCGCAGCGACGACCTCGACGCGCTGCACCTGGGCACCGCGGACTGCTACCTGTCCGCCGGTATGCCGCGATCGGCGCTGCATCATCTGCTGCGCGTCCCCGCCTCCCCCGAACTACCGGCCTTCCTGCGCGACAACGCGATTCGGATGGTGCTGGCCGGGCACGGCGCCGACCTGTTCCGGCAGCTCGACGGCGAGCCCGGCCGGGCGGACGACCCCCTGCTGCGGGCGCTGCGAGCGGTGGACGCCCTCGAGCGCCGCGATGTCGCCGAGGCGATCGTCCACCTCGACCTGCTGTACCGCCGCCGGACCAGCGGCGAGACGATCGCGCCGAGCGGCTGGACACAGCTGTTGGCCTGGGCCGCGGCGGCAGGAATCGCGCTGGCGACCGGTGTCGGGCTCGCCGAATTCCGTCTCCCCGAACCGGTCTGCGCCACGGGACAGCCGGATATCGACGGCTACGCGGCCGTCGAATTCGGGACGGTCCTGCTCTCCCGCGGCAACGTCGACGCGGCGGAGCGGCAGTTTCGGCGCGGGCTGGCGATGGCCGACTGCGCGGGCAACGCACCCCTGCGGCTGCGGGCCGCCGTGCGGCTCGCCACCACCGCGGTGACACGCGGGACGGCCGCCCGGATGCGGGAATTCGCCGACCTCGCCGTCGTGATCGCCACCCGGCACGGGCTCGACGACACACCGGAAGCCGGTCGCGCACAGCTCATTTCGATGTATGCCCGCTACCTGCGCGGCCAGCCGGTCGATCGCAGGATCGTCACCGCCGCGGCGGCGCGGCAGCCAGGGCAGTCCTTCGAGGTCATCGTGCATCTGCTGGAGTTCGATCTCGCCGACGACCGGTTCACCGCGGCCGAGACCCTGCGGCGCGCCACCGTCGTCCTGCTGCGCACTCCGCTGGCGCTCCCGGCGGTGGCCGATCGGCTGCTCCCGCACATCGTCCGGGTGCTGCTCGACGTCGATGCCACCCATTCGGCGCGGCTGCTGATCGAACAGGCGGGGGCGGTACTCGGCTCCGGCCCGACGCTCGCGCGCGCGGTGACGGCACTCGCGGACCGGCCGGGCACGGCGCGGACGCTGATCGAACCCCTCCTCGCGACCGCCGATGCGGCACGACCGCTCCCCACCGTCTCGGCGTGGCTCGTCGAGGCCGTGGCACAGGCCGCGCAGGGCAATCCGCGCCGGGCACACGACGCCCTCGCCCGAGCCGTCCGATACGCCGCGCCCGATCATCTGGTGCGGCCGTTTCTCGACGTGCCGGGCGCCGGAGAGCTGCTCGATGCGCACATCGGAACCCTCGGGCACGACAACGATTTCGCCGCCACCGTGCGCCGCCACCCCGCGCTCCATCGCCGCCACCGGCCGCCGGGGCTGACCGCGACCGAGCTCACGGTCCTGAACCTGCTGCCGTCGGGGCGGACCGCCCAGCAGATCGCCGACCTGCTCGGCGTCTCGATCAACACGGTGAAGACCCACCTGCACGGGATCTACACCAAGCTCGGCACCAGCTCCCGCGCCGGCGCCCTCGATCTGGCGCGCCGCAGCGGACTGCTCTGAGCGGCAGCGCATTTCAGCGCGTCTGCACGTGCCAGGTCGCGACGGCCCAGATGACCACGACGTCGAGCACGAGAATCACGATGGACCAGGCCGGGTAGTACGGCAGCGACATGAAGTTCGCGATGATCGACAACGAGGCCACCAGCAACGCGGCGATCCGGGCCCACGCGGTGCCGCTCATCAGGCCGATGCCGGTGAGCGCCAGCACAATTCCGACGGCGA
The DNA here is from genome assembly GCF_001613165.1 of Nocardia mexicana NBRC 108244. Lineage (GTDB taxonomy): Bacteria > Actinomycetota > Actinomycetes > Mycobacteriales > Mycobacteriaceae > Nocardia > Nocardia mexicana. Next base: position 5,980 of record NZ_BDBV01000027.1, read on the forward strand.
TGTGGATCCAGCCCCATGCGGTGGTGTCGAACTGATAGACGTACTCCACCCCGACGAAGTACAGCTGATCGGCGCCGACGGCGGAGATGCCCTGCAGAATGTCCAGTGCGCCAACGGTTATCAGCAGAATCGCCGCAGCGAGCACGCCGCCGGGCACCTCCGTGCGATGTGCCTCCGGCTCGATATCCGACGCGTATGTCATGGTCGAACCCCTTCTGTGCTGTTGAAATACTGAAATATTGAAATACTGCGCGGACACTCAGAAATATTGCGCGGGCACGCTGTGAGGAACGCTTGGTAGCGCGCGCCGACTGTTCGCGCGCGCCGGGATGTGTGGCACACGCCGGATGTGTGGCACGCGCCGGATGTGTGGCACGCGCCGGATGTGTGGCACGCGCCGGATGTGTGGCACGCGCCGTCATGTGGCGCGATGCCCTACTCGAATCGTCCGCGCTCGGGTCGTGATCCGCCTCGTCCGTACCGGATGAAAACAAATGAAGCCGACGGGATTTCGGCGTCTCGGCGGCCGCGCCGGAGAAGTCATCCGCAGCGCATGAGGACACAGGGGACCTGGGCGGGGAGGGTCGTATTCACCGCACGGAAGGATTGCCGAAAATGTCATTCTGGGACATCGTCTGGTTCATCGTTCTCGGCCTTTTGCTGGTCGTCTACCTGATGCTGTTGTTCTCGATCATCGCCGATCTGTTCCGGGACCACGAGCTGTCGGGCTGGCTGAAGGCGCTGTGGGTGTTCTGCCTGATCGTATTTCCGTTCGTCACGGCATCGATCTATGTGGTCACGCGCGGCAGCTCGATGGCGGGGAGGTCCGCGGCGGCAGCACTGAAGCGTCGTGAGGACGAGGCCGATTACATCCGGCGCGTGGCGCGCGGCGATGCCACGGACCCCATGGCCGAGGCGAGAAATCTGCTCGACGACGGCGTGATCACCGAGGAGGAATTTGCCCGGATCCAACGACGCACACTCGGCTGAGCACGGCGTGGAAACATCCGCGACGCAGCGACCGCCGGCCGCGCGCCCGGTGCTGGCCGTCCTCGCCTCCGGCCAATTCCTCATGACCCTCGACAGTTCCGTGATGAACGTGTCGATGGCGGATGTCGCCGCCGACCTGAACACGCCCATCACCGGGATCCAGGTCGCGATCACCCTGTACACACTGGTCATGGCGACATCTATGATCACCGGCGGACGAATCGGCACCCGGCTCGGGCGGCGCCGAGCGTTCGGGGTCGGGCTGGTCGTCTACGGGGCGGGATCGCTGACGACCGCCCTCACCCCGAATCCGGCCGTGCTGCTGCTGGGCTGGTCGCTGCTGGAGGGACTGGGTGCGGCGCTGATACTTCCCGCGATCGTGGCGCTGGTGGCGGCCAACTTCCCGGGGCCTCGGCGGTCGGCTGCCTACGGCATGGTCGCCGCGGCGGGCGCCATCGGGATCGCCGCCGGACCGCTGATCGGCGGCACCGTCACCACCTACGCGTCCTGGCGGTACGTCTTCGCCGGGGAGGTCGTGCTGGTGGTCGTCATCCTGCTAGCGCTGCGGCGGCTCGCGGACGTGTCACCGACGGATGCCCGGATGGATCCCGTGGGGACGCTGCTGTCCGTGCTGGGCCTGGGAGCACTGGTCTACGGCGTGCTGCGGGCGGGCGAGTGGGGCTGGGTGCAGGCCGCACCGCAGGCACCCCGGATATTCGGGCTGTCGCCGGTGATCTGGTTGATCGTCTCGGGACTCGTTGTGCTGTACGGATTTCTGCGCTGGGAGTCGCGGCTCGCCGCACGCGGCCGCGAGCCGCTGGTCGACCCCGCGCTGCTGCGGAACCGTCGGCTCACCGGCGGGCTCGGGTTGTTCTTCGCCCAGTTCCTGGTGCAGGGCGGGGTGTTCTTCACCGTGCCGCTGTTCCTGTCCGTCGTGCTCGAGCTCAGCGCCGTCGAGACGGGCCTGCGCATCCTGCCGCTGTCGATAGCGTTGGTGCTCACGGCGATCGGCATTCCCAGGTTCGCGCCGCGCGCCGGTCCGCGCCGCGTCGTCCGCCTCGGCCTGGCGGCCATGGTCTGCGGGATCGTCGTCCTGATCGCGGGTCTCGATCCCACCGTGGACGCCCGCGTGGTCACCGTCCCGATGATCCTGCTCGGGCTGGGTCTCGGCGCCCTGTCCGCGCAGCTCGGCGCCGTCACCGTCTCGGCCGTACCGGACAGCCGCAGCGCCGAGGTGGGCGGGCTGCAGAACACCGGGACCAGCCTCGGCACCTCGGTGGGAACCGCCCTGATGGGGTCGGTGCTGATCGCAGCCCTGACGACCTCCGTGCTGGACGGGATCACCGGCAACCCCGCCGTACCGGAATCGGTTCAGCAGCAGGCGACCACGCGCCTCACCGCCGGTGCGCCGTTCGTTTCCACCACACAGCTGCAGCAGTCGCTGGGTGCCGCCGGTGTCCCGGCGCCGACCGCGCAGGCGATCGTCGAGGCCAACGCCGATGCCCGGCTGTCCGCGCTGCGGGCGGCGCTCATGGTCGCGGCGGTGTTCGCCGTGCTGGCACTGTTCGGCACCGGGCGTCTTCCCCGCGCCCCGGTCGGCGGGCGGCAACATTCGGGAGGTGAGCCGCGCCGATCGTGATCGGGTTCAGCGATCTCCGGTCGCGGCGCGATCACGCAGCTGCCCGCGCCGAATGTGCACCGAGGCAGTGAGCAGCCGAACTGCGAGTCCTAGCAGTATCAGATTCCCGATCATCTGCGTCAGCACGATCGCCCGCGACGACTGTGCGGTCGCTACGATATCGCCGAATCCGACCGTGGTGAATACGGTGACGCAGAAATACAGCGCGTCCAGCCGAGTCAGGGGTGCGTTGAATGTGTCCGGCTGCTCGGCCAGCAGGAAGTACGCAACGGCATATCCGACGAGATAGCAGCCGAACGTGGCCGCCAATGCCTCGACCGCCTGCGCGAACGGATATTCCGCCCGCAACACCTTGCGAATCTGCCACGCGCACACCACCGCCACCACGACCCCGCCGATCGCCACCAACAGTATCGCCGAGAATCCCGAGATATGGCGGAGGGGCAGCACGAAGTAGGCGGTCACCAAAACCGTTGTCGTGCCCAGCGGACGGAGCAGCGCGCGGCGCAGCGGGCGACGATCCGGGGGCTCCGGAGAATTGCGCTGTGTTTCGGATCGCGATTGCTGTGGTTCCGACATCGATTCGACTTTCCGACGGCGCGGTGTAAAGCAGAACCTCCTGATCCACGCTACTCCCCGGGCCGTCGGATGATGTCATGAACCAACTGCGGTGCGCGCGTACTCCAGCGGGGGCATTCCGACCTCCTTGGCGAATTCACGGGAGAAGTGCGCCTGGTCGAAATAGCCGAGGTCGATCGCGAGGGCCGCCAGGTCGTCGGTGCGGCCGTCGGCCAGCAGCTGGGCGCCGTCCTGCAGGCGGTAGCGGCGCAGCACCCACTTCGGGCCCGCGCCCACATATCGGCGGAACAGCCGCTGCAGGGTGCGGATCGGCACATCGAATCGCTCGGTCACCTGGTCGACGCGGGTCAAGTCGCGGTCGGACTCCATCGCGGCGACGATGCGCAGCAGCGATCGGTAGGACTCGTCGGCGGGCGCGTGGCGGGCCGCCTCGGTGAAGAAGTCCTCGACGATATCGCGGCGCCCCTCGAGGGTCGCTTCGGCCAGCACCTTCTCGCTCAGCCCCACCGCGGCGGGCAGCACCTCGGTGAGTTCCACCGCCGTATCACGGAACGAACCGACCTCGAGCCCGGTGAAGGCGCCGAAGCCGCCGACCCGGAACTTCAGCGCGAATGTCTCCCCCTCCCCGGCCAATTCGCGGGTGAACTTGCTGGTGCACACGCCGTTGACCCATGCGCCGCAGCGGGTATGGCTGCGTTCGAAGGTGACGTTGACGCACGGAAACGGCAGCACCTCGGCCACATACGGCGGGCGGCCGCGCAGGTCCCAGCGCACCGACCAGTACCACTCGACGAACCGGGACAGCTCCGGTCCGGCGGGCAATCGTTGCAAGGTGCGGTGCCGCGCCTGCTCGCGCGGATGCAGGATACCCTTGGCGACCTCGGGCGGCGGCACCGGAATAAGTTCCGGCGCAACGTCTTTCGCCCGGGACTGCGAAGTCATCCGCATCGGTCACCATCCCGCGCCGACCGGTGGCCATCCGTGCCACCGGTGCCGTGCCGATCGGCGTCCCCACGAAGGCAGCACGGCTGTCGCGTTCTTCCAAGACCCCTACGGCGCCGCCGACGAGAGTGGATGGCATGACGAACACCGACACCGTGAACCCCATCCCCGAGGGCTACCACTCCATCAACTGCTTCCTGGCCGTCCCCGACGGCAACAAGGCCATCGAGTTCTACGCCGCCGTCTTCGGCGCGGAGGTGCTCAGCCGCAACGACCTTCCCGACGGGCAGCCCGCGCACGCCGAACTGAAGATCGGCGACTCGACCGTCCAGGTCGGTATGCCGGTGCCGGAGCACGGGGTGCAGGCGCCGAACGGCGACTGGGTGCACACCAGCATCGTGCACTACTGCCCCGATGTGGATGCGGTCATCGCGCTGGCCCGCGAGCACGGCGCCCACAGCGTCGACGACCCGCAGACCTTCGTCACCGGCGACCGCTACGGTGCGGTCAACGACCCGTTCGGCCATCGCTGGGTGTGCATGACGCGCGTCGAGGACGTGCCGCGGGAGGAAGCGGAGCGCAGGGTGAACGAGTGGATGGCCACCCAGGCCTGAGCGATGCCGGCCGGCGTGGGTCACACCGCTCATTTCAACCCGGCCGCATCCATCCCGCGCAGCTCCTTCTTCAAATCCTGGATCTCGTCGCGCAGGCGGCCCGCCAGCTCGAACTGTAGTTCGCGGGCGGCGTTCATCATCTGGTCGGTGAGCTCCTTGACCAGGTCGGCGAGTTCGGCGCGCGGCATGCTCTTGATATCGCGGCCCTCGTACACACCGGCGCTGACGGCGCGCCCGGGTTCGCCCTGGGCGCGCCGGCCGCGGCTGGCGTTGCGGCCGGAGCCACCGACCTCCACCTCGGTCTCGTCGGCCTCCTTGTAGACCTGATCGAGGATGTCGGCGATCTTCTTGCGCAGCGCGCGGGGCTCGATCCCCTGCTCCTCGTTGTAGGCGATCTGCTTGGCGCGGCGGCGCTCGGTCTCCTCGATGGCCTGCTGCATCGAATCGGTGATCTTGTCGGCGTACATGTGGACCTCGCCGGACACGTTGCGCGCGGCGCGGCCGATGGTCTGGATGAGGCTGGTGGCGCTGCGCAGGAAGCCCTCCTTGTCGGCGTCGAGGATCGCGACCAGCGACACCTCGGGCAGGTCCAGGCCTTCGCGCAGCAGGTTGATGCCGACGAGGACGTCGTACTCGCCCAGCCGCAGCTGCCGCAGCAGTTCGACCCGGCGCAGGGTATCGATCTCCGAATGCAGATACCGCACCCGGACCCCGAGCCCGAGCAGGTAGTCGGTGAGGTCTTCGGCCATCTTCTTGGTGAGGGTGGTGACGAGGACGCGTTCGTCGCGTTCGGTCCGCTCGCGGATCTCGTGCACCAGATCGTCGATCTGGCCCTTCGTCGGCTTCACCACCACCTGCGGATCGACCAGGCCGGTCGGGCGAATGACCTGCTCGACGAACTCGCCGCCGGTCTGCCCCAGCTCGTACGGGCCGGGCGTGGCCGACATGTAGATCGTCTGCCCGATGCGGTCGGCGAACTCCTCCCAGGTGAGCGGCCGGTTGTCGACCGCCGACGGCAGCCGGAAGCCGTACTCGACCAGGTTGCGCTTGCGCGACATATCGCCCTCGAACATGCCGGCGATCTGCGGCACGGTCACATGGGACTCATCGATGATGAGCAGGAAATCCTCGGGGAAGTAGTCGAGCAGCGTGGCCGGGGCCGATCCCGCCGGGCGCCCATCGATATGCCGCGAATAGTTCTCGATGCCGGAGCAGAACCCGACCTGGCGGATCATCTCCAGGTCGTACTGGGTGCGCATGCGCAGCCGCTGCGCCTCCAGCAGCTTGCCCTGGCGCTCCAGCTCGGCCAGCCGCTGCTCGAGTTCGGTCTCGATATCGGCGACGGCCCGCTCCATCCGCTCGGCACCCGCGATGTAATGGGTGGCCGGGAAGATGCGCAGGTTGTCGACCTGGCGCACCACATCTCCGGTGAGCGGATGCAGGTAGTACAGCGCCTCGATCTCGTCGCCGAAGAATTCGATGCGTACCGCGAGCTCCTCGTACGAGGGAATGATCTCGACGGTGTCGCCGCGCACCCGGAAGGAGCCGCGCGTGAACGCCATGTCGTTGCGCGTGTACTGGATGTCCACCAGCAATCGCAGCAGCCGATCGCGGTCGACCTCGCCGCCGACCTCCAACTGCACCGAACGGTCCAGATACGACTGCGGCGTGCCCAGGCCGTAGATGCACGACACCGACGCCACCACCACCACGTCGCGCCGGGACAGCAGGTTCTGCGTGGCCGAGTGCCGCAGGCGCTCGACGTCGTCGTTGATCGAGCTGTCCTTCTCGATGTAGGTATCGGTCTGCGCGATGTACGCCTCGGGCTGGTAGTAGTCGTAGTACGAGACGAAGTACTCCACGGCGTTGTTCGGCAGCATCTCCCGCAGCTCGTTGGCCAGCTGCGCGGCGAGCGTCTTGTTCGGCGCCATCATCAGGGTGGGGCGCTGCATCTTCTCGATGAGCCACGCCGCCGTCGCCGACTTGCCGGTACCGGTGGCGCCGAGCAGCACCACGTCCCGCTCCCCGGCCGTGAGGCGGCGCTCCAGTTCGGCGATCGCGGTCGGCTGGTCGCCCGCGGGGCGATGCTCGCTGACCACCTCGAACCGGCCGTCGGCCCGCTCGATCGCACCGATGGGCCGGAACTCCGAATGCGCCAGCGGTGTGTTCCCCTCCGCGGGGACTTCGGTTGCGAAAGCCATGCCAACCAGCCTAGGACGAGCCACCGACAACAAACAGCCGAGCGCGCCGTCCAGCCCGACACGCCCGGGCAACGCATATCTGCCATATGGAATGGATCACAGCCGCGGCGTCCATGGCACTTGTCATACGCTCCGCCCCGGTGCCACGGCACCGGGTGCGGCACACTTCCGGCGCACTCACTCGTCCGACACACACTCGCCCGGACCCGGCCCGCGGTGCGCGGCGGACTCCGGCTCCGGACGCCCTGCCGGGCAACCGAACCCACCCGAGGGACGGCGCAGCGTCGCGGGCGGAACCGCCGAAAGCCGTGCCGAGATCCCGATTTCCCGCGAACACGACGGGAAGACGATGTACCACAGCGCAATTCGAGGCCGAACGGAGTGGGGCAGACCACCCGCGACAACGACCGTGGCCACCGGTACCGGTGCGGTGAGCGGCCCGCCCCCACCGTCGGCGGCGCACCCGCCGAGCAGCCGCCCGCGGCGATAGCCAGCCCCGCCCGCCACCGCCGGGACCTGCCCCGCCCCACGTCGGAGCAGCCCTGACGGTTTGTCCGAATTGTCCGGCGCTACAACGGCATTCACAATTCTCAGCAAATATATGACATGACATTATTCACCAGCGCTGGTTCGTCTTCGAGCGATTGCCCGGGTGTAATCTGATCCGGTCCAAGACGTCGAGAGGACGGGTGTCATGGCCGTTTTGCCTGCACTACGTGTCACACGGCCCGCGGTCACCGATACCGCGGAGCGGACCGTACGCGGCCCGCGCAGCACACGTGAGGGATTCACCGAGCACAACGGAGTCGCAGCCATTCAGACGAGCAACAGCAGACCCGATCCGCATCCCGACGCCGACGGATCGACCCCGGCGCACCGGCCCCATGTCGAATACTTCGATCTCGCCGATCTCACCCTCACCGACCCGCGCGGTTTCGTCCACCCGGTCGAGCGCTATCACGCCGAACCGTGGGGCCTGTACCTGATGCGCGCTGCCGACGCACCGCCGAACCGCTACACCGAGACCTGGCTGCTGCCCAAGCTGGCGATCCGGGTCGGCATGCAGCACGTCAACGCCGCTCACGACCGCGATCCCCACTATCACATCAGGCTCGGCGAGTACGCCCGGATCGAGCCGAAGCGGTGGGCGGCCTACGACCACTACATCGACCTGGTCGCTCGCAACGGCCGTCCCACCGAAATGCACGGCATCGCGGAACTGCTCGCCGCCCACGCCGCCGACTGCATCGACGCCGCGCAGGCGCAGCACATCATCGAGCACGCCAACGCCGTCGCCGACGGGATCGCCGCGCACGGCCGCAACGTCGAACGCTGGCTGCGGTCCCACGGCATCACGCTCACCTGGCTGTAGGACGCGCCCCGAGATCACCAACACCGAGAACCCGGCCGCGATCCTGGGTAGATTTCGATACATGACCCAGGTGCATGCGGTGGATCTGCATCGGCCCAAGGTCGAGTACTTCGATCTGGCCGAACTGACCAATACCGACCCGAAGGGGTTCGTCCGGCCGGTCGAGCGATATCACGTCGAGCCCTGGGGCTTGTATATGGCGCGCACCGCCGACCATCGCGAATTCCACTACCTGGAGTCCTGGCTGCTGCCGAGCCTGTCGATCCGCGCCACCGTATTCCACTACAACGCCGCCCACCACCGCGACCAGGACTTCTACCTCGATATCGGCGAATTCGGCGCCGTCACGCCCGATCGGTGGAAGTCCGTCGACCACTACCTCGACATCGTGGTGCGCACCGGCCGCGACGCCGAACTGCTCGATATCGATGAGCTGCTCGCCGCCCACAACGCGGGCTATCTCGACCTTCCCGACAGCCAGCGCGCCATCGCCGCCGCTACCACCGCGATCGACGGGATCGCCAGCCACGGGCACGATTTCGAGCACTGGCTGGGCTCATTGGGGCTGAAGCTGAGCTGGCTGTGACCGCCGAGCGGGCCGCGAAGGGCTAGGGCCGCTCCCGGCTCGCGAGCACGCGCGGATAGACCTCGTCGAACCAGGGCGTCTTCACATCGAGGTACGCCTGGACCGCGGACTCGCCGGTCAATCCCGCCGCCGCCGTCTCGGCCTTCTGCTTGACGGCCAGGTACTCCTCTCGGGCGGCCGGGTCGGCCCGCAGCCAGTCCCGGAAGGCCAAGGCCCACTGCTGATTCGGCCATCCGTCGACCCGCACGTGCACGTTCGCCGCCCGGCCCGGGTCGGCGTTGACATGAATTCGCTTGCCCCACACCGCCGGATCGGTGCCGGGCTTGGGGTCGTCGGTCGTGTACTCCTCGATGCGCGGAAATCCCGCCGCCTCCAACGACTCTCGCAGACCGTCGGCGGCCGCGAGGTCCGCGACGGTGACCTGGATGTCCAGGACGTCCTTGGCGGGCAGCCCCGGCACCGCCGTCGATCCGATGTGATCGATGCGCCGCGCCTCGGCCCCGCACACGACGGCGAGGCGGGCGATGAGCCGCTGCGCCTGTTCCGCCCAGGTCGGATCCGGACCGACCAGCTGCACCTCGCCGCGTGGCGCCCGGATGCGGTCGCGCAGGTTGCGCTCGAACGGCACCAGCCGATGCTCCCACAGCGCATCCACCTGCAGCTCGAGCCCGGCTGTGTCACCGGCGTTGTCCAGCAGCACGTCGGCCGCGGCGCGGCGCTGGTCGTCGGTGGCCTGCGCCTTGATCCGGGCCAGCGCGTCCTCCCGGGAGATGTCGCGGAATTGCTCGAGCCGATGGACGCGGGTCTCGACGTCGGCCACGACCACGACCACGAGATTCATCATCGCGCCGAGCCCGTTCTCCACCAGCAGCGGAATGTCCTGCACGACAACCGCATCCGCGGGTGCGGCGGCGAACAGCTCCGAGGTGCGGCGGCCCACCAGCGGGTGCACGATGCCGTTGAGGGTGGTGCGCGCCTCGTCGTCGGCGAACGCGCGGGCCGCCAGCGCGGGCCGGTCCAGGCTGCCGTCGGCGGCGAGGATGCCGGATCCGAACGCCTCGACCAGTGCCGCCAGCCCCTCGGTGCCGGGCGCCACCACCTCGCGGGCGATCACGTCGCTGTCGATCAGCACGGCGCCCCGCTCGACCAACAGCCGCGCCGCCGTCGACTTACCCGCTCCCATGCCTCCGGTGAGACCGATACGCAACATTCGACCAGTTTCGCATCCCGGTCCGGACGGGGCTCCAGTCGGTCGGGCTCGACCGGGACGAGCGGTCGAGAAGGCTCAGCTCCGCTGATTACCCACGGCGCCCGCATTTCTCACACCGGTGTCGGCAATTTACTCATTCCGTGATGGCGGCGATATCAATTCGCAACTTTTTCCGGCCGATCCAGACCTGGGGTCGGCAACTTTCCGACACGCCGGGACAAAAGTCGCGCAAAATACGCTGCCCCACACTTTTGTTCCGCTAATGTTTCGCCGCAGGCGATCCAGGCCGCATCAAGCAAGCAAAGGAACACCATTGGGCACCAGAAACATCCAGACGGGTCGCCACCGGCTGGGCACGCCAGGCACGACGCACTGCATCAAGATCCCCGAAGTAGCAAGCGCACTGGCCGAGTTTCGCCGCCCGTGGCTCACCGCCCTGATCAGTCCCGCCCGCCACAGCCTGGCCGCCATCCGCAAGCGCACGGCGGATGCCGCGGCGCAGTGGGTGCCCGCCACCGCGAGTTAGCGCCCGCACACCCGACATACCACCGATTCCCGGCGCGCTTTCGGCCGGGATCCACCTTTGCGCACCACACCTTCGCCGATGGATTCCGGCCGAAAGCATGCCGGAATTACGGGCCTAGACGAGGCCGCTCGGGCGGCGCCGCGCCCCCGGGTCCTGCATCGGCATGTTGTTCGGCGGCACCGGATACGGCGCGCCCTGCCCCGCCGTGCCCAGCGCAATATTGGGCCCGCATTGCGCGAGTGCGGCATCGACACGAGACCTCGGATCGGTGATGCGCGGCGGCACCGCATCGGGTCCCGCGGCGAAATCGAACGCCGTTGTCATATCGCCGGTGACACCGCGCCGCCAGGCCGTCAGATTCGGCACCTCGACGCCGAAACGGCGCTCCAGCAAACGCAATTGCGAGGTGTGGTCGAAGGTGTCCGAACAGACCAGGCCGCCCCGCGAATACGGCGAGACGACCCAGCACGGCACCCGATAACCCAGCCCGATGGGGCCGGTGATGCCCTTGGCGGCGGGCAGCCGGTTCAGGTCGACGGTGAGGAACTCCCCCGGCGTGCCCGGCGGCGGGGTGGGCGGGGTGACGTGGTCGAAGAAGCCGCCGTTCTCGTCGTACATGACGATCAGCGCGGTCTTCTCCCACACCGCCGGATTCGAGGTCAGGATGTCGAGCACCTGCATGATGCCGACCGCACCCAGCGCCGGGGGCAGCGCGGGATGCTCGCAGTTGACCAGCGGCGGAATCACCCACGACACCGAGGGCAGGCTGTTCGCGGCCACATCGGCGGCGAAGTCGTTCGGATAGACCGGCGCCTTACCGCGTTGCGCCAGTTCGGAATTCGGGTCTGCGGCCTGCTTGAAACACCCCATCATGCCGTCGAGGATCACCGAGGAGATGGGGCCGACATCGCGATTGTTGTAGATCTTCCAGCTCACCCCGGCCTCGGACAGGTTCTCCGGGTAGGTGCGCCAGCTGTAGGCGTTCTGCGGGATCAGCGGCGGCGTCTCGATCAGCGGGCCACCGGCCGCGCCGTCCGGATCGATGGTGGCCGAGACCCAGTACAGCCGGTTCGGATCGGTGGGGCCCAGCACCGAGCAGTGGTAGGCGTCGCAGAGGGTGAACGCATCCGCCAGCTCGTGGTGCACCGGGATGTCCTCGCGGGTGTAGTAACCCATTGCGGCAGCGGCATTTCCGGCGCCCACGCTCGCGATCGACATGGGCATCCAGCCGTCGTTGCGGCCGTCGTTCCACGCCTCGTGCATGCCCGCCCAGCCGTGGTCGGGGTCGTTGACGCATTCGCCGTCGAGCGTCGCGCCCCGGGTGGTGTCGAGGCGGAACGGCAGCTGGTAACCGTCGGCGGTCGGCCCGACGCCGGGCGCGTAACCGTACTGCTGCCAGGCGGGCGACGGATCACCGAATCCGCGCACCCCCGACATGGTCCCGAAGTAGTGGTCGAAGGACCTGTTCTCCTGCATCAGCAGCACGAAATGCTCGATATCCCCCAGCCCGCCCATCCCGGCCGGGTCGGCGGCATGCGCCCGCTCGATGATCGGGCTCGCCCACGAAGCCAGCGCCCCCACACCTCCGGCGGCCATCGCCTTCGCCAGGAACTCGCGCCGATTGATGCCGTCGAAGAGACCCATGCTGTGTCGACCTTCCCGCCGAGCCCGGACTGTTACAAAGTCTGAAAAACGATAGTTTCAATAACCTTGCCGAAGGATAGCCGATCCCGAGCAACGAACCGGTGGCGCACAGGTGAACCCGAAACCCCAAGACGCGCAGCGGCTCACGATAGAAGAGGGCCCCGGCCATAGCGACCGGGGCCCTGCCTCTATCTTCTGTCTAACACAGCACCAGCTCAGGCGTTGCCGGACAGCTTCTCACGCAGCGCGGCGAGCTGCGCGTCGCTGGCCAGCGAACCGCCGGTCGACTCCGGCTGCGAAGCCGACTCGGACCGGCCGCCGCCGCTCTCGGAGGAGTAGTTCGACGAGCCGCCGCCGTTCGCGGCCTCGGCCGCGGCGTCGGCCGCCATCTTCTCCATCTGCGCGGTGTGCATCTTGTGGCGACGCTCCGCCTCGGCGTAGCGGCCCTCCCACTCCTCGCGCTGCTTCTCGAAGCCCTCGAGCCACTCGTTGGTGTCGGGGTCGAAGCCCTCGGGGAAGATGTAGTTGCCCTGCTCGTCGTAGCTGTCGGCCATGCCGTACTTCGACGGGTCGAACTCGGCGTGGTAGTCCTCGTTCGCCTGCTTCAGCGACAGCGAGATCCGGCGACGCTCCAGGTCGATGTCGATGACCTTGACCATCGCGTCGTCGCCGACGGAGACGACCTGGTCCGGCACCTCGACGTGGCGCTCGGCCAGCTCGGAGATGTGCACCAGGCCCTCGATGCCCTCCTCGACGCGCACGAACGCACCGAACGGAACCAGCTTGGTGACCTTGCCGGGCACGATCTGGCCGATGGCATGGGTGCGGGCGAACTGACGCCACGGGTCTTCCTGAGTCGCCTTGAGCGACAGCGAAACCCGCTCGCGGTCCAGGTCGACGTCGAGCACCTCGACGGTGACCTCCATGCCGACCTCGACAACCTCGGACGGGTGGTCGATGTGCTTCCAGGACAGCTCGGAGACGTGCACCAGGCCGTCGACACCGCCGAGATCGACGAACGCGCCGAAGTTGACGATGGAGGACACGACGCCCTTGCGGACCTGGCCCTTCTGCAGCTGATGCAGGAACTCCGAACGCACCTCGGACTGGGTCTGCTCGAGCCAGGCGCGGCGGGACAGGACCACGTTGTTGCGGTTCTTGTCCAGCTCGATGATCTTGGCCTCGATCTCCTTGCCGACGTACGGCTGCAGATCGCGGACGCGGCGCATCTCGACGAGCGAGGCGGGAAGGAAGCCGCGCAGGCCGATGTCGAGGATCAGACCACCCTTCACGACCTCGATGACGGTGCCCTTGACGGCCTCGTCCTTCTCCTTGAGCTCTTCGATGGTGCCCCAGGCCCGCTCGTACTGCGCCCGCTTCTTCGACAGGATCAGCCGACCCTCTTTGTCCTCCTTGGTGAGGACCAGGGCTTCGACCTCATCGCCCACGGAAACGACCTCGGCAGGGTCGACATCGTGTTTGATGGACAGTTCGCGGGAAGGAATGACGCCTTCGGTCTTGTAACCGATGTCGAGCAGAACCTCGTCGCGGTCGACCTTGACGATGGTGCCTTCGACGATATCGCCGTCGTTGAAGTACTTGATCGTCTTGTCGATGGCGGCGAGGAAGTCCTCGGCGGAGCCGATGTCGTTGACGGCTACCTGCGGCGAGGTCACGGTGGTGGGCATATGTTGGGTTGCTCCGGACGGATTGTGGTCGGTAGTGGACATGTGGACTTTCGGTTTTGCTGTGAATCCACAGCGATGGAACTAGCGTTGGTCGTGCACAGCACATCGCTGCGACACAGCACAACGCTGTACTCATAGCATGCGGAACTCACAGCGCGCGCGGCCTCAATACGCAAGTACCGAAGACACTCGCGGGAAACAGCGTACGCGACGTGAGTTGCGGCAAGCAAACAAGGGTCCCCCCTCGTCAGATGGCTACTCTTACATGATGCCCGAAGATCATCCCGACGTGCGCGTCGACTCCGACCCGGCGGCCGCGGGCACACCGGTGGCGACCCGTGATCCCGCCGGTGAGGAACGCCACGCACAGGCGAACACCCTGCTCGGCACCGCGGCCGTGGCACGGACCGAGATCGACTCGGCCGACAGCGAGCGGGCGAATCGACGCTGGTGGGATGCCGACGCCGCGCAATATCACGACACCCACGCCGATTTCCTCGGCGTGGACTCCCCGACCGGAGAATTCGTGTGGTGCCCGGAGGGTATGCACGAGGGCGATTGGCATTTGCTCGGCGATATCTCCGATAAGCGGGTGCTGGAAATCGGCTGCGGCTCGGCGCCGTGCTCGCGCTGGCTTTCGGCAAATGGCGCGCACCCGGTCGGGCTGGATGTCTCCGGTGCGATGTTGCGGCGCGGACTCGCGGCGATGGAACGCGGCGGGCCGCGGGTTCCGCTCGTGCAGGCGGGCGCCGAGGCGCTGCCGTTCGCCGACGGCTCGTTCGATCTGGCCTGCTCGGCGTTCGGGGCCGTCCCGTTCGTCGCCGATTCCGCGCTGGTGATGCGCGAGGTGGCCCGGGTGCTGCGGCCGGGCGGGCGCTGGGTGTTCTCGGTGAACCACCCGATGCGCTGGATCTTCCCCGACGACCCCGGGCCGAAGGGTCTGCGCGCCAGCCTCTCGTATTTCGATCGCGCCCCGTATGTGGAGGTCGACGGCGACGGCGTGCCGACCTACGCCGAGCATCACCGCACCCTCGGCGATCGGGTCCGCGAGATCGTGGGCGCGGGCCTGGTCCTGCTGGACGTCATCGAACCGGACTGGCCGGAGTGGCTCGACCGGGAGTGGGGCCAGTGGAGCCCGCTGCGCGGCGAAATCTTCCCCGGCACGGCAATTTTCGTCACCGAGAAGCCGGACCCCTAGGGCTGTCACCCCGGCACGCCAGACCCGTCACCCCGGCACGCCAGACCCGTCACCCCGGCACGCCAGACCCGTCACCCCGGCACGCCAGACCCGTCACCCCGGCACGCTTTTGGCCGGGGTCGAGACGCAACCCGCGCACTTTCGCGACCCGCGGCCCTGCAGGAGCTGCGTCAATGTTTCGGGATCGGCCGCGTCTCCGCCCCGGCGGCGGTCTCGGCGTCCACCGGTACCGATCCGTCGGACAGCGAGCGGCCGGCGCGTCCCCGCCCGGACGGTATCGCCGTAGTCTCCGCCGCCTCGGACGGCACACGTGGAATGGCCGCCGAATTCGGTCCGTCCGGCTCGGACGGCACCCGCGGGATCGCCGCCGACTGCGGATCGTCCGGCTCGGACGGCTGTTCGGCATCGGCTGGCAAGCGGGGGCTGCTCCCGTCGGTCGCCTCGGCCGGTGCCCGCGACTCGGACGACAGGCGCCCGGCAAGTCCCCGGATCGGTCCGGTGGGTATGGCCGCGGTCTTCGCGGCACTCGCGCGTTCGGCGGCGTCCCCGGAGGTCGAACCGGCCGAAAATGCCGTCGTCTCGGCGGGGTCGGACGGGAATCGGGCACCGCTCTCCGAGGCGGCAGGAATCGCCGTGGTCTCGGCGGGATCCGACGGGAATCGAGCACCGCCGTCCGAGGCGGCAGGAATCGCCGTGGTCTCGGCGGGATCCGACAGGAATCGAGCACCGCCGTCCGAGGCGGAACCAGCAGCGATCGCCGTGGTCTCGGCAGGGTCCGCCGAGCTGTCGCTTCCCGGCGCGGGTTCGGGCCGTGCGGCGGATTCCAGGTCTTCCGAGGAGAACCGCGAGCGGATCGCGGACCCGGAACCTGCGGGAATCGCCGTCGTCTCCGGCGCCTCACCGGATAGCCACGAGCTGTCCTCCGACACCGGCGCCGAACCAGAAGGCATAGCCGTCGTCTGCGGCGCGTCCTCCGGTAACCACGGTCCACGCTCCGACACCGAGCCTGCGGACATCGCCGACGCCTCCGGGTCCTCGGACGGCGGCCGGGTTCCGGCGTCCGGCGCCGACTCCGCGGTCAGGAACCGTGAACCGATCTCCGACGCGGAACCCGGGATCGCGGTCGTCTGCGGCGCATCACCGGATAGCCAGGATTCGTCATCCTGCGACGAACCCGCCGACCTGCCCGACTCACCGGCCGGTACGCGCGGCGCACTCCCCAGCGCCATCGCGGTGGGGATCGGCGCGGTTTCGGTGGAGTCCATCGGGGACTGCGAGGTGCCCGGCCGGGAATTGTTCTCCGCGGTCGCCTTCGCGAGCAATGCCGATCGCCGGTCGACGCGATTGGGCGTCGCGCCGATCGGCGAACCCGCATACTGCCGGGCCGCCGCGGGGAGCCGGGGCATGCTGCCCGGCGCCGGACGGTCGGCGTCGGACGTCTCCCGGTCGCCGGTGAGCGCCGCGCCGCCGGACATGGGCGAGGGGTCGACCGCATCGGCCGTCTGCGGTGTCGCGGCCGCCGAGATGCCCACGCTGGGTGCGGGTGCCGTCTCCGCCGGATCATCGGCGGTCTCCGGCCCGGTGAAGGGCGGCAGCGCAGCGAATCGCGGGTCGACCTGCGCGGTGCGGCTGATGTGCGAGATCCAGCGGCGGGCGCGGCTGAGCGGGTGCTCGGGGAACTGCGGATCCCACTGCGCGTCGTCGGCCACGTTGTAGGGCAGCTTGCCCTTCACCTCGGGCGCGTAGGGATGCGCGCGAAACATGTTCTGGAAGCCCACCTTCGGCACGATGGCCGCCTCCCGCACCCCGGACCGCCCGGTCTCGCGGCACATGATCTTCAGGATCGCGCTGCAGGTGGCCTTCGGGAGCACGATCCCGGCCGTGAAGCCCAGCCCGGGCCGATCCGGCAGCGGGAACTTCTCCAGCCGCAGCAGCGCGGGCTGGCCCGCAACGGTGAGAACATGCGCCTCGATCAGGCAGCCGAACTCGGACTGCAGTTCGGTGAGCCGGCGGCGTAACGCGTCGATGTCCTCGAGGGGCACCGGAAGGTCGGGAACGGCATCGACGTAGGCGAGCGTGACCAGATCGCCGGTGGCAGGGTTTCCCCAGGTGCTTGGATCGAGCTGCTGCAGTCCGCCGGTTTCGAACGCGATAGGCACGCGACCACGTTACCGATTCGACGCATAGACGCACGTCCTTGTGCATTTTGTGCCCAATACGTGACTTGTTGGTGATCAATTCCAGACGAAACGGGTATTCGGTCTGTTTTCAACCCCGGGACTTCGGGGAGCGGCCGGACTGCTCCAGCGCCAGCCGCAGGGCGTATTCGATCTGCGCGTTGACGCTGCGGAGGTCGTCGGCCGCCCACTTGGCGATCGCCTCGTGGACGGCCGGGTCGAGCCGCAGCAGCACCCGCTTCGGCTCCCGCTTCGCCATCAGGCGTAGAGGGTTCCGGTGTTCACCACGGGCTGCGCCGATCGGTCGCCGCACAGCACCACCAGCAGGTTCGACACCATGGCCGCGCGGCGCTCCTCGTCGAGCTCGACCATGCCCTCGGCGGTGAGGCGGTCCAGCGCCATCCCGACCATGCCGACCGCACCCTCGACGATCCGGCTGCGCGCGGCGACCACCTGCGCGGCCTGCTGCCGGACCAGCATCGCCTGCGCGATTTCCGGCGCGTACGCGAGATGGGTGATGCGCGCTTCCAGGACCTCGATGCCCGCGAGCAGCGTGCGTTCCCGCAGTTCGGCGGTCAGCTCCTCGGCGACCTCCGTCCCGTTGCGCAGGCTGGTGCGCTCCGGCGCGGCGGCGGGAGCGTCGGAGCCGGAGTCCGCGGCCTGCGTAATCGCCGACGGCGCATCGGGCGCGGCGTCGTAGGGGTGCACGGTGGCCAGGTGCCGGACCGCGGCCTCGGACTGGGTCTGTACGTACTCCTCGTAGTCGTCGACCGCGAAGGCGGATTTGAAGCTGTCCACCACCCGGTACACGACCACGGCCGCGATCTGGACCGGATTGCCGTCGGAATCGTTGACCTTCAGCGTCTGCGTCTCGAAGTTGCGTACCCGCAACGAGATTCGGCGCTTGGCGGTCAGCGGGACCACCCAGAAGAAGCCCGCCTCGCTCACCGAACCGATGTAGCGGCCGAAGAACTGCAGCACCTTGGCCTCGTTGGGGCTGACCGTGGTCAGCCCGGTCAGCAGCAGCACCGCGGCGGCCGCGATCACGTATCCGGCGACCGCGCCCACCCCGGCCCCGGCGCTGCCGCCCTCCGAGGCGGCGCTGGTCGCGGCGACGGCGCCGATCAGCGCGCCGCCGCCGATGACGAGCAGCACCAGCAACATGAGGAACCCGTTCACCCGGAACGCCGGACGAAGCTCCATGACATCCTCCCAATATCGAAGTGATATCACGAAGATAGCATGGAGCGAGGCTGTGCTGTCAGGGCTGTGTTGTCAGGCCGCGGGGCGGCGTTGTCAGGCCGCGGGGCTGTGCTGTCAGACCGCGGGGCCGCGCTGTCAGACCGCGGGTCGAATATTGCGGTTGAAGCGGAACAGGTTGGCGGGGTCGTGTTCGGCCTTGAGCGCTGCCAGCCGGTCGTAGGTCTCCGGCCGGTACCCGCCTCGCGTCTGGTCCTCCCCGGCCCACCCGCCCGCTCCGTACAGGAAGTTGAGGCTGTGGCCGATCGTCCACGGGGACAACGCCTTACCGATCAGGTCGTGACGATCGCGGACAGCGGTGCCGTCGCCCTCGGGCATGGTGATGAACCGGGCGATGTACTCGGCCTCCCGGTGGTCCACCGCCGCACCGGCCGGGCCGGGACGGCGCAGGGCTCCACCGAGATGGCGGAACCCGGCGACCACCGGCACCGGCGAGTCCGGACCGGTGGTGTCCAGGAACGCCCGCGCGGTATCCGCCGTCAGCTCGGCCAGCAGCACGTTGGTGGCGGCGTAGGCGTGCGGGAAGTCCGGATCCCGGTAGATGCCATGGGTTTCCGAGTACCGCATGGCCCGCAGGTCGTCGTTCAGGCGGGGGCCGATCGCCCGCAGCGGGGCCACCAGCCGCTCCCCCTCGTCCGCCGAGCCGGTGTACGCGATGTTGATCGTGGCGATGTACCGCCCGCGCAGCGGCTCCGGGATCACCGGGATGTCGGGCATCGTCATGATCGTGATCGCCGACGTCATCTCCTCGGGCAGCGCACCGGTCCACTGCCGCCACGCCTCCAGTGCCGGTTCCACCAGCGGCGTGTCGAAGGTCAGCTGGCCGCCGTAGACGGTGGTCACGGGGACCAGGTCGATCTCCAAGGCGGTGACCACGCCGAAGTTGCCGCCGCTGCCGAGCACGGCGCCGAACAGCGGATCGCCGGGTGTCAGGCGGCGCAGCCGGCCGCTGGCGGTGACCAGCTCGATCGCGCGGACGTGGTCGGCGGCGTAGCCGAAGGTCCGGGCCAGGATGCCCAGGCCGCCGCCCAGGTGGTAGCCGACGACACCGACCGACAGGGACGAGCCGTTGAGCGGGGCGAGCCCGTGCGCCACGGCCGCCTCGATCAGTCCCTCCGCCTGCACCCCGGCGGCCACCCGCGCGGTGCGGGCCTCGGGGTCGACCGATACCTCGGTCATGCGGCGGGTATTGATCAGGACGCCGCCCTCGGCGGCCACCGAGCGTCCGTGGCCGGTGGCCTGGACCGCCAGCGGAAGACCTTGGCGCGCAGCGTATTCCACCGCCGCGCGGACATCCTCGGCGTGGGCGGCGCCGACGACCAGGGCGGGCCGGTGGGTGTCGGCGGTCTGGAAGCCGGTGGTCTCGGTGTCGTAGCCGGTATCGCCCGGGCGGAAAACCGGGCCGGCGAAGGTGGGGAGGTCGGAGTTCGCAGTGCTCATGACTCCTACTGTTCCGCTCTGGAAGTGAGAAGTAAAACAGATAGTTCTTCTAGTCGCTAGAATCTGTAGTTATGGAGCTTCGCCAGCTGCGCTACTTCGTCACCGTGGTCGAGGAGGCCAACTTCACCCGGGCCGCGGCCCGGCTGCACCTGGCGCAGCCCGGGTTGTCGGCCCAGATCAGGCAGTTGGAACGGGAACTGGGGCAGCAGCTGCTGGACCGGACCGGTCGCACCGTCACCCCGACCGCCGCCGGTGCCGCGGTCCTGCCGTACGCCCGGACGGCACTGGCGGCGGCCGAGCAGATCCGGCACACCGCCGACGAGTTCACCGGGCTGCTGCGCGGCCACATCCGGCTCGGCACCATATCCGGCGCCGCCACGGGGGAATTCGATGTCGCGTCCGTGCTCGCGGACTTCCACGACGATCACCCGCAGGTCGAAATCACCCTCACCGAAACCAATTCCGATCTCATGCTGGGCGATCTGGAGCGCGGCACGCTCGACATCGCGCTCGTCGGACTCACCGGCGCCGCCCTCGACCCGCGCATCGGGATCGATATCGTCCTCGACACCCGGATTGTCGCCGCCGTGGCCGACAACGACCCGGATCCGCGTCGGCGCCTTGCTCTGGACGAACTGCGCAACCGGCCGCTGATCTGCCTGACCCGCGGCACCGGCGTCCGAGGTCAGTTCGAACGCGCCTGCGCCGCAGCCGGTTTCGAGCCGAATATCGCCTTCGAGGCGGCCGCTCCCCCGCTGCTGCTACAACTGGCGGCCCGTGGCCTCGGCACGGCCGTCGTCCCCGCCCTCACCCCCGAGGAGACGGCCGCCTTCGGCGTCCGCACGCTCCCGATCGTCGACCCCGAACTCCGCGGCCAGCTCGCCCTCGCCTGGCGCACCGACCGCCTCACCGCCCCGGCCGCGAAAGTCCTTCTGGGCCAACTCCGTATCGCCCTGCGAACAAAGGAGACTGTGTCAACCCGCGGTGTACGCCCCTAGGCACCGCGCCGAGACTCCACGGCATCGCACCGCCGCACCCCGCATTCTTCCCCGTACAGCGCGAGCCGCGGGCGCACTGGGCAAGCCACGGGAACGCACCATGCCGATTCGGCTATCGACGAGTTCCTCGATCAGCCTGCGGCGGTGGGCAATCCGAGAGTGGTGCGCAGGTCGCCATCCCTGAAGGCCTGGATTGCCACCAATGCCAGCAGCACGACGCCGGTGACTATGTGCTCGACGGCGTCCAGGCGGTGGTTCGGGAAGCTGAACATCAGGACCTGATGCGAGAACAGGGCCCAGACGCCAACCACGAATCCGCCGCCCACCGCGGCGAGCACGCAGTACCAGGCCGACCACGACTTCCGCAGGGCCGCAACGAGAGCCGGGGTGAACAGCAGCAGCCCCGCCACGGCGTGCCAGCCGTTGTAGTCCATGCCGAGCACCGGCGTCGTGGGCGCGTGGTGCCCGACGGCGAAGCTGGGCTCGGCAATCCAGCCCGCGACCGCCCACACGATATGCACCACACCGACGACGAATACGGCCCACTGCAGAAAACTCCACTGCCCCACCAAGTTTCGCGCCCCACCCACCACCTGCACACCCATGACGCCCTCCCATCCGCCCGGCCGAGATTTCTACTACAAAGCGTAGTTTAACTTTCCGGGGAACGGAAGCCCCCCACCCGCAGCGCCCAGTCGTCCCGACACGCGGCCGTCGTCTCCGCAACACAGGTGCCCGCACCACCAAACTTCCCGCACCCCCGGCCTGCTCGCGCACCCCCTGCATTCGCGTACAAGGGGTGCGTGAACACGTACCGGGTGCGGCGAGAGCTGGTACGCCACACGGCGGTTCGCGCTTCCTTCGATGCGCACAATTCTCGCCGCACCCCGAATTGACTCCCGCACCCCGTGCAGCGCGTGCGGGGGCGCGGCGAGGCTGGGAGCGCTACAGGATTCTGGAAAGGAATGCCTTGGTGCGGTCCTGTTCCGGGTTGGCCAGCATCTCGCGGGGGTTGCCCGCCTCCACGACCACGCCCGCGTCCATGAACACCAGCTGGTCGGCGACCTCGCGGGCGAAGCCCATCTCGTGGGTCACCACCACCATGGTCATGCCGGAGGCCGCCAGCTCGCGCATGACGCCCAGCACCTCGCCGACCAGTTCCGGATCCAGGGCCGAGGTCGGCTCGTCGAACAGCATCAGCTTGGGATCCATCGCCAGTGCCCGGGCGATGGCGACCCGCTGCTGCTGCCCGCCGGACAGCTGCGCCGGATACGCGTCGGACTTCTCGGCCAGCCCGACCCGGTCCAGCAGTTCCTTGGCCCGCGCCACGGCGTCGGCCTTGCGCAGCTTCTTGACCTGGGTCGGCGCCTCGATAATGTTCTCCAGCGCCGTGCGGTGCGGGAACAGATTGAAATGCTGGAACACCATGCCGATGTCGCGCCGCTGCCGGGCCGCCTCGCGCGGATGCAGCTCGTAGAGCTTGCCGCCCTTCTCCTGATAGCCGACCAGATCGCCGTCGACATACAGCCGGCCGGCGTTGACCTGCTCCAGATGGTTGATGCAGCGCAGGAATGTCGACTTGCCCGAGCCGGACGGACCGATCAGGCACATCACCTCGCCGCGCTCGACCTCCAGCGAGACACCCTTGAGGACCTGCAGCGCACCGAAGCTCTTGCACACCTGCTCGGAGCGGATCATCGGGACGGCGTCGTTCGCGGGAGTGCTTGCGGCCGCGGTCATTTGCCCACCTCCGACATCTGGGCGTTGGCCAGCGCCTGCAGTTGTTTCGCGGTCAGCTGCCGGGTGGCGCCTCGGGAGAAATACCGCTCCAGATAGTGCTGGCCCACCATGAGCACACTGGTGACCAGCAGATACCACGTGGCGGCGACCAGTAGCAGCGGAATCGGTTGCAGGTTCACGGCATAGATGTCGCGGGCCCGGCCGTACACGTCGGTCGTCAGCGGAATGGCCGTCACCAGCGAGGTGGTCTTCAGCATGCTGATCAGCTCGTTGCCGGTCGGCGGGATGATCACCCGCATCGCCTGGGGCAGCACCGTGCGGCGCATCGTCTGACCCCACGACATGCCGAGTGCGGTGGAGGCCTCGCGCTGGCCCTCGCCGACGGAATTGATTCCGGCGCGGACGATTTCGGCCATGTACGCGGCCTCGTTGAGGCCCAGGCCGATCATCGCGAACAGGAACGGCGTCCGCCAGTCCTGGATATTCCAGTGCAGCAGCTGCGGACCGAACGGAACCCCGAGATCGATGATCTTGTACAGCGAGGGGAACAGACCCCAGAACACCAGCTGCACATAGACGGGCGTGCCGCGGAAGATCCACAGATACACCCACGCCACCGAGCGCAGCACCGGATTCGGCGACAGGCGCATCACCGCCAGCAGCATGCCCAGCACCACGCCGATGGCCATCGCGAGGACGGTCAGCTCCAGCGTGATCAGGACGCCGGACTCGATCCGCGAATCGAACAGGTACTTCCAGTAGATGTCCCACCGGTAGGCGGGGTTGGTGGCGGCGCCGTAGACGAACAGGGCCAGCAACGCGACGATGATCGCCGCGGCGATCCACCGGCCCGGATGCCGCAGCGGCACCGCCTTGATCGGCGTGGGCTCGGTGGGCGCCGAGTCGTTCTCAGTCACGGCCGTCAGCCCACCGCGCCGTTGATCGTGGCCTTGGTGATCGCACCCTCCTGGACGCCCCAGTTCTCGGCGATCTGCCGGTACTCACCCGAGTCGATCAGGTGCTGCACGGCCTCCTGCAGCACGGGGGCCAGCGGCGCGCCCTTGGGCACCGGCCAGCCGTAGGGCTGGGACTCGAACAGCGGCCCGGCCGACTCGATCTTGTCCTGGTTCTGCTTGATCGCGTACGCGGTCACGGGGGAATCGGCCGACATGGCATCGACCTGCCCGAGTACCAGCGCCGTCGTCGCCGCGCTCTGCTCGTCGAAGGCCACGGCCTCGATCTTGGGCTTACCGGCCGCCTCGCACGCCTTGCTCTTGTTCGGCACGTCCTCGGTTTCCTCGATGGTGGTGCGCTGCACCGCCACTCGCTTACCGCAGGCGTTGTTCGGGTCGATGGGCTTGCCCTTCTGCTGTGCCCACTGGATGCCCGCGTTGTAGTAGTCGACGAAATCGACCGTCTGCTCGCGCTCCTTGGTATCGGTCATCGACGACATACCCGTGTCGTAGGTACCGGCCTGGATCGCGGGAATGATCTTCTCGAAGTCCGACTCCTGATATTCGGCCCGGACACCGAGCACCTGCGCCACCGCATTCATCAGGTCGACGTCGTAACCGACGATCTGGCCGGAGGCGTCCTTGTACTCGTTGGGCTGATACGGGATGTTCACCCCGACCACCAGCTTGCCGGACTGCTTCACCTTGTCGGGCAGCTTCGCGGCGATCGCGTCGACCTTGGCGACCTGAATCTTCTCCGCCGTAGGCGCATTGTCCTCGGTGTTCTTGGTACAGCCGGTCAACGCCAGCGCACCGCCGGCGAGTAAACAGACGGCCCGCAGGGCGACCCCGCGGGCACCGATTCGAACAGACACAGCAGCCCTCCATGTTTGGGTGGGCGACATGTAGAGGTCGCCCGCCGTTCGAAATTTAGGCGATTCGGACCGACTGTGTCGGTCGGTTACCGAAGGTTAATCCGCACCGGATATGGCGGAGGCCCTTACACGCCGAGTTCGAAACCCTATATCACCACCGATGCAGCCGGGCCCGCACCTGTTCGGTGAATTCGGCGGTCGAGGCCAGCCCGCCCAGATCCGCGGTGGCGATGCCCGCGGCGAAGGTGGCCGCCACGGCCCGCTCGATATGGTCGGCCGCCAGCGACAGCCCGCGGTCGGCGCGGCGAGAACCCAACCACCGCAACAACATTGCCGCCGACAGCTGCAGTGCCGCCGGATTGGCGCGATTGTGACCGGCCAGGGCGGGCGCCGCGCCGTGCACCGCCTGCGCCATCGCCTGGGTGGCCGAGCAGTTCAGCGAGGCGGCCAGGCCGAGCGATCCGCTCAGTTCTCCGGCCAGATCCGAGAGGATGTCGCCGAACAGGTTCTCCGTCACCAGCACGTCGTAGTCGCCGGGCGCGCGCACCAGATGCGCGGCCGCGGCGTCGACGTGCTCGTCGTCGGCCACCACACCCGGGTACTCGGCGGCGACCTCGTAGCAGACGTCCCGGAACAGGCCCATCGTCATCGGCAGCACGTTCGCCTTGTGCACGATGGTCAGGCGGTGCCGCCGGGAAGCAGCGAGGCGGCAGGCCTCGTGCGCGATGCGCTCGCAGGCGGCCCGGGTCACCACGCCGACCGACAGCGCCACGTCCGCGCTCGGTGCGAACTCGCCGGATCCGGCGAACATATTGCGGTCCGCGTAGAGGCCCTCGCTGTTCTCGCGCACGATCACCAGGTCCATGTCGGCCGCCGCGCGCACGCCTGCGAATGCGCGCGCCGGGCGGATATTGGCGAACAGACCGAACCGCTTGCGAATCGCGCCGCCGGGAGGTGCGCCGATGCGATGCTCGGGGGCGTAGGAGGCGTTGTCGTGCGGGCCCAGAATCCACGCGTCGAGCCGCTCCAACGCCTGCAGCGTCGACTCGGGCAGCGGCTCGCCGAACTGCTCGATCGCCTTGTGCCCCATGGGTAACGGCATCCAGTCGACCTCGGGCGCGGAGACGGCGGCCAGCGCCTCGTCGACCACCTCGCGCGTCGCACGCACGACCTCGGGACCGATCCCGTCCCCCTCGATCAGCCCGAGCCGCAGTAATCCTCGTTCGTTGCCGCTGAGTTCGGTCACGCCACCATCCTCGACTGTGTAGTTTGCTCGATAGTGGCCGGGGGCGCACAGGCTGACTCACCGCGCCCGGCAGCAGCCAAGTAACTTGGCTCAGATCATGGTTCAGTCCGTCGAACTGCTGCTGGACGACGCCGCCGAGGCGGAGGTTCGTCGGCAGTGGCGGCTGCTGGCGGAGGTCGGCGTGCACAGTCCCGCCGCCGATCGGCGGCCGCACATCACGGTCGGGGTGGCCCGGGAGATCTGGCCGCGCCTGGACAGGGCCCTCGCCGCCGAGGAGTTCCACCCGCTTCCGGTGCGGCTCGGCGGGCTTGTGATCTTCGGCGCACGCAGCCCGGTCCTGGTGCGGCTGGTGGTGCCCACGGCGGAACTGCTGGATCTGCAGCGCCGACTGTTCTCGGTGATCGCGCAGTGCCCCGGGATCCCGGCGAATGTGCGGCCGGACGCATGGACCCCGCACGTCACCCTGGCCCGGCGAGTGAAGCCCCAGCAATTCGCGGAGGCCGTCCCCGCGGTGGCCGGTGATCGTGATTTCCCCGCTACGGTGGTGGGTATCCGTCGGTGGGACGGCGATCATCGGCGTGAATGGCCGGTCGCACGCGGAAGCGGAAGATAACCGACGTGCCCGGCGTTGCACCGGGCACCACAGACGAGAGGATCCCATGGCCACGCAGACCCTGACCACGCAGAACTTCGACGAGGTCGTCACCGGAAACGACGTGGTGCTCGTCGACTTCTGGGCCGACTGGTGCGGCCCGTGCAAACAGTTCGCGCCGACGTACGAGAAGTCCGCGGAGAGCCACCCCGATGTCGTCCACGGCAAGGTCGACACCGAGGCCGAGCAGAGCCTGGCCGCGGCGGCGAACATCCGCTCCATCCCGACCATCATGGCGTTCCGGGAAGGTGTGCTCGTATTCGCGCAGCCGGGTGCGCTGCCGGCGAGCGCCCTCGAGGACCTGGTCACCCAGGTGAAGGCCCTCGACATGGACGAGGTCCGCAAGCAGATCGCCGAGCAGCAGGCCCAGCAGGAGCAGGGCTAGGCTGCGCCGGTAAGCCGCTTCGCGCGTCAAGGCCATCACCGTCGGTGCCGCGAGATCTGCGTCTCGCGGCATCGGCGTGCCACGGCACCGATAGCCACGGGGCACCCGGAGTCGACGAAACCGGTTGCCGGGCCATGGCTTCCGGCCGACGATCGTTGCGTCAGCCGCTCATTGACATGTCAGCCGCCCAGCTTGTTGACCCCGGCGATCATCGCGCGGGCGGCGGATTCCGCGCCGTCGTCGGCGACGGCGGCACCCCAGCCCCGGCGGCCGTTGAATTCGCACAGCACGAAGGTGGCCGTGCCGGATTCGGTGCGCCGCTGGTGGAACTTCAGGATCTCCACCGGGAAGCCCTCGTCGTAGAGGGCGGAGGTGAGCGCCGCGACGGGGCTGCCCGCCGAAACCACGGTCCGCAGGTGATCGGCGAACTCGAGAGTCGCGGTGTACTCGGCGCCGTGCCGGTGCCCGGCCCGGCTCCAGTCGCTGAGCTGCACCGGACCGGCATGTTCGCACAGGCGGTCGTAGAACTCGGCGGGACTCAGTCCCGTGCATTCGGTCCGCAGGCCCTTGGGCGCAGCGGTGATGAAGTCGTGTGTGTCGATTGTGATCGTCATTGAACTAGGTCTTCCCGAACCTTGTCGTGTCTGAGTGACAGTCGTGTCTGAAATGACAGAGGGGACCAGCGCAATAAATCTGTACGGCCGCAGCGAGGGGGCCGGTCCGAATCAGACCTCGCTACGGCGAGGTACTACGAGAAGTCGTGCGGCAGCCACCATCGCGGTCAGCGGAAGGCGCGCAGCGCGGTCGCGGTCGGCGACGTTCGGCGCGGCGCTGTGGCTTGCGGCGGGATTCGGCACGGCAACGACAATATGGACTTCCCCACGCGTTGGCAACCACATTCCCGCGGAACCCACGAGTAACTTCGTCACACTGTTTCATGAACGGCGCGCCAACGCTCGATGATTGAGCTGGCAACTGCGTCTCGCAACCGTCCAGGCAGCTCGCACCGCACCGCGACACGGCGGGCAAACAATGGGAAAACCGGTTCTCAGGGCACCGGATGTGCCAGGCTCGAGCCGTGTCAGCGACACCCCGCACCGGTGTGCACCGAGGAGGCACCGATGACCGACCCGACCATCCAGAACGCGATCAACCATCTGCTCGGCTGTCACCGCCGCTGTGAACATCAGATCCACGAATCCCTGAATCGCGGCGGCGAACACGCCACCGACCACCACATCCAGACCCTGCGCGACTGCTCGGACCTGTCCCGCGTCACCGGCGATCTGCTGGACCGCCGCTCCGAATGGGCTGCCCAACTGTGCGAGCTCACCACCCGCGTCTGCACCGACACCGCCGAACGCTGCGACCGCCTGGGCGAAACGGCGTGCGCGTCGGTGGCAAGGGCAGCCGCCGAGGCGTGCGGAGCACTCATCGAGACGCCGGCAACAGCCGACTTCAGCCCGGCGGCGGCTGAACGACGCTGACGGGCGGCACGGGGATAATGCGATCAAGCGCAGGATGGCCATCGGTAGGATCGGTGGGCCTCGACTCGACCTTCGGTCGATATGCCGGATTCGGCTGGAACGGGCCGGGTCGCTCATAGTCGTCGAGCAGCTCGACCCGGTGGTGGCGCCGCGGACCTACCGCCGACGTAGGAGTCTGGGTGGGATCCCGGACAGTTCTCTTTCTGCGCAGCGCTCCACGAGTAATGGGGCGAATTCCCTTACGGCCGAGCCGGAGAACCGTTCGTGGAGGTGTTCGACGGTTGCTGCGACGCTGATCGAGGACATCTCGGGGTGATTGGCGCAGAGTCGCTCGATGATGGCAGCGATCTGCGCGGGCCCGTCATTCTGCATGGCGATCCCTGTCTGGCTGGTTCGTGTGCGCTCGCGCCGGCCGACTGTCCGCGGCCCCGGTTCATCGGCGTCCCTCGTTCGACGCCGGTATGTCGCCGAGCTCGGGAGCTAATCTACCATCGATTGGTGGGCCAATAGATGGCGTTCCGTCATTTTGGGTATGCCGCTGAACACACCGGCCGCCGCGAGACGAGCACCAAACCCTCAGTGCGCGGCCGCATCCCAACTACGCCCCACTCCGACAGAGACCTCCAACGGCACCGACAGATCGATAGCCTTCGACATGTGGTCCCGGGCAAGGGATTCCAGGGCCTCCCGCTCCCCCGCGGCAACCTCGAAGACCAGCTCGTCGTGGATCTGCAGCAGCATCCGAGACTTCAGCCCCGCGTCCTGGATGGCGTGCTGCACGTTGATCATCGCG
Organism: Nocardia mexicana NBRC 108244; assembly: GCF_001613165.1. Lineage (GTDB taxonomy): Bacteria > Actinomycetota > Actinomycetes > Mycobacteriales > Mycobacteriaceae > Nocardia > Nocardia mexicana. Next base: position 35,175 of record NZ_BDBV01000027.1, read on the forward strand.
ACCTTGATGATGTCGGCGGCGGTGCCCTGGATGGGGGCGTTGAGGGCCATCCGCTCGGCGGCCTCGCGGCGCTGGCGGTTGCTGGAGTCCAGGTCGGGCAGGTAGCGGCGGCGGCCGAACAGGGTTTCGGTGTAGCCGACCTTGCGGGCCTGGTCGACGGCGTCGCGCAGGTAGTCGCGGATAGCGCCGAAGCGGTCGAAGTAGACCTCCATCTGGGCCTTGGCCTCGTCGGGGGTGATCTTCAGCTGCTGCGACAGACCGTAGGCCGACAGCCCGTAGGCCAAGCCGTAGGACATCGCCTTGATGCGGCGGCGCATCTCCGGATGGACCTCGGAGAGCGGGATGTCGAAGGCCTTGGACGCGACGAAGGTGTGCAGGTCCTCACCCGAATTGAAGGCCTCGATCAGCCCGGCGTCCTTGGACAGGTGCGCCATGATCCGCATCTCGATCTGGCTGTAGTCGGCGGTCATCAGCGATTCGAAGCCGGGGCCGACGACGAACGTGTCGCGGATGCGGCGGCCGGTGTCGGTGCGGATCGGGATGTTCTGCAGATTCGGCTCGGTGGACGAGAGCCGCCCGGTGGCGGCGATGGTCTGGTTGAAGGTGGTGTGGATGCGACCGTCGTCGGCGACCGACTTCAGCAGGCCGTCGACTGTCACCTTCAGCCTGGTCGCGTCGCGGTGGGCCAGCAGGTGTTCCAGGAACGGGTGCTGGGTCTTCTCGAACAGCGACTCCAGCGCGTCGGCGTCGGTGGTGTAGCCGGTCTTGGTGCGCTTGGTCTTGGGCATTTCGAGCTCGTCGAACAGCACCACCTGCAGCTGCTTCGGCGAGCCGAGGTTGATCTGCTTGCCGATCACCTCGTAGGCAGCGTTGGCCGCATCGGCGACGCGGTCGGCGAATTCGGACTGCAGCTGCTGCAGTTCGTCGACGTCGACGGCGATGCCCGCCTCCTCCAGCTGGGCCAGCACGCCGAGCAGCGGCAGCTCCATCTCGGTGAGCAGCCGGGTGGATTCGATGCCCTCGAGCTCGCTGTCGAAGGCGTCGGCGAGATCGGAGACGGCGCGGGCGCGCAGCATCTCGGTCTGCGCGAGTTCGGCGTCGACCTGGTCCTCGTCGTCGAGCAGCGACAGCTGGGTGTCCTCGGCCGACTCGACCCGCAGCTCGCGCGACAGGTAGCGCAGCGACAGGTCGTCGAGGTTGAAGGTGCGCTGGCCCGGCCGGACGAGATAGGCGGCCAGCGCCGTATCGCTGGTGAGCCCCTCGAGCGTCCAGCCGCGGCCGCGCAGCGCATGTGTGGCTGCCTTCGCCTCGTGCACCGCCTTCGGCGTCGCCGGATCGGCCAGCCAGGCGCCCAGTGCCTGCTCGTCCTCTGGGGTCAGCCCGATGACGTCGAAGTAGCCGCCCTCGCCGTCGGCCGCCGAGATCGCGATCGCCTTCACGTCACCCTGGAACGGGGTACCGGTACCCACGATGGAAATACCGTGCCGCACACCGGCTTTCGCATGTTCGGCCAGCCAGTCGGCCGCGGCGCCGGGAGCCACTGCGCCGCCAGTGATCTCGAAGCCGCCCTCGGCCTCGGGCTCCGGCGGGGCCAGGGTCTCGAACAGCCGGTCGCGCAGTACCCGGAATTCCAGATCGTCGAACAGGCGGTGGATCCGGTCGCGATCCCAGGGCTGCTGGGCCAGCTGCTCGGGGGTGTAGGGCAGCGCGACGTCCTTGACCATCTCGGTGAGCTGGCGGTTGAGTACGACGCTGGACAGGTTGGCGCGCAACGCGTCACCGACCTTGCCCTTCACCTGGTCCACCCGGTCCACCAGGGTGGTCAGATCGCCGTATTCGCGCACCCACTTGGCCGCGGTCTTCTCCCCCACGCCCGGAATGCCCGGCAGATTGTCGCTCGGGTCGCCGCGCAGGGCGGCGTAGTCCGGGTACTGGGCCGGGGTGAGGCCGTATTTCTCCTCCACCGCGGCGGGGGTGAACCGCGTCAGCTCGGAGACGCCCTTCTTCGGGTACAGGACGGTGACGTCGTCGTTGACCAGTTGCAGCGCGTCCCGGTCGCCGGTGACGATCAGCACTCGGTAGCCCTGCGGCACAGCCTGAGTGGCCAGGGTGGCGATGATGTCGTCGGCCTCGTAGCCCTCGAGCTGCATCGTCGGGATGCCGAGCGCGCCGAGTACCTCCTGGGTGACCTCCACCTGGCCGCGGAACTCGTCGGGCGTGGTGATGCGGTTGGCCTTGTACTCCGGGTAGGCCTCGGTGCGGAAGGTCTTGCGATTGACGTCGAACGCGGCCGCCACATGGGTGGGCTTCTCGTCGCGCAGCAGGTTGATCAGCATGGCGGTGAAGCCGTAGACCGCGTTGGTGGTCTGCCCGGTGACGGTCTTGAAGTTCTCCGCGGGCAGTGCGTAGAAGGCGCGGTAGGCCAGCGAGTGCCCGTCCAGCAGCAACAGCGTGGGCCGCTCACCGGGGGCATTCGGGGTCGCTGCGGACACACTGCTCGGGCGCTGATCGGTGGTCGCTGGAGTCACGGCCCTGAGTCTATGTACCGGCACCGACAAGCGGGGGCACGGGGGATGACGTGGGCCACATCAGTGCGTCGCCATCCCCCGCGCCTGCGCCTACGCCACCCCCAGGTACGCCGACTTCACCGCGGGATCGGTCAGCAACTCCCGCCCCGAACCTGCCTTGGTGACCTCGCCGGTCTCCAGAATGTAGGCGCGGTCGCTGCGCGTCAGCGCCTGCTGGGCGTTCTGCTCGACCAGCAGCACCGTGGTGCCCTGCGCGTTGATCTCCCCGATGATGCGGAAGATCTGCTTGATCACCATCGGCGCCAGGCCCATCGACGGCTCGTCGAGCAGCAGCAGCTTCGGTCGCGCCATCAGCGCGCGGGCGATGGCCAGCATCTGCTGCTCGCCGCCGGACAGCGTGCCGCCGACCTGTTTGCGTCGCTCCGCCAGCCGCGGGAACAGCTCGAGAATCCATTCCAGGGTCTTGGCGTACTCCGAGCGCTCCTTGAAAGGCCGGGCGTGACAACCCATGTCGAGGTTCTCCTGCACCGTCATGCCGGGGAACACGCCCCGGCCCTCGGGCGCCTGGATGAGGCCGGACACCACCCGATCGTGCGCCTTGACCCGGGTGAGATCCTTGCCGTCGAACAGGATTCGGCCGCCGGTCAGCGGCAGCAGCCCGGACAGCGCCCGCATGGTGGTGGTCTTGCCCGCGCCGTTGGCGCCCAGCAGGGTCACCAGCTCGCCCTGCGTCACCTGTAGCGAGATACCGTGCAGCGCTTGGATTCTGCCGTAGTTGACGACCATGTCCTCGACGACCAGGAGCGGTTGGTCGGGCGCTGCCGAAAACGAATCACCAGCCAGGGCAATACGACTCGACGCGGTGGTCGCGTGTTCACCCGCACGAGAGGCATTCTCGCCTTGACCTCCGGAGTCGGGTGCACCGCCTATCTCGAACTCCGGGCTGGTCCGGTGTTCGGGATCGTCCGGCGACCGGGTCCGGCCGCCTGGATCTCCCGCCGAATCGCCCTGTACAGCACCGTCTTCCACCGTTTCGGCCACCTCGTCGTCGGGCACACCCAGGTAGGCCGCGATCACCGCCGGGTCGTCCCGGATCGCCTCCGGCAGCCCGTCGGCGATCTTGCGTCCGAACTCCAGCACCACGATCCGGTCGGTCACGCCCATCACCAGCCGCATATCGTGCTCGATGAGCAGCACGGTGAACCCGTCGTCGCGGATCTTGCGGATCAGATCCATCAGCGCCGACTTCTCGCTCGGATTGAACCCGGCCGCGGGCTCGTCCAGGCACAGCAGCTTGGGTTCGGTCGCCAGCGCGCGGGCGATCTCCAACCGGCGCTGATCGCCGTAGGAGAGGTTGCGCGCCTTCTCCACCGCCCGCGGCGCGATGCCCACGAACTCCAGCAGCGCCATGCCGCGCTCGATGGCGTCGTGTTCCTCGCGCCGATGCCGCGCGGTGCGAAAGATGGCCCCGGGCACCGAGGTCCGGTGCCGCGCGTCCGTGCCGACCACCACGTTCTCCAGCGCCGTCATCTCCCCGAACAGCCGGATGTTCTGGAAGGTCCGGGCGATGCCGAGCCGGGTGATCTCGTTGCGTTTGGTCTTGGTCAGCGGCCGACCGTCGAAGAAGACCCGCCCCGCCGCGGGCCGGTAGATCCCGGTGATGGCGTTGAAGCAGGTGGTCTTGCCCGCCCCGTTCGGGCCGATGAGCCCGAGGATCTCGCCGCGGCGGATCTCGAAACTCACCTCGTCGAGCGCGGTGAGGCCGCCGAACCGGACGGTCAATCCCTCCGTGCTCAAAAGCGGTGCGCCGACCTCGGTTTCGATCACGCGGGTGGGCGCCACCACCTCGGCGACGGCCTCGGCATCGGCCAGTTCCGGCAGCACCTCGCTGACATCGACCACGCCCGCGCTCGGCGCCGCCTCCGGCGCCTCGGCGTAGCCGGCCGCCATATCCTCGTTGTCGAACAGCGCGCCGCCCGCGCCCGGCCCGGTCATCGGCCCGCCCCCTCGGTCGCGGCCGCATCGGGGCCCGCCGCGGGCCGCCGCACCGCCTGGTACACCTGACGGCCGTATGCCAGCAGTTTCTGCCGCACCGGGAACAGCCCCTGCGGACGGAAGATCATGACCACCACCAGAGTGAGACCGAAGAACAGATACTTGTAGTCGCCCAGCGACTGCCCGCCGACCTCGATCGACATGAGCCGGTTGGGCAGGTAGACGATCAGGAACGCGCCCACGATCACGCCCAGCTTGTTGCCCTGCCCGCCGAGCACGACCGCGCACAGGAACAGCATCGAGTTGATGATGTTGAACCCGGTGGGGTTGATGAACTGCACCTGCCCCGCGAACAGTGCACCCGACAGGCCGCCGATCGCGGCGCCGATGGTGAACGCCCACAGCTTGAACTTGAACGTCGGCACGCCCATCATCTCCGCGGCGTCCTCGTCCTCGCGGATCGACACCCAGGCGCGGCCGACCCGGCTGCGTTCCAGGTTGCCGACCATCAGCAGCACCACGATCACCAGCGCCATGCCGATCCAGAACCACCAGGTGCCGGAGTTGGCGCGGTCCAACAGGTTCCACGAATCCGGGTCACCGAGATTGCCCGAGGAGAAGTACCCGGTGGGATGGCTCTCCGATTCGCCCAGTCGCGGATAGGCGATACCCGCCAGCCCCAGGCTGCCGTTGGTGATATCGCCGAGGTTGTCGGCCAGCAGCCGCACGATCTCACCGAACCCGAGCGTGACGATCGCGAGATAGTCGCCGCGCAGGCGCAACGTCGGCGTGCCCAGGATCAGACCGGACACCGCGGTCAGCACGATCGCCAGTGGCACACACGCCAGCCAGGCCCACTTGGAGTTCAGGAAGCCGCCGTCGGTCTGGTTCCACGGACTGTTCGGACTGGTGAGCAGCCCGACCGAATACGCGCCCACCGCGTAGAAGCCGACGTAGCCCAGGTCCAGCAGACCCGCCTGTCCCACAACGACATTCAGCCCGATCGCGATCAGCGCGTACATCGCGAACTGCGCCATCACGCCGCCGAAACTCGTGCCGGGAGTGTCCAGCAGCGGCGGCGGAAACAGCGGCAGCAACGCCAGCAGCACGATGGCCGGGACGCCGACGGCCCACTGCATGGGCCGGGACAGTCCGTCCCACCACGACCGCAGCGCATCGCCGACACCGTGCCTCGGCCGGGTTTTCTTCTCCGGTTCCAGCGTCGCGGTAGTCATACCCGTGACCTCCCCAGGCTCTCGCCGAGGATTCCGGTCGGCCGGAACATCAGCACCGCCACCAGCAGCACGAACGCGACCACGTCGCGCCATTCGGTGCCGAACAGGATCTGGCCGTAGTTCTCGGCCAGGCCCAGCAGCAGCCCGCCCAGCAGCGCGCCGCGCAGATTGCCGATGCCGCCGAGCACCGCGGCGGCGAATGCCTTGATGCCCAGGATGAATCCGCCCGAGTAGATGATGCCGTTGGGGATCTTCAGCGTGTACAGCATCGCGGCGGCGCCCGCGAGCAGGCCGCCGATCAGGAAGGTGAGCATGATGACCCGTTCCCGCGACACTCCCATCAGCGTCGCGGTGTCCGGGTCCTGGGCCACCGCGCGTATGCCGCGGCCGAATTTCGTTCTGTTGATGACCAATTCGGTGATGACCGCCAGGATCACCGCGGAGAAGACGATCACCAGCGCCACGTTGGTCACCGAGGCGTCGAAGACGTGGAACGCGTCGGTCGGCCGGACCAGGATGATCGGCTGCTGCGCATTGGTGCCGCCCAGATCCGGATCGATCTTGGGCAGCACGTAGTGCACGAATTCCTGGAGCACGAACGACATCCCGATCGCGGTGATCAGGAAGATCAGCCGCTTCGCCCCGCGTCTTCGCAGCGGCCGATAGGCCACGCGCTCCAATCCGACGGCCGCTCCCCCGGACACCAGCATGCCCACGACCATGGCCGCCCCGAGATAGACGACGGTCAGCGCTGTCCCTTGCGAATAGATGTCACCGCTGGCCGCGAATCCGAGCAGCATCAAACCCACCAGCTGCCCGAACAGACCCAGCATGAATATTTCCGAATGCGCGAAATTGATCAGCAGCAGCACCCCGAAAACCAGGGTGTATCCCACCGCGACCAGCGCGTAGATCGAACCGTACGTCAACCCGTCCACCGTGAGCCGCCAGAACTGGTCGACTACACCGGAGACGTTGAAATCGATGGAGCCGTTGGCAAGCAAGGTCGCATCGGCCAGACCTGAACTCATCGTTACCCTCATTATGGGAAAAGCAGCGTGTGCCGGCGGGTGCCCGTGTAATCGGGCTATCGGCAGGCCGGCACACGCTGTTTCGAATCGAGACCGCTACTTGACCTGGTACATCCAGATCAGCGCATTCGACAATTCGCCGGTGGGATCCCACTTGTACTGGCGGGCCACGCCCTGGCCCTCGTAGGTGCGGACGTACTCGACCAGGTCCGCGCGCGACACCTTGCCCTGAGCCAGGCCCTTCAGCACGATCGTGGTCAGGTCGTAGCCCTCGGTCGAATAGGTGCCAGCCTCGAATCCGTTCAGCGCCTTGTATTCCTCGGCGAACTTGTCGGGCGCCGGGCCGCACGGGCACGACACCACCGAGTCCTTGGAGGCATTACCGGCCTGCTTGACGAATTCGACGTCCTTGGTGCCGTCGTCGGAGATGAACGTCGCCGTCACCCCGCCGGACCGCAATTGCTGCACGAGCGGCGCCGCCTCGGCGTAGTAGCCCGCGTAGAAGATGCCGTCCGGCTTGGCCGACGACAGCTTCGACACCGCGGCCGAGAAGTCCTTGTCGCCTTCCTTCACATTCACCGCGCAACTCGGATCGGCCAGCGGGCCGAGCGTCTCGGTCAGCGATTTCGCCAGGCCGGTGCCGTAGTCGGTGTTGTCCTGGACGACGCAGATCTTCTTGTACTTCCCGGTGCTCTGCAGGTATTTCGCCACCGACGGGCCCTGGATGCCGTCGTTGCCGAGGCCGCGGAAGAAGGTCTTCCAGCCGTTCTTGGTGAGGTCGGTATTGGTCGCCGACGGCGTGAGCGACAGCAGTCCGGTATCGCTGATCCGCTGGCCGGTCGCCTTCGTCTCACCGGAGAACGTCGGCCCGATCAGCGCGACGATCGACTGGTCGCCGAGGATCCGGTCGATCACCTGTCCGGCCTTCTGCGGGTTGCCCTCGGTGTCGAACTCCTTGAGCTTGACCTGGCAGTCGGCATTGGCCTTGTTGTGCTTGTCCAGCGCCAGCTTCACACCCCGGACGATATTGAGGCCGAGGTTGGCGTTCGGCCCGGTCAGGGGGCCCGCCATGGCGATCGACGTCTCGGGCGCGCATTTCGTTTTACCGTCACCGGCGGGATCGGCGGCCGCGGAGGTATCGGCCGCCGGGACTTCCTTGCCGTCCTTGTCGACCTGTACCAGCGGGGTGATCTTCAAACCGCCGGAACCGGAATCGCCGCCGGAGTCGTTATCTGTCGACTTGCTGCTGCACCCAGCCACCGCTAGTACCGCCGCGGCTCCGATCACCAGCGCGCCGCGGGTCACACGGCTACGTGCGACCCTCCGCGTCATTGAACCAAGCACGATTACACCTCTATGTCCTGCTGATCCCCCGGGGTCGCCGAGGGGGCCGACCATGTCGGCCCGGCTCAGAACATAGCGGCGTGACGTTAGCTCTGCATCACATTCGAGTCATTTACGTGACTTCGATCCCGAGTATTTATCGGGGGGTGTTGCAGGGGCGTTAATTTCCCGCAATCGCTGCGCAGCGTGCAACGACACGAGAGGTCGCAGCGATACCAGCGGTACCCGGTACTACGATTTCGGCGCCAGGTTCTCCAACACCACCTCGGCGACCGCCTTCATCGTGGTGCGGCGATCCATCGCGGTGCGCTGAATCCACTTGAACGCCTGGGGCTCCGAGAGCCCCTGGGTCTGCATCAGCACACCCTTCGCCCGCTCGACGAGCTTGCGTGTCTCCAGCCGGTCGGCCAGGCTCGCGACCTCGCCCTCCAGCGCGGTGATCTCGTGGAAGCGGCTGGCCGCCAGCTCGATCGCCGGCACCAGATCCGACTTGGTGAACGGCTTCACCAGGTACGCCATCGCCCCCGCGTCGCGCGCCCGCTCCACCAGGTCGCGCTGGCTGAAGGCGGTCAGAATCACCACCGGCGCAACGCGTTTCGTCGCGATCTCGGCCGCCGCATCGATGCCGTCGCGGCGCGGCATCTTGACGTCCATGATCACCAGGTCCGGACGCAGCTCCTCGGCCAGGTCGACCGCCTGCTGGCCGTCGCCGGCCTCGCCCACCACCTGATAGCCCTCCTCGGAGAGCATCTCCACCAGGTCCATCCGGATGAGCGCCTCATCCTCGGCCACCACCACTCGCTTGGCGGCGGTCGCCGCATCCTTCTTCGCGCCCGCGCCCCCTGCTGTCGTTCCCATAGATAGACCCCTCGTGATTCCGATGCCAAATACTCGCTGCGCACGCCCGTCCGCCCCACCCTTGCCGGACCGGCGCACACTCCCGAGTGCCCTAAAGCGTACAGTTCAACCTCGCGCAGAACCCATCTACCCAGCGCCGACCGGTAATCGTCACGCCGATTCGGTCACCGGGGTACACACCGGCTATGATTTCCACCCGGTGCGCCGAGTTGGCGGAACTGGCAGACGCGACGGTCTCAAAAACCGTTGTCCTCACGGACGTGTGGGTTCGAGTCCCACACTCGGCACTGTTTTCACGAGCTGCATTTCATGATCGCCCCCCGATCGGGGGGGTTCCGAATTCGGTTGTCTCGCAAGCACTCCGGTGAGAAATGTCATCCCACTCCCGGGCGTGTCGCCCCTGGGCGCCCGGCCGCATCGAACCGCGCCCACGCCGTCGCCGTAATTCCCCAGAGACAGCACACGACCTCCGACTCGAGTGGAGAATGCAGGTATGCGGGTGAACCGGCTGACGGCGGACCTGTCCGGGTATCCGGACCTGGTCGTCATCTACCTCGGCATGCGCGTGCGCAAACCCCGCGGCATCCTGCGCCTGCTGGGGCTGGGTCCCAAGCTGTATCGCTCGCATCGCGACCGGCCCGACGGGCTGCTGCTGCACGAGGACGTCATCTGGTCGCTGTTCCCGCCGCACTGGGGCGCCCGGCAATACTGGCGTGATCTCGACAGCCTGGAACGCTGGACGCGCTCCGAGCCGCACCGCGAATGGTGGCGGCGATTCCTGCGCGACTCCGGCGGCACCGGATTCTGGCACGAGGCATACTTCATGCGCGGCGGCATCGACACCATGTACGACGATATGACCAGCCCGACCGGACTGGGCCGGGTCGCGCCGACCGTGGCCATGCGCGGGCGGCTGTTCTCCGCGCGCGGTCGGGTGCACCAGGGGGATCCGAAGGTCGCGCCCGTGGTTCGCGAAAGCGCCTATTACCCAGACGATTGCGAATGAAAGTAATTTCCCGGCCATCCGTCGCTCAGACCAACAGCGGCAAACGACTCGCTACGCCGGGATGAACATCGAAACAAATCAGCGGGTTTCGGACTTTCGGTGCTATTCGTTTCGATTCTCGCGTTCTACCGTACTGCCATGCATGTCCTGTTCGTCTGCAACGGCAACGTGTGCCGGTCGGTCATCGCCGAACGCCTCACACGCGCCGTGGCGGCCGAACACGGGCTCCACGACCTGACCGCGGAGAGCGCCGGAACCCGCGCACTGGTGGGATTCGGCGCGGATCCGCTTGCCGCCGAAACGATCAGCGGACTCGGCGCGGACCCGAGCAATTTCAAGGCCCGTAAACTCAAACCCGCCATGGTCGAGGGCGCGGATCTGGTGCTGGCGATGGCCGAGCAGATCCGCGACGATGTCGTCGCCCTGGTACCGGCGGCCGCGGGCCGGGCGTTCACGCTCATCGAGGCGTACCGCATCGCGAAGGTCAGCGGCGCCCGCACCATCGCCGAAATCGACCGGGCCCGCGACGATCTCGCCCTCGTCGGCCGCGAGAACATCGCAGATCCGGTCGGCCTGTCGGCCGAGAAGTACTGCGAGGTCGGCGATCGCATCGCCCAGGCCCTGGTACCGCTGTTGCTGGCGTTGCACATTCACGAGGGCCGCCCCACCGACGAACGCGGGCGACCGCGGCTGGTGGTGCTGCCGGGCGGCCGCAGCGAACCGCCGCCGTACGTGGACGCCACCCGAATCGGCCGTCACGCCTGAGGGATCCGGCAACACTCCCCGACACGCATGCGTCCTCCCCATTTCGGGTAAAGAGGGACTACACTCCCGGCCGGATACTCCCGCCGAAGGATTCGACACAAGAACAGGACTGAACGACATGCCGAAACGCATTTCGGATGTTTCGCTCCATGTTTATGTGACAGCCGAAACCCTCGAACGTGTTGTGGAAACCGTGCGCCGCGTGGTCGACGACCACGTGGCCGAACGCGACGTGTTCGCCTGGCGCTTCACCCTCCCGCTCGACTCCGACCAACAGCCGCACCCGCTACTCGAAACCCAGTGGCTCCTGGACCATCCCGGCGCCGACCCGGGCGACCGCCGCACCTACGAGATCGCGCTCAGCCTGGTGGGCGACAAGAAACTGCTCACCGAGGCCAACCTGTCCGCCCTGGAACAGCAACTGATGCTGAGCATTTCGGACGAGGACGCGGTCCCCTATTCGCTGCACGCCCTGCAACGCGAAAGTTTCGATATGGAAGAAAATCGCGAGTTGATCTAGATCCCGGCCAAAAGCGTGCCGGGAATGACAGGAGTGCTCGGCTCCGTGCCGGGAATGACAGGGCCAGCCACACGCCGGGAAGACAGCACTTCAGCCGCGGGGCGGGAAGTGGCGGATGACGCCCTCTTGGACCACGGTGGCCAGCAATTCTCCGGCACGCGAATAGAAGTGGCCCGTGGCGAGGCCGCGGGAACCCGCCGCCACGGGCGACTGGGTCGCGTACAGCGCCCAGTCGTCGAACCTGAAGGGGCGGTGGAACCACATCGAGTGGTTCACCGTGGCCGCGACGATGCGGTCGAAGCCCCACGACAGGCCGTGCGTGGTGATGATCGAATCGAGCACCGTGGTGTCCGACGAATATCCCAGCGTCGCAACGTGAATCAGCGGATCGTCGGGCAGCTCGCCGTCGGCGCGCATCCAGACCCGGTTGTATTCCAGCGTCCCGCCGGTGCCCTTCAGGGTCCACGCCGTGTCGTTGGTGTAGCGCATATCGATCGGGTGCGGGGCATTGACGAACATCTGCAGCCGGTCCTCGAGACCGGCAAAAGACTCCTCCACCCGGGGCAGGCCGTCGGGATCGGGCACCTGCGGCTGCGGGACGGCGTGCTCCAGGCCCTTGGCGGAGTCCTGGAAGGCCGCCAGCATGACGAACAGCTCCTGGTCGCCCTGGTAGGCGGTGACGGTCCGGTTCGCGAACGAGCGGCCGTCGCGGTGGCGTTCCACCCGGTACTCGATCGGTTTCTTCACGTCACCGCCGCGCACGAAATGGGCGTTGATCGCGTGCACCGGGCGTTGCGGCCGGGCCGGGTCGGTGGCCACCGTGCGACCGGCCGCGATGATGGCCTGCGCCACCAGCTGCCCGCCGAAGGTCCGGCTCCACACCTTCTCCGGATGCTGTCCGAGGAAGGTGTCCTCGCCGGTCTGCTCCAGATCGAGCAGCCCGAGCAGAACCTGTAGGTCGCTCGTACCCGTGTCGGTGGATTCGCCCAGTGACGCATTCACTTTCAGTGGTCCTCTTCGCCGATCCTGTGCACGTGGATGAGGTTGGTGGAACCGACGGTACCCGGTGGCGAACCGGCCACGATCACCACCAGGTCGCCCTTGGTGTACCGGTTCAGCGACAGCAGCTCCTTGTCGACCTGGCCGATCATCTCGTCGGTGGTGCCGACCGGCGGCACGATGAACGTTTCCACGCCCCAGGTCAGCGCCAGCTGGCTGCGCACCTCCGGCAGCGGGGTGAAGGCCAGCAGCGGCAGCGTGGTGTGCAGGCGGGCCAGGCGGCGCACCGTGTCCCCGGACTGGGTGAAGGCCACCAGCGCCTTGGCGTTGAGCCGCTCGCCGATATCGCGTGCGGCGTAGGAGATCACGCCGCGCTTGGTCCGCGGCACGTGGGTCAGCGGCGGCACCTGGGCCGAGGATTCGGACTCCACGGCGTGCACGATGCGGGCCATGGTGCGCACCGTCTCGATCGGGTACTGGCCGACCGAGGTCTCGCCCGACAGCATCACCGCGTCGGCGCCGTCGAGCACCGCGTTGGCCACGTCGGAGGCCTCGGCGCGGGTGGGGCGCGAATTGCCGATCATCGACTCCAGCATCTGGGTCGCCACGATGACGGGTTTGGCGTTCTCCCTGGCCATTTGGATGGCACGCTTCTGCACCAGCGGCACCTGCTCGAGCGGCAGCTCCACGCCCAGGTCGCCGCGCGCGACCATGATCGCGTCGAAGGCCAGCACGATCGCCTCGAGGTTGTCGATGGCCTCGGGCTTCTCCAGCTTGCCGATGACCGGCACGCGGCGGCCGACGCGGTCCATGATGTCGTGCACCAGCTCCACGTCCGAGGGCGAACGCACGAACGACAGCGCGATGAAGTCGACGCCGAGCTTCAGCGCGAATTCCAGGTCTGCGATGTCCTTCTCGGACAGGGCCGGGACCGACACGTCCATGCCGGGCAGCGAGACGCCCTTGTTGTTGGAGACCGGGCCGCCCTCGGTGACGCGGCAGACCACGTCGTTGCCGTCCACCCGGATCACGGTCAGGCCGACCTTGCCGTCGTCGACGAGCAGGCGGTCGCCGGCCTTGGCATCCTCGGCCAGCTGCCCGTAGGTGGTGGAGACGCGGTCGTGGGTGCCCTCCACGTCGTCGACGGTGATGCGCACCTCCTCCCCCGTCGCCCAGGTGGTCTTGCCTTCGATGAACCTGCCCAACCGGATCTTCGGTCCCTGCAGATCCGCGAGAATGCCTACGGCACGGCCCAATTGGTCGGCGGCCTTGCGGACCTTCTGGTAGTTCTCAGCGTGATCGGAGTGCTCGCCATGGCTGAAGTTCAACCGGGCCACGTCCATGCCGCTTTCGACAAGTTCGCGAATCCGGTCCTCGGAGGCGGTAGCCGGTCCGAGGGTGCAAACAATTTTTGTTCGTCGCATCACGAGTCGAGCGTAGTCCTGCCGAACGAGCCTCGCTGACTGGGCATACCCTTCGCTATCAATAGTGCGAACCTATGATCCCGGTCACTGAACCTATATGACCGGCGTCACCTGGCGACATGTCGTGCAAGCCGGGTTTCCAGGCGAGTTTGCGCGAATCCGAGGATCAGGCAGATTACCCAGTAGTAGATCGCCGCGACCCCGTAGAGGGCGAAGAAATCGAAGGTCGGCGCGGCCGCCAATTGCGCCGTCCGCAACAATTCGGTTACCAGGATGGTCGAGGCCAGCGAGGTGTCCTTCACCAGCGAGATGAGCGTATTCGACAGCGGCGGCACCGCGATGCGCGAGGCCTGCGGCAGGATGATCGAGCCCAGGGTCTGCACGTGCGACAGGCCCAGCGCCTGCGCCGCCTCCCACTGGCCGTGCGCGACCGACAGAATCGCGGCGCGAATCACCTCCGCGGCATAGCCGCCGACGTTGAGACTGAACGCGATCACCGCTGCGGGGAACGGGTCGATCACGATGTTCAGCTGCGGCAGCGCATAGAACACGATGAACAACTGCACCAGCAGCGGGGTGCCGCGAATGATCGAGATATAGAAGCGTGCGGCCGCCGCGACCGGCCACAGCTTCGACATCCGCGCCAGTGCCACGAACAGCGCGAGCACCAGGCCGATCGAGAAGCTGATCGCGGTCAGCGGCAGCGTTTTGGTGATCGTCGCCTGCAGCATCGGCTGCAGGTTGTGACGGATGAGTTCCCAGGTGGCGGGGTCCATGCGCTACTTGCTGACGTCGGTTCCGAAGTACTTGTCGGAGATCCGCGCCAGGGTGCCGTCGGCGCGCAGCGCGTCCAGGGCGCCGTTGACGTCGGTGGTCAGGCTGCCGGAATCCTTGCGGGCGGCGAAGGCCTGGCGGCTGGTCTCACCGGTCTTACCGGCCACCTTCACGCTGCCCTGCCCGTTCTGCTTGGTGTACGCGCCGACCGCCAGCGTGTCGTTGACCGTCGCGTCGACTCGGCCGTCCTTCAGCAGCTGGACGGCCTGCACGAAGCCCTCCACGGCCTCCACCTTGCAGCCGACGCCCGAGGCGACCTTGCTCCAGTTGCTGGTCGAGGACTGCGCGCAGGTCTTGCCGTTGAGGTCGCCGAGGGCCGCGATGCCGGAGTTGTCGGCACGGGTCACGATGACGCCGTCGGAGGTGGTGTACGGCTGCGACAGCGAGTACTTCTGCTCGCGCTCCGGGCTGACCGTCACCTGGTTGGCGACCAGGTCGAAACGCTTGGACTCCAAGCCCGCGAAGATGGCGTCCCACGGGGTCTGCACGAATTCGACGCGCTTGCCGAGCTTCCCGGCGACCGCCTGCACCACCTCGACGTCGTAGCCGGTGAGATTGCCGTCGGGCCCCTGGAAGCTGAACGGCGCATAGGTGCCCTCGGTGCCGACCTTCAGCACGTTCGGGTCGCTGCTGCTACAGGCGGCGGTCAGCCCCGTGGCGGCGGCGATGGCGAGCACGGCGGCGAACAGCTTGCGGCGCAATGGGGTACCTCTCCAGCGGGCGCGGGCGGTTCCCACGCGCACGACACACAGAACCGCCACAGCCTACGACATGCGACAACGCTGATACATAATTACACGCACGGTGAGCTGAACCTGATCCCCGCCTCACGGCCCCAGGGGGCCGTGAGGCGGGGAATGCAGGGCGCCTGCGAGTAAAGTTAGAAACCCCGAGCGCCTGCAGTAAAGCGGGGAATGCTGGACGCCCCCGCTCAGCTTTCCTGCAGAGGCCGGCCGTACTGGTCGCGGACCTTGCCGGTGAGGATCATGATGCCGTCGATGAGGGGCCAGATGCCGCCTATGCCGCAGGTCAGCCAGGTTACGGCGATCTGGGCGACGGCCAGGCCGGGGTAGCCGAGGTAGAAGCGGCCGACGCCGAAGCTGCCGAGGAAGATCTGCAGCAGGCCCGCCACCATCTTCGACTTGTCGGAGTACGGCTCGCCGTACATATTGCGGCCGAACGGCGCCTCCGGGTCCATGCCCGGCATGCCGTACGGCGCGGGCGGATAGCCGCCGGGCGCACCGTAGGGCTGGCCGTACTGCGGCTGTCCGTAGGGATTCGGCTGGCCGTACGCATCCATCGGCGGCTGCTGCTGGCCGTACGCATCCATGGGCGGCCCGGCGGGTTGCCCCATCGGCTGCCCGGGTTGCCCCATGCCCGGGCCGGTTCCGGGCGCGCCGTACTGCGGCCCGTATCCCGGCTGCTGCTGGTAGGGGTCGGTCACTCAGGTCCTCCTAGTTTGCCCGGGCCCGCCTCGACGGCCCGGTCTCCCGTCCCGCCGCACGGCCGCGGCGGTCGGGTCAAAGCTTGCCCGACTCCGGCGGTTTCGTCGCGCCGGACGCCCCACCGTTGGCGGCATTCGCTGGGTTATCGCTGACATCGGCGGATTCGTTGCGGTCAGCGACGGCGGATTCGGTGTCGCTCGCATCATTCCCGGACTCGGCCGCAGCATCTCCGGATCCGCCCGCGGCACCCCGAGACCCGGCTGTTTCGTCCTCGGAATCGCTCAGCCCGTCCGGCTCAGCGGCGTCGTTTTCGGATGTCTCGGGGCCGGGCTCCGCCGACTCCTCCGAGGTCTTCCCCTCTTTTGTCGAAACAGCCTCGGCGGCAGCGGCTTCCGACTCCGCTCCCGCCCGGCGGAGTGCGCCGAGTTGCCACGGCCACGGCCGGTTGCCGCCGGGCTCCAGCTGTGCGGCGGTCTCGCGGCCCTTGGTGGCGAGCACGAAATAGGCGATAGCGCAGAGGAATACCACCGCGGAGGTGAAGGAGTTGATGCGGATGCCCGCGATGTGCGTGGCCTCGTCGTCACGCAGCAGTTCCACCCAGAACCGGCCGAAGCAGTAGATGGCGACGTACAGCGCGAACAGGCGGCCGTGGCCGATGCGGTAGCGCTTGTCCACCCACACGAGCAGCAGCACGCCGAGCAGATTCCATACCAGCTCGTAGAGGAACGTCGGCTGTACGGTCTTCTCCACCACGCCGGTGGAGACGCCGTTCATCATGTCCAGCTGACCGTTGTCGTCGAAGCGCAGGAAGATCTGCAGGCCCCACGGCGCATCCGTGGCGCGGCCGTAGAGCTCCTGGTTGAAGTAGTTGCCGAGGCGGCCGATCGCCTGCGCCAGCAGGATCGCGGGGGCGATCGCATCGCCCAAGGCGGGCAACGGGATTCGGTACACCCGGCAGCCGATCCAGGCGCCGACGCCGCCGAGGAACACCGCGCCCCAGATGCCGAGACCGCCCTCCCAGATCTTCAGCGCGTTCATCGGGTGGCCGTCGTCGCCGAAGTACTTCTGCCAATCGGTGGCGACGTGGTAGAGCCGACCGCCCACCAGCCCGAAGGGCACCGCGAACATGGCGACGTCCAGCACCGCGCCCGGCTGCCCGCCGCGCTCGCGCCACCGCCGCTCGCCCCACCAGATCGCAGCGATGATGCCGACGATGATGCACAGCGCGTAGGCCCGCAGCGGGAACCCGCCGACGTACCACACCCCGCGCGGCGGGCTGGGTATATAGGCCAGCACCGCGGCCTGCGCCCCACCGTGCGCAACAACACTGTCTGCCAGGACTGGAAAAGTCACGGCCCCACCGTAACGGAACGGACGCTGAACGCACGTGCTGCCCTGCACTCGGCGTCGAAACGCTTTGCTCAGGAGGCGACGGGAGCCGAGCGCACACCCTCGGCGAGTTCGGCGGTGAGGGCGCGGACCCGGTCCATGCTGTCACCGGCCGCGGAGACCAGGGCCGAGCCGACGATGACTCCGTCTGCGTACGAGGCGATTTCGGCGGCCTGGGCGCCGTTGCGCACGCCGAGGCCGACGCCGATCGGGATGTCGGAGTGGGCCCGGACGCGCGCGCACAGCGCGGGAGCCGCCGAGGACACCGCGTCCCGGGCTCCGGTCACGCCCATCGTGGAGGCGGCGTAGACGAAACCGCGGGTGGCGTCGAGGGTCTTGGCGAGCCGCTCCTCGGTCGAGGAGGGCGCCACCAGGAAGATGCGATCGAGGTCGTGGGCGTCGGAGGCGGCCATCCACTCGTCGGCCTCTTCGGGGATCAGGTTCGGCGTGATCAGCCCGAGCCCGCCCGCTCCCGCGAGGTCGCGGGAGAACGTGTCGACGCCGTACTTCAGCACCGGATTCCAGTAGGTCATGACCACGGCCTTGCCCCCGGCGTTGCTGATCGCCTCGACCACGGCGAAGACGTCGCGCACCCGCACGCCGCCGCGCAGCGCCTGTTCCGCGGCGGCCTGGATGGTGGGCCCGTCCATCACCGGGTCGGAATAGGCGATGCCGACTTCGATGATGTCGCAACCGGATTCGACCATCGCGGTGCAGGCGGCGATGGAGCCGACCAGATCCGGATACCCCGCGGGCAGATAGCCGATGAGAGCGGCGCGGCCCTCGGCGCGGCAGGCGGCGAAGGTGCTGCCCGAGCGGCTCACGGCCGTCGGCGACGCCGTGCCGGAGGATTCGCTCGCACGCTCGCTCACTTCGCGTCCTCTCCGTACAGCCCGAACCATTTGGCCGCGGTATCCATGTCTTTGTCACCACGCCCGGACAAGTTCACGAGAATGGTTGCGCCCTCGCCCAATTCGCGGCCCAGCTGCAGCGCGCCCGCCACCGCGTGCGCGGACTCGATGGCCGGGATGATGCCCTCGGTGCGCGACAGCAGCAGCAGCGCGTCCATCGCCTCGGTGTCGGTGATCGGCCGGTACTCGGCGCGGCCGGTGTCTTTGAGGTACGCGTGCTCGGGGCCCACCCCCGGGTAGTCCAGACCCGCGGAGATGGAATGCGATTCGATGGTCTGGCCGTCGGAGTCCTGCAGCAGGTACGAGTACGCGCCCTGGAACGCGCCCGGCGTACCGCCGGTGAAAGTGGCTGCGTGCCTACCGGTTTCGACGCCGTCGCCCGCCGCCTCGTAGCCGATCAGCCGGACGCCCGGATCGTCGATGAAGGCGTGGAAGATGCCGATCGCGTTGGATCCGCCACCGACACAAGCGGTCACGGCGTCGGGCAGCCGCCCCGTCCGGTCCAGCACCTGCGCCCGCGCCTCCAGGCCGATGACACGCTGAAAGTCGCGCACCAGCAACGGGAACGGATGCGGGCCCGCGGCGGTGCCGAAGCAGTAGTACGTGTCGTCGGCGTTGGTGACCCAGTCGCGCAGCGCCTCGTTGATGGCGTCCTTGAGCGTCTGCGAGCCCGTGGTCACGCTGACCACCTCGGCGCCCAGCAGCCGCATCCGGGCCACGTTCAGCGCCTGCCGTGCGGTGTCGACGGCGCCCATGTAGACGATGCAGTGCAGCCCGAGCAGCGCGCACGCGGTGGCGGTGGCGACGCCGTGCTGACCGGCGCCGGTCTCGGCGATGACGCGGGTCTTGCCCATCCGCTTGGCGAGCAGCGCCTGCCCGAGCACATTGTTGATCTTGTGCGAGCCGGTGTGGTTCAGGTCCTCCCGCTTGAGCAGGATCCGGGCGCCACCGGCATGCTCGGCCAGCCGCGTGCACTCGAACACCGGCGACGGGCGCCCGGCGTAGTCGCGCTGCAGGCGATCCAGCTCGGCCAGGAACCCCGGATCGACCCGGCACTTGTCGTACTCCGCGGTGACCTCCTCGATCACCGCCATCAACGCCTCGGGCACGTGCCGCCCGCCGTAGACGCCGAAGTGGCCGCCCGGGTCGGGCTCGTGGCTGCGCTGGGTGACGCCCGCGCTGGCCGGGGGCAGAGTCATCGCGCCGCTCCCCGGCGCAGCGGCCGCGGGCAGGACGGATGGGTTCCGGCGGTCACCAGCTCCGAGACCGCGGCCCGCGGGTCGCCGCTGGTCACCAGGCTCTCGCCGACCAGCACCGCGTCCGCGCCGGCGCCGGCGTAGGCGAGCAGGTCGGCGGTGCCGCTGATGCCGGATTCGGCGATGCGGATGACCTCGGTCGGCAGGCCGGGCGCGATGCGGGCGAACACGTCGGTGTCCACCTCGAGGGTCTTCAGGTTGCGGGCGTTGACGCCGATGACCGAGGCACCGGCCTCCAGCGCGCGGTCGGCCTCCTCCTCGGTGTGCACCTCGACCAGCGCGGTCATGCCCAGCGATTCGGTGCGATCGATCAGCGAGGACAGCACGTCCTGCTCCAGCGCGGCCACGATCAGCAGGATCACGTCGGCGCCGTGCGCGCGGGCCTCGTGAATCTGGTACGGGCCGACGACGAAGTCCTTGCGCAGGATCGGCACGTCGACCACCGCGCGCACCGCGTCCAGGTCGTCGAGCGAGCCGTTGAAGCGACGGCCCTCGGTGAGCACGCTGATGATGCGGGCGCCGCCGTCCTCGTAGGCCTTCGCGAGGCTGGCCGGGTCCGGGATGTCGGCCAGCTCGCCCTTGGAGGGGCTGGCGCGCTTGACCTCGGCGATGACGCCGACGCCGTCCTGGTGCAGGGCGGCGTACCCGGGACGGGGCGAGGGTGCCGCGGCGGCGGCCTGCTTGACTGCCTGGAAATCCAGGACGGCTTCCCGAGCGGCCACATCCGCGCGGACCCCGTCGAGAATCGAGTCGAGTACCGTCATCTGGCTCGAATCCTTTCTGGGGAGACCGACTTGCTGCCTGAGAATCCCCCAAGGCGCTGTCTCACCGATGCAGGTAAAGAGTAAATGGCTATGTTCCCGACGCCGACGGCGGGGTGTTCCGCGTCGCATCTGTCCCGACTGGGATAATGCTCACCTTCCGGGCTGGTCGTCGGTGGGGTCGGTGCCCGCGTCGAGGGCGTCCCACAGCACGCGTTCGGACAGCTGGTCCGATGCGGCGGAGTCCGGCTGGGACGCCGCGGGTTTCGCCTGCTGCGCCGCCACCTGGTCGGCGGCCGCGGCGCGGCGGAACACCGGGTTGTCGTACTTGCCGGACAGCCGCGCCGTCTCCTCGGGCATGCGGGCCAGCAGCACTCCCGCCCCGAACGCCGCCACCGCGCCGACGAGGCTCAGCACCGCCGGGAACGCGGCCGAGGTCACCTGGTCCACCTGGGCGCGGGCGGGCAGCTCGGCCAGTGTGGCGGCCCGTTCGCCGAGCTTGCCCCGGCCGGTCACCAGCGCGAAACCGGGCACGGCGGCCACCGCGGCCAGCAGCGCGATCACCACGCCGAGCACCCGGCGCAGCCAGCCGCGGGTGGCGAATACCGCGGCGATCGCGGCCACCAGCACCAGGGCCAGCGGTGTCAGCGCACCGAACCACTCGCCGCCGTTCAGGTTGTTCGTGCGGGGCTCGGTGAGCCCGTCGGAGGACACCAGCGTCACCCACGTCATCCGCGACGAGGCCCACAGCGCGATGGCGGCCACGGCGAGCAGGAGTGCGGGGCCGACGGGGTACTTGCGCGGGGGCGAGGCTCCGGGAGAATGCGCTTGCGCCGGTTCGGGTTCCGAGGAGTTCATAGCTGCTCACCGTCGGGGTGGTCGGGGGTGAAGACGCGCACGGTCTTGGCCGCGGCGATAGCTTTCAACACAGCCATTGCCTTGTTGCGCGCCTCGTCGTCCTCGTATTCGGGCACGGAGTCGGCGACGATGCCCGCACCCGCCTGGACGTAGGCCGTGCCGTCCTTGAGCAGCGCGGTGCGGATCGCGATGGCGGTATCGGCGTCGCCGGCGAAGTCGAGGTAGCCGACCACCCCCGCGTAGGTGCCGCGGCGGGTCGGCTCCAGCTCCTCGATCAGCTCCATCGCGCGCACCTTCGGGGCGCCGGACAGCGTGCCCGCGGGGAAGCAGGCCCGCACGGCGTCCAGGGCGATCTTGCCCGGCGCCAGCCGCGCCGACACCGTCGACACCAGGTGCATGACGTGGCTGTAGCGCTCCACGTGCCGGTACTCGGTGACGCGCACCGAGCCCGGCGCGCACACCCGGCCCAGATCGTTGCGGCCCAGATCGACGAGCATCAGGTGCTCGGCGTTCTCCTTCTCGTCGGCCAGCAGGTCCTTCTCCAGCAGCAGGTCGTCCTCCTCGGTGGCGCCGCGCCACCGGGTACCGGCGATCGGATGCGTGGTGGCCACGCCGTCCTTCACCGTCACCAGTGCCTCCGGGCTGGACCCGACGATCGAGAAGGCCGTGCCGCCCTCGCCGTCCGGGATGTGCATCAGATACATGTACGGGCTCGGATTCGACGCCCGCAGCATCCGGTACACCTCCAGCGGACTGCCGTCGTAGTCCATCTCGAACCGCTGCGACAGCACCACCTGGAACGCCTCGCCCGCCTCGATCTCCTTCACCAGGCGGCGCACCCCGGCGCCGAACTCCTCGGTGGTGCGACGGCGGCGGTAGTCCGGTTCGGGCCGGTCGAACACCGACACCGTGGAGGCGGCGGGGGCGGCCAGCGCGGCCGTCATCCGGTCCAGCCGGGCCACCGCGTCGTCGTAGGCCTCGTCGACCCGCTCGTCGGTGCCGTTCCAGTTGACCGCGTTGGCGATCAGGGTGATCGCGCCCTCGTGGTGGTCGAATGCGGCCAGATCGGTGGCCAGCATCAGCACCATCTCCGGCAGCTGCAGGTCGTCGGTGGTCAGCTCGGGCAGCCGCTCCATCCGGCGCACGATGTCGTAGCCGAGGTAGCCGACCAGGCCGCCGGTCAGCGGCGGCAGGCCCGGCAGCCGCTCGGTGCGCAGCAGCTCCAGCGTCTCGCGCAGGGCGGCCAGCGGCTCACCGCCCGAGGGCGCGTCGGCCGGGGTGGTGCCCAGCCAGGCGGCCTGCCCGTCGATGACGCTCAGCGCGGCCCGACTGCCCGCGCCGATGAACGACCAGCGCGACCACGATCGCCCGTTCTCCGCCGACTCGAGCAGGAACGTGCCGGGCCGTTCCGCGCCGAGCTTGCGATAGGCCGACAGCGGAGTCTCCGAGTCGGCCAGCACTTTTCGGATGACCGGGACCACGCGGTGTTCGGCCGCGAGCGCGCGGAACTGCTCACGAGTCGTAGTGGTCCCCGGGCCGTCGGTTGCTGCGCCGTGCATCCCCTCATCATTTCAGGCGGTATACCGCGCCGACGTGTGCGGGGGTGGCCCGGCGGCCCGCCAGGCTACAAATCGGCCACGACGGCCAGCCACGCCCCGCACAGCCCCGAATAACTGGGGCGAACCCGCCGTGCCGAGGCGCGGCAATTCGGCACCGCCGCGCTCACTAGACTCGCGACGTTCGAAGTCGCACGCGGTATCCCTTGCAACGAGAGGAGTTCAACACAGATGTACCCCTCGCAACCGGTCGCACCGGAGGGTCCCCGGCACGCCGCCCCACCCACGATCGGAGGCCCCCTGCCCGGTCAGCCGCCCCGGATGGTGAATATGAACCACTCCTCGAGCGGCCAGAACCCGGCCAAGCACAATGCGCTCGCGTCGTTCGTGACCTACGTCAAGGCGATCGAGAACCTGGATCGCCACCGGTTCCCCGACGAGTACGCCGAGCACACCGACCGCATCCGGGAGCTCAAGCCGTTCCTGAAGGCGCACGGCATCCTCGACGTCATGGAGATCAAGAATCCGGAGGTCGCCGGAATCCTCGGCGTCTGATTCCGGCCGCGAAGCATGCCGGAATGACGGGGCGAGAGCGCGGTACCGGGCGCCGGGTGCGCCCGGTACTGTCGCTTCCTATGAAGACTGGCCAGCGCGCTCCCCAGTTCGATCTTCCCGACCAGGCCGGGATCGCCCGCTCCCTCGACGCCCTGCTCTCGGACGGCCCGCTGGTGCTGTTCTTCTTCCCCGCCGCCAATACCCCCGTCTGCACCGCCGAGGCGTGCCACTTCCGGGATCTGGCGAGCGAATTCGCGGCCGTGGGCGCCTCGTGCGCCGGCATCAGCGCCGATTCGGTCGACACCCAGGCGGGCTTCTCCGATAAGCAGCGACTGGGCTACCCCCTGCTGTCCGACCGCGACGGCGCGGTCGCCGAGCGGTTCGGGGTCAAGCGCGGCCTGCTCGGCAAGCTGGCTCCGGTCAAGCGGCAGACATTCGTCATCGATACCGACCGCACGGTCCTGAAGGTGATCACCGGTGAACTCCGGGCGAACGTCCATGCCGATCACGCCCTGAGCTTCCTGCGCGACCGAAACAGCTGATCCAAAACGCCGAGCCGAGACATTCCCCCGCACCGGGTGGTGCACATACGCTGTTGCCATGACTTCGCGGAGCGTGGAGCAAACATCCGGCAGTAAGCCCGCCACGACCACGTGGCGCAACCGGATCATCGCGGGGGTGGCGGTCGTGGCGGTGCTCGTGGCCGCCTACTTCATCCTCGCGGCGTTCATTCCGCGCTGGTGGGCACAGCGGATCGCGAACATGTCGGGCCACGGCAGCTTCGCCAAGGGCATCTGGTCCGGGCTGGCGCTGGGCTTCGTGTGCACCTTGGTGCCGCTGCTGCTCCTACTGTTCGCCGTCACCGTCTGGAAGCGGCGCGGCGGCCGGTTCCTCGCCGGTGTGGCGGCGGTGCTGGCGGTGGCCGCGGCGCTGCCCAATCTGATGACGCTCACCATCGTGCTGGGCGGCAACAACGCCGCGCACGCGGGTGAGCGAATCCTCGACGTGGATGCCCCCGGCTTCCGCGGCGCATCCCTGACCGCCGCCATCGTCGCGGCGGCGATCTTCCTGCTGCTGGTCTTCGTGGTCGTCCGCCGCCGATACCGCAAACGCCGGGCAGCCAAGCAGGCGCCGCAGCCGCAGACCGCCGAACCGGCCCCGCCCACCGAGGAATTCCAGCCCCGGGAAGACCCGCCGCTGCATTGAGGATCCACGTGATAGGTGTCACGTCATTGACTACACCCGTGACCCTCGAGCGAAATCATGGCAAACTTGATATCTGCCGGTGACTGATTTGAAGTTTCAATTATCGCTAGCTCTGCTAACGAATAAGCGTCACGCGGCTGCATTGAGAGGGCGCGATGTGACGAAGTGGCTGAATCCCATCGAACAGCGAGCTTGGCGGACTCTTGTCGCGCTGACGACTCGGCTACCAGCAGCGATGGATACGCAGCTGCAGCGCGAGTCCGGCGTGACGCATTTCGAGTACTTCGTGATGGCACTGCTGTCAGAGGAGGCCGGCCATCGCTTACAGCTGAGCGAACTTGCCTACAAAGCAAATGCTTCGCTATCCCGACTTTCCCACGTGGTAACAAAATTGGAGCGTCTCGGCTGGGCGCGCCGGGAAACATTGCGCGGACGACGCGGCGCCTACGCTGTCCTCACCGACGCCGGTTACCGGAAGGTCGAGGACTCCACGCCCGGCTACCTCGAGGCGGTCCGCGGGCTGGTATTCGACGGCTTGGACGCCGAGCAGACCGAGCGGCTGGTTCAGCTCGGTGAGGCGCTGGTCGATCAGATGGAATCCGGGATCAACCGCGGCATCGGCAGGTCGAACGGCCATCCGAGCCCGCCGGACAACGGTCAGGACTGAGCCGCCAGCAGCACGTCGCTGTCCCAGCAGGTGTGGGTGCCGGTGTGGCAGGCCGCGCCCTCCTGGTCCACGATCAGCAACACGGCGTCGCCGTCGCAGTCCAGGCGCACCTCGTGCACGTACTGCGTGTGCCCGGACGTCTCGCCCTTGACCCAGTACTGCTGCCGGGACCGGGAGTAGTAGGTCGCCTTGCGGGTCTCGAGGGTCCGGGCCAGCGCCTCGTCGTCCATCCACGCCATCATCAGCACGTCGCCGGTGTCGCGCTCCTGCGCGATCGCCGCGACCAGCCCGGCCTCGTTGCGCTTGAGGCGGGCGGCGACGGCGGGATCCAGACTCATGCAGACCTTTATATCAATGCCTGCGTGTCGGGCCGTCAGCGGACGGTGATGCCCTCGGCCCGCATCGCGTCCTTGACCTGGCCGATGGTGAGATCGCCGAAGTGGAAGACGCTGGCGGCCAGCACGGCGTCCGCGCCGGTCTGCACCGCCGGAGGGAAGTGCTCGACACCGCCCGCGCCGCCGCTGGCGATGATCGGCACCGAGACCGCCTTGCGGACCGACGCGATCATCGGCAGGTCGAATCCGGCCTTGGTGCCGTCGGCGTCCATCGAGTTCAGCAGGATCTCCCCGACGCCCAGTTCGGCGCCGCGCAGCGCCCATTCGATCGCGTCGATGCCGGTGCTGCGCTTGCCGCCGTGGGTGGTGACCTCCCATCCGGACGGGGTGGCCGGATTGCCGTCGGGGACCAGCCGTGCGTCGACGGACAGCACGATGCACTGCGAGCCGAACCGCTGCGACATCTCCCGCAGGATCTCCGGATTCGCGATGGCGGCGGTGTTGACCGAGACCTTGTCCGCCCCGGCGCGCAGCAGCCGGT
Organism: Nocardia mexicana NBRC 108244; assembly: GCF_001613165.1. Classification (GTDB taxonomy): domain Bacteria; phylum Actinomycetota; class Actinomycetes; order Mycobacteriales; family Mycobacteriaceae; genus Nocardia; species Nocardia mexicana. Next base: position 61,194 of record NZ_BDBV01000027.1, read on the forward strand.
CCACATCGTCGACGGTGCGCACGCCGCCGCCCACGGTGAGCGGGATGAAGATCTGCTCGGCGGTGCGGGTCACCACGTCGATCATGGTGCCGCGGTCGCCGGAGGAGGCGGTGACGTCGAGGAAGGTGAGCTCGTCGGCGCCCTGGGCATCGTAGGCGGCGGCCAATTCGACGGGATCGCCCGCGTCGCGCAGGTTTTCGAAGTTCACGCCCTTCACGACGCGGCCCGCATCGACGTCCAGGCACGGAATCACGCGTACGGCCAACGTCATGGCGCCTCCTCGGAGTTGTTGCCGCGACGCCCCGGGCTCCCGTCGTCCGCGCGAACGCCGGGATCCTCGTGCGCCACGGTGGATCCCGGCGCGATTCCGGGATGAGGAGTAGCGGCCGCGCTGTCGATCAGTTCGAGCAGTTCTCCGTGCACCCCGGGTGCGGCAGCGAGCACCGACCCCGAGGTGATGGTCCACGGTTCGCCGCGCAGGTCGGTGACCACTCCCCCGGCCGCGCGCACGAGGGCGACACCCGCCGCGTTGTCCCACGGATGGTGGCCGAAGACCACGGCCCCGCCGAGCACCCCGGAGGCGGTGAACGCCAGGTCGATTCCGGTGGAGCCGTGCATGCGCACTCGCCCCGACAACCGGCTCAGCGCCCCCAGCAGGTCGAAACGGAAGCGGCCGGGAATGCGGCCGTGGCTGTCGATATTGAATGCGCCGAAACCGATCATGGCGTCCGAGAGCCGTCCGGAATCCAAGGGCGGCAGCGGTTTTCCGTCCAGCAGCACCGGGCCGCCGACGGCCGCGGCGTACCGGCGGCCGAGCAGCGGCAGCCAGGTCAGTCCGAGCACCGGTTCACCGCCGTCGACCAGCGCCAGCAGCATTCCCGACAGCGGGTGTCCCGCAGAGTAATTGAAGGTGCCGTCGATCGGATCGAGCACCCAGGCGGTGCCCGAGGTCAGCTCCGGTCCGCCGAATTCCTCGCCGTGCACCGGGATTCCGGTCCGCTCGCGCAGCTGCGCCGAGAGCGTGCGCTCCAGCTCGAGATCCAGTTCGGTGGCGAAGTCGCCGCGGCCCTTGGCGACCGCGCTCGGCGCGCCGACGCCCTCCACGAAACGCGGTGTGGCCGAATCCAGTAGCTCGCTCGCGACGGTCAGCAGTCCGGCGAGTTCGGTGCCGGGGACGCCGCCCACCGGCCGGTCGCCGTTTTCGGTCGCCATACCCTCAGCGCACCGCGGCCAGCGCCTCGGGCAGCGTGAATCGCCCGGCGTACAGGGCCTTTCCGACGATCGCGCCCTCCACGCCCTCGGGCACCAGCCCGGCGATGGCGCGCAGGTCGTCCAGGGTGGAGACGCCGCCGGAGGCGATCACCGGGGCCTCGGTGGCATTGGTGACCTCGCGCAGCAGGTCGAGGTTCGGGCCGGTGAGGGTGCCGTCCTTGGTGACGTCGGTGACGACGTAGCGCGGGCAGCCGTCGCGCTCCAGGCGCTCGAGCACCTCCCACAGGTCACCGCCGTCGCTGACCCAGCCGCGCCCGCGCAGCCGGTACTCGCCGTCGATGATCCGCACGTCCATGCCCACGGCGATACGGTCCCCGTATTCGGCGATGGCGCGCGCACACCACTGCGGGTCCTCCAGCGCGGCGGTGCCGAGGTTGACCCGGGCGCAGCCGGTGGCCAGGGCCGCCTTCAGCGACTCGTCGTCGCGAATGCCGCCGGACAGCTCGACCTGCACATCGAGTTCGCCGACCACCTCGGCGAGCAGCTCGCGGTTGGAGCCGCGGCCGAAGGCGGCGTCCAGGTCGACCAGATGCACCCATTCCGCCCCGGCCTGCTGCCAGGCCAGCGCGGCCTCGCGCGGGGACCCGTAGCTCGTTTCGCTGCCGGCCTCGCCCTGAACCAGGCGCACGGCCTCCCCATTGGCGACATCGACGGCAGGTAGCAGCACAAGACTCACAAAAGCAGCCTACTGAACAGCGTTCCTGGTCTCGGCGCCGGGATGGCGCAAATAGGACGCCGGTCACGGCCATGCGCCGCGATCTGCGAGGTTTGCCCGGCCCTCCGGCGGGCAATACGAACTACGTTGTGCCGACCCACCGGCGAGAGTCCGGTCACACGCCGAACGTGCGTATCCTGGGGTCCGGCTCCCATAGTCCCCATCACGTCTACCACCAAGGATTTCAGTCATGCCCCGGATCACGCTGCGCCGCTTCGTGATTGCGCTGCCCCCGGCGGCGGTCGCGGTGGCCGCGCTGACCGTGATTCCACCGGCGGCCGCCGCACCCACCGATCCCGCCCAGCTGGCCGCGTGCGATTTCGGCCGCCAGCTCAGCACGTTCGACTTCAACGCCTACGACGACTACGACCAGCGGGTGCTGGACCGCTCCACCGGCCCTTTCCACGAGCAGTTCCAGGCTTCCGCCGCCGAGCGCCGCGCCCGCGCCACCGGCTCGCACACCATCGCCGAGGCGCGGACGGTCGAATGCCGCACCGAGACCTCCGATCCCGAGCACGCCGAGATCATGGTGACCGTCGACCAGTCGACCCGCAGCGACGTCACCCTGGGCCTGCCGCAGCCGATTCGCTCGAGCATGCGGGTGTACCTGGACAATGTCGAAGGCCGCTGGCTGGCCAGCCGGGTGGACCCGGTGCAGGCCATGCGGTAATTTCTGCCTCCGCTTCGCTGCGGCGGGTTTGGCTCTCGCTTCGCGGCCGGGGTTGGCAAGGTGGCCGGGTTAGGAGAGTACGGAGACGCGCTGCCGTGAAGGCTTAGGAACCAGAACCGGTTTCGGGTAGACCTGCTGTGAAGTAGCTGATCCATGTGGGGATGTCGAACGCGGTCGCTAGCAATGCCGGAATGTCGCCCATGGCAATCCCTTTCCACCGTGTCGTGCCTCGTCGGTGCGACGATAGCCCGGTCGGTAGCCGAGGCTTCGCCAGCACGCGAGGTTTCGGGCGTGGCCTAGCTCACACTCCGCCGGTGACGGCGCTGCTCCCGGTGCGAGATGCCGCGTTCGGCTACAGGGCCTTCACCCAGTTGCGCAGGAGCTGGGCACCGGCGTCGCCGGACTTCTCCGGGTGGAACTGCGTGGCGCTGAGCGGGCCGTTCTCCACGGCCGCGAGGAAAGGGCCGCCGTGCTCGGACCAGGTCAGCTTCGCCGGGGCCAGCGGGCCGCCCTCCGGAAGGTCCCAGGTGCGGGCCGCGTAGGAGTGCACGAAATAGAAGCGGGTCCCGGGATCCATCCCGGCGAACAACACCGAATCCTCCGGGGCCCGCACGGTATTCCAGCCCATGTGCGGCAACACCTCGGCGGGCAGCCGGTCCACGGTGCCGGGCCACTCCGCGCAACCATCGGTCTCCACACCGAATTCGACGCCGCGCTCGAACAGGATCTGCATCCCGACGCAGATGCCGAGCACGGGACGCCCGCCCGCGAGGCGCTTGCCGATGAGGCGGTCGCCGCGCACCGACAGCAGCCCGGCCATGCAGGCGGCGAAGGCGCCGACGCCCGGCACCACCAAACCGTCCGCGTTCAAGGCGATTTCCGGATCCGCGGTCACCGTGACGTCGGCACCGGCACGGATCAGGGCGCGGTTGGCCGAGTGCAGGTTGCCGGAGCCGTAGTCCAGCAGCGCGACGGTTGTCACAGCGTCCCCTTCGTCGACGGCACCCCGGTCACCCGCGGGTCGAGCTCGACCGCGGCGCGCAAAGCCCGTGCCACGGCCTTGAATTCGGCCTCGGTGACATGGTGCTGGTCGCGGCCGTAGAGCACCCGGACGTGCAGCGCGATGCGGGCGTTGAGCGCGATCGACTCGAAGACGTGGCGGTTGAGCACGGTCGAGTAGGGCGCGCCCGGGCCGTTCGTCGGAATCACCGTGTGCAGCAGGTGATCCGGTTCGCCGGTGTGCACGCAGTACGGCCGCCCCGACACGTCGACGGCGGCGTGCGCGAGGGTCTCGTCCATCGGGATGTAGGCGTCGCCGAAGCGGCGGATGCCCTGCTTGTCGCCCAATGCCTGGGCCAGCGCCTGGCCGAACACGATCGCGGTGTCCTCGACCGTGTGGTGCGCCTCGATCTCGATATCGCCCTCGGCTCGCACGGACAGGTCGAAGCTGGCGTGCGCGCCCAATGCGGTCAGCATGTGGTCGTAGAACGGGACGCCGGTGGCGATATCGGTGCGGCCGGTGCCGTCGAGGTCCAGCTCGACGACGATGCTGGACTCCTTGGTGGTGCGCTCCACCCGTGCGGTTCGGTTCACAGTCGCCCCTCCAGTTCCGTAGCGGCCAGTTTCGCGCTGACGCGCAGGAATTCGTCGTTCTCGGCCGCCAATCCGATGGTGACCCGCAGGTGCCCGGGGATGCCGACATCGCGGATCAGCACGCCCTCGTCCAGATACCGCTGCCAGGCGGCGGGCGCGTCGGCGAAGTGGCCGAACAGCAGGAAGTTGGCGTCACTGGGCGAGACCGCGTAGCCCAGCTCGCGCAGCGCGGGCACCACCCGATCCCGCTCGGCCGCCAATTCCGCGACGCTGCCCAGGGTTTCGTCGGCGTGCCGCAGCGCCGCCCGCGCCGCCGCCTGCGTGACCACCGACAGGTGGTAGGGCAGCCGCACCAGCAGCATCGCGTCGATCACGGCCGGGGCGGCGGCCAGATAGCCGAGGCGGCCGCCGGCGAAGGCGAACGCCTTCGACATCGTGCGCGTGACAACCAGTTTCGCGGGGAACCGGTCGATGAGCTCGATCGCGCTGGGGGCGCCGGAGAATTCGCCGTAGGCCTCGTCGACCACCACGAGACCCGGTGCGGCGTCGAGGATCCGGACCAGATCGGGCAGCGCGATGCTGTGCCCGGTCGGGTTGTTCGGGCTGGTCACGAAGACCACATCGGGTCGGCGTTCGGCGATCGCCAGCACCGCGTAGTCGATATCGAGAGAGAAGTCGGCGTTGCGCTTGGCCTCCACCCACTCGGTATCGATGCCCTCGGAGATGATCGGGTGCATCGAATACGACGGCACGAACCCCAGCGCGCTGCGCCCGGGCCCGCCGAACGCCTGCAGCAACTGCTGCAGGATCTCGTTGGAGCCGTTGGCCGCCCACACGTTCGCCACGTCCAGCGCCACCCCCGTCTGCCGGGTGAGATACGCGGCGAGGTCGGTGCGCAGGGCGATCGCGTCGCGGTCCGGGTAGCGGTGCAGATCGGCCGCCGCGGCCCGGATCGCCTCCGCGACATCGTCGACGAGGGCGCGGGTCGGCGGATGCGGGTTCTCGTTGGTGTTCAGCTGCACCGGCACGGTCAGTTGCGGTGCGCCGTAAGGCTTCTTGCCGCGCAGGGTGTCCCGCAGCGGCAGATCGTCGAGCGTGACGACGGAGCCCGGGACCGGCTGCGCGGTCACGACAGCGCCTCGAACCGCGCCTGCACGGCCTGGCCGTGCGCGGGCAGATCCTCGGCGTTCGCGAGGGCGACCACATGTCCCGCAACGTCTTTCAGCGCGGTCTCGCTGTATTCCACGACGTGGATGCCGCGCAGGAAGGTCTGCACGCTCAGGCCGGAGGAGTGCCGGGCGCATCCGGCGGTCGGCAGCACGTGGTTGGACCCGGCGCAGTAGTCGCCCAGGCTCACCGGGGACCAGGCGCCCACGAAAACCGCTCCGGCACTGCGGACCCGGGCCGCGACGGCGGACGCGTCGGCGGTCTGGATCTCCAGGTGCTCGGCGGCGTAGGCGTTTACCACGCGCAGGCCCTGATCGATATCGTCGACGAGGACGGTGCCGGACTGCTTGCCGGACAACGCTTCCGCCACCCGGTCGCGGTGCTTGACGACCGCCAGCTGGGTGGTGATGGCGGCGTCGACGGCCTCGGCCAGCTCGGCGCTGTCGGTGACCAGCACGCTGGCCGCCAGCACGTCGTGCTCGGCCTGGCTGATCAGGTCGGCGGCCACGTGCACCGGGTCGGCGGTGGCGTCGGCGAGGATCGCGATCTCGGTCGGTCCGGCCTCGGCGTCGATGCCGACCAGGCCGCGGCACAGGCGCTTGGCGGCGGTGACGTAGATATTGCCCGGGCCGGTGATCATGTCGACCGGCGGCAGCTGGGCACCGTCGGTATCGGTGCCGCCGTAGGACAGCAGCGCGACCGCCTGGGCGCCGCCGACCGCCCAGACCTCGTCGACGCCGAGCAGCTTCGCGGCGGCGAGGACGGTCGGGTGCGGGAGCCCACCGAACTGCTGCTGCGGCGGCGAGGCCACCACCAGCGACTCGACGCCGGCGGTCTGGGCGGGTACCACGTTCATCACGACGCTGGAGGGATAGACGGCATTGCCGCCGGGCACGTACAGGCCGACGCGTTCGACCGACACCCAGCGCTCGGTCACCGTGCCGCCGGGGACCACCTCTGTGGTGGTGTCGGTGCGCCGCTGGTCGGCGTGCACCGCGCGGGTGCGCTCGATCGCGACCTCCAGTGCGGCGCGCACCTGCGGGTCCAGCTGCTCGAGCGCCCGGTCCAGCTCGGCGGCCGGGACGCGCACCGACGCGGGCACCACGCCGTCGAACCTCTCGCTGAATTCCAGTGCCGCCTCGACACCCCGGTCGCGAATCGCCTCCACGACCGGCCGCACGTGGTGCAGCACCGAGTCGACGTCGACTCCCCCGCGCGGCAGCGCGGTGCGCAGCTCGGCGGCGGTGGGAGTGCGACCGCGCAGATCGACGCGGGCGAGCTCGATGCGGGATGTCATAGCGGTGCGGAATCCTTGTCTGTGCTGGTCATCACACCGAAGCCGGAAGGCCTCGGGCCGCCTACCAGACTATCGGGTCGGCCCAGTGATTTATCCCGCCGCCTCCGGAGTCACCGCGCCGCATCCGCCCGGGCGCGAACAAATCACTCGCCGGTGGCCGGGGGCGCCGGTAGATTCGTGGCCGGACGAGCGAAAACACAGCCCGGTTGGTAGTCCGGGCGGCCGTGCGCGGCTCAGTAACCTCCCTCCCAGGGTGTCCGGCCCGTCCTCTCATCGCGGCACAGGCCGCACGACAACCATGGGAGGAAACGATGCCGAGCACGTTCAGCGTGTATTTCGACGGCCAGTTCTGGGTCGGTGTCCTCGAGATCACCGACGAGTCCGGCGTGCGCGCGGCACGCCATATCTTCGGCCCGGAGCCGACAGGACCCGAGCTGGAGGAGTTCGCGATCCGGCACTACGGCCGACTGCTCGACCGCGCGCTCGCCGCGCCCGCGGTCGCCGCCGACAGCCGCCCGAAGGCTACGGTGAACCCGAAACGCCTTGCCCGCCAGGCCGCTCGGGAGCAGGCTTCCCGCCCCCTCACCTCCGCCGCCCAGGACGCCTTACGTGTCGCGCACGAGCAGGCGGGCCATCTCAACCGCGCCGCCGCCAAACGCCGCCGCGCCGAGGACGCCGACCACCGCCGCGAACTGGCCGCCCGCAAACGAAAAGCCAAGCGCCGCGGCCATTGACGGCCCCACATTCCCGCACCCCTTGCATGTTCCCGCACGCCCTGCAGAGGCCTGCAAGGGGTGCGGGAACGTGCAGGGGGTGCGGGAATGGGCTGGCGCGGATCCCTCAGGCCGGAATGGCGGCATTTCCCTTCTCGCTGGGGGACTTGGTCAGGTGAGGCGTTGGCGGAGGGTGGGGACGCCGTCGCCCTCGAGGTCGGCGAGGGCGGCGGGGCGGCCGACCATGACGAGGGCCAGGGCCTCGGCGGGGCCGCGGACTTCGGGGCCCTCGCCCTGGGTCCAGTCCAGGTCGGTGGCGGCGAAGTGCAGGCCGCGGGTGTAGCGCCGGGGGAAGGCGAAGGGGTCGGGGTTGGCCAGGACGGCCCGGAGCCGTTCCGGCGGGACCTCGCGTTCACGGCCGAGCGGGCGGCGGATGTCCTGCTGATGCACGAACGTGTCGGCGAGGGCGAGGCCGGGCGACATGCGCGAGAACCAGCCGTCCGGGCCCGCGAGCCGATCGGTCAGGGTCGTGGTCGGCAGCGGAGCCATCTTGCGCACCAGGAGCTCGTTGACCCGGTCGACCGAGAACCGCCCCCGCACCAGGAGCCCGGTGTAGGACGACAGCGTGACCGTGTCGGTCTGCAAGTGCGCCACCACATCCCGCACCCGCCAGCCCTCGCACAGCGACGGCGACTCCCACTCCTCCTCGGACAGGGTGCGCAGCAACGAGACCAGCTCGGCGCGCTCCGCCCTGAGCATCAGCCGTGTATTCATCACGAAAGGCTAACCGGGACAACGAGTGCGGCGATACCCCCATAGACGACGCGATTGCGCCAACGGCGTCGGGAGGCAGTGCCGCTTCCATGCGTGGCGAGGTCCCGTCGTCGCGGCCCAGGGGCCGCGACGACGGGAAATGAGGGAGCCGAGGGGCCGAGCCAGGGAGCTGGGCGAGCGCGAGACGATCTGGGCGAGCCCGAGGAGCTGGGCGAGCCCGAGAGAAACCGGCCCAAGGGAACCGAACGGCCCAAGGGAGCCGGCCGGGGCGGGGAGCTGGGCGAGCCCGAGGCGAAACCGAATCGCCCAGGGAACCCGGACGAACCCAAGGCAGAACCAGCCGGACCAAGGGAACCCGCACGGGCAGGGAGCCAGGCGGGTTACTCGGGGGTGAGGCGGTGAATTGCCAGGGGCTCGGCCAGGATCTCGTCGAACACCTCGGCCACGTGCTTGAAGTGCTGCGTGGTGAAGTGGGCCTCCAGGGCGGCGGCGTCGGTCCACTCCTCGACGACGACCAGGTGCGCGGGGTCGTTCGGGTTCACGAAGGGCTGGTAGCTCAGGCAGCCGGGTTCGGCCAGGGACGGCTCGATCATCGCTTCCAGCGCCGTGCGCAGGCGGTCCTCGCGACCGACGGCGGCGCGGCATTCGGCGACGACATGCAGGCTCATGGAATTCGCTCCTTCTTTTCGGGCCGGACGACTCCGGCAGGATCCACTCTCGCCGCCTGGACCGGCCGCAACCAGAGCCGCGGCAGCCTGGGCACGGCACGACCAGGCAGCGCCGAATCCCGGCCCGGCATACTGGCGGCATGCTCGATCGACGCTCCGAACTCGGTGAATTCCTCCGCTCCCGCCGGGCACGACTCCGCCCGGACGAGGTGGGCCTGGCCACCCACGGCACCCGCCGCCGCGTGCCGGGGCTGCGCCGCGAGGAGCTGGCGCTGCTGGCCGGGGTCAGCGTCGACCATTACGTGCGCCTGGAGCAGGGGCGCACGCTGCAGTTCTCCGAATCGGTGCTGGACGCGGTCGCCCGGGCGCTGCGGCTGAACCCGGTCGAGCGCGAGCACTTCTACCGTCTGGCCCGCCCGTGGTCCGGCGAGGAGACGGCGGGCAACCAGCAGGTGCGCCCGGGCCTGCGGCGGCTGCTCGACTCGGCGGCCGACCTACCCGCCTACATCGTCGGCCGCGGCACCGACGTGCTGGCCTGGAACGATCTGGCGGCCGCGCTCATCACCGACTTCGGCGCGCTCGCCCCGCACGACCGCAACCTGGCCCGGCTGGTGTTCCTCGACGAGGGCATGCGCGAACTCTACGAGGACTGGGACGCCAAGGCCGCCGACGTGGTCGCGTATCTGCGACTGGATCTGTCCCGCCATCCGGGCGATCCGCAGATGGCGGCGCTGACCCACGAATTGTGTGACGCCAGTGCCGAATTCCGCGAACTGTGGGACCACCACGAGATCAAGGACAAGACCCACGGCCGCTACGCGTACGTGCACCCGGTCGTCGGCCGCATCGAGCTGAACTACGAAACCCTGCGCCTGCCCGACGATCCCGACCAGGCCTACATCGCCCACACGGTGGATGCGGGCACGCCGTCGGAGACCGCACTACGACTGCTGGCGAACTGGGCGGCGGGCATCCCGGCGAAAAGCATGCCGGGATAAAGATAGAAAAGCCACATGCAGGGAAAGGGATAGAACAGCCCCATGCCGGATGATCCGCCCGTGCATTTCCGGCGCGATGGCCCGCCCGCGCATTTCCGGCGCGCTTTCGGCCGGAATCCCTGCCGCTACTTGGTGTCGCTGTCGATCAGGAGGCGGCCGCTGCCCGCGTCGATGACGCGCAGCTGTGCTTCCTTGCTCTTGCCGCCGTAGCTGACATTCGCCACCGACATGTCCACGGAGCCATCGGAATTGGTGCTGCTGCCGCCGCGCGCGCCCTCGATGGTCGAGTACCGCGTGATCCGATTCTGCGTCCAGTAGGTCTGGAAGGCCTGCTGACTGCCGTAGACCTGCTGTGCCGCCGGGGTCAGCCGGTTCCAGGCATCGGAGAACTGCTGTTCGACGAGTTCGCCGTAGAACTTGTCGATCATGTCGGCGGCGCCGCCGACCGTCGCCTGCCCGACGCTCTTGGTCTGCCCGAGCGCGCCGGAGCTGGGCGTGCTGCTGCGGGCCGGGGCGCTGGTGGCGGCCGAGCCGCCCTGCGACGGACTGGTGCCCGTATTCGGCGGGGAGAACAGGAAATACAGTGCCGCCGCGACGATCCCGAGGCCCACGACGAATCCACCGATCAGCGCCCACCGGCGGCTGGGGGCGGGTGCGTCGGGCGGCGGCGCCGACGGCACCGGATTCGAGCGGGTGGCCGGGTGCGCCCCGGCGCGGGCGGGCCGCACCGGCGGCAGGTCCGGCTCGGAAACCGGTGCGGCCGTGGCCATCATCTCCGCGGTGGAGATATCGGCCTGGGCCGCACGGCGATCCAGGGTCGGGGTGGCGTGGCGGCGCGCGGCGGGCCGGTGCGTGGCCAGCATCCGGGTGGTCTCGTCGCCCGCTCCGAATTCGGCGAAATCGGCCAGCTCGTCGCGCACCTCGGTCATGCTGGGCCGATCCTCGGGCTCGAAGCTCAGCAGCGACAGCAGCAGATCGGTGAGCGGGCCGGCGTTGCGCGGCTCGCTGAGCTGGCCGTTGGCCGCGGCGTATAGCAGCGCCAGCGGATTCGGGTTGGTGCCGTAGGGGGGCTCACCCTCCAGCGCGTGGAAAAGCGTTGCGCCCAGGGCGAATACATCCGCGGCGGGGGTCGGCTCCGCACCGCGGGCCACCTCGGGCGCCAGATAGGCGGCGGTGCCGGAGATCAGGCCGGTGGCGGTGAGGGTGACGTCGCCCTTCGCCTTCGAGATGCCGAAGTCGGTGATCTTCACCGTGCCGTTCTCGCCGAGCAGCACGTTGCCGGGCTTGACATCGCGGTGCACGATGCCCGCCCGGTGCGCGGCCACCAGCGCCGAGGCGACCTGCTCACCGATTCGCGCCACCTGCGGCAGCGGCAGCGTGCCCTGCGACGACAGCACCACCGCCAGGCTCTGCGACGGCAGGTACTCCATGATCAGGCAGGGATCACCGCTGTGATCGGTGATGTCGAAGACGACGATCGCGTTCGGGTGCTGGAAGCGGGCGGCATTGCGGGCCTCACGGGAGGCGCGCTGCCGCACGATCTCCTTCTCGCCCGGCGGCAGGCTGGGCTGGGTGAGGATCTGCTTGATGGCGACGGACCGTTCCAGTCGCTCGTCGACGGCACGCCAGACGACGCCTGTGCCGCCGCTACCAATCCGCTCGACCAGGCGGTAATGCCCTGCGATCACTTGGCCGGTTTCGATGGCACTACTCCGAGTTCTCCGCGATCCGTGACTTACCGCGCACGGGGTTGCCCGCGCGTTCCTCGGACGAGTGTAGCGGGCCCGACGGGCGGGTCTGTCGCCGGAGCGACATCCGTGTGAAATATGTACGAATGCCCTGAGATGCGGGTGAGATCACGGTGCAATCGAGCTGAGATACCGTGTGTTCTATATCACTTTCGGGTCACTGTTGCTCTGATGTCACAGGGTCAGCCCTGGGCCCGCAGGAAGCGCCCCGCCGCATCCACCGCCGGGCCGGAACTGCCCGCGTCGCTGACGAATACGGCCACCGCGAGATCGCCGTCGATGCCGACGAACCAGCCGTGCGCATGCTTGTCATCGATGTACTCGGCGGTGCCGGTCTTACCGAGCATGCCCGGGATATCGCGCAACTGGGTGGCGGTGCCGCCGGTGATCGTCTCGCGCATCATCGCCTTCACCTGATCGGCGACGGTCTGCGGGAGCGGCTCCGGGGTCCGGTCGGGCACACCGGGGCGTCCCGCGACGATGGCGGGGTTGGGCACCGAACCGTGGGCCAGCGACGCGGCCACCAGCGCCATGCCGAACGGCGAGGCGGTCACCTTGCCCTGGCCGATCCCCTCCTCCACGCGCAGGGCGGGCGTATCGGCGACCGGCACCTTGCCGGTGACGGTCGTCATGCCGGGTGCCGTGAAGTCGATGCCGAGCCCGAGCTGGGCGGCCGCCTTGGTGAGGCCGTCCGGTGGCAGGTTCACCGCCAGCCGCCCCATCGTGGTGTTGCAGGACCTGGCGAACGCCGTGTGCAGCGGCACCGTGCCGAGGTCGAAGTTGTTGTCGTTGGGGATCTGTCGGCCCTCGATGTTCTCGGTGCCGGGGCAGGGCACCATGGTGTCGGGGGTGACCTGGCCGGTCTGCAGCGCCTCCGAGACGGTCACGGTCTTGAATGTCGAACCCGGCGGGTACAGGCCGGTCAGCGCGATCGGGCCCTGGGCGTCGGCGGGCGGATTCTGGGCGAGGGCGAGCAGATTTCCGGTCGAGGGCTGCATGACCACCATGGCCGCCGGGGTCGGGATGGGCGCCAGTGCGGCGTCGGCGCTGCGCAGCATGCCGGTGTCGAGGGTGCTGGGGATGTCGGCGACCGGTTTCGGATCCTCCCCGCCGACCCGCTGCGTCCCGCCCGCGGTCGTGGCGCGCACCGCCCATCCCGAGGCCGCGTCGGTGTTCTGCTGCCACAGCTCCGACAGCCCCGACAGGGTCGGCGAGTTCAGCTCCCTGTCGGTGGCGAGCAGACGGGTCTGCGGGGCCAGGGTGACATTCGGCAGCGCGGCCAGGCGGTCCTGGATCGGATCCAGGTCGGCCTGGCGCAGCGCGACCGCGGTGACCAGTTTGCCTTGCGCCCCGGCCAGTTCCGCCTGCAGCGATGCGGCGCTGATGCTGTTGTCGAGCGGATTCAGCAGCGCCGCAACGGCATTCACATCGGCACCCGGGGCGACATTGACGAGCGTGACGACCTGCTCGGTCAGTAGGTCCGCACCGGACCGATCGAGCACTCGCGCAGCGGGATTCGGGGATACGGCGCTATAGCTCAGCGGCCCGGCGTCCAGGCCGGGTGCGACGGTCGCCGGATTCCAGCGGATCTTCCAGTCGTCCCCGGACTCGTCGGCCGCGCCGGTGGTCCGGTACGTCCACTGGTTCTTGCCACCCGGGCCGAGCTTCCAGGTCGCGGCGAGGGAGAAGGTGGCGCCGTTATCGGTCTTCTCGATCTTGTCGACCTGGAAGTGCACGTCCTTGCCGAGGCTGTCGTACAGCTTCGCGACGGTGGCCGACGCCTGCGCCGGATCGTTGGTGACGGCGGCCGCCGCGGCGGCATCGTCGCGGTTGAGGGCGTCCGCGAAATCGTTCACGGTGCTGTCCAGGCGGTCGGCGGATTTGTCCGAGCAGGCGGCCAGGGCCAGGACGGGGGTGGCGAACAGGGCGAACAGTTTCATACCGGTGCGCACCCGCCCGACCCTACCGGCCGAAAGCGCCGGTGCACGGGAGCGCTCGCGCGGCTGGACAGAACTCGCGATCAAGTCAGTGGTACAGCGCGGGCGAAGCGACCAGCGTTGCACTGACCAACGCGATCAAGTCAGTGGTACAGCGCGGGTGACGCGACCAGCGTTGCGATGTCGTCGCCCTCGAGCTCGATGTCGAAGACCTCGGCAAGCGTCTTCGGCAGTTCGGACGGTTCCAGGTCGCGGGACTGCGAGCTGCCGTCCGGGTACTCCGACATCCAGGTGGTGCCGTCGATGACGTGATGCACCTCCGGCAGGAAACGCTGCACGTACGGGCGGGTCACGAACGGCGACCGCGGGGATGTGGAGACGAAGTGGTTGCCGACCGCGTAGTCGATGCGGTACTGCGGATTCATCGTGAAGGTGTAGCGCGCGAGCCAGCCGTCGCGCGCGAAGTGGTGCACCGCCCACAGCTCGCTGTCGAGCTCGCCGCGGGTGCGCTCCACCCGCAAGCGCCACTCCCCGGCTTTCACCTCGCCGCGGTCGGGGTTCAGCTCCAGTGGCTCGAGCGGCCCGGCGCCGAATCCCACGTCGCACAGCCACACTCGGTCGTCGTCGGCCGTGGTGACCCGGGCCAGCGCATGGGTCGCCGGGCGCAGGCCGCTCGGCGCGCCCATCTCGATGCGCCCGCTCAGGCCGGTGACGCCGAAGCCGAGCCGTTCCAGGGCGGCGGCGAACAGGCCGACGTTCTCGTAACAGTATCCGCCGCGACGACGCCGGATCATTTTGTCCTGCAACGTTTCCAGATCCAACGGAATCGAGCGGCCCAGGATGATCTCCAGGTTCTCGAACGGGATCGACGTGGTGTGGGCGTACTGCAGCTGCCGCAGAGTCTCGAGCGTCGGCCGGCGCTCGCCGGTGAACCCGATGCGGGCGAGATACGCGTCCAGGTCGAGCTTGTCACCGTCCCAGTGATAGGCCGGGTCAGCGGGCTTGTTCATGGCGCCTCCACTTCGAGTTCGTCCGTTATGTGCTGGTTTCTGTCCGGAAACAACCGCACTCTGCCCGAACATGTTCCGGGAGGCCAGCGATATATGTCACCGCGACCGGGCCAGCGTGGCGACACCCTCCCGGAAGCTCGGCAGGGCCGGACGCCACTCCAATTCGGCCGCGGCCTTCGCGTTCGACACCCGGATCGACATCTCCAGCATCTGCCGGGCCACCAGCGGCGCACCCATGCGCACGAGCCGGTCCGGCAGCCGCGGCGGCTTCGGCGCACCGAACGCCCGCGCCAGCTCGGTGAACATCGCGCCCCAGCTCGCGGGCTCGTCGTCGACGACGTTGTACGCCGCGCCCGCCCGGCCACGGTCCAGCGCCGCCACGGTCGCCGCCGCGGCGTCGTCGACATGGATCCAGCCGGTCGTCCCGGTTTCCCGGCGCGGGAGCGGCAGCAGCCTCAGCTTCAGCATCCGCGCGAACACGTCGGAGGCGCCCGGACCGTAGAAGAACCCGTACCGGAGCGCGACCGAATCGATTCCCGGCGCCCGCGCGGGCAGGTCCTCGGCAGTGCGCAGCGCCGCGAGGGAGGCATCGATGAGGCTGCCGTCCGGCCTGCCGAACTCGGCATCCTCGGTCACGGCCGCGGTGCCGTGGTCGCGCAGGCCGTAGCCGAGGATCAGCGACTGGGTCACAAACCGTTGCGCGCCTATCGTTTTCGCGACGTCCAGCAGGTTCCGGGTGCCGGTGGTGCGCAGGTCGTTGGTCTGCCGCAACCCCGGGCTGCGGTAGTGCGTGGGCGGGGAGCGACGGTAGGCGGTCAGCTCGTGGACCACCGCGTCGGCGCGCACGCCCGCCACCGCGCGCAGCAGCCCGGCGCGGTCCAGCACATTCGCGACGATCGGTTCCATACCGAGTTCCGCGAGCCGCCGCGCGCCGCCGGAACTCCTCGTCAGCGCGACGACCTCGTGCCCGGCCTCCCCCAGCCTCCGCACCAGCGGCCTGCCTATCGCTCCGCTCGCACCGGCCACCACCACTCGCATGGGATACCTCCCCTCCGTCGTGGGCATACTTCCCCGACGATAACGATGGGATGGTGCGTGCGGGGGTGCTGTGAGGCGCGGTTGCTCCCCAACGCGTTTCCGGGCATGGTGTCAGGCCGCGCATTTGGCGCCGGGCGGTGCCGGTGGTGCCGTGGCGACGCCGCGGGCGACGTCGACGAGGTAGTCGCGGTCTCCCCCGTCGACCGGTTCCGTGCCGCCGAGGAGGCGCTCGACGACGCAGCCGCCCTCGAAGAAGGCCGGGCCCACGCCGTGTTCGCCGGGAACTACCGTGCCGAACAGGTCGGTGCCGGTCGCGATGGTGTACAGCGAGGTCGGCCTGCCCGCCGTGGTGAGGGCCGCGCGCATTTCCAGGCTGTTTTCATAGGGCACCAGGCTGTCGGCGGTGCCGTGTACCAGGAAGGCGCGGCGCACGCCGATCCTGTGCGCCTGCAGGGCGGGCGAGCGCTCGGCGTAGGCCTGCGGGCAGACCACCGGCGGGCAGCCTCCGGCATCGCGTTCGATCTGCCCGCGAAGCTCCGGGCCGATCCGGTCGGCACCGGCCCAGGCCGTGAAATCGTCTGCGGGACCGAAGGTGTCGACCCAGTAGTCGAACAGTCCCGGCGGCGCGGATGCCGCCGCCAGCCCACTCGTGAGGCCGCCCTGGCTCCAGCCCCACAGCACGGTCCGCTCGATCGAGGGATGCTCGTCGCGGTACCGGCGGGTGGCGGCGAGCACGTCGTCGCGGCCCGCGCGCAGATTCCAGTCGCCGGTGCGCCAGACGCTGTCGGCGCTGCGCATATCCATCGACAGCAGCGGCACCTCGGTGCGGCGCACCAGGGCGCCCAGGTAGTCCGCGAAGTCGGCGGAGGTGTTGTCGTGGCCGTGCACGGCCACGATGAGGCTCCGGGGAGCCGTGTCACCTTCGGCGCACCTGTAGGGCTCGTAGACGCGACCCGTGGCGGGCTCACCGTCCACGGTCAGCGTCACCGGCCGCACCGCGACTCGGACCGCGCACCCGGGCTCCGCCGAAACCTGCGGCGCCACAACGCCTGTCGCCACCAGCACGGCAAACAACAGCAGCACCCGCACCGACCTACCGTATCGACGCCTCATCACCGCATCATCGCACCCGGCGGTGTCGGCCCGGCGCCACCACCGAGTACGACATCCGACAGGTCGTGCCGCCTCCCCTGCCCTCATCCCGGCGCGCGGCGGGGAGCGCCGGACGCTATCCACGCCGCCGACCGCGACACCGATCATTCACACATTCACGATGGCCGTTGACATGAGCCTGCAACACATGCGTTGGCACGTTGTAGCGACGACCACTTGCGGTACGCCGCCGTCATCCGTCTTGGGTTCCAGCAGCTACACGGGGTTTCCGGTTTACGGTTTCGCGAGAAGTGATCCGGTTCGTGCGACCGACCGCGCGACCCACCGTGTTGCGTACCACGAGGCCTGGTCGGGTGCTGGGCACCAGGACTCTGGCGAGCAGGTCGACGCGTCGCTGCCGCGGACGCACTTCGCGGCGGAGCCGCGACTCGTAGGTGGCGAAGGCGCGAGCGTGATCGTCGTGGTGGGCGGCGAGTTCTTCCGCGAGGGCGTACGCACCTGCCATCGCGATGCTGGATCCGTCGCCCAGCAGGGCCGTGGCCGCCGCCGCGTCCCCGAGCAATACGACCCGTCCGCGGGACCACGAGAGCATCCGGACGGTCGTCAGGGGGTCGAAGAACGGGGCTGGATGGTCGAGGTACGCCGCCACGAGTTCCGGTGCCCGCCACCGCACGTCGGCGTACGTATCGGCCACGATTTGCTTGTGCAGAGCGATGTTTTTGCGGTCGTGGGGCGCTGGCTGCGCGGCCCGGAAGGTGAAGATCGCGAGCGGCGTGGTGCGCGAGGGGTGGACGACCAGCATCCGGTTGGGCACGGTCAGCATCGTCAACTCGCTCGGATCGTCGATGGCGTCGGGTTCCAGCGGGACGGTCGCGCCGTAGAGACCCAGGTCGCTCACGAACTGCCGCTCGGGCCCGAACACCAGACGCCGGATGGTGGAGTGCATCCCATCGGTACCGACCACCAAGTCGAAACGCCGCGGCGCGGACCGTCGAAAGGTGACGTCGACCCCGCCCTCGTCCTGACCGAGTGCGGTGACCGTGTCGTCGAACACGAACTCGGCATCGCCGCGCGCCGACCGGTGCAGTACCTCGGACAGGTCGGCCCGGGTCACCTCGACCGTCGGCGCCCCTACCGAGGAGTTGGGAAGTCGCAGGACTCGTTTGCCGGCCGGGTCGAGCAGGGTCAGCGACCGATTGCGGGTGGCGAGCTCGCGCAGCTGCGGAAGGATGCCCATACGCTCGGCGACCGGCATCGCGGGCCCCTTCACGACGATCGCGCTGCCACCGGAGCGCAGCTGCCGGGCATGCTCGACGACGGTCGGCCGGTATCCGTTGCGGGCGAGCCAGTACGCGAGCGCGGGCCCGGCGATTCCGGCACCGACTATCAGCACCTCGGGCTTCTTCATGACAAGACCTCTCGGAGCGTCGACGACCACATCCCGCCGTCTAGGTACGATCAATTTCGTACTCGAGTAGAACATGCCACTGAGGTACGATGCAAGACGTACCTAAGGGAGGTGTCCGTGGCCGGAACGAACCTGGTCGGCCCAGAGGTCGATGCGCTCGAGCTGGGCGTGGTGCTTCGCGCTCTCGCTGACGAGCACCGTCGTTCGGTAATGACGGAGTTGGCCGCCGACCACACCGACAGCGAGCGAGGGTGTAACTCGTTCGCTCTCCCGATCTCGAAGCAGACCCAGACCCATCACTTCCGGGTCCTGCGCGAAGCAGGCCTCATCGACGAGATCGACTACGGCAACCGCAAGGGCATCCGCCTCCGACGCACCGACATCGAGAGCAGGTTTCCCGGCCTGCTCGCGCTCCTGGAAGCCGAACACCAGGACGGTACCGCCCCTCGCTGAACAGAGCCCCTCGTCTCACGGTCGGTGCCAGCTGAGCTGACAGCGGCCTCCCACATGAGGTCGGCCTTCCCGGCGCGCACCGGTGCCGGCACGTCCGGGCTGTGTGGATGACGGGTGCGGCTGTGGTGGGACTAGGATTCGTTCATGCGTTCGATGGATACCGGGCAGCGGCGGGCACGGCTGGGGGAGCGGCAGCTGCTGGCACCTGCCGTACGGGTGGACGATGCCGCCGCGGTCGCCGAGGCGATGGTGGCGTTGCATGCCACCGATCCCGCGACGGTGTTCCTGTCGGTGGCCGCGCGCGGTCGCGGCCTCGAGCCCGCGCACGTGGAGAAGGCGCTCTACGAGGACCGGACGCTGCTGCGCATGCTGGCCATGCGGCGCACCATGTTCGTGGTGCCGGTCGCGCTGCTGCCCGCGCTGCAAGCCGCGGTCGCCGACGGGCTGGCGGTCAAGCAGCGCCGCACCTACGGGCGCTATCTGGAGCAGGCCGTCGACGGGGATATCGCGAGCTGGCTGGCGGAGGTGGAGCAGGAGACGCACCGTGAACTGCTGGCCCGCGGCAGCGCCACGGGGGCGCAGCTGTCCGCCGCCGTCCCGCGGCTGCGCACACAGATCGACACCGCGCCCGGCAAGGCGTACTCCAAGCCGACCAACATCACCACGTGGGTGCTGGTGATGCTCGGCTGCGCGGGGCATATCGTGCGGGGCCGCCCCAACGGCAGCTGGGCCAGCAGCCAGTACACCTGGGCGCCGATCGAATCCTGGCTGCCCGCAGGGGTTTCCGCGGTTCCGATCGAGCAGGCCCGCACCGAACTCGTGCGCCGCTGGCTGTACACCTTCGGCCCGGCGCCGATCGGCGACCTGAAGTGGTGGACCGGATGGTCGCTGGGCGACGTGCGAAAGTCCCTGGCGCACCTCGACATCGCCGAGGTCGACCTCGACGGCACCACCGGCATCGCCCTGGCCGACGACCTCGACCCGGTGGCAGCGCCCGAACCGTGGGCGGCGCTGCTGCCCGCCCTGGATCCCACGCCGATGGGCTGGCAGTCCCGGGACTGGTTCCTCGGCCCGCACGCACCCGCGCTGTTCGACCGCAGCGGCAATATCGGCCCGACCGTATGGTGGGACGGGCGCATCGTCGGCGGGTGGGCGCAGCGCAAGGACGGCGAGATCGTATGGCGGCTACTGGAGGACGTCGGCGCCGACGCGCAGGCACGGATCACGGCGGAGGCCGAGCGCATGGGCGCGTGGTTCGGCGAGGTGCGCGCGATACCCCGGTTCCGCACGCCGCTGGAGCGTGAGCTGACCGCCTGAGCCGGTTCGATCGCCCGGCGGCGAGATCGCCTGTGGCCGAGATCACCTCGAGAATTCGCGCGGCCGCCGCACACCGGCCGCAACCGGAGCCCGTCGAATGCTCGGCGGGCCGATTGTCTCGCGGCCGCATTGTTCGCGCCGACGCGGATCGGTGCGGCCGCCCGCTCCCTGGCCTTGGCTTCGGCGAAAGCGCCAGTGGCTCTGCGTATTTCATGTCGAAAGCAATAGCTTCGGCGTTGCCGCTCGCGGCCCTGCTGCCCGAGCCGCCGCCCCGCAACCACCGGCGGTCGGGAGTCTCGGCGCCCCCACAACTTCCGGGGCTTTTCCTGTCGGTGATCTCTGTTAGCGTCTGCCTGTCGATGTTCAGGTCCGATAGCCAGGTCATGCGGGGTCACCGGGCAGATCCAGGGGGTTAGAACCATGCCGCTTGCCAGCGCTACGCCGGAAGCCTTGCGCAACACCATGTTCCGCGACGCCGCCGTGGGTGTGTGCGCCTTGGTCAGCGCCACCGGCGCCGCCGACCCGGCCGACCGGAGCCGGGTCGCCGACCGTGTCGGCGCCGCACCGGTTCTGGACCACTTCCCGGCGCAGGACCTGCGAAACCTGTTCGAGGACAACTGGCTCCGGCTCACCCTCGATCCCGCGTTCGGCCGGGCGTACGTGCTGCATCAGGTCGCCCGGGTCACCGGTCGACCCGTCCAGGCCCGCGCCGCCGTGCGGGTGGGTATCGAAATCGCGGAACCTGCAGGAGCATTCGACACTCGCGAGGCCGCCGCCTTGCGTGAATGCTGCGGCGTGCTGCGGCTGGCCCCGGACGAGTTCGGCCTCTGAGCGCGCTCCGGCCCGCCGGCCGCCCGCTACATGTCGAGACCGAGGTCGAGCACGCGCACCGAGTGGGTGAGCGCTCCGACCGCGAGGTAGTCCACGCCCGTGCGGGCGTAGTCCGCGGCGGCGTCCAGCGTCAGCCCGCCCGAGGATTCGAGCTTCGTCCGCGGGGAGCGGGCGTTGCGGCGCTGCACCGCCGCCTGGGTGGCCCACAGCGGGAAGTTGTCCAGCAGCACCAGTTCCACGTCCTCGGCCAGCACCTCGTCGAGCTGTTCGAGGCTGTCCACCTCGACCTCGCAGGTGATATCGGGGGCGAGTTCCCGCACGGCGCGCAGGGCCGCGACCACCGAACCGGCGGCGACCACGTGGTTGTCCTTGATGAGCGCCGCATCGCCGAGGCCCATGCGGTGGTTGACCCCGCCACCGGCGCGCACCGCGTACTTCTGCAGGGAACGCAGCCCCGGCAGCGTCTTCCGGCTGTCGCGGACCCGGCAGTGCGTCCCGGCCATCGCCGCCACCCACTCGGCGGTGGCGGTGGCGATGCCCGAGAGATGGCACACCAGGTTCAGCATGGTGCGCTCCGCGGTCAGCAGTCCGCGGGTCGGCGCGAGGAGGTCCAGCACCGAATCTCCGGGCGCCACCCGGGTGCCGTCGGAGACCCGCTCGGTGACCTCGTAGCCGCCCGCGCCGATCACCTCGTCCAGCACCAGCAGCCCCACGTCCAGCCCCGCCACGGTCCCGTGCTGCCGCGACACCATCGACGCCTTCACCACGGCGTCGGCGGGAACCGTTGCCGCCGTGGTGATGTCGGGTCCGTACCGCAGGTCCTCGTCCAGAGCGGTACGGATCAGCCGCAGCGTCTCGTCACGGTCGAGTTCGGCGTCCAGGGCCATCACTGCACTCCTTCGTTCAACTGCTCGGCCAACTCATGCTCGCGACGCCGCGAGGTGATCCGGTTCCCCGGTCGTCCCCGCGCCCTCGGTGGCCAGTTTCGGGCGGCCGTCCGCACCGAGGCGGACGGGGAGGCTGCGGCGCAGTTCGTCGCGCGACTCGGGGTGATCGGAGCGGGTGTGACAGCCGCGGCTCTCGGTGCGCGCGGTCGCGGCGACCAGGAAGGCGCGGGCGGTCAGGGTGAGCGACGCGTCTTCCAGCGCCGTGACCACTCGCGCCATCGCCCCGGCCCGGCCCGGTTCCGGCAAGTCTCCCGGGTTACCTTCCAGCCCTGTGTTTTCCGTGTCCTCGACCGCGTGAGCGCCGTCGTCGAACGCGGCCGGGGCGACGGATTCCGGATCCCTGCCGTCCACGCCCGCTCCCTGGGACGGGCCGATCGGCTCCGCCAGCAGCTGCAGCAGGCGCAGCACCGCCGATCGCATGCCGTCGCCGTCACGCACGACCGACGCGTGTTCGGTCATCAACTCCTGCAGGGACTTCCGGTTCGCGCGGGGGAAGGTGACGGCCCCGAGTTCGGTGATGCGGTCCGATTCGCCGAGGCGTTCCGCCGCCGCGGCACCGGCCCGTCCGCCGACCACCAGACCCTCGAGCAGGCTGTTGGACGCGAGGCGGTTGCCGCCGTGCAGGCCGGTGCGGGCGACCTCGCCCGCGGCGTACAACCCGGGCACCGCGGTGCGGCCGTGGGTGTCGGTGACGATGCCTCCGCACTGGTAGTGCGCGGCGGGCGCCACCGGGATGAGGTCCACGCGCGGGTCGATCCCGACCTCCGCACACGACGCCGTGATCGTCGGAAAGCGTTGCGCGAACCCGTCGATCATCCGCGCGTCGAGGTAGACGTGATCGGTGCCGGTGGCGTGCATGCGCGCCGCGACCGCCCGCGACACCACATCGCGGGGTGCGAGGTCGCCGCGCGGGTGCACACCGTCCGTCACCGATGTACCGTCCGAATCGACGAGCACGGCGCCCTCACCACGCACCGCCTCACTGATCAGCGGCCGCCTGCCGAGACCGCCGGAGGCGAACAGCACCGTCGGATGGAACTGCACGAACTCCAGATCGGCGACCGCCGCACCGGCCCGCAGCGCCAGCGCGATGCCGTCCGCGGTCGCACCGGCCGGGTTGGTGCTGCATGCGTACAGCTGGCCCAGGCCGCCGGTCGCCAGCAGCACCGCCGGGGCGTGTACGACGCCGAAACCCTTGTCCGACACCGCGATCACGCCGCGCACTCCCCTGGGCCCGGTGACGATATCCACCGCGGCGGTGCCGAACAGCACCGGCAGCCCGGCCGTGTTCAGTGCCCGCTGCACCTCCGCGCCGGTGGCGTCGCCGCCCGCGTGGATGATGCGGCGCGTGCTGTGCCCGCCCTCGCGGGTGCGCGAAATCTGGCCGTCCCGGCCCAGATCGAACACCGCGCCGAGATCGGTGAGCGCCGCCACCGCGTCCCGGCCGCCCTCGACGATGGACCGCACCGCCGCCGGATCGCACAGGCCCGCGCCCGCCGTGAGCGTGTCCTGCATATGCGCCTCCACCGAATCACCGTGCGGCGCAACGACGGCGATGCCGCCCTGGGCGTACTGCGTGGAGGTGTCGCCCGGGCCGCCCTTGCTCAGGGTCAGCACCCGCAGCCCGCGCAGCGAGGCCGTGCGGGCGGCGGTGAGACCGGCGACCCCGCCACCGATCACCACCAGGTCGGCGTCCGCCTCCCAGGCGATCGACGGGATACTCATCGCACGGACGCCCTGTTCACTCGCCGCCGCCTGGGTTGCCGATGGCGATCATCCGCTGCACCGAACTGCGGCCCAGCGCGGCGGTTTCCGGATCGACGTGCACCTCGTCGCGGTTTTCCACGAGGCAGCGCAGCAGCGCCGCCGGGGTGATCATCTTCATGTACTTGCAGGAGGCGCGGTCGTTGACGGCCTGGAAATCGATTCCCGGTGCGGCCCTGCGCAATTGGTGCAGCATGCCGACCTCGGTGGCGACCAGCACCTGGTTCGACTTGGCCGCCCGGGCCGCGTCGATCATGCCGCCGGTGGACAGGATGTGCACCCGGTCGGCCGGGAAGGCGCCCTCACCGGCCAGGTACAACGCCGAAGTGGCGCAACCGCATTCGGGATGCACGAACAGCTCCGCGTCCGGGTGGCTGCGCGCCTGCTCGGTCAGCTCGTCGCCGTTGATGCCCGCGTGCACGTGGCATTCACCGGCCCAGATGTGCATGTTCTCCCGCCCGGTCACGCGCTTGACGTGCGCGCCCAGGAACTGGTCGGGCAGGAACAGCACCTCGCGGTCGGGGTCGATGGACGCCACCACGTCCACGGCATTCGAGGAGGTGCAGCAGATGTCGGTCAGCGCCTTCACCGCGGCGGTGGTGTTCACATACGACACCACCACGGCGCCGGGATGTTCGGCCTTCCACGCGCGCAGGTCGTCGGCGGTGATCGAGTCGGCCAGCGAGCATCCGGCCCGCTGGTCCGGAATCAGCACGGTCTTCTCGGGACTGAGGATCTTGGCCGTCTCCGCCATGAAGTGCACGCCGCAGAACACGATCGTGTCCTCGGGCGCCTCGGCCGCGATGCGCGACAGCGCCAGCGAGTCGCCGACATGGTCGGCGACGTCCTGGATCTCGGGCAGCTGGTAGTTGTGCGCCAGGATGGTCGCGTTGCGCTCGCGCGCGAGGCGCTTGATCTCCTGCGCCCACTCCGGGGTGGCCTCCACCCCCGAATATCCCGACGGACCGTCCTCAACGCGCCCGGCAAACGTCATAGTCGCCATGGTCTGGCTCCTTCCTCATGCGCTCGGCAGCCTCGCCGATTCGCATCCACCAGGTTTTCGACTTACAATCGAAAACGTGGCCCATAGTAGCACCATTCACGAATCGCTCACCGCGGTGTTCCAGGTTCGTCGCTTCCCCGACACCATCACCGCAGGTCAGGATGCCAGTGCACCGGTGGACCCCGAGTCACCGCGGTGCGCACCGGGCTGGCACACCGAACTGGCGGTGTTGCTGTGGGAGCGGGCGATGGAGCCGCAGACCGGCACCTGGTCGCTACCCGGCGGCCGCCTGCGCGACGACGAGGATCTCGATGTCTCGGCCCGCCGCCAGCTCGCCGAGAAGGTCGATGTGCGCGAGCTGTGGCATATCGAGCAGCTGTCGGTCTTCAGCGATCCGGACCGTGTCCCCGGCCCGCGCCGCATAGCCTCGGCCTACCTCGGGCTGGTCCCGCTGTCCGCCGACCCCCATCTGCCGCCGGACACCCGCTGGCATCCGGTCTCGTCGCTGCCGAACATGTCCTTCGACCACGGCACGGTCGTCCATCACGCCCGCACCAGGCTGGCAGCCAAGCTGTCCTACACCAATATCGCCTTCGCCCTTGCTCCTTCGCATTTCACCATGTCCACGCTTCGCGAGATCTATTGTGCCGCTTTGGGATACGAAGTCGATACCACCAACCTGCAGCGAGTCCTGAGCCGCCGCAAGGTGATCACCCCGACCGGCGACACCGCCTCCCCCGGCAAGGCGGGCGGACGGCCCGCCGCCGTCTACCGCTTCACCGACGACGAGATCAGGGTGACCGACGAATTCGCCGCGCTGCGGCCGCGCGGGTGAACCTTCCTATCTTGCCGCCTTCTGATGTACCGTTATTTAACGGCACGCTAAGCGTCAGGAGGCGAAATGCTCGGTCTGGAACGTCGGCTCGGCCGACGGCGGCAACCAGGTCTGGAACATCGGCTCGCTCAGCTCATCGAGGAGGCGAGAGACTCGGGCGACGGCGCGACCGTCGAGCGTGTGAGCGGTCTGCGGCACGCCCTCGGCTTCCTGGATCAGGAGCTCGCGACCACGACCGGCACCACCGCTCGGCGCCGGGAACTCGGCAGGCTGCGCCGGGAAGTGGGACTGCTCCTGGCCGATGCGCATGCGCGCGCCGTGCTGGCGCGGGATTTCGGGTAGCCCGGCCATCAGACCGGTGAGGGCAGCGACGGCTCGCCGAGGCCGGCGGCGCGTGCGCCCGGCAGAGTGTGTGCCTCGGCGTCGACCGATCGGGCCAGCCCGTCCAGTAACCACAGCTGCAAGGTACCGAGAGTGACTGGGGCATCGGTCAATTCGCCGACCAGCTGCCAGTAGCGGAGGGTCCCCGGATCGCGCTCCGCGGCCAGGTAGTCGAGCAGGAAACGCCGGAACTCGGGCGTATCCCCGACCTTCCGGGCCGCCGCGTGACTGGCCACGAAGTGGTCGAGCACGGCGCCGGGGCCCGGCCGGGCGCCCGCGCGCACCAGCGGTTCGGCCAGCTGACACGCCTCGCCCACACCCGCGAGCAGGGCGGTGTCCGCGCCGGTCGGCCTGTGCCCCAAGTGCATTCGTGTCACCAGTCGGCCGGTCAGGGACCGATTGCCGATCAGGCCGACCAGCTCGGCGTAGGCGACGGCCTGTTCGACCGTCGGTTCCCTCGGCGGTGCCGGAACGCACATCTCGACGAACGAGTCGAACAGGTCGGCGGGTAGGCGGCCGTCGAACAACCGCCGCCAGAAGGCGATCACCGCATCGCGCGCCGCGATCGGATCCTCCACCGCGGCAAGCAGTTCCACGCATCCGCTGATATCTCCGGCCACCGTGCCCTCGACGGCGGCGAGCCGGGCCCGCCGCCATGCGAGCACCGTCAGCTGATCGTCCACCGCGGTGCGCTCGGCCGCGACGGCCTCCGCGATCGAGCGCTCACCCTCGAGCACGGAGGCGATCGCGGGCAGTCCGAGCCCGAGCCCGCGCAGTCGCCGCACGAGTGCGAGGCGGTCGACCGCCGCGGGCGCGTACCGGCGGTGCCCGCCGGAGCTGCGCACCGATTCGAGGATCCCCTCGTCGCTGTAGTAGCGGATCGTCCGCACCGGAACGCCCGTCACCTCGGCGAGCTCCCCGATACCCAACGCCGTGCGCCGCATCCGAACCTCCACCTGCCAGTGGCTTCCACGATACGGCGACCGGTCACCCCGGCGCTCCGGCCGATCCGAGAATCACCCGAGATCGCCGCCACAACTGCCCCGTGGACTACGTGCGTGGCAGCCGGGTGAGCCCGGCCATAAATGCCTCGGCCTCCCGGTGAGACCGCACGCGAACGAAGTCGATGTGCCCGTAGGCCGGGTCTGTCTGCGCGGCCGCGTAGCGTGCGCGATTCCCGGCATGGGTCGTCCAAGCCCAGACGATCACCGATCGTTCGGGATCGGTCGACAACATGTTTCGCCAATCCTCTCGATTGCCGTTCCACAGCTCGCGGCCCGTGAGTGATCGGCCTACCGTGCGCTTGACGATCTGCAGCATGACCCGCGCACGCGGCAGGTCCAGCCAGACCACGGTGTCCGCGCGCTGCCACACCAGGTCCCCGAGCTTCCCCCGGTAGTTGCCGTCGACCACCCAGGCATCCTGTGCGATTCGCTCGGCGACCACGGCCCGGAACTCGTCCGCGGGCATGGGCGTCCAATCTGCTTGATGATGGATGGCGTCGAGTTCGATATGCGGGATCCCGAGCCGCCGCGCAATGCGGCATGCCAGTGAACTCTTTCCCGAACCCGACGTGCCCACCACCGAGATCCGGCGTTGCACGGTCACCGACGCATTATCCACTCGGGCTCAGTAGCGCTGTCGATGCTTCACGACGCGGCGGTATGCCGGCTTGCTCGGAATCGGTTGCGCACCATTGGATCTGCGCAACTCGTGGCGCCGGCGCCAGGCGGTGAGGTCGGCGCGTTCGCCCGCCTGTGCCGTCGTCGCGTCGCCGTGCGCGTGCTCCGCCCGGCGTGTCTTGCCCATCGCCGCCTCCTTCCGCTTCGATCGCGACCACGGTAGCGATCGGCGCCCCGGGCGGCCAGCGAATTTCGTTCCCGATCGGCGGCCGGTGGTGGGACGGGGCCGGGTATCCGGCTACTCGACGGGTATCAGACCACACCCGAACATGCCTGCGGCCTCAGGTGGACATTCGCACCCGAGGTTTGGGCGGGGGTGCGTCGGTGCGGCCCGCTATCCGGCCGAACATCCAGAACAACGCCTCCACCACCCAGAACAACAGCAGCCACAGCTGGACGACGACCACCGGAACCACCAGGAATACCGTGGACGGGATCGCGATGAGGAGAAACAGCGCGATGTCGCCGGGGCTCGCGCCGCTCAACCTCGAGCCCAAACGTACTGCCGCCCACATCATCCAGCGCTGCGGGACCGACACACCGGTTTCGCGCAGGGCACGCCGGAACAGCCCGTCGGCGTCCGCGCGGCTCACCTCGTCGCCGCGGGTCAGATAGTCGTGCAGGATGGCGGCGCGGGTGAAGGCGCCGTAGCGCGGGACCAGCCACACCAGGGCCCGAGGCACCGACGCGAAGTCGGTGCGGAATCCGGAGGGGACCACGAAAGTCTGGTATTCACCCCGGTATTCGATGGGTTGGCAAATGCGCCAGGACTCGGCGTCGATAGCCTCGACGATCGGTCCGGCCCCGATGAACCCCACGGCCCGCCGCCTTTCCGAAGGTGCTGTGCCCTCAGCCTACGGCGCGCCGGAAAACCTACGGCAACAGTTCGGCCGCGGCCCGGCGTCAACGCGGCGAACCGGAATCGGCTCCTTGGAACGGGCCGAGATGGATGGCCTGCGAGACCGGTGTGCCGTACGGCCCATAGGTGACGTCGGAGGCGTAGGGCCGCGCACCGTCGGGCGACTCGCCGGTGCTCCCCGCGCCGGAACCCAGGTCCTCGGAGGTGCTCAGCGCGGCCAGCACCAGCACCACCAGCGAGGCGATCAGCGGCTGCACCATCAGCTGAGTCCAGCCCGTGACCTGCGACGGCACGATGGCCGGAGCCAGCTCGACGATCGCCTGCACCGGCGGATTCGACGGGCGCGGATGCAGCAGACCCGCCACCTGATCACCGACCCAGGACATCAGCCAGGCACCGGCCAGCGACCCGGCCAGCAGACCGCCCTGCAGCAGCGGACCACGCAACCGCCGCAGCCGCCACACCGCCGCGGCGCTCAGCAGTCCCGCGATCGCACCGGCACAGACGAATATCGCGACGGCATCGAATCGGTGCGCGCTCTCCCCCGGCAGCGCCGCACCCCGGCCGGGCTCGACCACGAGCACCTTCTCCGCGGGCGCCAGCACCCCCCACAACGCGCCGCCGACCGCACTCACCAGCAGTACGGCCGCCACCACCCACAACACGGCGCGCAACTCGCGGCGCCGGGCGTCGGACGGCACGACAGCGCTCTGATGCGCCATCAACGATGTTCCAGGCTCTTGGAATCGGTGACCCCGTGCCGCGAGCACTTCGCCCACCAGCCGTCGGGGCTCACCTGAACCACCATGCGCCGCCCGCAGTGCTCGCAGAACCGCGGCGGCTCCAGACCCAGCAGTGCGGCCGCGGGGACCGCGTCGTCCAGATTCGGTACAACCCGCTTACCCGTGAACGGGTTGTAGCGCTCTTCCATGATGTCCACGACCACCTCGAAAAGTGCAGCTCCTGGGCTGCCGACAATACCTGAACCGCACCGGGCCGCAGTGCACTGGGCGGCGCGCACCGGTGCGGCCGAAGCGCCCTAGATGGTCTCGTTGAGCGCCTTGATCGGCATCTTCAACTCGCCGAGCAGATCCAGGTCCGCCTCGGCCGGGCGGCCCAGGGTGGTCAGATAGTTGCCGACGATGACGGCGTTGATGCCGCCGAGGATGCCCTTCTTGGCGCCCAGATCGCCCAGGGTGATCTCGCGGCCGCCGGCGAAGCGAAGCATGGTGCGCGGCAACGCCAGCCGGAACGCGGCCACCGCCCGCAGCGCGTCGGCGGCGGGCAGCACCTCGAGGTCGCCGAACGGGGTGCCCGGGCGCGGGTTGAGGAAGTTCAGCGGCACCTCGTCGGGCTCCAGCTCGGCCAGGTTGGCCGCGAATTCCGCACGCTGCTCCAGGGTTTCGCCCATGCCGAGGATGCCGCCGCAGCAGACCTCCATGCCCGCCTCGCGGACCATGCGCAGGGTGTCCCAGCGCTCCTCCCAGCTGTGCGTGGTGACCACGTTCGGGAAGTGCGACCGCGAGGTCTCGAGGTTGTGGTTGTAGCGGTGCACGCCCATCGCGGCGAGCTGGTCGACCTGCTCCTGGGTGAGCATGCCCAGCGAGCACGCCACCTGGATGTCGACCTCGTTGCGGATCGCCTCCACACCGGCGGCGACCTGCGCCATCAGCCGCTCGTCCGGGCCGCGCACGGCCGCGACGATGCAGAACTCGGTGGCGCCGGTCTTGGCGGTCTGCTTCGCCGCCTCCACGAGTGAGGGGATGTCGAGCCAGGCCGCGCGCACGGGCGACTGGAAAAGCCCCGATTGCGAACAGAAGTGGCAGTCCTCCGGGCAGCCGCCGGTCTTGAGCGAGATGATGCCCTCGACCTCGACCTCCGGCCCGCACCACCGCATCCGCACCTCGTGCGCCAGCTCCAGTAGTTCCTCGAGCCGCTCGTCGCCGAGGCGCAGCACCTCGAGCGTCTGTTGCTCGTCGAGGCCGACGCCGCGGTCGAGCACCTGCTCGCGGGCGGTCGCCAGAATGTCGGTGTCGGTCCTGACGGGTGCCTGGGTCATGCGCACGAATCCCTTCGTCCGGCCGGTCGGCCGTGCAACTTGAACGGTGTTCAGGCTAGGGTAGCGTGGGACGCGAGTCAAAGCACGGAAGGGTTGTCGCCAAGTGCAACTGCATCGCACGGACGTCGTCGACGGCGCCGTCGCCATCCTCGACCAGTACGGCCTGGCCGATCTCACGATGCGCCGGCTGGCGACCGCACTGCATGTGCAGCCCGGCGCGCTGTACTGGCACTTTCCCAACAAGCAGGCGCTGCTGGGCGCGGTCGCCGACCGCATCCTGGCGCCGCTGGACGAGGCGATCACGGCCGACGAATGGTCCGCGCAGGTGGGCGAACTGGCGCATCGGATGCGCTCGTGCCTGCTCGCCTACCGCGACGGCGCCGAACTGGTGTCGTCCACCTACGCCTCCCGCCTCACCACCAGCAAGGGCCGCGAGCGCGTGGCGGGAGCGCTGATCCGCGGCGGCATGACCCGCGAGGAGGCCGACCTGGCCGCCTACACGCTGCTGTACTACGTGCTCGGCGAGACCGTCGACGAGCAGTCGCGGATGCAGATGGATTCGGCGGGCGCGCTGGCGGAGGAGTCGTCGCCGCTGTACGAGAACACCAGCGCCACCGACCGTTTCGACTTCGGGTTGCAGCTGTTCGTCGGCGGCGTGCGGCACCTGCTGGGCAGCCGGGTGCGCTGACCCGAGACCGATCCCAGAGAACCGGACTGTAGAGTTCGTTTCCGTCCCTGCCGGCGAGTGCGGGAATCCGGTGGAAATCCGGAACGGTCGCGCCACTGTGACCGCGGGCCCTGGTGCACCGCGGAAGTCAGACCTCCCTCGCCCGGCACAGCTCTGCAGAGGTCGCGAGGTGCCCATGGAGTATCGGCGATGATCCGTGCGCGGATATCGGTGGTAATCCCCGTCGTCACGGTGATGTTGGCGGTCGCCATGGTCGCGGCGACCGGATTCGGGGCCGAAAACCTGCCCCTCGCAACGGTGTTCGAGGTGTTGCGCGGCCATGTCACCGGCGCTCCCGGGGCCGACCCGGGCATGGACACCATCGTCTGGGAGCTGCGGGTGCCGCGCACCGTGCTGGCCGCCGTGGTCGGGGCGGGCCTGGCGCTGGCGGGTGCGGCGATGCAGACGCTGGTGCGCAATCCGCTCGCCGATCCCTATCTGCTCGGGGTGTCCTCCGGGGCGGGGGTCGGAGCGGCGGCCGTGATCACCTCCGGGCTGTTCGCCGGGGCCGGGGTGTGGGCACTGTCGGGCGGCGCACTGGCGGGCGCCTTCGTCGCGGCCGCACTGGTTTTCGCGATCTCGGTCGCGCAGGGCGGGCTCACGCCGCTGCGGCTGGTGCTGACCGGCACCGTCCTCGGCTCTGCCTTCGCGGCCCTGAGCAGCTATCTGATCTTCCGCAGCGCGGATCCGGCGGCGGCGCAGTCGGTGCTGTTCTGGCTGCTGGGCAGCCTGGCGGGCGCGGACTGGACACGGATCGCGCTGCCCGCGTGCGTGGTCGGCGCGGCGGCGGTCGCGCTGCTGGCGACCAGCGGATGGCTCGACGCCCTGAACCTCGGCGCCGATACCGCGGCCTCGGTGGGAGTTCCGGTGCGCGCCCTGCGGATCGCGCTGTTCGTGGGGCTCGCGATTCTCGTCGGGGTGCTGGTGGCGGTGTCCGGTGGCATCGGTTTCGTCGGGCTGGTGGTACCGCACGCGGCGCGGCTGCTGGTCGGGTCGCCGCATCGGGCGCTGCTGCCCGTCTGCGCGCTGTGCGGGGCATTGTTCCTGGTGGTGGCCGACGCCGCGGCCCGGATTCTGGTGCGGCCCACCGAGATTCCGGTGGGGGTGCTGACGGGGCTGATCGGCGCGCCGGTGTTTCTGCTGCTGATGGGGCGGCGGCGCTACCGGTTCGGTGCGGCATGAATGCGGGAATACGGCCCGGGGTCGACCGATCGGCGCAGACGACCGTGGGCTTCTGCCGAGCGGCGACCAGGTTCAGCGGCGCGGGGGTGGTACCGGTGTGCCGGACGCTCTTGTCCGGACCAGCGTCCGCAGTGGCCGATTTCGGTTGCGGCACACAGGGGTCGAGCGGGGCACGATGAGCGAGAACACCCCTGCCGCCGCCCTCGAGACTCGCGGCCTCGGTTGTGGCCCCGGGCGACGGACAGTAATCGAAGACGTGTCCTTCACGGTCCGGGCCGGGGAGACCATCGGCATCGTCGGGCCGAACGGCAGCGGGAAGACCACGCTGCTGCGGACGCTGGCCGGGCTGCTGCGACCGCATCACGGCAGCGTGCTCGCCGACGGGCATGAGCTGCACCGGCTTTCACCGCGACGCCGGGCCCATACGGTCGCGCTGGTCGCCCAGGACGAGCAGCCGCCCGATGATCTGCGCGCCGGCGAGGTGGTCGCGCTGGGCCGCACACCGTATCTGCCACCGTGGGGCCCGGGCGGTCCCCGCGAGCGCCAGGCGGTCGAAAGCGCTCTGCGCACAGTCGATCTCGACGGCTTCGCCGACCGTCCGGTGCACCGGATGTCCGGCGGGGAGCGGCAGCGGGTGCTGCTGGCCCGGGCGCTGATCCAGTCCACTCCCCTGCTGCTGCTCGACGAGCCGACCAACCACCTCGACATCACCCACCGGCTGGCGCTGCTGGAACAGATCCGCACCCTGGACCGGACCGTGGTGCTGGCACTGCACGATCTGACCCTGGCCGACCGCTATTGCGACCGGGTGCTGGTGCTGCACGACGGCCGGGCGAGCGCGCTGGAGCCGCCGGAGGCCGCGCTGGCCCCCGACACGCTGAGCACCGTATTCGGTGTCCGGGCCGCGCGAGTGCGCCATCCGGATACCGGCGCGGTCCATCTGCTGCTCGACTCGAACCCCGGACCACCGTGATCCGGCCGCCGCGTCCACTCTTCTCGCTCACATGGCAAGAACTGCCGCACGAACGCGAATAGTGACCACTCGGGCCGGATCCCCCTCTACAGAAAGGCAGCCATGAGACAAGCAACTCTGGCCCTCACTCTCCTGACCGCCGCCCTGACCGTGGCGGCATGCGGCCCGTCACCGACGGCCGGCGGCAACCTCACCGTCCGCAACTGCGGGCAGGAGGTGCGCTTCCCGTCCCCCGCGCAGCGCATGTTCGTCAACGACAGCAACATGATCTCGATGGCGCTGGCCCTGGGCGCCCAGGATTCGGTGGCCGCCGTATCGAGCATGGGACGCGACGCCGACACCCTGCGACGGCATTACGGCGATGTGGTCGATCGGTTGAAACAGGTTGCGCCCCAGAAACCTTCGCGCGAGACCGTACTGGCCCAGCATCCCGATGTCATGGTCGCGGGCTGGAACTACGGGTACGAGGAGGCCACCGACCTCACCCCGGACTCGTTGCGCAAGAACGGCATTGCCGCGTACGTACTCACCGAGAGCTGCCGGCAGGCCGGGAGCGAACGGGCCCGCGGGGTCGTGGAGCCGTGGACCGCGCTGCGGACCGACCTGGACAATCTCGGCGCGATCACCGGCCGCACCGAGCAGGCGAAGTCGCTCATCGCCGACCTTGATCAACGCCTGGACGCGTTGCACCGGGCGCCCCAGGCCCCGCGCCGCCCGAATATCTTCGTCTTCGACAGCGCCAGCGACACCGTCTTCTCCAGCGGCAAATTCGGTGGGCCGCAGGCGATCCTGGACGCGGCCGGCGCGCGCAACGTGCTCGACGACGTGAGCGACACCTGGACCAAGGTCTCGTGGGAGCGGCTGGCGAACTCCGATCCGGACGCCATCGTCTTCGTCGACTACCCCCCGCAGTCGTTCCAGGAGAAGGTCGACCTGCTGCGCGCCAAGCCGGGCATCAACCAGTTGCGCGCGGTCACCGAGCAGCGCTTCCTCAATCTGCCGTACGCGATGTGGACCAGCGGGCCGCTCAACATCGATGCCGCAGAGCAGATCCGAGCCCAGCTGGAACGCTGGAACCTGCTGCCGCCCTCGGACATCCGGCCCCGGACCGACGACACGGTGCGCTGAACTCGCGCCGGTCACCGGGCCGTCGAGACCAGCTCCTGATTGCGCACCAGCCGCATGAACGGCACCACCTGCTGCTCGATGACCTTGTTGTACTCGCCCGGCTGCTGCCTCGGATTGGCATGGCCGGTACCGCGCGTGAGCACCACCAGCAACGTCCCGTTCACGCCGCCCGCCTGTTCGATCAGCACGCGGTGGGTGGCCTCGACGTCGACGATCGGGTCGCGTTCCGGATTGTGCGGCCGGATGAAGGCGATCGCCGGGCGCGGCTTGCCGTGCGAGGGCTTGGCCAGCGCCCGCAGATCATCGACGGCGCCGCCGGCCACGATGGCCCGGAACTGCGATTCGATCAGGCCGTTGCTGGCCGCGTCGCGGTTGGCGATCTTCTGCCGCAGCACATCCTGGACCGCGTTCCCGAATTTGTCGGTGCGGATCCCCGGCGGGAACGTGGACTGGTCGACGAAACGCTCGCGGCGGGCATAGGTTTCGGCGATGATCCGCAGTCCGCGACTCTCCCGGGTCCCGGGCAGCCATCCGGTCCACCGCATCAGGTCCTCGCCCTGATCCCGGCTCTCCGGGCGGACCGCGCCCAGGTCGACCGGCGTGCAGTCCAGCAGGATTCCCGCCAGGGTCTTGGTGCTGTCGGTGTGGATGTGCTTGCCGATCTCGAGGGCGATGACGCCGCCCATGCTGTGCCCGACCAGCACCACATTGTCGATCTTCGCGGCCTCGGTGACCTTGATGATGAGGTCGCTGATGACCTTCGTGTCGATACCGGAGTTGTCGTAGCGCACGGCCCACACCGACCCCAGCCGGGTCAGGGACGGCAGGGCGCGCGCGGTGTCGGTGGCATCCAGCGTGCCCAGACCCGTCAGATCGAATACGGCGGTGTTGCGGGCCTCCGGGGCGGGGGCGGCGATCGGCAGCACCGCCGGTTCGGTCTTGGCCAGCCGCGCCCGCTCAGGGGCGACGTCGACGGCCAGGTACTGGGCGAACGCCACGAGAAGTACGAGCGGAATCAACAGGATCCCCAGCAGTACCTTGCGCGTGCGCCGCAACCGACCCCAGCCATGCCCGGGCCTGGTCTCGGCCAGCCGCACCCTCCGCCGCGCATCGTCGAAGTCCGCGACGGTGGACGGGTGCCGGTCCTCCAGAAGCATCTTCATCCACTGTAGGACCGATCCACCGTCACGATCATCCGCGGCAGCCCCCCGGTGTCCCGCGCCACACCCACCCATCCCCGGCTATCCCCCCGCCCGAGTGCTCTCCTTCGCGCACGCCCTTCATATTCCCGCACTCCCCACAGGCCGCTGCAGAGCGTGCGGGAACGAACAAGACGTGCGGGAACCGCTGTGCTGGGCCGGGCGCGTCGCGGGTGGTGGTCAGCCGAGGTGGCGGGTGCGCCAGTGCGGGAGGAACCAGTCGGGCGCGGTGGCGGCGAAGCGTTCCGGCTGCCAGTTGCCCGCGCCCTCCGGGACGATGCCGACCAACGCTTCGCCCGTGACCGCGGGCAGGTCGACGCGATTGCACTCGGCGGCGAGGCCCGGGGCGATCGGCCATGATCCGATGGCCAGGCCCGCGCAGGGCACACCGGCGACGGCCAGCGCGCGGGTGGTGAGCTCGCTGTGATTGAGCGTGCCGAGCTCCGCGGCCGTGACCACCAGCACGGGCGCGCCCAGCTTCTGTGCGAGATCGACGACCGTGAATTCGCCCAGCCGGACCAGCAATCCGCCCGCACCCTCCACCAGGGTCAGATCCGCATCCGCCAGCGAGTCGATGGCGGCGGCCGTCTCCCCGAGCGTCAGCAGCGGCTGCCCGGCGCGGCGCGCGGCGGTGTCGGGCGCCAAGGGATCGGGATACCGGGCCAGTTCGAGCGTGCGGGTGACACCGGCGAGCCGCCGGACCTCCGCGAGGTCTCCGGGCTCACCCGGTCCCATCCCCGTCTGTGCCGGTTTGCACACCGCCACCGAGCGTCCGGCGGCTCGGGCGGCAGCGGCCAGTGCCGCCGTGACGATCGTCTTTCCGACCTCCGTGGAGGTTCCGGTCACAATGAGCACGCTCATGCCCGGACCTCGCCTCGCGCAGTAGCCAGCACCTCAGCGAGAACCGTTGCGATGGTGTTCATTTCGGCGTCGTCGAGGTCGGCTCGGGCGGTGAGGCGTAGCCGTGAGGTGCCCTCCGGCACCGAGGGCGGGCGGAAGCAGCCCACGCTCAGCCCCCGGGCACGGCTGGCCTGGGCGGCATCGTAGGCGACCTGCGCCTCTCCGAGCACCACCGAGACCACGGCCGAATCCGGTTGCGGCACACCGGCGATCCGCGCGATGGCGGTGGCCCGATCCAGGACCCGGCCCGCCATCGCGGGCTCGCGGCGCAGCAGGCGCAGGGCGGCCCGCGCCGCGCCTACGGCCGCCGGGGCCAGTCCGGTATCGAAGATGAAGGTGCGCGCCGCGTCGATCAGATGTGCCCGCACCCGCTCGTCGGCGAGTACCACACCGCCTTGGGCGGCAAGGGCTTTCGAGAGCGTCGCGGTGACGATCAGGTCGGGCGCACCGGCGAGGCCGAGCTCGTGCACCAGTCCGCGGCCCCCTGCGCCGCGCACCCCGATGCCGTGCGCCTCGTCGACGATCAGTACCGCGCCGTGGGCGCGCACCACCCGGTGCAGATCCGCCAGCGGCGCGAGATCACCGTCGGCGCTGAACACCGAGTCCGTCAGCACGACCGCCCGCTCCTCGGTGCGCGCGGACAGCAGCCGCGCCACGGCATCGACGTCGCGGTGCGGCGCGATCTCCACCCGGGCGCGCGAGAGGCGGCAGGCATCGACCAGCGACGCGTGACTGCCCGCATCCGACACCACCAGCGCACCGCGCCCGGCCAGCGCCGTCACCACGCCCAGATTGGCGGCGTAGCCCGAGGCGAACACGAGTCCCGCCTCGGCGCCGACGAACTCCGCCAGCTCGTCCTCCAGCTGTTCGTGCTCGACCGTCGTCCCGGTGACCAGCCGGGATCCGGTCGATCCGGCGCCCCATTTCCGCACGGCCTCGACCGCACCCTCGATCACCTCGGGATGCCGCGACAACCCCAGGTAATCGTTGGACGCCAGGTCTATCAGCCCGGTCTCCGGCGCCCGCGCCCGCAATTCCCGCCGCAGCCCGGCCCGCACCCGCTCCCCGGCCCGCGCATCCAGCCAACCCAACGGATCTCTCACAGCACAGCAGCATACTTGAACGCCGTTCAGGAGGGGGGCGAGGGTGGAGGCGCGACGCTACTCGGCCGTGAGTTCCGGCGGACCCCAGTCGAGGATCGGCGCCAGAGAACGCAGCCCGGCTTTGCCCGGGGTCCGGCGAACGACGGTGTCGCGCAGCATCGTTGCGGGTCGCCAGGACCACTGGGCCACGGCGCCGACGCGGCGGGAGCGCCGGACGATCGCCTGGGTGTGCGGGCGGCGCAGGCGGTCGTAGGTGGCCAGGGCCGCCTCGATCGGGTGGCGGTCGAGCAGGGCGGCGAGTGCGACGGCGTCCTCGAGAGCCTGGTTCGCGCCCTGGCCGACATTCGGCGTCATGGCGTGGGCGGCGTCGCCGAGCAGGGCCACCCGGCCGTGGACGAAGGCCGGCAGGTCGGGCAGGTCGTAGATGTCGTGGCGCAGGACGGCCTCCGGATCGACCGCGTCGAGCAGCGCGGGGATCGGATCGTGCCAGGTACCGAAGTGCCGTCGCACCTCGCCCCATTCGCCGTCCGGGCCCCGGGCCCCTTCCGGCGCATTGACGGTCCCGTACAGGTAGACGCGACCGTCCGACAACGGAACGATGCCGAAACGCCTACCGCGGCCCCAGGTTTCACCACCGCTACGGAGCGGCGGCACGGGGTGGGTGACCATCCGCCAGGTGGTGTAGCCCGCGTACCGCGGCCCCCGGGCCTGTGGCCACACCGCGTGGCGCACCCTACTGCGCAGCCCGTCCGCCCCGACCACCAGATCGGCCTCCGAGACGCCCTCGCTGTGCACGACCTTCGCCCGGCCGCCGTGGTTCTCGACGCCGGTGACCGTGATACCGAGCCGGAGCGTGTCCGCGGGCAACGCATCCCGCAGAATGCCGAACAGGTCCGCGCGATGAATCGTCACCATCGAGCCGTATCGCCGGGCCAGCTCCACGGTGTCGGTCTTCGACATCCATCGGCCCGCCAGATCACGGACCCCGCCGTCGGTATCGACCATCGCCCGGGCGCGCACCCGCTCCCCCACCGTCAGCGCGTCGAGAGCCCGTACTCCGTTGGGCCACAACCCCAGACCCGAACCGGCGTCCGCCGCCACCGCCGCGCGCTCGAGCACCTCGACCTGCCAGTCCCGCCGTGTCAGCGCGATGGCCGTGGCCAGGCCGCCGATGCCGCCGCCGACCACGATCGCCCGTCCGGTAGCTCCCATGACATCCTCCACTACAGCTGTAGTTCACCGTCCAACTACAGTTGTAGTCCGGATGCCGAGGAAAGGGAACCGATCGTGACCGAGACCGCAGACCGACGTGCCCTGCTCGCCGACGCGGCGATCGAAACGCTGGCCCGCTCGGGTATGCGCGGGCTCACGCACCGCGCGGTCGATCAGGCGGCCGGATTACCGGAAGGCTCGTGCTCCAACCACTTCCGCACCAGGCAGGCACTGCTCACGGCGGCGGTCGACCGGCTCGCCGAGCGGGACCTCGACGCGACGATCGCACCGCCGACCACCGATCCCGACGAGATCGCCCGGGCGATCGCGGATCTCGCCGTGCAGTGGATCACCACCGAGAAGGTGCGCATGCTGGCCCGCTACGAACTCGCCCTCGAGGCGACGCGGCGGCCGGAACTGCGAAAGACGCTGACCGACGCGGGATCCCGGATCCGCCGACCGGCCGAGCAGATGTTCACGGCACTCGGCGCCTCCGCCCCCGTCGCGCAGGCCCACGCCTTCGTCGCCTGCCTGGACGGGCTCGTATTCGACCACCTCGCCGGCGCCGGAACGCTGGAGCTGTCCCGAGACCGGCTGCACGACATCGTTCTTACCCTGTTGCAAGCCTTCACCAGTCCGGGGTGAGAACTCGGTCACGTCTACGAACTCCGCAGCAACACGTCGCGTACCTCGCTGCGCCCGTGGAACACTCGACCACGACCGATCTCGGCAGGACACTGCCTCCGCTATCTGGCAGCATCGCGCGCATGAGTGTTACCCATGCCGTGCTCGCCCAGTCCGTCGATGCCGCCCAATACTACGAAGCGGCCGGGGTGCTGAAGAAGATCCGTGACGCGGTACTGGTCTTCCTGCTCGTCATCTTCGTGATCGGCCTGCTCGTCGGAGGATTCATCGGATACGCGATCGGCAAGGCGGTGGAACGCGCCCGGCACTGACCGCGGGGCCGAACACGCTGTGGCGCAGGTGAATCGGACTCAGGTCGCGGCGGCCGCAATCGCGGCGGCGCCGATCCGCGCCACATCCTCCTCGCTGCTGATGAACGGCGGCATGGTGTAGACGAGGTTGCGGAACGGTCGTAGCCACACTCCGGCCTCGACGGCGGCATGGGTCGCCTTGCGCATATCCACCGGGCGCTCGAGCTCGACGACGCCGATGGCCCCCCGCACCCGCACCTCCACCACACCTGGAACCTCGTGCGCGGCAGCCAGTCCCGCGGTCAGGCCCGCTTCGATCCCGGCCACCTCCGCCGCCCAGTCGCGCGACAGCAGCAGCTCGATCGAGGCGACCGCGACGGCGCAGGCGAGCGGATTGCCCATGAACGTCGGCCCGTGCATCAGCCCGCCGTGCCCGGCGCTGATGGTTTCGGCGATCGCCGCGGTGCACAGCGTGGCGGCCAGCGTCAGGTACCCGCCGGTGAGCGCCTTGCCCAGGCACAGCACATCCGGCCGCACGCCGGCCCGATCGGCCGCGAAAAGCGTTCCGGTGCGGCCGAATCCGGTGGCGATCTCGTCGAAGACCAGCAGCACCCCGTGCTCGTCGCACAGCCGCCGCAGCTCGTTCAGGTAGCGCGGGTGGTGGAATCGCATCCCGCCCGCACCCTGCACGATCGGCTCCACGATCACCGCCGCCATCTCCTCGGCGTGCGCCTCGAACAGGCGCTCGAGTTCGCGAACATATTCGGGCTCATAGTCTTTCGGCGGCACCGGCGCGAAGATCTGTTCGGTCAGCACGTCGGTCCACAGCGAGTGCATGCCGCCGTCGGGATCGCAGACGCTCATCGGCGTGAACGTGTCGCCGTGATACCCACCGCGCCAGGTGAACAGCCGTCGCTTGCCCGGACGGCCCAGCGCCCGCCAGTACTGCAGGCACATCTTCGCGGCGACCTCCACCGACACCGAGCCGGAGTCGCACAGGAACACCTTGTCCAAGCCGTCCGGGGTGATCTCGACCAGTAGCTGCGCCAGCCGCGCCGCGGGCTCGTGGGTCAGCCCGCCGAACATGACGTGACTCATCCGCCGCGCCTGCGCCGTCAGCGCGGCGTCCAGCACCGGGTGCCGGTAACCGTGCACGGCTGCCCACCACGAACTCATCCCGTCGACCAGTTCCCGGCCGTCGGCCAGGGTCAGCCGGGTACCGGCCGCCGACGCGACGACGAGCGGCTCGGTGCTGGCGGGAAAGCCCCCGTACGGGTGCCAGACGTGGGCGGCGTCGAGGGCGGTGATCTCATCGGAGGTGAGGGCCACGGGAATCCTTCGCGCAGGCGTCTTGAACGCCGTTCAAGTTACCACGACGCGGCGCGGCGCCGCGGAAAACCCGTGCGCAGCGCAGGCCGGTGCACTAACCTTTGACTCAGTCAAAGACTGGAGGCACAGGGACATGAGCACCGCCACTGCCGCGTCCGTCGGCTCCGACCACATCGCCGCGGTCCGCGAATTCAACCGCCGCTACACGCGCCTGATCGGGGTGCTGCACGAGCACCTGGTCGACAGCGAATTCTCCCTGACCGAGGCCCGAATCCTGTTCGAGCTCAACCATTTCGGCCCGGCCGAGGTGGTCGCGCTGCGCCAGGGGCTGGGACTGGACCCCGGCTACCTGAGCCGCATCCTGTCCCGGTTCGAGGGCGCCGGGCTGGTGCTGCGGCAGCGCTCCGAAACCGACGGGCGCCGCCAGCTGGTCCGGCTCACCGACCGGGGCGCCGCCGCCTTCGCCGACCTGAACGAGCGCTCCAGCCACGACGTCGCCACCCTGCTCGAGAGCCATCCCCCCAACGATCGCGACCGCCTCGTCAACGCCATGCGCACCATCGAACACATCCTCGACGGCCGCGCCGGCGCGCCGTTCACCATCCGCGACCCCCGCCCGGGCGACTACGGCTGGGTCATCGGCCGCAACGCCGCCCTCTACGCCGCCGAATACGGCTGGAACGGCGACTACGAAACGCTCGTCGCGCGGATCGTCGCCGACTTCCTGGAATCCCGTGAGCCACAATCGGAACGGGCCTGGATCGCCGAACAGGACGGCGAGCCGATCGGCTGCGTGTTCTGCGTCCGCGAGGACGACAGCACCGCGCGGCTGCGCCTGCTGCTGGTGGAACCGTCCGCGCGCGGCCTCGGCGTCGGCAGCGCGCTGGTCCAGGAATGCCTGCGATTCGCCTCCAACGCCGGGTACCGGAGCATGGTGCTGTGGACCAACGACGTGCTCACCTCGGCCCGGCGGATCTACGAGGGCGCGGGGTTCGAGCTCACCGAATCCGAGACCCACCACAGTTTCGGGAAGGATCTGACAGGGCAAACCTGGCGGCGGCCCCTCTGACTCCAACGGCCCAACTTCCCACCATTCCCGGCATGCCGACAGCCCGAGTGGCTACTCGGGAGCGAATGCCGTACCCGCCCGTGCCAGGAGGCGGCGCAGATCAGCCAGTCCGCCGGGCCCCAGATGCTCGCTCAACCGGCGTTCGATGTCGGCGATGTGCCCGGCCGCGGTTTTCAGCGCCGCCCGCCCGGAGTCGGTGACCACCACCAGCCGCGCCCGCCGGTCGGCCGAGTCGACGCGGCGCTCGACGTAGCCGCGGCGCTCCAGGTGGGTGACGAGTTCGCCCATCGACTGCTGGGTCATGCCCGCGGCGTCGGCGAGGTCGCCGATGCGGGACCCGTCGGGGGCCAGATAGCGGAAGACGGCGTAGTGGGCGGGGCGCAGGCTGTCGTCCAGCGCGGCGCGCAACTCGCGGTTCAGCTCCTGCTCGACGGCTCGGGCGAGGATCGTGAGCAGCTTCAACAGAGTGGCGTCCGAATCGACCATTGACATATTACAAAGGTTACCTTTATATCTTGAGCATGGGAACCACACTCACCTTCCGCAGCGGCCATCGCGTCACGCTGGTCGAGGAGGGCGCCGACGAGCGCGGCGAATACCTGCGCCTGCAGCACCACCTGCCGACGCCGGGGCGGGAGGCC
Source organism: Nocardia mexicana NBRC 108244 (assembly GCF_001613165.1). Lineage (GTDB taxonomy): Bacteria > Actinomycetota > Actinomycetes > Mycobacteriales > Mycobacteriaceae > Nocardia > Nocardia mexicana. Next base: position 103,844 of record NZ_BDBV01000027.1, read on the forward strand.
GGGCCGCACTGGCACCCGGTGCTGGCCGAGTCCTGGACGGTGCGCGAGGGGCGCCTCCGGTTCCGCATCGACGGCACGGAAGTGATTGCCGGTCAAGGAGATTCCGCATCGGCCCCGGCGGGGACGGTGCACGAGTTCTGGACCGAAGCCCCCGGCACGGTGATCGATCACGAGATCCGCCCGCCGCTGCGGCACTGGCAGATGTTCCGGCTGTGGCAGGCGCTCGACGCCGCGGGCAAGACCACCCGCGCCGGGTTGCCGCGCAACCCGCTCGCGCTGGCCCTGCTGTGGGAGTACCAGGACGGCTACATCGCGGGCATCCCGGCCGGGCTGCAGCGAGTCGTCCTCGGCGGCCTCGCCCGGCTGGCCCGCGGCCTGGGCTGCGAACGGCGCTGGCTGGCGGACTGACGCCCGGCCTAACCCGGTTCCCGGAACGTCTCGTCGTCGCGGCACGACTGTTCTCACGACGCAGCACACCCTGGCCCGCGGAACTACCACCCACCATCTGCACATATACCGCCGCAACCAGCGCTCCAACACCGCACGCACCGCTCGGTCCGCGCTGCGATTAGTGTCGGTGGCATGGTTTCGCCCAATCCGCTCGGTGACGTGGCACCGCTGGGCGTCTGGCCCGGCACCGCGTACCCGCTGGGCGCCACCTACGACGGGGCCGGAACCAACTTCTCGGTGTTCTCCGAGGTCGCCGAGCGGGTCGAGCTGTGCCTGATCGACCGCGCCGGGGCCGAGACCCGCATCCGGCTCGAGGAGGTCGACGGGTACGTCTGGCATGCCTACGTGCCGACCGTGGCCCCGGGCCGCCGCTACGGATTCCGGGTGCACGGCCCGTACGAACCCGAACTCGGACTGCGCTGCGATCCGAGCAAACTGCTGCTCGATCCGTACGGCAAGGCCTTCGCCGGGGAGTTCGGCAACGATCCGTCGCTGCACACCCGCGGCCGGGATTCGCTGGGGCACACCATGACCGGCGTGGTCATCAACCCGTTCTTCGACTGGGCCGACGACCGGGCGCCGCGGCGGCCCTACCACGAGACCGTCCTCTACGAGGCGCACGTCAAGGGCATGACGATGACCCACCCCCAGGTGCCGCCGGAACTGCGCGGCACCTACGCGGGCCTGGCGCACCCGGCGATCATCGAGCACCTGAAAGCGCTGGGCGTCACCGCGATCGAGCTGATGCCGGTGCACCAGTTCCTGCACGACCGCCCGCTGCTGGACCGGGGCCTGCGAAACTACTGGGGCTACAACAGCTTCGGCTACCTCGCCCCGCATCACGAGTACGCGGCCGACCCGCGCGCCGGAGCCGCGGTCACCGAGTTCAAGGCGATGGTGCGGGCCCTGCACGCGGAGGGCATCGAGGTGATCCTCGACGTGGTCTACAACCACACCGGGGAAGGCAACCACCTGGGGCCTACGATCTCGCTGCGCGGCATCGACAATGCGGCGTACTACCGCCTGCTAGAGGACGACCCCGCGCATTACATGGACTACACCGGCACCGGCAACAGCCTCAATGTGCGGCATCCGCATACGCTGCAGCTGATCATGGATTCGCTGCGCTACTGGATTCTCGAGATGCACGTCGACGGCTTCCGCTTCGACCTGGCCGCCACCCTGGCCCGGGAGTTGCACGATGTGGACCGGCTGTCCACCTTCTTCGATCTGGTGCAGCAGGATCCGGTGGTGAGCCAGGTGAAGCTGATCGCCGAACCGTGGGACGTCGGCGAGGGCGGCTACCAGGTCGGCAACTTCCCGAGCCTGTGGACGGAGTGGAACGGCAAATACCGCGACACGGTCCGCGACTACTGGCGCGGCGAACCGGCGACGCTGGGCGAGTTCGCCTCCCGCCTCACCGGCTCCTCGGACCTGTACGAGGCCACGGGCCGCCGCCCCGGCGCCAGCATCAACTTCGTCACCGCGCACGACGGATTCACGCTGCGAGACCTGGTGTCCTACAACGACAAACACAACGAGGACAACGGCGAGGACAATCGCGACGGCGAAAGCTACAACCGCTCCTGGAACTGCGGCGTGGAGGGCCCCACCGACGATCCGGAGGTCCTCGAGCTGCGAGAACGCCAGAGCCGCAACATGATCGCCACGCTGGCCCTGTCGCAGGGTACGCCGATGCTGCTGCACGGCGACGAATTCGGCCGCACCCAGCACGGCAACAACAACGCCTACTGCCAGGACTCCGAGCTGTCGTGGATGGATTGGTCACTGGCGCACAAGAATTCGGAGCTGTTGGAGTTCACACGCAACGCCGTCGGGTTGCGCGCGAGGCACCCGGTGTTCCGGCGGCGCCGCTTCCTCGACGGGCGCCCGGCCCCCGACCACGACCGGCCCGGCGATATCGCCTGGCTCACCCCGGCCGGTGTCGAGATGACCGCCGCCGACTGGGAGACCGGCTTCGCCCGCTCGCTCGCGGTGTTCCTCGACGGCGAGGGCATCGCCGAACCCGGCCCGCGCGGCGAACGCATCCGCGACGACTCGTTCCTGCTGTGTTTCAATGCCCACGACGCCCCCATCGACTTCACCGTTCCCGGCCCGGACCACGGCACCGAATGGTCGATCGCACTCGACTGTTCGGCGCCCACCGGGCTGACCAGAGCCGAATACCCCGCCGCCGGCACGGTCGGGGTTCCGACCCGCTGCCTGCTCGTGCTCCGCCGTCCCGCAAGATCGACATGGAAATGAACGACACCACCCCTGAACACCGCACCGGCCCGATCACCCGTAAAACCTCCGTGCGCAGCACCTACCGGCTGCAACTGCGCCCGGACACCCTGACCTTCGCCGACGCCCGCACCATCGCCGAATACCTGCAGCAGCTGGGTGTCTCACACCTGTACCTGTCGCCGATCATGACCGCGATGCCCGGTTCCATGCACGGCTACGACGTCACCGACCCGACCACGGTGTCCGCCGCGCTGGGCGGCCCGGGCGGGCTGAAGGCGCTGTCGGACGAGGTGCGCAGCCGCGGCATGGGCCTGATCGTCGACCTGGTGCCCAACCACGTGGGCGTGGGCGACGCGCAGCACAACGCGTGGTGGTGGGATGTGCTGCGGCACGGTAAGAAATCGCAGTTCGCGCACTGCTTCGACATCGACTGGAGCCCGGGTAACGGCGCCGGTGGCCGGTTGGCGCTGCCGGTGCTGCAGAGCGAGAACGACCCGGCCGCGCTGACCGTCGACCGCAGCGGCTCCGAACCCATGCTGTCGCTGCACGACCTGCGCTTCCCGATCGCCCCGGGCACCGACGGCGAGAACGCGCTGCGCATCCACGACAAGCAGCACTACCGCCTGGTCAGCTGGAAGGCCGGGATCTGCACGTACCGCCGGTTCTTCGCGGTGTCGAGCCTGGCGGCGCTGCGGCAGGAGGACCCGGTGGTGTTCGAGCTCACCCACCGGGAGCTGACGGCCTGGTGCGAGCACGACCTCATCGATGGCGTGCGGGTCGACCATCCGGACGGATTGGCCCAGCCCACAGCGTATCTGGCGAAGGTGCGCCGGATCATCGGGCCGAACCGGCTGCTGCTGGTGGAGAAGGTGCTCTCCAGCCGGGAACCGCTGGACGCCACGCTGCCCATCGACGGCACCACCGGGTACGACGCGCTCGCCGAGCTGACCGGGGTGCTGGTCGACCCGTCGGGCGAATCGACGCTGACCGGCCTGTCGCGGGAGTTCTGCGGGCACGGCAGCAACGCCGCCTGGATCGGCAACAACGAGCACCGCATCAAACGCGCAGTGGCGGAACGGCTTCTGGTGCCGGAGGTGCGGCGGCTGGTCGCCGCGATCAAGCGCGACGCCGTGATCGGCGGATTCGACGCCGCCGCCATCAGCGATGTGGCCCTGACCAATGCCACCGTCGAGGTGCTGGCGTTCATGCCGGTGTATCGCACCGACTACGCGCCGCTGGCCGGGATGATGGGCAACGTCGTGGCCAAGGTGGGCAAGCGCCACCGCGAACTCACCGTGCCGCTGTCGGTGCTGGTGACGGCGCTGTCGGCGGGCGGCGAGGCGGCGGTGCGGTTCCACCAGGTCTGCGGCGCGGTGACCGCGAAGGCCGTCGAGGACACCATGTTCTATCAGGCGGCCCGGCTGGTGTCGCTGCAGGAGGTGGGCAGCAATCCGGCCCGGTTCGGCCATTCGCTGCTGGAGTTCCATCTCGCCAATACCGAGCGCGCCACCCGCTGGCCCGCGACGATGACCACGCTGTCCACCCACGACACCAAGCGCGGCGAGGACGTGCGCGCCCGCATCGGCGTGCTGTCGCAGGCCCCCGAGGCCTGGTCCAAGACGGTCAAGGCCGCGCACGAGATCACTCCCCCGCCCGACGGCGCGACGGCACTGTTCCTGCTGCAGAACATGTTCGGGGTGTGGCCGGTCGACGGCCGCGCCGCCGCGGTGCCCGGCCTACGCGAGCGGCTACATCTGTTCGCGGAGAAGGCGGTTCGCGAGGCCGGTACCAAATCCTCCTGGGAGGAACCGGATCTGGAGTTCGAAACCGAACTGCACCGGTGGCTGGACGCGGTGATCGACGGGCCGGTCGGCGCGGAGCTGACCGAACTGGCGACCCGGCTGGCACCGCATGCCTGGTCCGATGCGCTGGCGCAGAAGGTGCTGCAGCTGTGCGGTCCCGGCATCCCGGACCTCTACCAGGGCAGCGAGCTGTGGGAGGACTCGCTGGTCGATCCGGACAACCGCCGCCCGGTCGACTTCGGCCACCGGCTGGCGATGCTGCAATCGCTCACCGGCACACCGGAACTGGACTCCACCGGCGCGGCGAAGATGTGGGTGGTCGCCTATGCGCTGTGGCTGCGCCGGGAACGCCCCGACTGCTTCGTCGGCGGCACCTACACCCCGCTGTTCGCCACCGGCGAGCGCGCCGACCACCTGATCTCCTACGCCCGCGGCCGCTCCGGCGACACCCCGCAGGTGCTGGTGGCCGCCACCCGGCACAGCGCCACCCTGTCCGAAACCGGTTGGGGCGATACCACTTTGGACCTACCCGAGGGCTCCTGGACCGACCGCCTGACCGGCAACACCTTCTCCGGGCGAGCCCGGCTGGAAAAAGTGTTCACCCGCCTGCCGGTCGCCCTGCTGGTGCGCTGAGCCTTCCATCGGACATCAGCCGCCGACCGGCGCGGGCGCGAGACCTCTTCGGCGGTCGAGCAGGGCACGGTCAGGTCTCCTCACGACACACCGCCCGGGCTGGGCCGGGATCACCGCCCAGCACCCTAGAGTGCAACACGTCACAAACCAGTCGGTCTCGTCAGCGTGGGGTCACGTACCGATGCCGAGGTGCGGTCACCACTCGACTTCTGAGGTGGGCGCATGCGTGCAGGCACGGCGGTTCGGGGAGCGATCGGTTGCTGCGTAACGCTGGCGGCCCTGGCGCTGTCTCCGGCGACGAGTACCGCGGAACCGTCCGCCGTCGGCGCCGAACTGCCCGCGGATCTGGTCGTGGCGATCGAGCGGGATCTGCAGCTGACCCCGCAGCAATACCTGAATCGCGCCGCACAGTCCCAGCGCCTGGCCGATTTCGCCGTCTTCGCGCGGATCGCCTACCCGAGCGCGTTCGCCGGCGTGCACATGGACGGCGATCGCGCCGTCGTCTCGCTCGCCGACGGGGCGAGCACCGCCGATGCCCGGCAGGTCGCGAAGCAGGCCGGATTCGACGTCGCCATGGTCGCCGACAGCGAGGCGGCGCTGCGCGACCGGCGGACCGCCTTCGAGCAGTGGCTGGCCGCCCAGCCCGACGCCGTCGCCGACAACATCCGCAGCTACGGCATCGATGTCGCGCACAATGCCCTCGCCGTGCACCAGGTGAAGGACACGCGGTTCCCCCGGGAGCTCGGGACGATCCGGTCGGTCGCGGCATCGGGACCGAAGACCGGTCCCGATACGACGCCGCCGGGTCCCGGGGTGCTCGCCACGACACCCGAGTCGCCGTACATCGGCGGGACACCGTACGGGGTCGCCCACGGGGACAACACGCCGCGATGCACGCTGGGATTCAACGGCACCGACAGCGCGGGCAATACCGTGAACATCACTGCGGGGCACTGCAATCCCGGCAACTGGTTCGATCCGGCCGCGCGGGTCCAGGGGACGCACCGGATCTACGACATGCAGGGCGGGCAGCGCGGCGAGGCCATCGGGGAGTTCGACGTCTCGGAACTCGGCCCGCACGATTACGCGGTCGTCCGCATCCTCGACGAGTACGCGCCGCGCTTCCGGAACAATCTCGTGTCGGTGCAGGAGATCGACGCCCCGCAGCCGTCGATTCCCAGCGGCTCCGGGGGCAGCGCCGGGCTGCCGCCCGCGGGCAGCAGCGGGGTGCAGTCCGGGAGCAGCGCACCGGCCGGGCTGGTCCCCGTGGCCATGACCGACGACAAGACGCTCCACATCGAGGGAACCGCCGAGGCGGTGGACGGAGCCGATGTCTGCAAGATGGGCATCATCACCGGATTCGCCTGCGGCAAGGTCACCGGCGTCGGCCAGAAACTGATCACCAAGGGCGTGCCGGGCGACGAGAACCGAGGCGTCGCGATAGAGGACATGTTCACCACGAACCTCTGCACGCACCGCGGCGACAGCGGCGGGCCGGTCTTCACCCTCACCGAGCAGGGCGCCCAGGCCATGGGCATGACCAGCTCCGGCAGCCCCGACACCGATCAGCCCGCCCCGGTCTGCGGTCCCAACCCGCTGCACGTCGCGCAGCCGATCAACACTGTGCTGCAACAGCACGAGGGGTTGTCCGTCCGCACCAAGTGATCCGCGACCGAAGCGGAGACGCTGCCGAGCGGGGTCGAATATCATCGACCCCGCCCTGTCTCACCGGAGCTGAATACCGTTGCGGCATCTACACTCAGGCTCGCACCGGCTCCTCGAGCTCCGGCACCTCGAGTTCCGGCGACGGTTCGGCCACGACGTTCTCCACCGGCTCGCTCGGCAGCGGCTTGCCCTGCTTCTCCAGCTCCCGCTGCCACCGTTCGAGATTCGGCGGCCGGTAGTCCTCGCAGACCTGGACGGTCGAGGACAGGTACACCTTCTTGTCCTCCGGCTCCGACATGCGCCGCCAGAAGTCGGCGTAGTACCGCTGACTGCGCGGATTCACCATCAGGCCCAGCAGATTCAGGATTCGGTACCCGATCGGCAGCTCGTTGTGCGGCTGCACGGAGTTGTCGAACACGGGGCTGCGCGCGATCAGCTGCTCGAGCCGTTCGCGATCGAACTGCAGGCCCTGAACGGCGGCCTCGTCCACCATCCAGCGCAGCGTGATGTCCGACAGCCGGGTATCGGTGTTCCCGCCGCCGATATCGCCGTGCCCGCCCTTGAACCACACCTGCTTGACCCGGTCGGGACGCTGCTGCTCGACATCCGCCTCGTCGGTGACCTCCCACAGGCAGGGCGCGAAGATGCGGCGGCGCTCATCGATCGCCAGCGCCTGCCGCGCGCAGTGCACATGCGGCGACAGCCGCACGTCGTGGAAGCGGTACCGCCACGAGGTCACCCCGGGCACCCCCATCGCGCCGACGGTGTCGAACACCCCGATGAACTTGATCGGCACCGGGTAGACGCAGTTCTCCTTGCGGAAGTCGGCCCAATGCGGGGGTTCCGGCTCGTCCGGATGCCGCTTGCGCTCCCGGTAGATCTTCAGCGCCTCCGGGTATCGCTTGTCGATCATCGCCTCCGGCTTCAACAGCCCGAGCCGATGGATCATCCCGGCCACGCTGCGCGCGGTGTAGGCGCCGCGGCTGAAACCGAAGATGAAGATCTCGTCGCCTGGCTCCCAGTTCAGCGCCAGCTGCCAGTACATGGTGGACACGTTCGCGTCGAGACCGAGCCCGAACGCGCCCCCGAGCAGCTTGTCGGCCAGGTACCCCTGCGATCCGGGACCGTCGGCGTAGAAAACCCGCTGTCCCACATGTTCGCCCGTGTCCAGGGTGGTGCCCAGTCGCACCGACTCCGCGATCTTGACGACATTACTTACGGTTGGGTTGCTCTCAGAGCCCCACGTGCCATCACAGCACACCACCAGACGTTTCATGGACCGATCCTCCCGCCCCGTATTCCACGGATCCTGCGTAGCGAACTACTCGATTCATCGCTGCGAACCCGCGCGGGCGTTAATTGTCCCCGCACATTCGTTCCGCCGCAGCCACGATTTCCTCACAATCGCGCCGTCAGGCTAGTGGTTTGCCCGGGCTCACGTCTCCCCGGGCGCGGGTATCCCGGCATGCGTTCCCCGAGCCGACCGGCATCGTTGCCGAGCCGGACACCGGCCCGTCACTCCCGCGCGGGCGGCACCTGGATCGGGGCGCCGTACACGTCGGCGGCACCGGAGACGAACAGGGGCATCAGCTCGCCGAGCACGATCTCGCGGAAATGGTCGCTGGCCTGGTGTGCCGCCAAAGCGTCTGCGCCGGTGTATCTCTCAACGGTCACGTAGTGCTCGGGGCGCTCCACCGAGCGGAACACCTCGAACGACAGGCAGCCCGCCTCGGTCCGGGCGGCCAGCGCGAATTTCTGTAGTACACGGCCGAATTCGTCGGCGTTGTCGGGGCTGGACGAGGAGGCGGCCACGACGGTGAGCGGAGATTCCATGGCTGAACGGTAGGCCGGGGCGGTGGGTTCGGCGGGCGGTTCGTGAGTAATCACCGCGGTGCCTCGGTTCGGCCTCACACCGATGTCACAGCGGCCGATCGGTGCCGAATCACCAGGCTGGGAAACAGTTCTCGAGCAGCAACCGGCCTCGGACTCGAACCGGTCAGGGTTCGCGGGTTCGCCTTGTCGGTGAGGTGCCGCGTCCTAGGCCGGGGCTGGAGTTGGGCGGAGCAGGGTGCCGCCGAACAGGCCCTGCAGAGTGCGGGTGGCCACCACAGCCCATGTACCGACCAGAAGTAGGTAGAGCCCGACCGCGGTAACTGCGAACAGCACGGCGCCGGTGTGGTGGTAGAGCGCGGTGCTGCCGGTGACGCAGGTGCCGAGCGGGAAGGTGAAGCCCCACCAGGTCAGGTTGAACCGGAGTTCGCCCGCGCGCAGGGTGCGCACGGTGACCGCCAGTGCCAGCGCCACCCACAGCATCGCGAAGCCCCAGGTGACCACCCCGTAGATGACCGAGAACACCACCAGGCCCTGGGATTCCAGCGGCGGGAGTGCCATGGGACCGGCGTCGGCGAGCAGCCCCGCCGCCGTGATCGACTGCCCGAGCGGGCCGAGCACGATCCACAGCGTGGGCACCATGCCCGACGGCGGCGTGCCGAAATGCACCAGCCGCGACCAGATCATGGTGATGGTGACCAGCGCGGCGATCAGGCTGAGCCCGAACATCGCCAGGCACAGCAGGATCAGCGTGAGCCGCCACTGCCCGGCCGGGGTGTGCGGCACCAGCAGCGCACCCATCGCGGCCGACACCATCGGCGGCACGACCGGCATCAGCCAGCCGCCGAACGCCGCGTCCGGGTCGATCCGATGCCGGGTGAACATGCGGTACGGCACCACGGCCGCGGTCAGCAATCCGAGCACGGTGCCCAGCGACCACAGCACCCAGTCCACGGCAACCGCGGCGGTCGTACCGATCACGTCGCTGCCCAGCAGCAGGGTCCCGGCGCCGACGGTCAGCAGCGCCATGGGCGGTGCGCCGAGGAAGTGCGCCATCACCGGATGGTCCTGATGCCCGCGGGCCAGGGCCGGATAGCGCCGCCAGTGCAGCACGAAGGCACCGGTCAGCACGACCAGCAGCGCCGCGGCCAGCGCCCACACCACGATCGCCGCATCCCGCAGCCCCGGAAACTGCAGCGGCAGCCCGGCCGCCGCGTTGGCGACGATCCCGGTGCCCATCACGGCGGCGAACCAGTTGGGCCCCAGATGCCGCAGGGCATCGCGGGATTCCGCGCGCGCGACACCGGCCGTTCCGGTGGTTCGAAGGCTCAGGGTTGCGGTCATGCACTCAGCGTCGCCCCTCCCGGCCACTCCGGGTAGCTGCGCCGTTTCGATGGGTCCATAGATCGGTTCTATGTCCGGGGGCGACCCGGTAGCCGCCCCGGGCCGCCCGCTACATAGGCTCACGCTATGCCGCTGTCGCCTCGGGTTCCGGATCTCGCCGCCCTGGATCTGCTGCTGTCGGTGATCGAGCTGGGCAGCCTGGGCCGCGCCGCGCAGGCGCACGGCATCAGCCAGCCCTCGGCCTCCTCCCGCATTCGTTATCTGGAGAAGCTGGTCGGGGTGCCGGTGCTGGAACGGACCACGCTGGGGTCGCGGCCCACGGCGGCGGGGGCGCTGATCGCCGAGTGGGCGCGTGCGGTGATCGACGCCGCCGAACAGCTGGACGCCGGGATCGATACCCTGCGGGCCCAACGGGATTCGAGGTTGCGGGTGGCGGCCAGCCAGACCGTCGCGGAATACCTGTTTCCGGGCTGGCTGACGCGGATGCGCACCGCCACGCCGGACGCCACGATCGCGCTGGAATCCGGCAACTCGACCGAGGTCTGCGCGGCGGTGCTGGACGGCCACGCCAGTATCGGATTCATCGAAAGCCCGCGCGCCGCACGAGGTTTGCAGAGCCACCCGGTGGCGCGCGACCACCTGGTGGTCGTCGTGCCGCCGCAGCATCCGTGGGCCCGCCGCGGTGCGGTGACGCTCGCCGAACTCGCCGCGACGCCGCTGATCCAGCGCGAATCCGGCTCGGGCACCCGGACCTGGTTCGAACGGGCGGTCGCGTCCGGGGCGCCCGGTACGCAGCCGCGGGTGGCGCTAGAGTTGTCGTCGACGACCGCCATCAAGTCCGCCGTCGCCTCCGGGGTAGGGCCCGCCGTACTCAGCTCGCTCGCCGTCGCCGCCGAGGTGGCCGCGGGCACCCTGGTGTCCCCGACGATCACCGACGCCGACCTCACCCGCACGCTGCGCGCGATCTGGCCGACCGGTCAGCAGCTCACCGGACCCGCCCGCGACCTTTATGCCATCGCCCGGCGCCCCACCTGAGCGGAACTGTCGCCCCGGAGTCGGACGGCCCGGCGGGCGCTACCCCCGGTACTGCTGCACCGAGAACCGCACCTCGCCGGGTTCGGGGATGTGCGCGGCACCGACGGTGACGGTGCCCACGAAGTCGCCGTAGACGCCGGGGCTGAAGATCGAACCGCGGCCGTCGGTCCCCCAGTAGCCGGGCCCGTTGGCGTGGCGGGTGACCGTACCGGTCTGACCCGTCTCGACGTGGCGCCAGTTCAGGGTCACGTCCAGCGAGCAGCTGCCGACGCCGTACATGGTGGTGCTGACCGTGAATGCGGCCGAACTCGGATACGCGTTGCCGGTGACCGAGGAGTCGACGACCGCGGCGCAGGGGCCGTTGGCCAGGGAATACACCCTGGTGAACTTGCCACCGTTGGCCTGCGCGGAAGCCGGTGCGGCAGTGGCGATTACGGTGGCGGCGGCGCCGAGAGCAGCGGCCGCCAGGGCCGCGCGGGATCCGATCGAACGCATCATTACCCCCAGAATGGTTGGTGATGGTCAAGCCGATACGCCGCGCGACGCTACCAGTCACACGGTCGCCCCACCACCGCTCTCAGCGGACGGCGGCTACACGTACTGCCGATCCTCGGCCCATCTCGTCGGGTTCAGCCTGCCCAGGGCGTACCCCTTGGCAACCATGGTGTCGGCGATTTCCAGGGCGATGAGCCGGTACACGGCCTCGGTGGGGTGGGCCGCGTCGGTCGTGGTGAAGAAATTGCGCGCCTCCGCCATTTCTTGCGTATCCTCGCCGGAGCCACCGTATTTCACGGTCAACTTGTCGAGCTGGGCCTTCGACCGCAGGCCGAAATCCGTCGGATGGGTGGCGACATACCGCAGCCGCTCGTACATCGGGACGAAGGTCATATTCTGCGGTAGGACACCGTTCTCGGTCTCCTGCCAGCCCGCCGTGGCGACGCTGCGAAGGAGTTTGTTGAATCTGACCGTCAGATCCACGTACTGCTTCACCAGGGCCAGTTTTCCCGCCGCCTTCAAGGCCACGATCCGCGGTGCGATATTCGGATCCGGGAGGCTCAGGAACAGGAAATGCTGCTTATGGCTTTCGTCGGGGAACGCGGCGACGATGCGGTTGCACAGTTTGACGACGTCGTAGACCATCGGCAGTACACCCTCGCCCTTGGTCGCCCCCTCCAGGGCCTTGCCGAGGATGTATTCGGGATTGTGCTCGGCCAGCAGCGGCGTGTGCTCGTCCGCCGGGACCTTCTTGTAGAGCGGCTCCAGCGTCGCGACATCCGCGGGCGCCTTGTCGTAGACGCGCTCCATACCCGCGTCGGTATCCGCCCGGTTGCAGGTGACGATGTCGTTCAGGCCGATCCAGACGATGTGCAGCGTATCGCCGGTGAACTTGGCCCCCAACTTCTTTCGCTGATCGAGGTATTGGTCGCACTGCGCGCTGAGGTAGGACAGCGCCCCACCCTTGGCCAGCACGTCCGATGCCGCCACGGCGCCGCCCTTGGCCAGATTGGCGTAGCACACCAGCGGCCCGTCCTTGACCGAGTTGGACAGCGGGATCAGCGATTGATCGGTGAGCGTCTGGTATTTCTTGGAGTTCTTCTTCGTCGTCGCGGCGTCCAGGGCAACCAGTTTGTCCGAGCCCACCCATTCGTACATGTAATCGGTCCAATTTCGCCCGTCGCTGTAGCGACCGGTCTCATTGGTTGTCATCGCACCCGTGGTCTTGGCGACCATTCCGAGGTAGGTGTCGTTCATGATCCCGATGTCGGAAAGGCTGTCGCCGAAGACGATCAAATTCTGCAGGGGAACGACGCGTGGCTGTGTCATGACATGCTCCGTGAATGCGTGGCCGAAAGGCCGCGCAAAGTGATATTGAAAGAGGATCGACGGCGTAGGAACTGACCCCGACTCCCCGCTGAGATCGGGCTACTGGAAACCGCCGATCGATCAGAAGGCTACTCGCGTCCCGACCACCGTTCGTCGGGTTCTGTATGGATACGGAAAATTTCGGGTTTGCGGTCGGCAAACGCCCTGGGGGGTCGTACACGACCCCTGCGCTGCGGGCGTACGACCGCCGCGCGACTGCGTACCGCAACCCGCGAGCGGCCCCGAGGCGCCCGGATCGGGGTCGCCCACGCACGAGCCCGGCGTCCGCCGCCCGCCCGCCGGTCACCCTCCGACACGACTTCACCGCTACCACATGCGCTTTCGCGTGAGGGTCACCCAGATCCCCGTTTCTTGTCGGTGGCGGGGCATAATCTCAAGCCGTGTCAGCCTCGGGATTCGTTCACCTCCACAACCACACCGAGTACTCGATGCTCGACGGCGCGGCGAAGATCACGCCGCTGTTCAAGGAGGCCGAGCGGCTCGGCATGACCGCGGTCGGCATGTCCGACCACGGCAATATGTACGGCGCCTCGGAGTTCTACAACTCGGCGAAGAAGCAGGGCATCAAGCCGATCATCGGCATCGAGGCCTACATCGCCCCCGCCTCCCGATTCGAGACCAAGCGCATCCAGTGGGGCGACCCCAGCCAGAAGAGCGACGACGTGTCCGGCTCGGGCGCCTACACGCACATGACCATGGTCGCCGAGAACGCGACCGGCCTGCGCAACCTGTTCAAGCTGTCGTCACTGGCCTCCATCGAGGGCCAGCTCGGCAAGTGGGCGCGCATGGACGAGGAGATCATCGCCCAGTACGCCGAGGGCATCATCGCGACCACCGGCTGCCCCTCCGGCGAGGTGCAGACCCGGCTGCGGCTGGGCCACGAGCGCGAGGCACTGGAGGCCGCGGCCAAGTGGCAGGAGATCTTCGGCAAGGAGAACTTCTTCCTGGAGCTGATGGACCACGGGCTGTCCATCGAGACCCGGGTGCGCGAGGGCCTGCTCGAGATCGGTAAGAAGCTCGATATCCCGCCGCTGGCCACCAACGACTGCCACTACGTGCACGAGTCCGACGCCACCAATCACGAGGCGCTGCTGTGCATTCAGACCGGTAAGACGCTGTCGGATCCGAACCGGTTCAAGTTCGGCGGCAGCGGCTACTACCTGAAGTCGGCCGAGGAGATGCGCGCCCTCTGGGCCGAGGTCCCCGACGCCTGCGACAACACGGTCCTCATCGGCGAGCGCGTGCAGTCCTACGAAGAGGTGTGGGCCCACCGCGACCGCATGCCGATCTTCCCGGTCCCCCAGGGCGAGGACCAGGCCAGCTGGCTGCGCCACGAGGTCATGCGCGGGCTGGAGCGGCGGTTCCCGGGCGGCGTGGGCCAGGAGTACATCGACCGCGCCGAGTTCGAGCTCAACGTCATCATCCAGATGGGCTTCCCGGCGTACTTCCTCGTCGTCGGCGACCTGATCAACCACGCCAAGGAGGTCGGCATCCGGGTCGGCCCGGGCCGTGGTTCGGCGGCCGGATCGCTGGTCGCCTTCGCCATGGGGATCACGAACCTGGACCCGATCCCGCACGGTCTGCTGTTCGAGCGCTTCCTCAATCCGGAGCGCGTGTCGATGCCCGATATCGATATCGACTTCGACGATCGCCGCCGCGGTGAGATGGTCCGCTACGCCACCGAGAAGTGGGGCAGCGACAAGGTCGCCCAGGTGATCACCTTCGGCACCATTAAAACCAAGGCGGCGCTGAAGGATTCGGCGCGCGTGCAGTTCGGCCAGCCGGGCTTCGCCATCGCCGACCAGATCTCCAAGGCGCTGCCGCCGCCGATCATGGCCAAGGACATTCCGCTGTCGGGAATCATGGATCCCGAGCACGAGCGGTACAAGGAGGCCACCGAGGTCCGGGAACTGATCAACACCAACCCGGACGTCAACAAGATCTACGAGACCGCCCGCGGCCTGGAGGGCCTGATCCGCAACGCGGGCGTGCACGCCTGCGCGGTCATCATGTCCTCCGAGCCGCTCATGGACGCGATCCCGCTGTGGAAGCGTGCCCAGGACGGGGCGATCATCACCGGCTGGGACTACCCGTCCTGCGAGGCCATCGGCCTGCTGAAGATGGATTTCCTGGGCCTGCGCAACCTCACCGTGATCGGTGACTGCCTGGAGAACGTCAAGTCCAACCGCGGCATCGACCTGGACCTGGAGAACCTGCCGCTCGAGGACACGGCCACCTACGAGCTGCTCGCCCGCGGCGACACCCTCGGCGTGTTCCAGCTCGACGGCGGCGCCATGCGCGACCTGCTGCGCCGCATGCAGCCCACCGGCTTCGAGGACATCGTCGCCGTGCTCGCGCTGTACCGCCCCGGCCCGATGGGCATGAACGCCCACAACGACTACGCCGACCGCAAGAACGGGCGGCAAGAGGTCAAGCCCATCCATCCGGAGCTGGAAGAGCCGCTGAAGGACATCCTGGCCGACACGTTCGGTTTGATCGTGTACCAGGAGCAGATCATGCAGATCGCGCAGAAGGTGGCCGGGTACTCGCTCGGCCGAGCCGATATTCTGCGCCGCGCCATGGGCAAGAAGAAGGCCGAGGTCCTGGAGGCCGAGTTCGAGGGCTTCGAAAAGGGCATGCAGGACAACGGCTATTCCAAGGCGGCCATCAAGGCGCTGTGGGACACCATCCTCCCGTTCGCCGGGTACGCGTTCAACAAGTCGCACGCCGCCGGCTACGGCCTGGTGTCGTTCTGGACCGCGTATCTCAAGGCCAACTACAAGGCCGAGTACATGGCGGGCCTGCTCACCTCCGTCGGCGACGACAAGGACAAGGCCGCGGTCTATCTGGCCGACTGCCGCCGCCTCGGCATCCAGGTGCTGCCGCCCGATGTCAACGAGTCCGAGAACAACTTCGCCTCGGTCGGCAACGACATCCGCTTCGGCATGGGCGCGGTGCGCAACGTCGGCACGAACGTGGTGGCCTCGATCATCGCGGCGCGCAAGGAGAAGTCGAAGTTCACCGACTTCTCCGACTACCTGAACAAGATCGATGCCATCGCTTGCACCAAGAAGGTCACCGAATCCCTGATCAAGGCGGGCGCTTTCGATTCGCTCGGGCATCCGCGCAAGGGCCTGATGCTGGTGCACTCCGATGCGATCGATTCGGTGATGGCCACCAAGAAGGCCGAGGCGATCGGCCAGTTCGACCTGTTCGGCGGCCTGGACGACGGCGACGACACCGTGTCGTCGGTCTTCGACGTCAAGGTGCCCGACGAGGAATGGGATACCAAGCACAAGCTCGCGCTGGAGCGGGAGATGCTCGGCCTGTACGTCTCCGGGCATCCGCTCGACGGTGTGGCGCACGTGCTGGCCGCGCAGACCGACACGCCGATCCCGAGCATCCTCGACGGCGATGTGAAGGACGGCGCGCAGATCACCATCGGCGGCATCCTCGCCTCGGTCACCCGCCGCATCAACAAGAACGGCATGGCCTGGGCCTCCGCACAACTGGAGGACCTCACCGGTGGTATCGAGGTGCTGTTCTTCCCGCAGGCCTACTCGGTGTACGGCATGGACGTCGTCGAGGACGCGGTGGTGCTGGTGAAGGCCCGGGTCTCGGTGCGCGACGACCGCATCTCGCTGATCGCCAACGATCTGGCGGTGCCGGACCTGTCCTCGATCGGCGTGGAAAAGCCGCTGGCCGTGACGATTCCGACGCGCCTGTGCACCCCCGACAAGATCGGCGCGCTCAAGCGGGTGCTGTCGAGCCACCCCGGCACCGCCGACGTGCACATCCGCCACCTCGGCTCCCGCGAGAAGACGACGATGCTCCGGGTCGCCGACAACCTGCGCGTCTCACCGTCCTCGGCCCTGATGGGCGATTTGAAGGCACTGCTCGGCCCCGGCTGCCTGACGAGCTAGCGGCACAGCCGATTCCGGGTCCCCGGCCCCGGAGTCACAACCAGGTCGATTCGCCGAAAACCGCTCCGCTGTCGTCGACTTCGGCGGACTTGGCGTACAGGTAGGTGAACTGCCTGATGGTGACGGGTCCGCTGCAGGCGTTCACCACTATGTGGAAGTCGCGCGTCACGATCTGCACGTCCTTGCCGGGAATGAGCTCCTTCTCCGCGACCGCAAGTTCCTTGACCTCGCCCGGAGTGAGGTTCACCGTCGCTACCAGGCCGGGGTCGACCAGGGCGTGCGGAATCGGCGTCTGCGCCCCTTCGATGCCGGTTTCGAGATCGGGCATGACACCCACATTTCCGGCGCCGATCGCGACCGCGCACCCGACGTGGTAGCCGGTCTTCAGCTTGCCTCCCGCCGGTCCGTCGATGCGGCCGTAGGTGACGTTGCCGACCAGTGCCTCGCGCGTGGTGCCCATCATGTTCAGCGGCGGGATCCGGTTGACGGTCTCGTCGCGGCTGCCGACGGTGAAACTGCCGAACGGCGAGGGGAAGGTCTTCTCGTGCGGGGGCAGCGATTCGGGCTCCGCAGCCGCGATCGGCGCACTCACCACGACCGCGGCCGCAGCGGCGAGGCACACCTTCCACAGGACACACGACATGGGCCGGACATTAGTAGCTGGAGGCTATTTCCCCTGTACGACACACACAGAGGTGTCCTAGCTGAGACGTGTGCGCACACATGGGCCACGATCCGGCCCCCGCGTTCGCCTCGCCGGAGCAATCAAACCGGGCGGGGCGCGGCCGAGCTCTCCCGCACCACCAGTGTCGGCACCACGGGCGGCGGCGCCGGGACCTCGCCCTCGGCCTCCAGTAGTTGCAGCAGCAGCCCCATGCTGCGGCGACCCACCTCGTCGAAGTCCTGGCGCACGGTGGTCAGCGGCGGCGACAGGTAGGCGGCCTCGGGGATGTCGTCGAACCCCACCACCGATACGTCCTCGGGTACCCGGATCCCGCGTTCGGCGAAGGCGCGCAGCAGGCCCAGCGCCATCTGATCGTTGGAGGTGAAGACCGCGGTCACGCCCGGCTGCGCGGCCAGCATCAGGCCCGCCTCATAGCCGGAGCGCGCGCTCCAGTCCCCGCCGATGGGCGGTGGGACCGTGGCGCCCGCGGCCGTGAGCGTGCGCCGCCAGCCATCGATCCGGTCGCGGGATTCGAGCGAATCGCTCGGGCCCGACACATGCCACACAGTGGCGTGCCCCAGATCCAGCAGATGCTGCTCGATGCCCAGCATCATGCACGCGGGGCCGTACAGGCAGGTGTCGAAGGTGACGACGCCGAGCACCTTGGAGCGCCGGCTGACCAGCCCGCGCGCCATCGCATTGGGCCGGTACCCGAGTTCGGCGACCGCCCGCAGCACCTTCTCCCGCGTCTCGGGCCGCACCTGCGGGCTGGCGTTGAGCACCCGCGACACGGTCTGGTGAGAAACCCCCGCCAGCTTGGCGACATCGGTCATCACCGCGGGCCGCTGCTGCGGAGGGCGCGGCGCCGACGATTCGCTCGCGAGCCCGCTCATGGCGCCGCCTCGCTCACGTCCGGTCCTGTCATGAACGAGCGCTCGGCCACACCGGCCCATCCGCTGACTCTGTTCTTCGGTTTGCTCGCAAGCTCGCTCACAGCCTCTGCCTTCCGGACCGCCGTACCCGCGCGGCCCCGGTTGTTCCCGAATTCAGGTTAGCGGTGTCGCCGCCGGGCCCTCGCCCACGGCAACAGCGGACCGTCGAAAGCGCTTGCCGGTCAATGGCTGTCGAGCACGCTCCCCGGCGTCACTGCTCGGGCCGACATAGTGTTAACGCTAACACCACCAGGTCTGCGGTAATCATGGATTTGGCGATCTGCCAATCCGGAGCCAACCGGATCGCAACGACGCACCCGGCGCACACGCTCCTCGCCATCCCGGCGCACACGCTCCCCGTCCTAGCTCACGCTCCTCGCCATCCCGGCGCACACGCTCCCCGTCCTAGCTCACGCTCCTCGCCATCCCGGCGCACACGCTCCCCGTCCTAGCTCACGCTCCCCCTCGTACCGCTCACGCTCCCCCTCATACTCAGCGCACACTCTTCCTCCCCTACCAGCGCACACACTCCCCCATTCCCGGCACGCTTTTGGCCGGGATCCACACTCTGCGCGCAGGTTTTCGGCCAAAAGCGTGCCGGAAATCAGGGAGGAAACGACTGGGCGGTCATTCGACGTCGGGGGAAGTACGCCGTGCCTGGGGCGGTGTCAGCGATTCGACCGGTGCGGCGCGGAGGTCCGCATCGCGCCGATGATCCAGCGCAGCGACCCCGCGGCGGCGGCGGTCAGCACCGCGACCTGCAGCGAACCGGTGATCAGGGCCAGGATCAGGCAGGTGACCACCGCGAGCGCGAGGGCCTCGAGTTTGTAGACAGGCCACGGCGTGCCCGCGATGTCGATCACCTGCCGGGAGGCGATCGCGGGGCGCGAGGTGGGGTCTACCACTGCCATGCCGTCAGGTTACACGGACAGCGAAGTTCGGGCCAACGAACATTTTTCCCCCGAGGAATAACTTCCGGTGCGCCTGGCATTGTGTGGGACATGCCACTTACCGGAGAGTACGAACCCAGCACCTCGGATTGGGCCCGTGAGCAGGCCGAGAAGTTCGAGTCGTCGAACGGCGCCGAGGCCAACACCCTCCAGGGCGTGCCGATCATCCTGCTCACCACGCGCGGAGCCAAGAGCGGCAAGCTGCGCAAGACCGCGCTGATGCGGGTCGAGCACGACGGCGAGTACGCGGTCGTCGCGTCGCTGGGCGGGGCGCCGAAGCATCCCGTCTGGTACCACAACATCAAGGCCGATCCGCACGTCGACCTGCGCGACGGCGCCGAGGTCAAGGACTACATCGCGCGCGAGGTCTTCGGCGAGGAGAAGGCCCTGTGGTGGGACCGATCCGTCGCCGTCTGGCCCGATTACGCCGAGTACCAGAAGAAGACCGACCGCCAGATCCCGGTCTTCGTCCTCACCCCGCAGTAGTCCCGCCTGCACGGCGACGCGGCTCGCCGTCGACGAGTCGCGTCGCCGTGCACCTTCCACATGACGCAAAACCGTGAGCACGGCCATGCTCACCCTCGGTGACCGCAAGACCGCGGGCACGGCCGCACTCGTCCCACGATGACCGCAAGACCGCGGGCACGGCCGCACTCGTTCCCCGATGACCGCAAGACCGTGGACGCAGCGTTATTCGCCCCCGCATAACCGCAACACCCTGCGCACGGCCTTACTCATCCCCCGGTGACCACAGGACCGTGGGCATCGGCCAGCGGGGGCGCCAGCTAGCATGATCGGGTGTCCAACCCGCTTGATGTCGCACAGAAGATGTCCGGTCCGCTGCCCGAACTGAGCGCGGACGAGATCGATGCTGCCGCCAAGCGAATTTCCGACATTATCGAGCCGACCCCGCTGCAGCGGATCGAGCGGTTATCGGCGGCCTCCGGCGCGGACGTCTACGTCAAGCGCGAGGACCTGACGGCCGTCCGCTCCTACAAGCTGCGCGGCGCGTACAACCTGATCGTGCAGCTGTCCGATGCCGAGCGCGCGGCGGGGGTGGTGGCGGCCAGCGCCGGGAATCACGCGCAGGGCGTGGCGTTCGCCTGCCGCTCGATGGGTATCCAGGGCCGCATCTACGTGCCGACCACGACGCCCAAGCAGAAGCGCGACCGCATCCGCGCGCACGGCGGCGCCTTCGTGCAACTGATCGCCGTCGGCGACACCTACGACGCCGCGGCCGCCGCGGCCGCCGACGACCTGGCCCGCACCGGCGCGACCATGGTGGCGCCGTTCGACGATCCCCGCACCGCCGCCGGTCAGGGCACCATCGCCGCCGAAATCCTCGAACAGCTCGGCACCGCACCGGATTTGGTGATCGTGCCGGTCGGCGGGGGCGGCTGCCTGGCCGGGATCGGGACGTATCTGCGCGAAAGGTCGCCCGCCACAGCGATTCTCGGGGTCGAGCCGGGCGGTGCGGCGTCGATGACGGCGGCGCTGGTGGCCGGTGGCCCGGTGACGCTGCCGGAGATCGACCCGTTCGTCGACGGGGCCGCCGTGCGCCGCATCGGCGAGCTGCCGTACGCGGCGGTGTCGAGGTTCGGCAGCCGGATCCGGTCGCATGCCTCGCTGCCGCTGCTGATGGCGACCGAATCCCCCAGGGGCGCAGGCTCGTTCCGCCTGATGCAGGTGGACGAGGGTGCGATCTGCACCGCCATGCTGGAGCTCTACCAGAACGAGGGCATCATCGCCGAGCCCGCCGGTGCGCTGGCGGTCGCGGCGCTCGCCGAGATCGCGGTGGACCCCGGATCGACGGTGGTGTGCCTGGTTTCGGGCGGCAACAACGACGTGTCCCGCTACGGCGAGGTGATCGAGCGCTCGCTGGTGCACCAGGGCCTGAAACACTATTTCCTGGTGGACTTCCCGCAGGAGCCCGGCGCGCTGCGCCGCTTCCTCGACGAGGTGCTGGGCCCCGACGACGACATCACCCTGTTCGAGTACGTCAAGCGCAACAACCGCGAAACCGGCGCCGCCCTGGTCGGCATCGAACTCGGCTCCCCCGACGGCCTCGACGCCCTCCAGAAGCGCATGCACGACGCCCCCATCCAATGCGAGCGCCTCGACCCGGGCTCCCCCGCCTACCGCTACCTCACCTAGCCCCCGGTTCTCGCACCCCTCACCCACCCCCGCACCCCCTGCAGCACTTTGCAGGGGGTGCGGGAGCGTGTGCGGGGTGCGCGAAGGGCCCTGCGTCAGGCGGCTTCCTCGGCGGGGAGGCCGACGGGGCGGCGGGACGCGGTGCGGGCGCCTCGGACGGCGAGGGGTAGTACCCAGCCGGCGGCGAGCTGATCCCAGCTGAGCTTGTTGATGCTCAGGCGGTTGTGCACGAAGCCGACCGACAGGCCCGAGCGCAGTTCGGCCCAGCCGAAGGATCCGCCCAGGCCGATATGGCCGAACCCGGTGCGGGCGCCGGGGATCGGCAGCGAGTGGTAGCCCAGGTGCCACATCATCGGGATGTAGAACAGGGCGTGGTCGAGCCGGTAGCGCTCGATGCGACGGATCGCCTTCATGGTCTCCGGCGACAGGTAGCGCCGACCGGCCACCATCCCGCCGGAGGCGAGCGCGCCGTACATCGCGGCCAGGCCGTTGGCGGTGCAGACCCCGTTTCCGGCGGCCAGCTCGGTGTCCAGGATCGGCGGGTCGTCGCCCTCCAGCAGCCCCTCCAGACCGGGCAGGAACAGCGCCCGGGCGGCGGCGCCGGCGGCGCCGGGAATGCCGTAGGCGTGCCCGAGGAACATCGCGGCCACCGGCGCCCCCACCAGCGCCAATCGGGTTCCGGCCAGCGGCGCGACGGTGGTGGGAGATCCGGCGGGCGGGCGGCCGAGGTGGATGCCGTCGACGCCGAGCGGCTCGGCGACCTCGCTGCGGAACAGTTCGGCCATGCTGCGGCCGGTGAGCGCGCGGGCCAGCCCGGCCAGCAACCATCCGAAGGTGAGCGCGTGATAGGTCGGAGTGCCGAGCAGCGCATCGGGTTTCGCGGCGGCCAGGCGCTGCTGCATCAGCTCGTGATCGAGCACCTCGTCCAGGCCCCCGGCGATCAGCGGCAGCCCGGACAGCCCGGCGCTGTGCGTCAGCACCTGCCGCACCGTGATCCGGTCCTTGCCCGCCGCCCCGAACTCCGGCCAGTATTCGGCCACGGGCGCGGCGTAGTCGAGCAGCCCGCGGTCGGCGAGCCGGTGGATGACCGTGGCGGCGACGCCCTTGCTCGCGGAGAAGACGATGCTGCCGGTATCGCGGGTCCACGGCGTGGTGGCCGAGGCGGAACCGGTCCAGATGTCGACCAGCGGTTCGCCGTGGCGGTACACGGCCAGTGCTCCACCGGCGCCGGGCCGATCACCGACGAATCTCGCGAAGGCGCGTGCCAGCGGCTCGAAACCCGGGGCGGCGCGACCGGCCACCCCGGCGGGTAGGTCCGCGGGACCGAAAGTTAAAGCGGCGTTGCTCACATGTTCACGGTACGGCCGAACGATAGCGCACGGCAATGATGTTGTCCGACTGGTGATTTCCCGCGACCGACCCGATATCGTGCGCGAGAGCCCGGCCGAACCCACGAATCCTGGGGTTTTCCCGCAACCCGGCCCGGCGGCCGGACCGGAAAATCTATCGTGGGTTATGCGATCGTTGCGATCATTGGCGGTGGTTCTGCTGGTCGTGGTGGGCGCCTGCTCGACGTCCGGCACCCCGACGCCCGCGCCGATCGGCACGGATCGGGCCCTGATCGGCGACTGGCGGGCCGAGCTGACGTCGCCCGACGGGCCGGTGCCGATGGGGCTGACGTTCAACGACGAGACCGCCACCGTCTCGGTGCCTGCCCAGGGCATCTACGACCGCCCGCTGGAACGGGTGTCCGGCAGCCCCGACCATGTCGAATTCACCATCCCGCGACTTCCGGGCACGCCCACCTTCCAGGGCAGATACGACCGCGGCACCGACACGATCGCCGGCACCTTCGTCCAGTCCGGCGAGCCGCAGTCGGTGACCTTCGCCCGCGGCGAGGTTCCCGTCCCGCCGCGACCGCAGGAGCCGCGGCCGCCGTTCCCCTACCGGGCCGAGGAGGTCACCTACGCCAGCGGCGCCGTGACCCTCGCGGGCACGCTCACCCTGCCCGCGGCGCCGGGACCGTATCCGGCCGTCGTGCTGATCACCGGCAGCGGACCGCAGGACCGCAACGAGGAACTGCTGGGCCACAAGCCTTTTCTGCTGCTCGCCGACACCCTCACCCGCGCCGGTTACGCCGTGCTGCGCACCGACGACCGCGGGGTCGGCGGCTCCGGCGGCGCCCTGGACCGCTCCACCTACACCGATCTGTCGGACGATGTCGTGGCCGGAATGGATTTCCTGCGCGGCCGGGCCGATATCGACAGGAACCGGATCGGCCTGCTCGGCCACAGCGAGGGCGGGTATCTCGGTCCGTTGGTCGCGGCCCGTCCCGGCAGCGGGGTCGCGTTCGTGATCATGCTGGCCGGTCCGGCGGCCGACGGCGCCGACGTGCTGATGGAACAGACCCGCACACAGCTGGCCGTCCGCGACGCCTCGGTGGAGGAGACCCGCGATCAGATCGGGTTCACCAGCACCCTGTCCGCCCTGGTCCGCACCGGCGATACCGAGCAGCTGCGGCGCTGGCTCACCGACCGCAATGCGACGCGCCCGCCCGAACAGCAGCTGCCGCCGGGTGCGGTGGACGAGTTCACGAGCCTCTACTTCACCTCGTTGATCACCTACGATCCGGCGGCCGCGCTGTCGGCGCTGCGCATGCCGGTGCTCGCCGTCTACGGCGGCAAGGACCTGCAGGTCCCGCCCGCCCAGAGCGAACCACTGGCCCGCCGATTCCTCGCCACGAACCCCGACGCCGACATCCACGTCTTCGACGGCCTCAACCACCTCCTGCAACCCGCAGGCACCGGCGAGCCCGCCGAATACGCGGAAATCGAAACCACGATCGCCCCCCAGGCCCTGGACTACCTCACCACCTGGCTGACCCAGCGAATCCCGCCCGCGAGGTAGGTCAGAATTCGAGATCGGACCACGAAACGCGAATCGGGAGAGGGTATTCGAACTCGATGCCCGCCACATCATCTCGGGACCACTCGGCCGCCAGAATGTAGTTGACCGGGCGCAGCGGACGCACGCCCTCGACCAGATATCCCTGCTCGATCTCGAGAGCGTAGGCCCGGACGGTAGCTATGGCACTGGAATCACGGTCCAGGCCCACTTCCCAGTACCAGGGGATATTAGCCCCCGCGTAGCGCCCCTTCTTCGCCTCGACATCGATCTGGGTGTTCGACGGCGACAACACCTCGCCGACCAGCAGCACATCGGCCGCCCGCACCTCCTGATACGGCAATTCCGGACACCGATAGACCATGAAGTCGGGGGTCACGAAGTCGGACTTGCCATTGCGGCCGAAGAAGACGTTCGTCTCCGACTCGACGCGCCAGCATCGCTGCGGCTGCTCGGACATGGCCTTCCGCGCACAGCGCTCGATCTCGTTGGTCATGCGCCGTGTGAAGGTCTGGTGCTCGGACGGACCGCGCCGGACCCACACCACTCGCCCGTTCCACAGCTCGATCTGCTCCGCGACCTCCTCGGGAAGCCGCTCGAGCTCTTCCCAAGTCATGTATTCCGGCAGGTCGGGCCGCTCGATGTGCGGAAGGGACATGTGGCAATCGTAGCCGCCGGTACCGCCTAGAGCGTGCGGATGATGCGGCAGGGGTTACCTGCGGCGAATACCTTGTCGGGGAGGTCTCGGGTGACGACGCTGCCTGCGCCTACGACGGTGTTCGCGCCGATCGTGACGCCGGGGCAGACGATGACGCCGCCGCCGAACCAGACGTTGTCGCCGATCGTGATCGGGGCGGCGGATTCCCAGCGTCGCCGACGCAGTTCGTGGTCCTCCATGGGGTGCAGGGCGGTGAGCAGCTGAACGCGGGGACCGATCGAGACATCGTCGCCGATGGTGACCGGGGCACAATCCAGGATGATCGCGTCGTAGTTAAGGAAGCTGTTGCGGCCCAGGCGGATCGGGTGGCCGTAGTCGCACTGGAAGCGGGGCATGATCCAGGAACCCTCGCCGATTTCACCCAGCAGTGCGGCGAGGATGTCGCGGCGCTCGTCGTCGTCACCGGCCCCGGCGGCGTTGAAGCGGTCCACCAGCGTCTGGCACTGGCGTCGCTCGGCGACCAGTTCGGGATCGTTGTCACGGTAGAGCTCTCCGCGCAGCATGCGCTCCTTGTGGGTGGACATGGTGTCGATCTTGCCGGAGGGCGGATCAGGCGTCGGTGGCGGACTCCAGGACGGCGAAGGAGTGGGCGGACAGGGTTGTGGTGGTGGGCGTTTGGTGAATCGGGTCCCAGGTCAGCAGCGGGTTGCCGGTGAACGGGACCGTGGCCGGTGTCTCCGCGAGGTTGCAGAGTATGCGGATTCTGTTGCGGTGCAGGGCGATCCAGCGATAATCCTCGTCGAACTCGACGTGCAGGTGCGGGAGCCGGGGGTCGGTGAGGTCCGGGTGGGTGCGGCGCAGCGCGAGCAGGTCGCGGTAGCAGGACAACAGCCGGGCGTGCGACGGTTTCGACGGCTCGGACCAGTCGAGTTTCGACGCGTCGAAGGTCGCGGGGTCCTGCGGGTCGGGGATGTCGGTGGCGGTCCAGCCGTGTTCGGCGAACTCGGCCTTGCGCCCGGCGGCGACGGCGGCGGCGAGCTCGGGTTCGGGATGCGAGGTGAAGAACCGGAACGGGGTTCGCGCGCCCCACTCCTCCCCCATGAACAGCATCGGCGTGTAGGGCGACAGCAGGACGAGGGCGGCCTTGACCGCCAGCTGACCGTCGGAGAGGTAGGCGCTCGGACGGTCGCCGAGTGCGCGGTTGCCGATCTGATCGTGCGTGCACGTGTAGCCCAGCAGCGCGCTGGCGGGAATCACCTCGGTGTTCAAGGGGCGACCGTGAATTCGCCCGCGAAAGCTGGAATACGTTGCGGCGTGGAAGAATCCGTGACGCAGCGTCTCGGCCAGACATCGCATCGATCCGAAATCGCCGTAGTAGCCCTGCCGTTCGCCGGAGACCGCGGCGTGGACGGCGTGGTGCAGATCGTCGTTCCACTGGCCGTGCAATCCGTAGCCGCCCGCGGCGCGCGGGGTGATCAGGCGCGGATCGTTGAGGTCGCTCTCGGCGATGAGCGTAAGCGGGCGACCCAGATGCGCCGACAGCCTTTCGGTTTCGACCGCAAGCTGCTCCAGGAGCCCGGCGCCGCCGCGATCACCGAGGGCGTGCACGGCGTCCAATCGCAGTGCGTCGATATGGAATTCACGGAACCAGCGCAGCGCGTTGTCGATGATGAAGCGGCGCACCTCATCCGAGCCCGGCCCGTCGAGGTTGATGTTCTGCCCCCAGGTGTTGCGGTCCTCGCTCAGATACGGCCCGTACCGTGGCAGATAGTTCCCCGATGGCCCGAGGTGGTTGTAGACGACGTCGAGCGACACCGCCATTCCCCTTGTGTGACACGCGTTCACGAACCGCTGCAGTCCGTCCGGCCCGCCGTATGCCTCGTGCACCGCGTACCACAGCACACCGTCGTAACCCCAGTTCCACACCCCGTTGAACGCATTGACGGGCATCAGCTCGACCGTCGTGACACCCAGCTCCACCAGATGATCCAGGCGTTCGACGGCCGCATCGAACGTCCCCTCGGGAGTGAACGTGCCGACATGCAACTCGTAGAACACGGCCCCCGCCAGCTGCCGCCCGGTCCACCCGGCATCGGCCCACCGGGCGGGATCAACACTGTGCAGCGCCGACCGCCCGTGCACCCCCTCCGGCTGGCGCGCCGAACGCGGATCCGGCAGCACAGCCGGATCATCATCGAGCAGGAATCCGTACCGCGCCCCCGGACCGGCCTCCACCTGGGCTCGCCACCACCCCCGCACCTCCCCCACCATCGAATGAACCTGCCCATCCACCTGGACCCGCACCCGCCCCGCCCGCGGCGCCCACACCTCGAACCCAGCCATCGCCCCAGCATGGCAGGCTGCTGCGATCGTCCACGACACCGGTTCCGGGTTCGAATTCCTCTTAGGTTCCACTTCGTGGAACCCGCGGGCGGAAAATTCGGCCAACGGTTTCATCCGCGGCGTTTCGTCCCCGGTCGCCTCGCTGGAAATCAGGGTGGGTTCAGGGTGGTGTCGGAGGGGGTGCGTTGTCACAGTTGGGGGGTGGGTATTTACAGCGAACAGGTTTTGCCGCGGATTGTCGATGTGGCTTGCGGGTTGCCTGCCAACGAGCGGCTGCGGCGGCGGGTTTGTGCCGGGCTGAGCGATCGGGTGGTGGAGATCGGGTTCGGGTCGGGGCACAACGTGCCGTATTACCCGGCGGCGGTGAAGTCGGTGACGGCGGTGGAACCCGCCGATTTGGGGTGGCGGCTGGCGGGGAAGCGGCTGGCGCAGTCGGCGGTGCCGGTGCAGCGGTCCGGGCTGGATGGGCAGTCACTTCCGTTCCCGGACAACAGCTTCGATGCCGCGCTGTCGACCTGGACGCTGTGCACGATCCCCGCGATGGCTACCGCGCTCGCCGAGATTCGGCGGGTTCTGGTACCGGGCGGCACCTTCCACTTCGTCGAGCACGGCCTGGCTCCCGACGCCAAGGTGCAGGCCTGGCAGAGTCGACTGAACCCGGTGCAGAAGACGCTGTTCGGTGGCTGCAATCTGAACCGCGATATCGCCGCCGCGATCGAAGAGGCCGGTTTCGAGGTGCGGGAATTGGACCGGTTCTACGAGGAGCAGGCCCCGAAATTCCTCGGATCGCAGTATTTGGGTCTCGCGGTCTCACCCTGACCTCACGCAGAGTCGATGACCTGCGCATCAAGACGGCGCGACACATCCGGTGACGGCGCTGGGGCACCCCGCCCGCGGATCGCGTATAAGGGCCGTGACCGGCCTGGGCGGACACAGATCGCCACGGCGCGGCGAAAAATGCCGCCTCGCGTCGGTTCGTGTCCACACAGGCCGGTCAAGGCACTCGACCGCCGTAGCGCTGCCCGCTCACGCCCGTGACGGCGCGGCCGAATACTCCTGTTCCGGGCGGCCGGTGCTGCCGTAGCGCAGCTGCATGCGCAGGGCCCCGGAGGCGACCAGGTTGGCGAGGTAGCGCTGGGCGGTGGCGCGGGAGACGCCGGTCGCCCCGGATACTTCCGCTGCCGACATAGGGCTCGGTGACTGCTGCACGGCCTGCAGCACCAAGTCTTTCGTCGGCGAGGCCGGGGCCGAACCGCTCGGACCGGCCGGTCGCAGTGCCTCGACGGCGGCATCGATGTCGCGGGCCGTGACCACCGGAGCGGCGAGCAGGCGGCGGTAGCGGGCGTAACCGGCCAGTCGCGTCGCCAACGCCGCGTGGTCGAACGGCTTCACCAGATAGCCCAGCGCGCCCGCGGACAGTGCCGCGCGCACGGTGGCGGCTTCCGTTGCGGCGGTGAGCATCATGGCGTCGCAGCCGATCTCGCGCACCAGGTCCACACCCGACCCGTCGGGCAGGTAGACGTCGACCAGCGCCAGATCGAACGCGGTGTCGGCGAGCGCCGACCGGGCCGCGGCCAGCGTCGTGGCCGTGCCGCCGACCGCGAATCCCGGTAGCGCGGCGACTATTCCGGCGTGCAGGTTCGCCACCCGGAAGTCGTCGTCGACGACCAGCACGCTCAGATCGGTTGTGCCCATACGGTTTCTCCCTCCACCAGCACTCCGGGCAGCCGCGCGATGAACTCCGCCCCGCGCAGCGGCGACGCACCCCCGCCCGTGCTCGACAACACCACATCCCCGCCCAATGCCCGCGACACCTGCCGCGACAGCGCCAGCCCCACCCCGCGCCCACCGGGCGCCCCATTGTCCGGCCGCGTCGAAACTCCTTCGGCGAAAACCGATTCCACCAGGTCGGGTGCGACTCCGGCCCCGCTGTCGACCACGGTGATGTGCAGCGTCGAGCCCTCCTGCACGAGCTCGGCCTCCACATACCCGACCGGTGCCGACGGGCCTGCGGCAGCGTCGCCGTTCTGTGTAGGCGAGCGACCTCGGCGACGCCCCGGCACCGGCGAATTCTCCTGCCTCGCAGAAGCTTCCCCACGCTCGGAGTCGAGCTGATTCCCGTCCGGTTCCGCGACCGGACCCGCCCGGTTACCCGATTCCGCCGCACCGGCCCCGACGGCGGAGACGAACGGCGCATGCTCAGCGGCTGCTGCATCCGCCCGCCCGGTAACCACCGCACGGGTACGTTTCGCCGTCGATCCCGCCACCGGCTCCCGCTCCTCACCCTCGGTCGGAGGATCCGGCGTCTCGTCGAACAGGAGCCCATCGGCGCGGGCGGCCTCGATGGCGTTGTCGAGCAGGTTGCCCAGGACCGTCGTGACATCCACGGGCACAGCGAGATTCGCGTCGACCCAGGTGTTGGGGCCGAGGCGGAGTTCGATGCCGCTCTCGCGGGCGTGGGCGGCCTTGGCCGCGAGGAATGCCTGGAGATACGGGTCGCGGATCGCGTCCATGCCCGGAAGTGCCGCGCCGAGCGGGCCGGAGCCCAGCAGTTCGTCGATGTACTGCGACGCCTCCTCCGTCCGGCCGCCGTGCAGCAGACCGCTGAGCAGGTGCAGCCGGTTGGCGAATTCGTGGCGCTGCGCGCGCAGCACGGTGCTCATCGACTGCACCGCATCCAGCTGGCGGGTCAGCGATTCGACGTCGGTGCGGTCGCGCACGCTCAGCACCGCGCCCAGGTCCCGTCCGTCGCGGCTGACGGTGCGGGCGGTGACCACCACCAGGCGGTCGCCGACCGCGGTCTGCGCGGGCCGCGCGTCGGCGGCCCGGAAGACCTGCAGAACCCTTGGGGTCAAACCGATCTCGTCCACCGGCGTGCCGTTGGCGCCGTCGATGCCGAGCAGTCGACGGGCCTCGTCATTGACGACGGTGAGACGCCACCGGGTGTCGACGGCGACCACGCCTTCGCCGATACCGTGCAGCACGGCCGCCTGCTCCCGCACCAGTTCCGCCAGTTCGGGCGGTTGCAGGCCCAGGGTGAGCCCGTGCCAGCGCCGCGCCAGCAGCATCGACCCGATCACCCCCGCCAGCAGCGCGGCTCCGGCGAACAGTCCGGCGCGGCGCAGGTCGGCGAGCAGTTGCTCGCGCACGGCCGTTGTCGAGATGCCCACGCTCACCTCCCCCACGACCGTCTCGCCGTCGGGCCGCAGCACCGGCACCTTCGCCCGCACCGATTCGCCGAGCGTGCCGCGCTCCTGAATCACCACCTCCGACCCGGCCAGCGCGGCCGACGGGTCCGTGCTGACCTTCTCCCCCAGCCGCCGGACGTCCGGATGGGCCAGCCGGATCCCGGCATCATCGGTGATCACGACGTACAGCGCCCCGGTCCTGCGGCGGGTCTCCTCGGCGAGGTGCGCAAGCTGCCCGTCGGCGAGCGAGGAGGCCAGCCCAGGATTCTCGGCAAAGGTAGCCGCGGTGTAGCGAGAGGTCTCGGACCGCACCTGCGGATCGGCCGCCACGGTGCGCGCAATCGCCAACGCCCGCTGCCCATACTCCCCGGACAGCCGCTCCTGGCCCACATAGGCGAACACGCCGAACGCGATACCGAGCGTCAGCGCAACCAGCACGACCTGCAGCAACACGATCTGTGTCCGCAACCGCACAGCGCGGCCGAACACGTTCACCCCCGCAGTTCTACACGCCTGAGCTAAATGATCACAACCCTCGACCGAGGATTGCACGCCATGTGCCACCCCTTTCGCGCACCCCGCATTCGTCCTCGCATCCGCTGCAGCGGGTGCAAGAACACGCCACGGGTGCGGGAAACACAGCACCCCAGCGCAATGCGACGCAGGAGCGAGCCGACCAGGAACCAACCCCGGGCAAAGCGTCTCCGTACCCTCCAACCCCGCCACCTTGCCAACCCCGGCCGCGCAGCGATAGCCAAGCAACTACACCTGGGAGGTTTTCGGCGCGTCTCGAGTTTCAGGCGCCGCTGCGAAGCGACGAAGGAGCCAGCAGCGGCGCCTGAAACTCGAGACTCCGGGCGCCGAAAACCCGCCGGAGCGAAGCGGAGGCCAAAAACCCAGCGTCGGCCTACCGAGACGTACTCCTTCAACTTCGCCGCGACGAGGGAACACCCACCCGCCCCTGCACAAAATGAGCAGAACGCCCGTATTGCAGCTTGCGCCGGTTGTGCGCACAACCCGGTCTCATGTGACCCGGCGCACTTATGGTCGGTCGGCGGTCGCACATCACACGGGCGGCCTCGAGTTCAGGAGAACCTCATGACCAACCTCATGGAGCGCCCCGACGGCGAGCCGTGTATCGAGTTCCGGGGCGCCACCAAGCGCTTCCCCGGATCCGGCGGTGGCATTCACACCGCGGTGAAAGACCTCCACTTCACCGTCGCCCCTGGCGAATTCGTCGCGGTGGTCGGTCCGACCGGCTGCGGCAAGTCGACCACACTGTCGCTGGTATCGGGCCTGGAGAAGACCTCGGCCGGGCGAACCCTGGTGCGCGGCAAGGATGTCGACGGCATCCCGGACGGCATCGGCTACATGTTCCAGCAGGACGCGGTGCTGCCGTGGCGGACCGTGCTCGACAATGTGGCGCTCGGTCCGCGGTTCCAGGGTGCGTCGAAATCTCGTGCGCGCGAACGCGCCGCGGAGTGGGTGCGCAAGGTCGGGCTGGCCGGATTCGAGAAGTACTACCCGCATCAGCTGTCCGGCGGCATGCGCAAGCGCGTCGCGCTGGCGCAGACGCTGGTCAACGACCCCGAGATCCTGCTGATGGACGAGCCGTTCAGCGCGCTGGACGTGCAGACCCGCCAGCTGATGCAGGACGAACTGCTGCGGGTGTGGGCCGGCAACGGCGGCCGTCGTGACGGGCACAGCGCCGCGGTCATTTTCGTCACCCACGACCTGGAGGAAGCCATCGTGCTCGCCGACCGAGTGGTGGTGATGACCGCGAGTCCCGCCACCGTCTGCGGCGACTTCCGCGTCACCCTGGACCGCCCGCGCGACGTGGAGGAGGTCCGCCTCACCGACGAATTCCGCCGACTGTACAGCGAGATCTGGGGCACGCTGCGCGACCAGGTCGACGCCGCCCGCGCGAAGGGAGCCGACCGTGTCGCCTAGCACCATCGACCAGATCCCCACCGACGCACCGGAGGTCGAGGCCGAGACCGAGGAGCAGATCCTGGCTCGCGCCCGCGGCCATGCCCGCCGGTCGCGGCTGCGCACGTGGGGCCTGCGGATCGCGCTGATCGCCCTGTGGCTGGGCTCCTGGGAGCTGACCGCCTCGCTGTGGATCGACCCGTTCTTCTATTCGAAGCCGTCGCTGATCTGGCAGCGCATCGTCGAATGGTTCACCGAGGGAACGCAGTTCGGCTCGATCTGGCTGCAGATCTTCACCACGGTCGAGGAGGCGGTACTCGGCTTCGCCATCGGCACGGTCGCCGGTGTCGTGCTGGGCGTGCTGCTCGGCCGCAGCCGTTACTGGGCCGAGGTGCTGGCGCCGTTCATCAAGGCGCTCAACGCCGTTCCGCGCATCGTGCTGGCCTCGCTGTTCATCATCTGGTTCGGCCTGGGCCTGGAGTCCAAGGTCGCCACCGTGGTGGTGCTGACCTTCTTCGCGGTGTTCTTCAACGCCTTCACCGGCGCCCGCGAGGTGGACGGCAATGTCATCAACAACGCCCGCATCCTGGGTGCCAGCCGCTGGCAGGTGCTGTCGCAGATCGTGCTGCCCAGCGCGACCACCTGGATCCTGTCCAGCCTGCACACCGCCTTCGGCTTCGCCCTGATCGGCGCGGTGGTCGGCGAATACGCCGGCGCCAGCAAGGGTCTGGGCCTGCTGATCTCCAATGCGCAGGGCACGTTCGACGCGGCGGGCATCTACGCGGGCATGATCATCATCACGGTGGTCGCGCTGCTGGCCGAGTGGGGCATCGGATTCGCCGAGGGACGGCTGCTGAAATGGCGCCCGTCGCAGGCACAGTCGGGGCACGGGATCTGAGCCATGAAGTATCGCAAGCATATTGCCGTGGCACTGCTCGCCGTCTGCTCGCTGCTGCTGGTGACCGGCTGCCGGGATTCGCGCAAGATCCCGATGGCGGACGGGCGGCCGCAGATTACCATCATGGTCGGCGGCCTGGAGAAGGTGATCTACCTGCCCGCCATGCTCACCGAGCGGCTGGGCAACTTCGCCCGCAACGACATCGACGTGAAGCTGATGGGTGAGCAGTCCGGCGCCAGCGCCGAGACGGCGCTGCTGACCGGTGACGTGCAGGCGGTGGTCGGGTTCTACGACCACACCGTCGACCTGCAGGCCAAGGATCAGTGCCTGAAAACCGTCGTGCAGTTCGCGGACGTGCCGGGCGAGGCCGAACTGGTGTCGAAGGCACAGGCCGCGAACATCAAGTCGCCCAGCGACTTCCGTGGCAAGAAGCTGGGCGTGACCTCGCTGGGTTCGTCCACCGACTTCCTCACCCAGGCGCTGGCCGGACAGGCGGGAATGACCACGTCCGACTACGACCGCGTGAAGGTCGGTGCGGGACAGACGTTCATCGCCGGAATGAACCACGGCGGCATCGACGCGGGCATGACGACGGATCCGACGGTGGCGCAGATGGTCAAGTCCGGTGATGCCGAGGTGCTGGTGGACATGCGCACCGAGGCGGGCACCCGGGCCGCGCTGGGCGGCCTGTATCCAGCGTCGTCGCTGTACATGAAATGCGATACCGTGCAGTCGCATCCGGAGATCGTGCAGAAGCTGGCGACCGCGTTCGTCCAGACCCTGCAGTGGATCAAAGCGCATTCGCCGGAAGAGATCGCGGCGCAGATGCCCCCGCAGTACGCCGCGGCGGGCAAGGACCTCTACGTCCAGTCGATCCGCGACTCCATCGGCATGTTCAACGGCGACGGTTTGATGAAACCCGAAGGCGCCCAGAATGTCCTGAACATCCTCGGCAAGTACTCCCGCAACGTCTCCCCGAAGCGAGACAGCATCGAACTCGAGGACACCTACACCAACGAGTTCGTGCAGAAGGCGCTGGAGGGTAGGCAGTAGATCAGCGTCCGGCCAAAAGCGTGCCGGAAATAAGGAGGCAGTGCCCGACCGCATGAGGGGCGGTCGGGCACTCGCCACTCCTCCACGCCATCCCCACTCCACCCACTCCCATCCCCACTCCGCAACACCCCAACCCCACCACCACTGCACAACCGCTGCGCAGCACACCCATTTCCCGTCGTCATTCCGGCGCGCTTTTTGCCGGAATGACGACGGGACCCCCGGTCACGCCGTTGTGACCACGGGATCGTAGTGGTCCAGCCACACCACCAGGTCCAGGAATTGTTCGAGGTCGATTCGTTCGGGCAGGGTGAGGCCGTCGGTGGGGCGGTCGGTGAGTTTGGTGACGGCGGTAGTGTCGATCAGGTCGAACACTCGGTGTCCGGAATGGTCGCCGAGCACTTGGGCCGACTGTTGTTGCAGGGCGGTCAGATACGCGCTGTCCGAGGCCAGTGGGTAGTGCACCTTCTTGCGTTCCACGACGGACTGCGGCAGCAGGTCGGCGGTGGCGGCTCGCAGCAGGCTCTTCTCCCGGCCGTCGAAGGCGCGCAGCGACCAGGGGACGTTGTGCACGTATTCGATGAGCCGGTGATCGCAGAACGGCACCCTGACCTCGAGCCCCGTCGCCATGCTCATTCGGTCCTTGCGGTCGAGCATGGCCCGCAGGAATCGCGTCAGATGCAGGTAGGACAGCTGACGGATCCGGGTGTCGAGGGGCCCGTCGCCCGGCAGTGACTCGACCGGTGCGACCGCCTCCGAATACCGTTCCGCCACATAGGCATCGAGGTCGAGCGCGCGCACCAGCTCGGGCCGCAGCAACCCCGTCCGCCGCGTCAGCTCGTCCGGCATCGCCGCCATCCAGGGAAAGGTTCCGGCGTCGCGCAGCGCCGGTTCATGGAACCAGCGGTATCCGGCGAAGATCTCGTCCGCCGACTCCCCCGACAGCGCGACCGTGGAATGCTCGCGCACCGCCCGCGACAGCAGATACAGCGAAGCGTCGGAATCACCGAACCCGTAGGGCAGGTCCCGCGCGGCGACCACCGCGGCCCGCACCTCGGGCGCCGCCAGGCTCGCGGAGTCGATCACGACGCTGCTGTGCCGCGCACCGACGTGCCCGGCCACCTCCCTGGCGAACGGCGAGTCCAGCGTCGAACGCCATTCGTCCGCAACGAAATTGCGCTCCTGATCGGCGAAGTCGACGGTGAACGCCCGCACCTGCTCGCCCGTGTCCCGCAGCCGAGCCGCGGCCAGTGCGGTGACCGCCGACGAGTCCAGCCCGCCGGACAGCAGCGTGCACAACGGCACATCGGCGACCAGCTGCCGGGCGATGCTGTCCTGCAACAGGTCTCGCACGGTGTCGATAGTGGTCGGCTGATCGTCGGTGTGCTCGGCCGTCGCCAGATCCCAATAGCGCCGCTCGCGCAGCCCCGACCGGCTCACCGTCACCACCGTGCCCGGATCGACCTGCCGCATCCCTTCCCACACCGCGGTCCGCGGATCGGCGATCATCGTGAACAGCTCACGTAGCCCGTCCAGCCCGACCACCCGGCGAGCCAGCGAGTTGGCAAGGATCGCTTTGGGTTCCGAGCCGAACAGCACCCCGTCGTCCGTCTGCCACAGATACAGCGGTTTGATGCCCAGCCGGTCGCGGATCAGCACCAGCCGTTGCTCGCGGGCGTCCCAGAGCGCGAACGCGTACATGCCGATCAGCCGCTCGACCACGGCCTCGCCCCATTCCAGGTAGCCGCGCAACACGACCTCGGTGTCCGACCGGCTCCGGAAGCGGTGCCCGCGCGCCACGAGGTCCGCGCGCAGCTCGGTGAAGTTGTAGACCTCCCCCGAATACACCAGCGCCACAGCGCCGTTCGGGGTGTCGACGGTCATCGGCTGAGTGCCGCCCACGAGGTCGATGACGGCCAGGCGGCGATGCCCGAGGGCCGCGGGGCCCTCGATCCACACACCCCCGGCGTCGGGTCCGCGCTCGGCCATCGTCGCCGTCATCTTCTCGACGGTGTCGCGCTCACGAGCCAGGTCTCGGTCGAAGGATATCCATCCGGTGATTCCACACATGCCTACAGTTTGTAGTCACTCTAAAATTAATGCAACATCAATTTTGTGGCGACTGTAGTACAGTGCGGATATGGGTGACACCGAGGTCGGACTGCGCGAGCTGAAGAAGGAGCGCACCCGCCGCGCACTGCTGCGCGCGGCGTACCGCCTGTTCGAGGAGAAGGGCTACGACAAGACCACGACCGTCGAAATCGCCCGTGCCGCAGAGGTTTCGCCCGGCACGTTCTTCAATTACTTCGCCACCAAGGAGGAGCTGGTCTTCGGCGACCGGACCGGGATCATCGAGTCGGGGCTGCGGGTGCTGAGCGCGCCGAAACGCGGCGAGGTTCCGGCGGACCTGGTGCTCCGCAGTTTCGGCACGATGCTGGCGACCGAGCAGCGCGACGATCCCATCGAGGAACACGGATCGTCGCGGGCTCGCCTGCTGTTCACGGTGCCGTCGCTGTACGGGGCCATGCTGCAGCGCACCTTTGCCACCCAGGAGCGGATGGCGGCGGCGCTGCGACGCAGCTACCCGGAGGACCTGGATGACGTCCGCGCCGCCACCGTGGTCGGCGCGTTCGTCGGCGCGGCAATGGCCGCGATCCGTGCCGCCGCCGAGCGGGACGAGCCTCTGAAACCCGCGCTCATGGACG
The DNA here is from genome assembly GCF_001613165.1 of Nocardia mexicana NBRC 108244. Taxonomy (GTDB): domain Bacteria; phylum Actinomycetota; class Actinomycetes; order Mycobacteriales; family Mycobacteriaceae; genus Nocardia; species Nocardia mexicana. The sequence continues at coordinate 141,035 of NZ_BDBV01000027.1, forward strand.
CAATTCACTTGGTAGCGGACAACTTCCGCTGACCACGCATTCAACGACCGGACGACGCGCCAGCAGATGGTCTCCTCAGTTCCGGGACCGGCTCGTGCGTCGCGCGAGTTGTTTGGCAGCGGCGAGAGGTTCCCATTCCGGAGGGTCGGCGGCGTAGTCGTGGTGGTCCCCGAGGACCGAGCCGGCGCGGATCTCCCTGTCGAGGTCGCGGTCCAGGACCGCGGCGGCGGCGTGCAGGCCGGAGAGCATGGCACTTTCGACGGCCGGTCCCCACGCGGTCCCCGCGCCGCACAGGTAGAGGCCGCCGATCTCGGTTCGCACACCGGGGCGGAACGGGCCGAACTGGGTTATCGACATTTCCAGGCCGTACGGCGTTCCACCACTGGCGCGGGTATAGCGGCTCTGGGTCAAGGGCGTGGCGGCCTCACGCCACACCACGTGGTCGGCGAGGCCCGGAATGACCTCGGCCGCACGCTGAATCATGATCTCGGTGAACGCTTCTTTCGCGCGTAGATACTCGGGATTACGCCGATAGCTGTCGTCGCCAGGTTCGGGCCAGCTGTCCAGGCCCCAGAAATCGGCTTCGGCGGGGGCCAGGGTCATCACCTCGAGGACCGTGGATCCGGCGGGCGCACCGTGTGGATTGTCGGGATCCTTGATGGTGGTCACGCTGACGTAGGCGGGCAATCGCTTGCGCGCCTGTTCGATCAGCTCGTCGCGGCTGTATCCCGGCCGGTTCTCGGCCAGGTCCTCGAACAGCGAGGTGACGTCCTCGGAGCTGGGGACGGAGTAGAAATTGGTATTGGGCATGCGGGCGCTCAGGTCGATGTCCAGGCCCAGATAGCAATTGAAGAACGGCTGCGACATCCGGAACCGTTCGACTCGCCTCGCGGTGATGCGGCGCAGGTGTTTCCGGCCGACCAGGTTCAGGTAGGTCTGTTTGATGTCGGCGTTGGACACCACTGCCGGCGCGGAGAATCTGGTGCCGTCCTCCAGCTCGACGCCGGTAACAGTCTTGTCCCGCACCAGAATTCGCCGCACGGCGGCGCGGGTGCGAATCTCGCCGCCGTGCGCGACGACGACTTCCGCCAGACGGGCCGACAGCACCTGGCCGCCACCCTTGGGGAAATACGCGCCGCTGCTGAGGAAGTTCTGCAGCATGAACGCGTGTACCGCCACCGGCGTTCGGTGCGGCGGGCTGGCATAGGTTCCGTACTGCACCGACATCGCGGCCTTGAGCCGCGAGCTGAGTTTCTGAGAATCGAGCAGATGCGTCAGCGGCCGCAGGGCCCAGCGCGCGTCCAGCCCGCACCGCAGCGCGAACGCTGCGTTGCCCAGCAATGAGGCCGGGGTGCGGCTGTGGTCGATGCTCGAGCCGATCCGCTGCAGCACACCGACCACCGCGCGAATCTGCTTCTCCTCGTTGGGAAATGCTTGGATGAGGTTGTCGCGGTAGTTATCCCAGCCGACCGGGATCTCGAGGGTGAGATCGGGGAAGACGATGGTGTCGAACCCGCCGGGATCCAGTGGAAGGAACTCGATCTTCTTGTCCAGTCCGATGCCGCGCAGCACGGTGGGAATCTGCCCTTCGGGCCCGCAGTCGCCCAGGTAGTGCACGCCGACGTCGAATTCCCACTTACCCGCGCGCCGGAACACGTGCGTGCAGCCGCCGATCACGTCGTAGGCCTCGAGTACCAGCGTCCTGCGGCCACCGGCGGCCAGGTACGCGGCGGCGGTCATACCGCCGATGCCAGAGCCGATGACGATGGCGTCGAACGCTTCGGCGTCCGGTGTTCGATGATCACTCGTAGCCACACTCATATCGACCCCTTCGTCGCCCTGACCAGGCATGCATCCACACCCGTGTAATATATGTTACCGATAGTAACGTCAACTACCGTAGGGGTGGGCACGCCTACTTGCAAGGCTCGATCCACTCGGCGGCCCGTCGTTCAGGTCGTCGGATGGCTACTCGTTCAAGTACTGTTCGATGCCGTCGAGTGTGAGCGCCGAGTAGAGGCATTCGTCGTCGTCGAGATCCAGCAGGAGCCACCGGTCGGTCGGCGTCGAGTCGCGGACCAGGCGGTAGCCGCAGCGGGTGGCGTGCGCCGACACCTCCCCGATCTCGGGTACCGGGCCGTCGTTCACCAATCGCCGCTCGGTCATCCGAGCCACCGCGTGGTGTGTGCGGCCGGGAACGAGTGCCGGGACGGGAAGAACTCGCGCCAGAAATCGTGCCGGATCGCATCCCACAATCTGCTCAGTTCCGGCAACCGCTCACGCGCCTGTGACAGGTCCGTGCCCACGGTGATCAGCGTACCGTCAATCGTATTGCGTACGTTCATGATTCCAACCCCATCCTGATCGAATCGCCACTGCGCTTCCACCCCGTCCACCGCGGTCCGGTGCATGCCGTCCATGCCGTCGCCTATCGCGGCAGCACGCGGGAGGCGACGGCGGTCCGGCCCAGATCGGTGATGCGCCACCGCGATCGCCGATGCGCCGGCGCGACCAGCGCGCGCCGCTCCAGCCAGGCGACCGCCGCGCGGGCCGCCCACCCGGTGAGCCCCGCCTGCTCGGCCAGCTGCCGAACCGTAAGCAGCCCACCGGGTTCCAGCACCGCCAGTTCCGCCGCGATGCCGGTACTCCGTCGTGTGATCATGTCCTCGACCCCGCAGGTGTCCGTGGTGTGTTCCGGGTGGCAGCCGAGACAGGCCACGCGGTCCGCACCGTGCCGAGTCGTCCGGATGGCACGGGTCCGAATCTCGGTGCAACAGCTGCGGTCTCGCCATGACCCGTCGGAGGTGGGGGCGTTCCGGTCTCCCACCGCAAACGTTTCTGTCTCGACTGCCGGACCCAGCAGACCATGCAAAACCACAGGAAGCGACCCGATTCGCGTGTCCCGAACCAATCCTGCCGAAACACCAGGAAATGGTCCGCAACCGTTGTAAAGTCCGACCCAGATCCAGGAGGGAATCCGACCCGACTTTGCAGGGGGTACGCGCATGACCGAGGACGATCAACCATCGACATTGACGAGGCGCCAACTCGGCCGCCTCTTGCGGGAGGCGCGTGAGGGCATCGGCCTCACGATCCAAAAGGCGGCGCCACTAGTCGAACTCAGCAAGTCGGCACTACAGCGGATGGAGGCGGGGGAGGTTGTGCGCATCCGCGTCCGCGATGTCCAAGCACTCTGCGAGCTCTACGAGATGTCGCCGGAGGAGACCAAGCGCGCGGTCGAGCTGGCCGAACAGGCCCAGGTGAAGAGTTGGTACACCGCGTTCGGTGGGCTGTACAGCGATTCGACTTTCAATATGTACGTCGGGCTCGAGTCGGCGGCGGAGCATCTGGTCGTCTACAACGAGATCATTCCCGGCTTGTTGCAGACGGCGGACTACGCACGCGAACTGATCAGCGCCTACTTTCAGAACAAGGATCCTGAAGACATCGCACGTCGTGTGGAGCTCCGGATGCGACGTCAGGCAATCGTCACTCGCAAAGCCGTCCCGGTGAAACTAGAAGTGCTGCTTCACGAATCCGCTCTACATCGTTTGGTCGGCGGACCCCAGGTCATGGCAACCGTGCTGCGGCACGTGGCAGAGACCAGCAAGCGCCCCAACGTCAGCCTGCGCATCCTGCCCTTCTCAGCCGGGGTCATATGGGGCTTACTGCCCGAAACCTTCTCGATCCTCCAGTTCGGCACCGACGCGAAGGGAAAACCGGTGGAGCCCCCTCTGGTCTATCTGGAAGGATCGGCAAGTACCAACGACTTGTATCTGGAGAAGCCCGACGACGTGCGGCGCTACCAGAGGCTTGTTTCGGCTATGCAGGACGCATCGCTGGATGAAACGAAATCGCGGGACCTGCTCCGGCAGGTGGCTAGGAGATACGAAGCGTGAACGTCGACTTATCCGGAGCAAGTTGGTTCAAGAGCAGCCGCAGCAGCGGCAAGACCGAGTGCGTCGAGGTGGCTTGGCTCGCCGAAGGCAAGGTCGGCGTCCGCGACTCCAAGAACCCCACCGGCCCCGCACTGATCTTCACCCCCGGCGAGTGGGACGGCTTCACCGCAGGAATGCAGGACGGCGAATTCCACCGTCCCCCTGCATAATCCACCATCCCCACAGCGCAACCCCTACCGGTCGGCAGAGCCGAGGTTCCCGCACCCCCTGTTCGTTCCCGCACGCGTTGCAGGGGCATGTAGCCGGTGCGGGAACCTGCGAGGGGTGCGTGAATCGTGGGCTCTGCCGGTCGCGGTGTTCTGTCGGCTGTCAGTAGTTGCAGCGGGGGGTGAGTTCGTTGCGGTTCAGGATGCCGCGCTCCATCACGCAGTTGTGGCAGCTGTCGTCGTACTTGATCGTCCCGTCGGACTCGACGGTGTACATGGCGTTGTCGATGAGAGAGTTACCGGTGGAGTCCACTACGGCTTCGCCGTAGTGGGCCGTACGGATCGCCGAACCGCAGTACTTGCCGGGCGCCAGGTGAGTCTTGTTCGTCGTCCCGTTGCCCGGCTCGTTCTCGCCCTCGTCCTCTTCTTCCTCTTCCCCCTCCTCCCATTGCACGATGTCGCTCGGCACGTGCTGGGTCAGATACTGGATCCCCGACAGGACCGCGCCGGGCGAGGCGGACGCCACCCCACCGCCACAGACTCCGAAGACCGCCACTATCGCGGCACCGGCGATCGCGAACCGAAGCAACCTCATGAACTGCGTTCCTTTCCGTCATCGGGAAGTTGATGCAGAGAGAGAAAGAGCCCTGGAAAACATGGGATCGAGACAGCCGGAATCGGCACGGCGAGTCTATCGGCATCTCCGAAGGTATTCACGAGACCGCTGCGCCGCGTGTCCGGAACACGGCGAGCGGGCCAGACCCGTCAGCGATCCTGTGATCGGGGCAGGATTTTGCTGAAGCGAACCGGGAGTGCTTCCGGCCCACGCAGATTCACGTGCGGCCGGTACGGCGGTGGATCCTGCATCAGGACCGGGTCGACGACTCGCTCCGCGAAACGCCGGAATACCGTCCGTCCTTCCAGGCGCGCCAGCGGTGCGCCGAGGCAGAAGTGCGGACCGCCGCCGAAAGCGAGGTGGCGGGAGTCGGGGCGACCGGGATCGAACAGGTTCGGTTCGGAGAACGCCGACGGATCGCGTTGGGCGGCGGCCAGCAGCAGATTGACCATGGCGCCTCGGGGGACGCTGTGGCCACACAATTCGGTGTCCTCCTTCAAGACTCGGGCGGTCAACTGCACCGGAGGGTCGTAGCGCAGGGTCTCCTCGACCAGGGCGGGGGCCAGTTCGGGGCGATCGCGCAGCCCGGTCAGCAGTCCAGGCCGCCGCAGCAGGGCGAGAATTCCGTTGGCGATGAGGTTCACCGTGGTCTCGTGCCCGGCGACCAGCAGCAGCACCACGGTGGAGACGAGTTCGTCGTGGCCGAGCACATCGCTTCCGTGCTCGGCGGTCGACAGCTCGGAGATGAGGTCGTCGCCGGGGTCGCGGCGGCGCGCCGCGATCAGGTCACGGATGTAGCGGTGCATGTCGGTGAGTGCGCACAGCCAGTCGGGAGCGACGCCGGCCGGGGACTGGTCCAGGTCGAAGCCGTCGATCAGCCGAATCAGGCGATCGGACCAACCGCGGAACAGCGGCTCGTCGGCGAGGGGGACGCCGAGCAGGCGACAGATCACCGTGGTCGGCAGCGGACGGGCCAATTCGGAGACGACATCCATGCTTGCCCCGCGATCGGCGACGGCGTCGAGCAGATCGTCGGCGAGCTCGATCACCGAGGACTCGAGCCGGGTCACCGTCCGCGCGGTGAAAGACTTGGAGACCAGTCGGCGCAGGCGCGTGTGATCGGGTGGATCCAGGGACAGAAACCAGGGCTGCAACACCGACGACGGCGCGTCCGGCGGCAGCAACTGCTGCAACCGTTCCCTCTCGCCGGCCCCCCGCTCGGCGCTCAGCCGCGGATCACGCAGCAACGCCTCGCAGTCGGAGAATCCGGGAACAAGGAAGGCGGACAACGACTCCAGCCAGATCGGCCCGGCCCGCTGGATGCGGGCATACAGGGGGTACGGGTCGTGCCGATTGGCCGGGTCGAGCAGTTCGCCGAGGGCGGCGGCCACGGCGCTGGTGTCTTTCATGCACCGAGCATTGCCGTTGAACCCAACTTCAAGTCAACCCATGGCGCACTGCGGATTCGGTGCGGTCGCCCCTATGCCCGGTCCGCTCCCGGATCGCCTCGATATGGCTTTGGATCAGCTCCTGAAAGACCGGGCAGCCCACGAATGAGGCTCTGGGACAATCCAACCCGTGCCGAATGATCGCCTTCGCTCGCTCGGCGAAGGCAATCTGCTCATCGAGCTCGGCCAGCTTGGGTTCCGCCAGTTCCCGCCACTGCGGACTCGGCGTCCCGCTGCCGTGATCCATGAAGCGAGCCACCTCGGCGATGGTGAACCCCGCCTGCTTCGCGATATCTATCAGGGCCAGGCGGGCGAGAATATCGGGGCCGTAGATTCGCTTCCCACCGCGGCGCGCCAGCGGCTGAATCAGCCCTTCCCGCTCGTAGAACCGCAGCGTCGAGGTGGGCAGATGCATGGCCGCGGCGACCTCGCTGATCGTCAGGCTGTGCGGGGAGGCGCCGGGAGCGGACATGATCGAGGCTACTCCGGCCAGCCCCCGTACGGGACGGTCAGCATCTCCAGGAAGTGGCCGTTGAGGTCGAGGAAGTACACCCCTCGGCCCCCGTCGTTGTGGTTGATCTCGCCTTCCTGGGCCTGGCGGGGATCCGCCCAGAAGCGCAGGCCCAGGGCCTGAATCCGCGCGAAACCCGCGTCGAATTCCTCCTCTGAGACCAGGAAGGCGTAATGCTGGGGCTGGATCTCGGCGGTACCCGGCGGGACGACCGCGAAGTCGAACGTGACTCCGTTGGCGACGGTGACCGGGATGAACGGGCCCCACTCCGCTCCGACCTCGAGGCCCAGGATATCGGCCCAGAATTCGGCGGACTTCCGGTTGTCGCGACACCCGACAATGGTGTGATTGAACTGAATGGACAAAGGATTTCTCCTGTGCTCGTGGCGATCCCGACCCCGGACCGGTACCAAGTCGGCCTACGGGAGCACCGCCACGAGACAGAACGTATCGCACCCGGACGAGTTCCGACAACTCGCCGGATTCGTCGCCTACAGGGGCAGGTTGGGTCCGGACGAGATCGACGCCGACAGCGACGACAGCAGGCACGCCAGGCTCGGCGGGTACTGCATGGTGCAGATGAGGTCGACCGATTCCGGTTGCGGCTGGGCGGGTTCGAGCGACACCGCCGACGCCGGTCCGGCCACGGCCAGCGGTGCCGCGAGGAACACACCGGCGAGGAGTGCGACGCGAATTCTCTTGCGCATCATGATCCTTTCCGAACGGCGGCCGAGGGGTGGCCACGCGTTCGCCCGGACGGTACTGCCGTCGCGAGCGCCGCCGACAGACCCGAGAACTATCGGCCCCGGATCAGTGGGCGGCACCGCGGATTTCGGCCGCGCGGCGCGCACGGCGCAGCGCATCGGCGGTGAAGACCGCCAGCGCCAGCCAGATCAGCCCGAATCCGGCCCACCGCGACGGCGGCATCGCCTCGTGCCCGACCAGCACGCCCCACGCCATTTGCAGTGCGGGAGTGAGGTATTGGAGGATTCCCATGGTCGACAGCGGCACCCGTCCGGCGGCGAAGGCGAACAGCAGCAGCGGCACCAGGGTCACCGGGCCGGTCGACATCATCAGGGCGGTATCGCCCACGCCGTCCCCGAATGCGGACTGCCCGGTCACCACGAACGCGATCGCCACCGCCAGCGCGAACGGCGCCGACATCAGCCCCTCGGCCGCGACGCTGCGCATCGGGTCGAGCCGGATCACCTTCTTCACCAGCCCGTAGGTCGCGAACGAGCAGGCCAGGACGAGCGCGATCACCGGCGGTTTGCCGTAGTCGACGGTCAGCACGATCACCGCGGTGGCGCCGAGCCCCAGCGCCACCCACTGCGGCCAGACCAGCCGCTCCCGGAAGATCGCCACCCCGAACAGCACGGTGACCAGCGGGTTGATGAAATATCCGAGGGCGCACTCCACCACGTGCCCGGACGTGACGCCGTAGACGTAGACGCCCCAGTTGAGCGCGATCGCCGCGCCCGCGACCGCGGCCAGCCGCCAGGTCCGGCCGTCGATGCCGCGCAGTTCCCGGATCCGGCCGGCCAGCAGCAGCACGATCAGCACCACGACCAGCGTCCACAGAATCCGCTGCGCCACGATCTCGACCGGATTCGCAAACTCCAGCAGGCCGAAGAACGCCGGGAACGCACCCCAGCACAGGTAGGCGCCCGCCCCGACCGCGACTCCCCAGTTGCCCACCCGCCGCACCCGGCCCGCCTCGCCGCCGGAGCCGGGGATCACTGCCGACGACGGTTTCCGAAACTGCACTGCACAGACGGTACTTCCGCCCGGTACCACTGTCGAACAGGTTCCCGGATGCCGCTCATCACTCCCCGCCCCCGACCAGGACCGTCACGTCCGGCAGAGCTGACCTGATCCCGTCGTCGCGGCCCTGGGGGCCGCGACGACGGGAATGCAAGGGACCATCGCCGCGAGGCAGGAACGCCAGGACCACCGCCGCGAGGCAGGAA
>NZ_BDBV01000028.1 GCF_001613165.1 Nocardia mexicana NBRC 108244
ACCACAAGGCACGAACGCAAGGACCACCGCCACAAGGCACGAACGCCAGGACCACCGCCACAAGGCAGGAATGCGAGGGACCAGCGGGTGGCGGCTCGTCCTGCCGAGCAGGCATTCGAAAGACGCCCACTTATTATGAAAACCGAGTGCAACGAGGTGGACCGCGGCCCACCCGGAAGGGATGGGATCCGATGAGCCTTCGGCAGTACGAATACGCGCTGGCCGTCGCCGAGGCGGGCTCGGTGACGGCGGCGGCGGAGCTGCTGCACGTGGCTCAGCCGTCGCTGTCCCAGCAGATCCGCAGCCTGGAGCGGGAGCTCGGCGTGAAGCTGTTCGCCCGCACGCCGAGCGGGCTGGTGCCCACCGTGGTCGGCCGGGCGTTCCTGCGGGAGGCGGAGGTCGCGGTGAGCGCGTCGCGGCGGGCGCGGGCGACGGCGCGGGCCGGCGCCGACGACCTCGTGGGCGAGCTGGTGGTCGCGGCGCAGCTGGGCTTCGGCACGCGGCAGTTGCCGGGCGCGCTGGGTGCGCTGCGCCGTCGTTTCCCGCGGCTGGAGGTCACCGTCTTCGAGGAGCCGAGCTCCGCGGAGCTGGATCGTCTGTGCCGCCAGGGCGTGCTGGATCTCACCCTGATGGCGGCGTGCGAGCGATCCCCCAGCAACGCCCACCGCCTCGGCGGCGAGGAGTTCGTCGTGGTGCTGGGCGCCGGGCATCGGCTGCTCGCCGCGGACCGCGTGGAGCTGCGCGATCTGGCGGGTGAGCCGTGGGTGCGGTTCGACCGCGACAGCGCGCTCGACGCCGTACTGCTGGAGGTGCTGCGGAACAACGAGCTGGCGCCGGCCACCGCCGCCCGGGTATCCCAGACGGCGACGGCCGTGCGCTGGGCCGCCCAGGGGCTGGGGGTGACGCTGGTCCCGGCGTCCGCGGTTCCCCATGGTCACGAGCATCTCGTTCGGCCGGTGCTCCCGGCCGTGTCGCAGCCCGTCATCGCGGTGGTCCGGCAGGATCCGGGACCGGCGGAGACCGCCCTGCTCGAACTCCTGCGGCAGGAATCCTGGTCCGGGACAGCCCCTTTCGCGCAGGCCTCCTGAACGCTCCGCTCGAAAAGTATTCCGCGACAACGTTATTGAGCGGATGGTCCCTCAGGCGTTCTGCGCCGTGGCGCGGATGCCCGCGAGTACCACGCCGACTATGCGGTCCGCGTCCGCGCGGGTGAACGGGCGCGTGCCGCGGTTGACGATGAGACGCGCTGGGCCCGAGATCATTTCGCCGAGGAAGGTGCTGTCGACCGGGGGCAGCTCGCCCCGATCGACGGCGGCGTCGACCCGGCGTCGCAGGGCGGCCTGGCGCTGATCGAGGATTCTGACCAGGGCCTGTCGGACGGTGGGGCTCTGGCGCGCGGGCTGGACGGCCTGTTCGAGCGTGAGGCCGAACGGCGTTTCCAGGCCGCCGGCGAGGGCCACCAGGTAGTCCACCAGATCCCGGCGGATATCGCCGGTATCGGCGACCGAGGCGAGATCTTCGGCATAGCGCAGCACGGCCTCGACCACCAGTTCCTCGCGGTCGGGCCAGTTGCGGTAGACGCTGGTCTTGTTCACGCCCGCGAGCTCGGCGACTTCCTCGTAGCGGAAGCCCGCGATGCCGTCGCGCGCCACGAGTTCGGCGGTCGCGGCGAGGATCTGCGCGCGCACCCGCGCGTTGCGGCCGCCGGGGCGCCGTGCGGGCGGCCGGTCAGCGGACTCGTCGGCCATCGCCGCGCCCACCTCCTGTTCTCTGCTCGGGTGCCGATTGTCGCGCAGCCGCGTCGTTGCGGTGCACGCCGGGCGCCAGTACGCTTTCGTTAAAGCAACAGATTTTCTCTTTTAGTAGGGCATTCGATCGGAAGCATCCACGTGAAGATTCTTGTCTCCGGAGCCGGTATCGCCGGGCTCGCCTGCGCGCTCGAGCTCGGCGGGCGCGGCCACGACGTCACCGTCGTCGAGTACGCGCGGCAACTCCGGCTCACCGGCACACCCATCGATATCCGCGGTGACGCGATCGAGGCCGTCGACGGGATGGGGCTGCTCGCGCGGATCCGAAAGCACCGGGTCCGGATGTCCGAGCTCACCCATTTCGTCGATAGTGCGGGCGAGCCGGTGGCCCGGATCCCGCTGGCGGAGGTCAACGACTCCGACGACGACATCGAGATCCTCCGCGAGGATCTCGTGCGCATCCTCGCCGATGCGCTCCCGGAGACCGCGGCGATCCGCTTCGGCGAGTCGATCGAGGCACTGACCGACGACGGCGGCGTGCGTTTCGCCTCGGGCCGCACCGGGCGGTACGATCTGGTGGTCGGTGCCGACGGGCAGTACTCCGCGGTGCGCGGACTCGTGTTCGGGCCTACGGCGGACTATCTCCGGCACCTCGGTGTGTACTTCGCGCTCGCCGATCTGCCCGGCGAGGCACGATCCGTGGGAGCCAACTCGATCTACAACGTCCCCGGTCGCATGGCGGGACTGTTCCGGTACGGGGGCAAGGCCGTTGCGGTCTTCCAGTTCCGCTCGGACGAGATCGATTACGACAACCGCGATCCGGACGCTCAGAAGAAGATCCTCATCGACGCGTTCGCGGGCTATCGGTCGTGGCGGATTCCGGAGTTGCTCGATGCGGCGCGTGCCGATCCCGGTTTCTACTTCACCTCCGCGAGCCAGATCCAGATGCCCTCCTGGCATCGCGGGCGGGTCGTCCTCGTCGGGGATGCCGGGTACAGCCCGGCCTTCCTGTCCGGCCGCGGCACCTCGCTCGCGCTCACCGGCGCCCGCTTTCTCGCCGAGGAACTCGAACGGTGCGGCGATGATCTCCCCGCCGCCTTCGCGGAATACGAAGGGCGGCAACGCCCCTACGTCACCTTCGCCCAGAGCCGGGTCTACGGCGGCCGCGACCGCATGCTGCCGACCACATGGGAGGCCATTGCCGCACGTAACAAGGCGCTGCAGGCCACGGACACCGGCGCGGCCTGAACCGTCGGCCGCGCGCCACCTACCGGATGTGCCGTTTCGCCGGAACCTCACCCTTGATGCGCTGGAGAGAATGCGTAGTGAAAGACATACTGAAAAACACCGATTCCGTTGTCCGAGAGCACCATTGGAGTAGGCGGCTCATTCTGTGGGCGGCCGTGCTCACCCTCGCCAATGTCCTGGCCGATGTGGTGATCGGCTCGCCCATGATGGTGCTGCCGCAGTTGCTGGAGCATTTCGATACCGACCAGGCGGCGTGGCTGAACGCCAGCGCGATGCTGGCCGGGGCGATCTGGTCGCCGCTGCTCGCGAAGAGTTCCGATATCTTCGGCAAGCGCCGGATACTCGTCGGCACACTGCTTCTCGCCTGTGCGGGAGCGCTGATCTGCCTTGCCGCGCCCAATGTCTGGATTTTCGTGGTGGGGCGCTTTCTGCAGGGAGCTGCCTTCGCCGCGGTGTTCCTCACTGTGGTTCTCGCGCGGCAGATTTGCAGCCCGGGGGTGGCGATGGCGGTGGTCGGGTTGGTGACGTCCGGGTCGTCGCTCGTCGGGATCATCGAGCCGTTCCTGATGCAGCCGGTCATCGACGTGTTCGGTTATCGGAGTGTGTTCGTCGTGGCGGCGTTGCTCGCTGCGGTGGCCGCGCTCTGTGTGCGTTCGTTCATCCCGGAGTCGCCGATTCGCAGCACCGGCCGGATCGATGTCGGCGGGGCGCTGCTGCTCGGCGGCGGCCTCGGTGCGGTGCTCGCCTACGTCAGTCTCGGGAGGGATTTCGGGTGGCTGTCGGGGGGCATGATCGCGGTGCTGGTCGGCGGTGCCGCTGCGCTGGCCGGGTGGGTGTTCCGCGCGCTGCGGGTCGATGAACCCATCATCGACATCAGGGTCCTCGGCCGCCCGATTCTGCTGACACTGCTGGCTCTGGTGCTGGCGGCGGGCTCCTTCCGGAGCATGCTGCAGCTGACCGGCATCATTGCCCAGGTGCCGTCTGACCTGGGGCTCGGTTACGGGCTGGGACACGGGGAGGCGGTCGCGGTGCTGCTCGCCGCACCCAATGTCGGCATCGTTGTCGGCGGTACCTGTGCGGGATGGATCGCGGGGCGCTTCGGTCCCGCGCTGCCGCTGCTCGGCGGGATCGCCGTCGGGGCGGTGGCGACCTTCGCGATGCTGGCGGGCGTATCCGTGCTTCCACTGGCGATCGCCTGCGGCGCCCTGGTCGGCGTGGCCGCCGGTGCGATCGGCGCCTCCGGATACAACCTGGCGACCAACCTCGAAACACCCCGGCGACAAGGCACAACCGCCGGCCTGGTGTCGGTGGTTCTCGCCCTCGGCTCCGTCGTCTTCAACTTCGCCGGTGGCGAGATCCTCAAGGCCACCAGCATTCCCGGCACCTTCGCCGACGGCGCCCCGGTAAGTACGGCAACCGGCGTATACCTCTACGTCGCAATGGCGGGAGTGCTGTTCATCCTCGCCTCGATCCCCGCGATCATGCTGGCGCGCAACAAATCTGGTACGCCCAGCACTTCAACGGCACCTGCTCCACCGCCACATTCCCGGCAGGCTCTTGGCCGGGATCCACAACTCGCCACGGTGGATTCCGGCCAAGAGCGCGCCGGAAATAATGGAGGCGATACGTCCACGCCGTAAATAATGATGGAGGCGATGCCTCCACGCCGGAATGCTCATGGAGGCAATGCCGACGCACCGGAACGATGAAGGGGAAAGTACCAACGCATCGGAATCCCCTCGTAGCGCGGCAACGGTACTCCATTCCGATCAGCACGCACCACCACCGTATTTCCCGACATGCCCACCCTCACATCCCCGACATGCCCACCCTCATATCCCCGGCACGCACCACCCTCATATCCCCGGCACGCACCACCCTCACATCCCCGGCACGCACCACCCTCACATCCCCGGCACACTTTTGGCCGGGGTCAGAGCTGGCTGGCGCCTCCGTCCACGGCGAGTTCGGTGCCGGTCGTGTAGGTGGCGTCGAAGGCCAGGAAGGCTGCTGCTCTGGCTATTTCGTCGGGAGTTCCGAAGCGGCGCATGGGGTTTGCCGCTACCCGCTGTGCCTTGAATTGCTCGGCGGCCTCTGCGGTCATCGTCTTCTCGAGTGTGCCCGTGTCGACCGGCCCCGGGCTGATCGCGTTCACCCGGATACCGCGCGGGAGGAGCTCACGGGAGAGGCTGCGGGCCATCGAGCGCAACGCCGCCTTGCCTGCCGCGTAGACACCGGCCTCCTCCAGGCCCATGACGTTCGCGATCGAGGTGGTGAGGACGACCCCGGCGCCCGCGCTCAGCAGCGGGGCGAGCTTCTGCACAGTGAAGTAGGCGCCCTTGACGTTGGTCGCGAACAGGTCGTCGTAGAACTGTTCGGTCGTCGATTCGAAGGGCATGGTGCGGGTGATGCCCGCGTTGACGAACAGGGCGTCGACCGTGCCGAACTCGCCCTTCACCCGGTCGGCCAGGACATCCAGGTCGGACAGTTGGGCCACATCGCCTCTGACCGCGATCACGTTCTCGCCGAGCCGCTTTCGCGCCGTGTCGAGCGTCGGCTGGGAACGACCGGTGATCACCACGCGCGCCCCGCCGTCCACCAGCAGCTCCGCCATCGCCAAACCTATACCGCTACCGCCACCTGTGATCACTACGTTCTTGTCGCTGTAGGCACTCATGCCCTTCGTTCCTTCTCTCGAAATTCGATTACGCGGCACCGCGCAATTTGGCAAAACCGGTTCCGCCGATCTGACACTCCGGATTACTGTCAGCCCCTGGGGAATTCGCCGCCGTCCACGACGAGACTGCTCCCGGTCAGCCAACTCGCCCTGCCCGAAACGAGGAACAGCACCGCGTCGGCAATATCGTCGGGCCGCCCGTCCCGGCCCAGCGGCGGGGCGGTGTTGTCCTGGCCCGGACCCTCGTTGATGCGAGCCCACTGCTCCCGTGTCGCCTCGCCGCCGGGGGTGGCGGTTCGGCCGGGAGACACGGTGTTGACCCGGATTCCGAACGGGGCCAGTTCGGCGGCCAGGCCCCGGCTGTAGTTCTCCAATGCCGCCTTCGCCGCCGTGTAGTGCAGGAACGGCGGCGCCACGGTGGGGGTCGCGGCCGAGCCGATGTGCACGATCATCCCCGACCGCCGCTCCCGCATCCCCGGCGCCAGCAGCGCGTCCAGGCGCACCGACGACAGGAAATTCAGGTTCAGCGCGTTCTGCCACTCCTCGTCGGGAATGGCCAGGGCACCCTTGTGCGGTCCCGCCCCGCCCGCGTTGTGCACCAGGATGTCCACCCCGCCGAGCACCTCCCGCACGGCCGCGGCGAGCGCCTCCGCACCGGACCGTGTCTGCACATCGGCCGCCACGAACGCGGCCCCTTCCGGCACCGTGCTCGCCGCCGACCTGGCGGTCGTGAGCACCTCGGCACCCGCTTCCAGGAGTTGGCGCACAATGGCGGCTCCGATACCGCGCGAGCCACCCGTCACCAATGCCCGCTTTCCCGCGAGCTCCCGCTGTCCCGAACCGTTTCCGAGCGTGGTCATGCCACCGTTCCCTTTCGATTGCGTGCCACTCGACGGAAAGGAATCGTTGTGCGCAAAGCACGAATTCGTAGAAATCGCGACGCACCCCGTCAAGCCATTTCACGGTATGCCCGGAAAACAGTGGGAGGCAAAGACGAAATAACAGCAGACCCTATAGGAAGTCCCTATGTCGTCCGATCAGCCACCAGGCGGCCTCGAACGAACCCGCTACGCTCGACAAACACTGCCCTCGGCCCGGACGGGCATCTCGTAGCACCAGTCACCCTGGAAGTCCTGATAGGCGCCAGGCCCGGTCAATCCGGTAGGCGCACAACGCCGTCCAGGTAACGGTGGCAGCGGCCGGTGAGGAGGACGCGGTCTGCGGCGAGGGTGCAGCGGAGGCGGCCGCCGCGGGCGGACAGTTGATGGGCGGTCAGGTCGGCGCGGCCGAAATCGGTGCTCCAGATCGGGGTCAGCTGGGCGTGTGCCGAACCGGTGACCGGATCCTCCGGGATGCCGACGCCGGGGGCGAAGAAGCGGGAGACGAAGTCGGCGGTGTCGCCGGGCGCGGTCAGGATGACGCCGCGGGCCAGCTTCGGGAAGGCCGACAGGTTCGGCCGGGCCGTGCGGACCTCCCGCTCGGAGGCGACGATGATCACCTCGTCCTGGCCGGTCAGGGTGCGCAGCGGGCGCACGCCCAGCGCGTCCACCAGGTCCGGGTCGGCCACCACGTCCAGGGAGGCGACGGCGGGGAGGTCGAGCACGAGTTCGTCGGCGTCGGTGCGGTCGACGGTCAGCCAGCCGCTGCGGGTGAAGAAATGCACGCGGTCGCTACCGGGATGCATATCGTCGAGGATCTGCGCGGCCGACGCCAGCGTCGCATGCCCGCACATGTCGACCTCCACCGCGGGCGTGAACCAACGCAGGTGAAAGGCCGGGCCCTCGCCCGGCGCCGCCCCCGCCTCCGGCGGCAACTCCGATACGTAGAAGGCGGTTTCGGCGAGATTGTTCTCCTCGGCCAGTTGCTGCAGCAGCTCGTCGGGCAGCCACTCGAGCAGCGGCATCACCGCCGCCGGGTTGCCCGTGAACGGCGCGTCGGCGAATGCATCGATCTGATGCAGCAGGACCTCCATACTGCCGAAGGTACCCGTGTTCCCAATAGACACGCGGGACAACACCGTTCACGGCGCGCCATAGCATGCGACCAGTTAGCCGCCCGAAAAACCGCTGTAGTCAGCCGCTTTCGCCGGACCGGTGTCAGGCATTCTCGCCCCATCGGGCACCGTGGGCATCAGGTGCCGCGTCTCAGGCTCGCGTCAGGCATTCTCTCCCGGAGAATCGGGCATCAGGTGCCGCTTCTCGCCCGCCATCGAGGCGCTCGCCCACCAGGCCACCTCCACCAGCACGATCCCGATGGCGCCCAGCACGAACGCGGTCGTGGTCAGGGCCGCGTTGGACGGGTCGAGCCGGAAGAACTCCCGCGTGAACGGGATGGTGAACAGGATCAGGTAGCCGAGCACCGAGCCGCCGATGAGCACGATCTTCCACCAGTTCCACGGCCGGGCCACGATGGCCAGCACCCACACCGCGATGATCAGCAGCGTGATCAGCGCCGTCGTGCCCGCCTGCACCTTCTGCACGTCGCTCTGCTGCGGGCCCTGGTAGGCGATCAGGTAGGCGATGAACGTCATCACGCCGATCACGGCGCCGGACGGGATCGCCAGCCGCAGTACTCGCGGTACGAAACCCGTTCGCGCCCTTTCGTTGTTGGGCGCCAGCGACAGGATGAAGGCGGGGATGCCGATGGTGAACCAGGCCGCGATCGTCACGTGCCGCGGCAGGAACGGATACGGCACGGGCTCGTAGTCGAACAGCTGCGAGCCGATGCCCGCCACGCCGACCAGGAACGCCAGCAGCACCGAATACACGGTCTTGGTGAGGAACAGATTCGAGACCCGCTCGATATTGCCGATCACCCGGCGGCCCTCGCCCACCACATAGGGCAGGGTGGCGAACTTGTTGTCCAGCAACACGATCTGCGCCACCGCGCGGGTGGCCGGGCTGCCCGCGCCCATCGCCACGCCGATATCGGCGTCCTTCAGCGCGAGCACGTCGTTGACGCCGTCGCCGGTCATGGCGACGGTGTGGCCGCGCGACTGCAGCGCACCCACCATGGCGCGCTTCTGATCCGGCCGCACCCGGCCGAAGGTGGTCTCGTGGTCGAGCACGTCGGCGAGCTCGTCGCGCTCGGTCGGCAGGGTGCGGGCGTCGACGGCGTGATTGCCGCCGGGCAGCCCGAGCGACGAGGCCACCGCGCCGACCGACACGGCATTGTCGCCGGAGATCACCTTGATCGAAACATCTTGGCTATCAAAGTATTCGAGCGTCGGCCGCGCGTCGGGGCGTACCTTCTGCTCCAGCACCACCAGCGCCTGCGGGGTGACCGTGCCGGGCGCATCGGGGGCGTCGACCGGGCGGTCGCTGGTGGCCAGCAGCAGCACCCGCAGACCCTGCGCCCCGACCTCCTGCGCCGCGACGGCCGCCTCGGACGCCGGGTCGAGCAGCACGTCGGGCGCGCCGAGCAGCCAGTTGCCGTTGTCTCCGTAGGAGAATCCGCTCCACTTCTTCGCCGAGGAGAACGGCGCCACCGCCGTCGGCTGCCAGCCGGGCGTATCCGGCAGCGCCTCGCCGATCGCCGCCACGCTGGCGTTCGGGCGCGGATCGTCGGAGGCCATGGCCGCCAGCACCTCTCGCAGCCGCTCCTCCGAGGTGTCGCCCACCGTGCGCAGTTCCGACAGCCGCATGCCGTTCTCGGTGAGGGTGCCGGTCTTGTCGGCACACACCACGTCCACGCGCGCCAGGCCCTCGATCGCGGGCAGTTCCTGGACCAGGCACTTGCGCTGACCCAGCCGCACCACGCCGACCGCGAACGCGATGGACGTCATGAGCACCAGGCCCTCCGGCACCATCGGCACCAGCGCCGCCACCATGCCGTTGAGCGCGCTGCGCCACGACTCGTGACTGGAGAACAGCTGGTTGTAGATGGTGACCAGACCCGCCGGGATCAGCAGGTAGGTGATCACCTTCAGGATGGTGTTGATGCCGTTGCGCAGCTCCGAGTTGACCAGGGTGAACTTGCTGGCCTCGTCCGCGAGCTTGGCGGCGTAGGCGTCGCGGCCCACCTTGGTGGCCCGGTAGGCGCCCGAGCCGGAGACCACGTAGCTGCCCGACATCACCTGCGCGCCAACGCCTTTGTCGATCGGGTCGGCCTCGCCGGTGAGCAGCGACTCGTCGACCTCGAGCAGTTCGGACTCCACCACCTCGCCGTCGACGACGATCTGGTCGCCGGGGCCGAGTTCGATCAGGTCGTCGAGGACGACGTCCTTGGGCCCGACCTCCTCCGAGCGCCCGGCGCGGCGCACCATCGGCTTGGCCTGCCCGACGATCGCCAGCTTGTCCAGCGTCTGTTTGGCCCGCACCTCCTGCACGATGCCGACGACGCTGTTGGCGACGATCAGCAGGCCGAACATCCCGTCGATGATCGACCCGGTGGCCAGCACCAGGATGAACAGCACACCCAGGATCGCGTTGATCCGGGTGAACACGTTGGCCCGCACGATGTCGGCGACCGACCGGCTCGCCCGATCCGGCACATCATTGGTCTGCCCGTCGCGGACGCGCTGCTCGACCTCGGCCGCGGACAGTCCCGGGGCGCGCGCCGCCTGCTCGGTGATCGACATGCCGACAGCCTAGAACGTCCCGCCCGCCACGGCCCCGAGGCGCGTCCACACCCGGCACTGATCCCGGCCACAGAGCATGCCGGGAAATAAGGGACATACACGTGCCGGGAAATAAGGGATATGCGCGTGCCGGAAAATAAGGGATATGCACGTGCCGGGCGGGAAATAAGGGATGTGCACGTGCCGGGAATGAAAGACATGTACGCGCCGGGAATGAAGGATGTACCGAGACTTGAAGGACGTGCCGGAACATGAAGGCACACCGGGACATGAAGGCACACCGGGACATAAAGGCGTGCCGGAACATAAAGGCGTGCCGGGGCATGAAGGCGTGCCGGGGCATGAAGGCGTGCCGGGATACGAAGGATGGGCCGGGGCATGAAGGATTTGCACAGGCCGAGGCAGGAAGTACACGCACACACCAAGACGCGAAGACCACGCACAGGCCGGAGCACGAAGGGTCGGTATGTATCGGCCGAGCACCAAACACCCACAGACCAAGGCACGAAAAGCACGCACAAGCCGGAGCACAAAAGCATAAGCACGCACAGGCCCGGGCACAGAAACACCCACAGACCGAGACACCAAAAGCACACACAGGCCGGGACACAAAGGGTAGGTATGCACAGGCCAGGGGTTTGTATTGGCCGGAATCTCAGATCGGGGCTGGGCTCCTCATTTCCCCGCCCTCTTCGCGCTAGCGGAGAGGGCGGGGCTCCGGGAGCGCATGATCAAAGCCGCCACGTAATACGTACAGGAACGGTCGGTGTGGTTGGCGTAGTGGAGGGTGCTGTCGGCGGCGAGGTAGATGGAATCGCCCGCGCCCAACTCGACCACCTGGTCACCGTCGATCGTGAGCGTCACCGTCCCCGATTCGACGTAGATGAACTCATGCGAACCCGGTGCGTAGGAGGGATATTCGCCGGGGACGCAACCCGGCGGCAGGGTGGAGCGGATCCACTCGAAGTTCACCCCCGGCACCACCGGCGTGAGGATCGTCCGCTCCCACCCCGATTCGTCGATCACATCCTGTTCGCCGGCGCGGCGGACGATGACCCGCTCACCGTCCGGCTCGGATACCAAGGCGGACAGCCGAATTCCGAGACCGGCGGCCACGCGGTCCAGTACGACCACGGTCGGCGCCTTGTCTCCGCGCTCCACGGCCGACAGCATGCTCACGCTCACCGACGACAGCTCCGCGAGGGCCTGCAGCGTGAGCCCGCGGTCGTGGCGCAGCCGCTGGATGCGCTGGCCGAGTAAGACGAGGTCCATCTACACTATAGTAGTGACTGATTCTCCTATAGCGAAAACGCGGGCGGTGCGCGCCGGGACCGAGGCCGACCTGCCCGCGGTCACCGAGATCTACGCGCACTACGTCACCGAGACCGTGGCCACCTTCGAACTGCAGGCCCCCGACCTCGCCGAATGGCGGCACCGCTTCACCGCGATCACCGCCGCCGGACTGCCGTTCCTGGTCGCCGAGGAGGACGATCGCGTCGCCGGATACGCCTACTGCGCACCGTGGAAAACCCGACCGGCCTACCGGCAGACCGTGGAGAATTCGATCTACCTCGCCCCGTGGGCCCTCGGCCGCGGCCTCGGCGGAAGACTCCTGGACGAATTGCTGGAAGCATGCCGCACCCGCGACCTGCGCGAGGTCATCGCCGTCATCGCCGACACCGGCAACCCCTCCTCCCCCGCCCTGCACCGCAGCCGAGGCTTCGCCGACTCCGGCCACCTCCGCCGAGTCGGCTACAAACACGACCGCTGGATCGACACCCACCTCATGCAACTCAGCCTCTGACCCGACTCTTCGCGCACCCTTTGCATGTTCGCGCACCCCTTGCAGGGCCTCGCAGGGGGTGCGCGAACATGCAAGGGGTGCGCGACTAGCGATCCGGGACTGGCCCGTCGTCCGGTCCGGAGGTTGCGGCTTCGACCTGTTCGGGCAGGAGTGGCACGACTGCGAAGGCACCCGCGGCGGCGTCGGGGGGTAGTGCCTCGACGGCACGAATATCGTTGCGCGAGGACATCTCTCGTAGTCGATCGAGGGGTCCTCGCACGACCATGCCGACGGCGCAGGGGCATTCGGCCTGCAGTCGGGCGGCTACGACAGCGGCGGTCCGGGCGACGCGGTCCTCGGCCGAATGCGCCGGATCCGTCGCGACGTACGCCATCGCACCCGCTGCCGCACGACCGGAGGCGATAGCGGCAGCATCCCCCGCTGCCACCGGCACGGTTATCACCGGGGTGAACACCCGATCGATCGGCACGTGGTACAACACCTGTGAGATCCGCAGGCCCGCAGCGTGTTCCGGAAGTTGCGCGGCAGCGACACCGGACCCGAACGACACCAGCGCCCAGCGCTCGCCGGTATCGGCACCACCGAGCGAGCCGGAACCGTTGCCGCCCAGAGAATCCCGTGCACGAGTCAAGTACTCGGCGACCGGCTCCCCCGACTCCGGCCCCAGCCGGTCGGTGGTCACGACCGCCGGACGCGGCGGGATCGCCCAGCCGAGCACCACGACCACGACGACGACAACGACTGCGGCACCGGCGATTCCGAATGCCCGCAGCCGGTCACGCATTGCGCAGGACGTCGAGCGCGTGCTCCAGATCCGCCGGGTACTCGCTGGTGATCTCGAGCCATCGGCCGTCGGCGGGATGGGCGAAGCCCAGCGAGCGCGCGTGCAGCCACTGTCGCTCCAGCCCGAGCCGCTCGGCCAGCCGCGGATCCGCGCCGTAGGTGAGGTCACCGCAGCAGGGATGCCGGATCGCGGAGAAATGCACCCGGATCTGGTGGGTGCGACCGGTTTCCAGGTGAATGTCGAGCAGGCTCGCCGCCTGGAACGCCTCCACGGTGTCGTAGTGGGTGACGCTGGGGCGGCCGTCCGCGGTCACCGCGAACTTCCACTCGTTACCGCGCGCCCGCCCGATCGGCGCGTCGATGGTGCCGCTGGAGGGATCCGGATGCCCTTGCACCAGAGCGTGATACCGCTTGTCGACCGTCCGCTGCTTGAACGCGCGCTTGAGCACGGTGTAGGCGTGCTCGGACTGCGCCACCACCATCACGCCGGAGGTGCCGACATCCAACCGGTGCACGATGCCCTGCCGCTCGTGCGCGCCCGAGGTCGAGATCCGATAGCCCATCGCGGCCAGCCCGCCCACCACGGTCGGCCCCGACCAGCCCACGCCCGTATGCGCGGCCACCCCGACCGGCTTGTCGACGGCCACGATGTCGTCGTCGGCGTAGAGGATCTTCATCCCCTCCACCGGCGTCACCTCCACCGTCAGCTCCCGCTTCGGCTCCGGGAACTCGACCTCCAGCCAGGAACCCGCGACCAGTCGATCCGATTTGCCCGCCGGTGTGCCGTCGATCTGCACCGACCCGTCCTCGGCCAGCGAGGCGACGGCGGTGCGCGACAGACCGAGCAGCCGCGCCAGCCCGGCGTCCACCCGCAGTCCGTCCAGGCCGTCCGGCACCGGCATGGCGCGCGTTTCCCTCATGCCTGGTCACCCGCGGCCGAGGCGGCCTTGTCGGCCGAGTTCCGGGTGCCGTCCGGCTCGAACCCGAACAGCGTCAGCACGACCAGCAGGATCGCGCCGCACACGATCGAGGAGTCGGCGACATTGAACACCGGCCACCACTTGGTGACGGAGATGAAGTCCACCACATGCCCCTGCAGCGGTCCGGGCGCGCGGAACAACCGGTCGACCAGGTTGCCGAAGGCGCCGCCGAGCACCAGGCCCAGCCCGATCGCCCAGCCCAGCGACCGCAGCGAGCGGCCGATCCGGATCACCCCGATGACGACGGCCGCGGCGACCAGCGTCAGCAGCCACGTCATGCCGGTGGCCATGGAGAACGCGGCGCCCGCATTGCGCACCAGGGTCAGCCGCACCACCTCGCCGATGATCGAAATCGGTTCTCCCGGTGTCATTTTCGCCACCACCAGCACCTTGGTGCCGAGATCCAGAGCGAAGATCACCGCGGCCACCGCCAAGAGCGCGGGCAGGCGGCGCGGCGGCCCGGCCGCGGCATCGCCCGCCGACGCGCCGTCGGACGGGGTCACGTCCCGCGGTGTTTCGTCGTGATCTTCGGGGTCCTGCTCGCGCGGCCGGTCGGTACTCACAGCAGACATCATCCCCTATACAGATAGCGGCCCCGTCGCTCGCCGGGCACACCGGCCCCCGACGCCGTCCGACCCGGTCGCGTCCCAGCTGATTTTCAGGATCCGGCCGTACCCTGTTCGACGTGACGGTGTTGTCTTCTCCATCTCGCGCCGCATCCGAGGCGCGGTCCGCATCGGCTGCCCGCTCCGCTCGCTCGGGCGTGTTGCTGGTGGTTCTCGCGGTCGCGTTGTCGGCGCTCGGCGTCGGCTGCAGCGACGCCTCGGATTCCAGCAGCGACGCCGAGGTGGAGCCGTCCGGACTGGGCAAGGAGGTCACGGTGCCCATCGCGGCGACGGTGACCTCGGTGGCCCACCCCGGCGACGAGCCGCGCTCGATCCTGCGGCCCGGTTTCGAAACCGACACCGCCCAGCAGGTCACACTGCGCACCGACCACCACATCGAACAGCAGATCGATGACCAAGCGGCACGCGACTTCTCGCCCCCGGCGGTCACGATCCCGCTCACCGCGCGCACCGGCCGCGACGGCGTCGACCTCACCCTGGGCTCGGCCAGCTCCACCGACCCGGCGCTCGCCCAGCAGTTGCTGACGGCCGACGGCTCGCACGCCGGCTTCGAGATGAGCGAGATGGGCGTGATCACCGCGCTGCGGATGGCGCCCAAACCCGCCACCTCCGACCCCGCGCGCGCGGCGCTGGAGCAGGCGTTCTATCAGGCCGTGTACCAGTCGGTGGCGTTCCCCGTCGAGCCCGTCGGCGAGGGCGCGGTGTGGACGGTGCGCCAGCAGGTGTCCGGCGGGGTGCCGCTGGATCAGACCACCACCGCCACGCTGACCAAGCGCGACGGCAACCTGCTCACCATCGCGCTGGACGTCACCCAGACCCCGAAATCCAATGTCTGGCAGCTGCCCAACAACGCGGGCTCGCTCGATATCGTCGACTACGTGATGCACGGCACCGGCACCGTCACCGTCGATCTGGGGCTGCCGCTGCCGGTCTCGGGTTCGGTGACCGTCGGCGGAAAGCAGTCCTACCGAGACCCGCGCAGCGCCGTGCTGCTGCGGCAGAAGATCAGCACCCAGGTGCAATGGGGCGAATGAGGCGAGCCGGCGCGCTGCTGGCGGGAGCGGCGCTGTGCGCGGCCGGGTGCGGTTCGCAGCAGGAGGATTCGCTGCCCGGCCTCGGCGCGGCGGTCACCCCCTCGGCGGTGACGGCCCCGGCGGTCACCGATTCCGCGGCGCTGCAGGCGAAGATGCTCGGCACGACCGATCTGCCACCCGGATACACCCGGCTCGACGACGGCTCGCCGGGCAACGGCGTCGCCGCCCCGGACCGGTCCCGCACCGATCCGGCCCAGTGCTCGAAGGTGCTCGGCGCGGTGGCCGAGCAGGTCCCCGGCGCGAGTGCCCGCGCGGCGGTGAACTATACGACGCCGGACTTCTCCAGTATCGACATCGATGCCGCGAGCTATCCGGAAAACGGTGCCGCCCAGGCCTTTTCGAATGTTCAGCAGCTGCTGCGCCGGTGCACCGGATACTCCGGCACCGATGCGGACGGCGTCGCGGTCGACTACCGGGTGGGCGGCCTGGAACAGCCTCGGCTCGGCGACTCCTCGACCGCGTTCCAGCTGCACACCAGCAGCCAGGGCATGTCGCTGTACTCGGGGGCGGCGGTGGTCCTGGTGGGCAGCACCGTGGTGCAGGTCGCCCAGACGGCGCCGCAGCCGATCGATCCGGCCGCACTGAGCGATCTCACCGCCAAACAGGTGCAGCGCCTGCAGGGTGTCCTCGGGCCCTGAGCGCCCATGATCAACTCCGTATTTCCGGCCCTGTTCGCAGGCCTGCCGCCTAGGGTTCGAGATGTCCGCTCTCGATCCCTGATCGGAGGATTCCGATGTCCGATATCGCACCCATTCCCGAGGGCTACCCGGTGGTCTGCCCGGGCCTGGCCATCGACGGCGCCGCGGCCGCGATCGACTTCTACAAACGCGTGTTCGGCGCCACCGAGCGCATGCGCATGCCCGGCCCCGACGGCCGGGTCGCGCACTGCGAGCTGATGTTCGGCGATTCGATGGTGATGCTCGGCGACGCCGTGCCGCAGCTGGGCTTCCTGGATCCGAAGGCGGTCGGCGGCACCCCGGTCAACCTGCACGTCTACGTCGAGGACGTGGACGCCACCTTCGCCGCCGCCCTCGGCGCGGGCGCGCGGGAACTGATGCCGCTGACCGACGAGTTCTACGGCGACCGCACCGGCAGCTTCGAGGACCCGTGGGGCCATCGGTGGACCGTCGCCAGCCACGTCGAGGACGTCTCACCGCAGGAGATGGACCGCCGCCTGTCCGAGCTGGGCTGACCGGCCCCCGTCACCAGGCGGTGTTGATCGGTCCCGGGTTCCACGTGCCGCCGTGCGTCTCCTGGGTGACCTCCGGAACCGCGAGCCCGGCCGCGGAGTCGAGCGGGATCAGCCGCTGCAATTCGCCCCAGTCCTGGCGCCAGTCGTCGCGCAGATAGGTGGCCAGGGTCTGGGTGCGGAGCAGTTCCTTGCTCCAGCCCAGCGGGCCGCCGCCGTCGTGACTCTCCCACAGGTTGGTGTCGTGGGCGGCCGCGCGGTCGGGCAGGATGCGCCAGCCCGGAATCTGCGCGATGCCGTCCTTGTGATCGAACGGGCGCTGACACGGGAACTGCAGTCCCACCGCCCAATCCAGCAGCACCGGATCCTTCGACCCGATCAGGTCGTTGAGCGTCTGGGTGTGCGGGATGCGGGGCGGTGTCAGCGCCATCCACTGCTTGGGATCCAGCGTCTTGTCGCTGGCGACGATGCGAATCACGTTGGCCTGGGCCGGAATCTGGTCCAGCGGCACCCGCAGGTTCCGCCACGACGGTGCGGGTCCGATATCGATCGGCGTCACCCGCCCCTCCGGCCGGGCGTCGGTCGCCGAATCCGTTGTACCGTACTCGATCTCGATCGGCTGCCCGGGGAATACCGAGCCGTCCTTGTGGATCGCCCGGAAGCGCCCCGCCGCGGTCAGCGCGATGATGCCGCTGCGGTCGGCCGGATCGGGCAGCCGGTACCAGCCCGTGGTGAGTTCGGACGCCGCCTGCTGCCCCGCCGTGCCGAGCTCCGGCGTGCTGGCGGTGTCGAGCCCGAACGGCAGTGGCGCACCGCCGGTTTGGGTGCCGGTGGTACCGCCGGACTTGTCGTTGAAGGCGTTGGAGATACTGCTGCTGCTGTTCTCCGGCTCGTCGTCGGGGGTGAGGTCGCCGACACCGTTGGGCACGAAACCCTGGTTGCTGCCCGCGAAGGTGGTGAACGGATCGCCGGACAGCGGCGCCAGCATCGAGGCGTTGGGATTCGATTCGACCAGCACGTCGTTGGCCAGCCCGCACGGATGGCCCATGACCGCGTTGATATTCGAGCGCGCCAGCGAGAACGCCGGGTACTGCGCGACCGCGGCCTGGGCGAACGAAACCACCATGAACACGACGATCAGCGCCGCCGCCACGGTCAGCGGCGGGATCTTGGCCAGCCGCCACGCGCGCGGCGAAATACGGTGCGGCGTACCGGGTTCCGGTGCGCGCATATGCCACCACGCGGCCAGCACCAGGCACAGCCCGGCGATGATCAGGAAGATCTTGCTCACCCCGACGCCGCCGATCGTCGGCGCCCGGTCCCACCACGGAACCCCGTAGCTGGACACGTACCACCACTCGTTGACGCTGGTGAAGATCTGCGCCATCGCGATCGCCACGATGGCCGCGAACAGCGCGCGGTTGCGCGGCGAGCGCATCACCCGCGGCCCCACCGCGACCGCGGTCACGACCGCGACCGCACCGGCGAGCCCGGCGTACACGCCGTTGTGATGGGTGAACTTCGTCGGGACGGTCGCCATCAGCAGCATGGCGCCGAAGGTGATGCACAGCAGTCGCTTCGCGGGACCGGCGGCGACCAGCGGGATCCGGCCGCCCTTGCGCAGCGCCTGGAACGCGCACGCCAGCAGGCCGAGCCACATCACGACGATGCCGAACCGACGCCCGATCGAACCGTCGGCGCTGGGCATGAACAGCCACTGGTAGGTCAGGTAGTCGTCGAACCACGGGACCGAGGGGCCGACCGCGTTGTGCACGCGCTTCATCTCCGACAGCGCCGAGAGCGGCTGCACGCCGAATGCGAAGACCAGCACCACTGCCCCGGCCGCGGCGAGCGGCGCCAGCAGGGCGCCGTAGGCCTTGAACCAGGCCCACTCCGAGACCGGTTTCTCCGAATTCCCCTGCCCGGCACCGTAATTCGTGGCCAGCTCGCGCGCCCTCGGGATCGCGAACCGCACCACCGACCGCGCACCCGCCAGCAGCGGCGCCACACAGATCACCCCGGACGGCGCCGCGGTGAGGCTGAACGCCGAGACGAGAATCGCGATCGCGTACGGCAGCAGCCGCCGGGTCGCGATCGACCGCTCCACGAAACACCAGCTGAGCAGCACGCAGACGGCGATCACCGGTTCCGGCCGCAACCCGTTGTTATAGGGCAGCCAGACCGCCAGGAACCCCAGCGCACCGGTCCATATCGCCACCTTGTCGTGGCGCACCGCCACGCCGAGCCGCGGGATCACCTCCCGGCTCAGCGCCAGCCAGGTGATCACGCCCGCCAGCAGGGTGGGCAACCGGATCCACGGACTCGCCGTACTGATCTCGGTCATATGCGCGATGATGTCGTAAGGCGGTGTGCCGACCGGGTTTTCGGGCACGCCGAAGAATCGGAAGTAGTTGGCCATATACCCCGACACCAGCGAGGTGCGGGCCATGCCGAACTGATAGCCGTCGTCGGAGGTGGTGGAGCCGATGAAATGCCACACCGCGAGCGTGCCGAGCACGATGGCGTCGACCTTGGTGAAGACCCACCAGCGCTGCGGCAGCAGGCGCCGCACCCGGCGACCGTCGAATCGGTCCAGCCGGAACAGCGCCGCGAGCGCGATCAGGGTGAACACCACCGCCAGCACCGTGGCCGCCCGCTTGAGCAGCGTCGGCTCCACCGAGAAGCGGCTGTCCACCTCCGCGGAGATCGACGCCCCGTCCGCCTTGGGCAGGTCGCTGAACACGCCCACCAGCTGCGGCCGGAAATCGCCCCACAGGGTCACCGGTTTCGCCCCGGTACCGGTCAATTCCGCCTTCGTCGACGACATATCGGAATGCACGGTGAGGGTGGCGTCGGCGAGGCCGTCGACCGGCACACTGAACATCGATTGGCTGCGCAGTACCACCTCGAGCCGGGCCGGCTTGTCGTCCTGCGCCGGTCGCACCCGGGCGACGAATCCGTACTTCTCGAGGTTGGGAGCATCGGCGGGCATGGTCGCCGCGGCCAGGCCGCCGCGCTCGCCCAGCTGTTCCAGCGCCCGCCCGGGGATGGTGGCATCGAAGGTCAGCGGCGCGTAGGACACCAGCGGCGCGGTGATGCTGCGCGTCGAATCCTGTTGCGGCCACGACAGAGTGGTCTTGTCGACCTTGACCGGCAGCAACGGCACCGCGAGAGCCATCAGCGTCGCGAGTAATCCGGCGACGATGGCCACCGGCTTGGCCCATCGCCCGCGTCCGGGCCGGGCGACCCCCGGTTCCTCGCCTGCTGCGGGCGCCTCGTCCGCCCTGACCATCGTGTCCGTCACGGGGGCCGATCGTAGCGTGACGCAATCGTGACCGGATAAATCGTCCGGAGGATTCTCAGCCTGCACTTAACTTCCCGTCGGTTCGCAGACATGCGAACGGGGCCGATGCCCGACCGGGCTCCGGCCCCGCACAGCACGGAACTACGAGCAGGCGGGCGAGCTCTGGCCCAGGTTCTGAATACCGGCGCAAGCCCAGCTCTTCTGCAGGACCCACTTGCCGTCCTGCGCCACGAACGGCACGCTGGCCTCCGACGGCGCGCCGCCGTTGACCGAGAAGTTGGCCGTCGCGGTCAACGTGTCGCCGCCCAGATACGTGACGTTCGTCACCTCGATCTTGGCGTTGTTCTGCTGGTACGCGTCGGTCAGCTTCTTGATCATGTCAGGGTCCTGCTGCAGGGCCTGCTGACCGTTCTCGAGGTACTGCACCTTCTGGTCCGCGGGCACGTTCGGATCCAGCGCCTGCGACAGCTCGGTGTTCAGATCGGCGACGGTCGGCACCGGCGGCACGTTCTCCGCCGAGGTGGCGGCCGCCTTGGTGCTGCTCTTCGGCTTCGAGCCCTCGTTCTTGTCACCGCTGCCACAGGCCGACATGCCGAGCGCAGCCACGACCGCCAGGGTGGCGACTGCGATGCGTCCTGTCCTCTGAAGCTTCAATGCTCGTCCTTTGCGTTCGAGTTGGTCTGATCGGTGCACGTGACAGCCTCCACCCGACCGGCAGCGCTGCACGAGTGGCCTTACGCTACCCGCCAAAATTCAACGAAGACTAAGGAGCGGGTCCGCCGGTGCGAGGTCGGCATCTTCGGCGGCAAAGGTATACGCCGGGCCCGGCCCTGTCGAGCGGGTCTCGAAACGCACCGTGACGCGGCCGTGTCCGGCGCCCTGCACCCAGCCGTGGCCGTGCTCGCGATGCGCGACATCGCGCCCGGGATACCAGAATTCGGTGGTGTAGGAGCGCGTGGCGGGCGGCACCGCGGGTGCGGGACCCGACGGCTCGGCCACCTCCGCCGGAGCGAGAGTCGGCTCCGGCGCGACGAATTCGTCGAGGGCGCTTGCCGGGCCGACGTCGCGGGGACGGCCCGTCGCGGCCAGCGCCTGATCCAGCTCGGGGAACAGCGACTCCTGCCGCACCGTCGACAATCCGCCGAAACCCACGCCCACCAACCGGATCGCCCCGAGTTCGCCCGGATCGATGGCCGAGCGCAGCGCGGCGGCGGTCAGCGTGGCCAGTTCCTCGGTCGCGTAGGGCAGGGTGAACGAGCGGGTCACGATGCTCATGTCGGTGCGCTTCATCTTCAGTACCACCGTGCGCGCGGCCCGGCCGTCGGCGATCAGGCGGCGATGCGCGGACGCGGCCATCTCCTCGATGGCCGGGCGCAGCTGGGCGAGGGTGACGATATCGCTCTCGTAGGTGGTTTCGGCGCTGATCTGCTTGGCCTCGGCGCGCTCGGCGACGGGGCGGTCGTCGATGCCGCGGGCCAGCCGATGCAGGGCCGCGCCCACGCTGCCGCCCAGCAGCGATACCGCCTCCTGCTCCGGCAGGGCGGCGAACGCGCCCACGGTTTCGATGCCGACCGAGCGCAACCGCCCCTCGGCCACCGGCCCGATCCCCCACAGCGCGCGCACCGGGAGTGCGGCCAGCATCCGCTGCTGCTCGACGGGCGAAACCACCCGCACCCCATCGGGTTTGGCCAGTCCGGAGGCGATCTTGGCAAGCTGCTTGCCGGTACCCGCCCCGACCGAGGCGACCAGCCCGGTGCGCTCGCGGATCAGCGCCCGCAGCTGTTCGCAGAACTCCAGCACCTCGCCGACGGTGGCGCCGGCCAGGTCGGCGGGCTCGCCGAAGGCCTCGTCGAACGACAGCGTCTCCAGGACCGGGATGCGCGAGCGCAGCGCCTCGAACACCTGCCCGCTCACCTCGCCGTACACCACCCCGCGCGGCGGCACCACCAC
Source organism: Nocardia mexicana NBRC 108244 (assembly GCF_001613165.1). Lineage (GTDB taxonomy): Bacteria > Actinomycetota > Actinomycetes > Mycobacteriales > Mycobacteriaceae > Nocardia > Nocardia mexicana. The sequence continues at coordinate 21,983 of NZ_BDBV01000028.1, forward strand.
CGCCGTCACCCCGACCAGCCTGCGCGCCTGATGCATCGGCATCGCCGACCGCGCCCCGAACACCCGCGACTCGTAACTCGCCCCGGCCACCACCCCCCGCGCCCCGGTCCCCCCGACCAACACCGGCCGCCCCCGCAGCGTCGGCCGGGTCAACTGCTCCACAGACGCAAAGAACGCATCCATATCGATATGCAGCACCCACCGCCGCGCCCGCGCAGCAATCCCTGCCTCCTCCCCTCGCGCTGCCGCAGCAGTCCCGGCACGCCCCGGCACCACCGCTTCCACATTCCCGGCACTCCCCGGCACCGCCGCTTCCACATTCCCGGCACTCCCCGGCACCGCCGCTTCCACATTCCCGGCACGCTTTTGGCCGGGATCCCCACCCCCCACTGCCAGACTCGGCTCCGAGGCTGGGAGGTTGCTGCCGGGTACCTGCGAATCGCGGCCACCTTCGGGCGCGTGGCCGGCGCCGGGGCCGACCCTGGGCGATGCCCGCTGACCAGGCACGAGCCCTGTCGTAGCCGGGTCGGAGGCGGTGCTCATGACAGGGAATCTACGCGCGGCTACCGACATGATCCGCGACACGAGTATGTGATGATCGGACCATGACCATCCGCAAGGCCGTTATTCCCGCCGCCGGTATCGGCTCCCGCCTGCTTCCGCTGACCAAGGCCATCCCCAAGGAGATGCTGCCGGTCGGCGACAAGCCGGTGATCGAGCACACGGTCCGCGAGCTGGTCGCCTCGGGGATCACCGACATCACGATCGTGGTGAGCGCCGGAAAGTCGTTGATCCAGGACCATTTCCGCCCGAATCCGGCGTTGGTGGCCCAGCTGCGGTCCGACGGCAAGACCGCGTACGCCGATGCGGTGGAGGAGGTCGGCGAGCTCGGCCGTCTCGGCCACATCACCTACCTGGACCAGCACGGCCCGTACGGCAACGGCACGCCGGTGCTCAACGCGGCGCGCGCTCTGGGCGACGAGCCGATGCTGGTGCTGTGGCCCGACGACGTGTTCGTCGCCGAGGTGCCGCGCGCCCAGCAGCTCATCGACGCCTACAACAAGACCAACTCGCCGGTGCTGGCCCTGCTCCCGATGGACCCCGCCGAGTCGAAGCGCTACGGCGTGCCGGTCGTCGAGGAGACCTTCGACCACGGGCTGATGCGCATCACCGGGCTGGTCGAGAAGCCCAAGCCCGAGGACGCCCCCTCGGCCTACGCGGCGATCGGCGGCTACGTCGTCACCCCGGGCATCATCGAGGAACTGCGCAAGCAGGTGGCCGACTGGTACACCCACCGCACCGGCGAGGTGTACCTGACCGACGCCATCAACGCCTTCGCCGCCTCGAATGCGGTGTACGGCCAGGTGATCCACGGCAACTGGTACGACACCGGCAATCCCGGCGACTACCTGGTCGCCCAATTCGCCTCGGCCCTCACCCACCCCGAATACGGCCCACGCCTACGCGGACTGGTCAAGGACTGAGCCCCGCACTCCCCCGTCTTACCGGCATGCACTCGGCCGGAATCCATGGCGCACAGGAGATCCCGGCCAAAAGCGTGCCGGGAAACGTAAGAGGCAGCGCGGCGGGAATGGAAGAGTCAGCGCGGCGGGAATGCAAATGGCAGCGCGGCGGGAACGCCGGAGACAGCGCAGCGGGAACGCCGGAGACAGCGCAGCGGGGACGCGATAGGCAGCGCAGCGGGAACGCGGTAGGCAGCGCAGCGGGAACGTGATAGGCAGCGCGGCGGGAACGCGGTGGGCAGCGGGCCGCGAGAGCGATGGTGCCGATTTGCCGGGCGCTTATCCGTCGGCGGCGTTGTAGCGGACCAGGTATTCCGCGAGTTGCTCGATGTCGTGGTCGTTCCAGTCGCGGAAGCGGTCGGTGAAGGCGAGGCCGCGCGATCGCTCCGCTTCGCGAGCAGCGCGTTTGCCCTCCCGGGTCGCACGCAGGATGTGGTTGCGGCGGTTGGCGGGATCGATCTCCTTGGTCAGCAGGCCCTCGCGCTCCAGCGTCGCCACCTGCCTGCTCATCGTGGACTTGTCGAGCATGAAGTGCTCGGCCAGTTCGGCGGCCAGGCAGCCGTCGCGGGCGATGACCAGATCCAGGATGCTCGACGCCACCAGTGACAGGCCGGGGTGCAGTTCGGCCGCCCGGCCCCGGGCGCGCCGCGCGAACGCGGTGAGCTCGCGCTGGATCGTCTGAATCGCCACATCGCGGGAGGGAAATACCGACCGTGCCGTCATGGTTGTATAGTACAACAATCGATAGTTGTATTTACCAACCTTTGGAGCGGCTTCCATGACCTCCCACCAGCTCCGGCACGTCGCCGGTCATCTGCTGACCCCGCTGCTGATGTGCGTCGGCATGGGCCTGGCCTATCTCGGCGCCTTCCACCAGCCCGAGCCCAATCACCTGAAGGTCGCCCTGGTCGGCGACACGGCACAGGTGAAGGTGCTCGCGCAGACGATGAAGGACACGGCGGGCGACAAGCTCGAGGTCGTCACCCTGCCGACCCGCGACGAGGCGGTGCACCAGCTACAGGACCGGGATCTGGCCGGGGCCTACGTGCCCGAGCCGGGACATCCGGAGCTGCTGGTGGCCAAGGCCGACTCCGATACCACCGCGATGGCCGTGGAGACGGTCTTCGGGCAGGTCGCCGCGCAGCAGCACGCACCGCTGACGACCACCGATATCACCACGCACGCCCCGGGAGATCCCACCGGACAGGGCCTGTTCTTCCTGCTGGTGGCGCTGAGCATCGGTTCCTACGGCAGCGTCGCCGCCATCGGGGCGGCCGGTGCGGGCATGGGCATCGGCCTGCGGGCGCTGTGCGGGCTGGTCACGTCGCTGATCGTCAGCGTCATCGGGATCGCCCTCGCCGGGCCGGTATTCCACGTGATCGACCACGACTACGCCCAGGTCTGGGCGATGGGCTGGCTGTACTCGGCGGGCATCCTGACCATCGGCATCGGCCTGCACACCTTCCTGAAGCGCTGGACCACCCTCGCGCTGATGGCGCTGTTCGTGATGCTGAATTTCACCACCTCCGGCGGCGTCTACGGCCCGGCGCTGCAGAACGACTTCTTCGGCGCGCTGCACTCGTTCTGGAACGGCGCCGGATTCGTGGAGGGCGCACGCAGCCTGCTGTACTTCGACGGCACCGGCTTCGGCGGCCGCATCGCAAGCCTGGCGCTATGGTTCGCCGGGGGCCTGGTCCTGCTGGTCATTGCGGGAATGTACGAGCGGCGGGCCGTGAACGCCGGGACGGACGAGCCGCACGGCCACCATGCCGCCGACTCCCCCGCCCCGGCCACGCCCGAACCCGCGGACCGGCGCACTACCGATCAAAGCCGCGCTGCCGAAGAGGAAATGGAAGAGGCGGTCGGCGTCTGAGTACCGCCCGCATCTCCTCCCCGGCATGCTTCCCATCTCATATTTCCGACATGCTTCACATCCCATATTTCCGGCACGCTTTTGGCCGGAATCAGTAGAAGCGGCGGATGGCGTAGATGTCGAACTCGCTCAGCGGCGTCATGACGACACCGACCCCCGGCGAATGGGCATTGAGCAGCTGCCCGCCCCCGGCGTAGATGCCCTCGTGCGAACCGTCGTTGTTCACCACCACGATGTCGCCGGGCTGCAGGGCGCCCAGCGGCACCGCGCTGCCCGCCTCCGCCTGCTGCCAGGTAGTGCGCGGCAGCAGGATGCCCACCTGCCGGAATGCCCAGAGCGCCAGCCCGGAGCAGTCGTAGGTGTCGGGACCGGTGGCGCCCCAGACGTAGGGCTTCCCGGCCTGGGTCTGCGCCAGGCTCAGCGCGATCTGTGCCCGCGGGCTCGGGATCGGCAGATTGGCGGAGCCGCTGGCACTGCCGGAGCCGGACCCGGATCCCGAACCCGAGCTGCTGCCGGTGCCCCCGGAACCGGTCGCGGCGGCCGCCGGACCGGCCAGGGCCGAAACCGCCAGCAGGCCGGTCAGCGCCGCGAATAGGAGTCTGGTGATTCTGTTGCGCGATGCAGTTGTCGCCATGTCTTGCCCTTCGGTTCGGCACACACCACCCCGACGGCGAGCGTCCGGCGACTACTCAGCACACACGAAATTCGCGGGATGACCGCTTCCCCACGGGCATCTCATCCGGACGCTTGCCTGGCAGTGCGGTTTTCTCAGCTGGTCGAACGGACGGAACACACAAGCTCAACTAGACATTCACAGTTGCTGTGACATAGCTGTTTTACCGCAAATCACATGCGCCCCACAAGATCTAATTTTCACCCCGCGCCCCCGCCCCAGGTCAGAGCGCTGCACCGGCCTGAGTGGACACGAATCGAGATGTCACGGCAACTTTCGCCTTCCCTCGACGATCTGCGTCTGTTCAGGCCGATTCGAACCGGTGACCAAGTGGGCGGCGAAACCTACAGTGGCTGGCGTGAGTGGACTGGATCATCTGGTGCTGGCGACCCCGCGGCTCGCCGAAACCGTGGCGGACGTGGCGCGGCTGACCGGGGTGGAACCGGCCGCGGGCGGGCGGCACGTGGGGCGCGGCACCCGCAACTACCTGCTGGGCCTCGGCAACGGCGGCTATCTGGAGATCGTCGGCCCGGACCCGGAGCAACCGGACCCGTCGCGTCCGCGGCCGTTCGACATCGACGACCTCACCGAGCCGAGGCTGGTCACCTGGGCGGTCCGGGTGACCGATATCGATGGCGTGCTCGCCGCGGCGCGAGCGGCCGGATTCGATCCGGGTCAAGCCGAGGACATGTCGCGCGCGACGCCCGGCGGCGAGGTGCTGAGCTGGCGGCTCACCGGCGGCCGAGTCCACACGGGCGTGATCCCGTTCCTCATCGACTGGGGCGAAACCCGCCACCCCTCGGAGGACCTGCCGGAGGTCAAGCTGCTCGCGTTGACCGCCGTACATCCCGATCCCGAGGCGATTCTGCCTCGGCTGCAGGCGATTTCGGCCGATATCGAGCTGCGGCCCGGCATTCCGGCGACGCTGATCGCCACCCTGGACGGGCCGCACGGCCCCGTCACACTCGTGTGAGACGGCTCAGACCTCGTCGAGATCCCGGTGCCGGGTCTCCGGCAGGGCGTAGATCGACAGCAGTGAGATCACCGCCATGACCGCCATGAACACTCCGACGGCGGTGGTGCCGCGGGTCTCCCCCAGCTGGGCAACGATCAGCGGCGCCGCCCCGCCGCCCAGCACACCGCCCAGGTTGTAGGCGATGCCCGCGCCGGAGTAGCGGACGTCGGTGCCGAACAGCTCCGGCAGGAAGGCGCCCAGCGGTCCCCACACAATCCCCATACACAGCAGCGCGCCGGACAGGCCGACCACGATCAGCACCGGATTCTCGGTGTTCAGCAGCGGGAACAGCACCAGGCTCCACACCACGCCGAAGGCGGCGCCGCCGAGCATCAGCGCGCGGCGGCCGAACACATCGGACTGCTGCGCGACCACGAACGTCGCGACACCCAGCACGACGACCGCGATCAGCGTCAGCCCCAGCATGGTATTGCGGGGCACCCCAAGGGTTTTCGTCGTGTAGGTGAGGCAGTAGGTGGAGGCGGTGTAGAACATCACGTAGACGACCACGATGCTGCCCGCGCCGAGCAGCAGTTGTTTCGGGTAGCGACGCACCACGGCCGCGATCGGCACCTTGTTGGCGTGCCGGGTGGCCACGAAGTCCGCGAAGGCCGGAGTTTCGGCCACCTGCAACCGAATTCGCAGCCCGATCGCGACCAGGACGAACGACAGCAGGAACGGGATCCGCCAGCCCCAGCCGTCGAAGGCGTCCTTCGGCAGCCACTCCGACAGCGCCCAGAACACCGCCGTCGCCACGAAATACCCCACGGGCGAACCCATCTGGGGTGCGGCAGCGTACAGCCCGCGCCTGCCCTTCGGCGCGTGCTCGGTGGACAGCAGTGCGGCGCCGCCCCATTCGCCGCCCAGCCCGATCCCCTGCAGCACCCGCAGCAGCACCAGCAGGATCGGCGCGGCCACGCCCAGCGTCGAATAGCCGGGCAGCAGGCCGATGCACGCGGTCGACAGACCCATGAGCAGCAGCGACACCACGAGCGTGGTCTTGCGGCCGATGCGGTCACCGAAATGCCCGAACACCACGGCGCCCAGCGGGCGCGCGATGAAGCCGATCGCGAAGGTCGCCAGCGACGCCAGCGTGCCCGCCACCGACGACAGCGTCGGAAAGAACATCTTGTTCAGCACCAGCGCCGCCGCGGTGCCGTAGATGTAGTAGTCGTAGAACTCGATCGCAGTGCCGATGAAACTGGCGGTCGCGATGGTGCGCCCGTCACCGGCCGCGGGGCGGCCCGACGGGGCGGTCGTCGTAGGTTCGGTCACTGTAGTCCTCATCACGCGGGTCGAACCGCGGTGATGCTACGCGAGCGCGAACCAGGAGTTTGCCGGTGGACCCGGAGCGGCCGTTGTCACGGAATGTCCACCGTGCTCGGCGGGGACGGCCAGCGGGCGTCACTGTGGGTGTGCCGTCCCCGCCGAGCAGCGGCTTCACTTCTCCGGCGTCGGAGTCCGAGAGAAGATCGCGGGGCGGGTCATGTCGCGGTTGCCGCCGAGCGCAGGAAGAACATCAGGTTCGCCGGGCGTTCGGCCAGGCGCCGGACGAAGTAGCCATACCACTGGTCGCCGAACGGGACATACACCCGCACGTGCTGGCCCAGTGACACCAGCCGCTCCTGCTCGGCGGGCCGGATGCCGTAGAGCATCTGGAATTCGACGTCGTCGCGGCCGCGCCCCGCGGCGGTCGCCAGCAGTGCCGCCGCCTCGATCATCGCCGGATCGTGCGTGGCCACCATCGGATAACCCTTGCCCGCCATGAGGATTCGCAGACAGCGCAAATACGAGGCGTCGACCTCGCGCTTGCGCCGGAAGGCCACCGACTCGGGCTCGTGGTAGGCGCCCTTGCACAACCGGATGCGCGCGCCCTCATCGGCGAAGGCGCGGCAGTCGTCCTCGGTGCGCCGCAGATAGGCCTGCAGCACGGTGCCGACGGTATCGGGGTGGTCGCGGCGCAGTTCGCGGACGGTGCTCAGGGTGGCATCGGTGGTGGTGTGGTCCTCGGCGTCGAAGGTCACCCAGATACCCGCTGCCGCAGCCGCTTCCACGATGGTCCGGGCATTGTCCAGGGCCGGTGCCGAACCCAGCGACTGCCCCAGCGCGGAGAGCTTCACCGAGACTTCCAGCGGGCGTGCCCGGCCCCCGCCGGATTCGGCAGGAAGGGCGGCGAGCTCGGCGATCAGGGCCAGATACTCCGCCACCACCCGCCGCGCTTGGGCCGGGTCGGTGGTGTCCTCGCCGAGATAGTCGATGCTGACGAAGCGGTTGCGCCGCACCAGATCCCGCACGGATGCCAATGCCGCGGCGCGCGTGTCACCGGCGACGAACCGATCGACGAGGCGCCTGGTCACCGGCATGCGCGTGATCCCGCGCTCGGCGCGCGGCGACCGTGCGGCGGCCAACAACGCGGGGCGCAGCGGGTTGGCGAGAACGGGAGCGCTCATGATGCCGTGCCTCCTTCTCGTACCTTCGGATCCGAGTAGTGCGCCGATGCGACACACGACGCACCGACTTCCCGGGGATGGATGCCACCCCGTCGTCCCGGCGAACGCCGGGATCGAGACCGGACATGGGCGCGTACGCCACCACTCGGTCCCGGCGTCGGCCGGGACGACGGGTGGCCGAGCGCGAACCGGCGCGTCATCACCGCTCCTCCGGATCCGGGGCCTGGTGGGGGTATTCGTGGCTGGTCGGTGCCACGAAGGTCTCCTTGATCGAGCGGGGCGAGGTCCAGCGCAGCAGGTTGAGCGGGGAGCCCGCCTTGTCGTTGGTGCCGGAGGCGCGGGAGCCGCCGAACGGCTGCTGGCCCACCACCGCGCCCGTCGGTTTGTCGTTGACGTAGAAGTTTCCGGCCGCGAAACGCAGTGTGTCGCTCGCCTTGTCGATGGCGGCGCGGTCACGGGCGATGATCGCCCCGGTCAGCCCGTAGGCGGCGCCGGAGTCGACCAGGCGCAGCGCCTCGTCGAAGGCGTGGGCGCGTGAATCGTCGTACACGTGCACGGACAGGATCGGACCGAAATACTCCGTACGGAAGGCCTCGTCGGCGGGATCGTCGCCGAGCAGCAGCGTCGGGGAGATGAAGTAGCCGACGCTGTCGTCGTAGGTGCCGCCCGCCGCGACGGTGAGGCCCGGGGTGGCCTTGGCCCGCTCGATCGCGGCGACATTGCGATCGAAGGCTCGCCGATCGATCACGGCCCCACCGAAATTCGCGAAATCGGTGACATCGCCGTAGGCCAGCGCGCCGACGCGGTCGATCAGCTCGTCGCCGATGCGATCCCACACCGATCGCGGGACGAATGCTCGCGACGCGGCGGAGCACTTCTGGCCCTGATACTCGTAGGCGCCGCGAATCATCGCGGTGGCCAGGACATCCGGATCGGCCGACGGGTGCACCAGGATGAAATCCTTGCCGCCGGTCTCCCCGACCAGCCGCGGATAGGTGCGGTAGCGGTCGATGTGTCCGCCGACCTCGCGCCACAGGTGCTGGAAGGTGCGGGTGGAGCCGGTGAAGTGGATCCCGGCCAGCCGCGGATCACGCAGCGCCACCTCCGAGACCTCCGGACCGTGCCCGTGCACGAGGTTGATCACGCCCGGCGGCAGACCGGCGGCCTCCAGCACCCGCATCGTGTAATACGCCGCCACGGCCTGGGTCGGCGAGGGCTTCCACACCACCGTGTTACCCATCAAAGCCGGTGCGGTGGGCAGGTTTCCGGCGATGGCCGTGAAATTGAACGGGGTGATCGCGTAGACGAACCCCTCCAGCGGGCGGTAGTCGCTGCGGTTCCACACCCCCGGCCCCGACATCGGCTGCCCGGCGAGCAGCTGGCGCGCGAAGTGCACGTTGAACCGCCAGAAATCCACGAGCTCGCAGGGCGCGTCGATCTCGGCCTGGTAGGGCGACTTCGACTGCCCCAGCATCGTTGCGGCGGCGATGGTTTCGCGCCACGGTCCCGACAGCAGATCGGCCGCGCGCAGGAAGACCGCGGCCCGCTCGTCGAAAGGCAATGCGCGCCAGCCGGATGCGGCCTTGGCGGCCGTATCGACCGCATCGTGCACGTCACCCGGTTCGGCGACGCTGAAGCTGCCGAGCACCGCGGCGTGGTTGTGCGGCTGTACGACATCGACCCGCGCTCCGGTGCCGGCGCGGTGTTCGCCGTCGATCACGTGGCAGACCTCGGTGGGGGTCCCGGCCAGCTCGCGCAGCGCCGCCCGCAGCCGGGCGCGTTCCGGGGTGCCGGGCGCGTAGGAATTGACGGGCTCGTTGGACGGTGCGGGAACCGTGGTAATCGCGTCCATGGCAGGAAATAAACCGCATCCGAGCGTGGCGGCAGTTGTCCTGCCCGACGAATTGCGGCCTGCGTTTTCGTCCGATTGAATGAAGTGTGTGAACCGCTTCATATCCCTCTCGGAGCTGCTATCAGCGCTGACCAGCGCCGTTGTCACGCTGGTCGACGCGCCCGCGGGCGAGGAGGTGGTGGTCGATTCCGTAGCGTTCATGGATGTCGACGATCTGGCCATGGATATGCCGCCGGGGCGGGCCCTGCCGGAGGTGTACCTGCAGGTCGGGGTCGGCGACGATGACGCGACGCGGTGGCTCCGGGATCTCGGCGAGCGCTGCCCCGCCGAGCACCGCCCGCGAGTGGTGTTCTCCAAGAGCACGTCCACGCAGTTGCGGGCCATCGCGCACGATGCCGGTATCGCGCTGGTGGCGGTGCATCCGCACGCCCGGTGGGAAATGGTGCACGCGCTGATCGAGCGGATCACCGGGCACGGCGCCGGTCGGCGGGCGGCCGTGGCGTCCGCGCCCGCGCTGGACACCGACCTGTTCGGGCTGGCGCAGTCGGTGGCCGAATCCACCCGCGGGCTGGTCGTCATCGAGGACGACCAGTCGCGGGTACTGGCCTATTCGGCCGACAGCACCGCCTCCGCGGATACGGTGCGGCGGCTGTCGGTGCTCGGCCGGCAGGGCCCGGCCGGATACCTGCACTGGTTGCAGCGGGAGATGGTTTTCGATCGATTGCGCAATACCGGTGACGCCGTGGAGGTTCCGGCCCAGCCGGAATGGGAGACGCGGCGCCGCATCGCGATCGGGATCCGGGAACCGGCGCGCGACGGCGTGCGCTCACCCATGGTGCTCGGCACGATCTGGGTGCAGGAGGCGACCGAGCCGCTGCACGGCGACAGCGCCAAGGTGCTGCGTGGTGCGGCATCCATTGCGGGACGGGCGATCTGGCGTACCCGCCAGGCGCCGACGACGGATGCGCTGCTGATTCAGCGGCTGTTCGGTGCGCACGGGGGCGACGTCGACCTCGCGGCCTTCGCCGATACCTTCGGCATGGCGGCCGACGGCCGGGCGGCCGTGGTCGGGTTCGCGCGGCACGCGTCGCGGGAGTCGGCGGAGGAGGCGATGCATCGCGGGACGGTCACGCTTCGCCTGCACGCCAGCGCCTTTCGGCAGGACTGCGTGACGACCCGGATCGGTGACCGCCTGTATGTGCTGTTCCCCGAGCATCGCTCGGTCGACCGCGTCACGTCGTGGACGCGGCAGGTGATCGGACAGCTCGACGACCGCTCGGGGCTCACGCTGCGCGCGGCCATCGCCGCCCCCGTCGCCGGTCTCGGCGATGTCGCGCGGGCCCGCGCCGAGGTGGACCGGGTGCTCGACCGCACCGCGAATCTGCCTGCGGCCGAGCCGGTCACGACACTGGCTCACTCCCGCACCACCGTCCTGCTGGCCGAGATCCTCACCCTCATCGGCGACAACCCGCAGCTCCGCGACCCCCGCCTCGACACCCTGATCGACTACGACACCAAGTACTCCGCCGACCTGCGCGCCAGCCTCGACGCCTACCTGACCCACCGCGGCGACGTCCGCACCGCCGCCACCGAACTCCGCATCCACCCCAACACCCTCCGCTACCGAGTCCGCCGCGCCACCCAACTCATGGGCCTGGACCTCGACTCGGCCCCCGACCGGCTCCTCCTGGAGGTCCAGCTCGCGGTCCACCGCAACGCGAATACACCCGAACGCCAAGGCAATTGACCACCGTCAGCGCTCCAGCCCCGGCCCTTCGATGTCGAGCCACAGCCAGCGCTCCTGCGCAACCTCCCGCGCCTGCTGCCGTCGCCGCGTCTGTTCGGCCTCCCGCTGTTGTTCGACCGTGCGCAGTTCCATCTCCGCCAGCAGGTGGATGTCGTCGCGGTGACCCGCCTGTTCCAGGTCGCGCAGCAGGGCCCTGAGCTCACGCTCGACCGTATCGAACTGCGGTCCGGACAGCCCCGCGTGTATCAGCGACGACACCCGCCGTAATCGCTGTTCGAACCCTGCTCGCTCGGACCGCCGACGACGCTGTTCGGCCTCGGCGGTCCGGCTCATCCGATCCAACCGGTCGAACAGATTGCCGACCGTGGTTCCGTGCTCGGCGCTGCGATCCAGATCCAGTTCGACGGCCTCGACCTTGCGCCGAACGGCCTGCGCCGCCTCGAGCGTCGATACCGCCCGCACCTCGTCCAGCAGCGCCAGCAGATGGTGAACCTCGACCATCACGCCTCGATCCTTCGGCCCCTCGTTCAGCGTAGCCGCGTGACGGCCTAATGTGACCTGTATCGCACAGTAGTGGGAGGTTTGGTCGTGGCAGCGTCGCACGAGTGGAAGTTCCAGGGCGCCAACGGAACAATCGTCACCCGAGTCTGGCCGGGGAACCCGCCGTCGCGGTACGTAGCCGTGCTGGTGCACGGGTACGGGGAGCACATCGGGCGCTACGAGTACGTCGCCGACACCCTGACGCGGCATGGTGCCGCCGTGTACGGGCCGGATCACATGGGGCACGGGAAGTCCGACGGTGAGCGCGTGGTCATCGAGGATTACGAGGGCGTCGTCGCGGATGTGCGGCGGGTGGAGGAGAAGGCGCGCGCCGACCATCCGGGGGTGCCGGTGGTGGTCATCGGGCATTCGATGGGCGGGATGATCGCGGCCCGGTACGCCCAGCGGTACGGCGACGGGCTCGCGGCGCTGGTGCTCTCCGGGCCGGTGATCGGATCCTGGACCGAGGCCACGTCACTGCTCGATCTGGACGAAATCCCTTATGCGCCTATCGATGTCACCACGCTCTCCAAGGATCCGGAGATCGGCCGGAGCTATGCGGAGGATCCGCTCGTCTGGCACGGCCCGTTCAAACGACCGCTCCTCGAGGCCCTGTCCCGCTGCCTGGACACCATCAACACCGGCGGCGACCTCGGCGAACTCCCCACACTGTGGCTGCACGGCGAGGACGACCACCTGGTTCCCTTGCCCGCCAGCCGAATCGGCGTCGAACGCATCCGAGGCAAGCACCTCACCGAACGGCTCTACCCCGGTGCCCGCCACGAAATCTTCAACGAAACCAACAGGGACGAGGTCCTGGCCGATGTCACCACGTTCATCGACCGCACGCTGAGCGCACAGGCCTGAACCCGGATCCGACATTGCTGCGACACGGGATCCCGGCCAAAAGCACGCCGGGAATGACGATGCTCCGCACACCGGGATAACGAGGGCCGCACGCCGGGATATCGAGGGCCGCACACCGGGATATCGAGGGCCGCACGCCGGTACGACCAGGGCCCGCACGCCAGGACGATCAGGCGCCGGGTGGGTTGCAACCCGCCCGGCGCCTTCGCGACCGTCAGGCCTTGGTGACCGAGACCCGTACGCCCCCGACCACTTCGGCGGCGTCGGTGCCCGCGTCGCCGAAAGTCAGGGTGGTGGCGAGGATTTCGCCTGCGATCAGGTCGCGGTGGGTTTCGGCCCACTGCTTGCGGTCGGGCGGGACGTCCAGCACCACCGTGATCCGGTCGGATACGTCCAGCCCGGCGGACTTGCGGGTTTCCTGCAGGTCGCGGATGAGGTCGCGGGCCCAGCCCTCGGCCTCCAACTCCTCGGTGACCTCCGAATTCAGCACCACCAGACCGGCGTTGCCGGGCAGGGCGGCGGTCGACTCGGGTTCGGCGGCGACCAGGCGCTGGGTGTACTCCTCCGGCAACAGATCGATACCGGCGGCGCTGACCACGCCCTCGGCGCTCTCGGCCCAGTCCCCGGCCTTGACCGCCTTGATCACCGACTGCACGTCCTTGCCCAGCCGGGGTCCGGCGGCGCGCGCGTTCACGACCAGTTCGAAGCGGCCGTGGGCGGCGACGTCGGTCGTCAGATCCACCTTCTTGACGTTCACCTCGTCGGCGACCAGATCCGCGAACGGCGCGAGCCGATCGGCATCCGGTGCGGCGATGGTGAGTTCGGACAGCGGCAGCCGCACCCGCAGGTTCTGGGCCTTGCGCAGGCTCAGCGCCGTCGAGCACACGGCACGCACCTCGTCCATCGCCGACACCAGCTCCGGATCCTTCGGCAGCTCCGTCTCCCCCGGCCAGTCGGCCAGGTGTACCGAGCGGCCGCCGGTCAGCCCGCGCCAGATCACCTCGGTCACCAGCGGCAGCAGCGGCGCCGCCAGCCGCGTGGTCACCTCCAGCACGGTGTGCAGGGTGTCGATGCCGTCGCGGTCCTCCTCCCAGAACCGCGAACGCGACCGTCGCACATACCAATTGGTGAGCGCGTCGGCGAACGAGCGCAGCTCGTCACACGCCGCGGCGATGTCGTACACCTCGAGGGCCTCGGTGATCACATCCCGCGCCGACGCCAGCTTGGCCAGGATGTACCGGTCGAGCACGTGCGTCGAATCGGTGCGCCACGCACCGGGTTCCGACGCGTACAGCTGCAGGAACGTCCAGGCGTTCCACAGCGGCCGCAGCGCATGGCTGACGCCCTCGCGGATCCCGCGCTCGGTGACGACGAGGTTGCCGCCGCGGAGCACCGGCGACGCCATCAGGAACCACCGCATGGCATCGGAGCCGTCGCGGTCGAACACCTCGTTGACGTCCGGGTAGTTGCCCTTGGACTTGGACATCTTCAGCCCGTCGTCCCCGAGCACGATGCCGTGCGCCACAGCGGTTTTGAAGGCCGGACGGTCGAACAGCGCGGTCGACAGCACGTGCAGGTTGTAGAACCAGCCCTTGGTCTGCCCGTTGTATTCGACGATGAAATCGCCTGGGCTGTGCGGCTTCACATCGTGCGTGCCCTCGAACCACTCCTTGTTCTCGAACGGGTAGTGCACCTGGGCATAGGGCATCGATCCGGACTCGAACCAGCAGTCCAGCACCTCGGGCACGCGCCGCATCACCGACTTCCCGGTCGGGTCATCGGGATTCGGCCGTACCAGCTCGTCGATCGCCGGGCGGTGCATATCGGCCGGGCGCACACCGAAGTCGTGCTCCAGCTGGTCCAGGGAGCCGTAGACGTCGGTGCGCGGGTACTCGGGGTCGTCGGACACCCAGACCGGGATCGGGGCGCCCCAGTACCGGTTGCGGCTGATGTTCCAGTCGCGGGCGTTCTCCACCCACTTGCCGAACTGGCCGTCGCGGATATGCCCCGGCACCCAGTTGATCTGCTTGTTCAGCTCCAGCATCCGGTCGCGGACCTTGGTGACCGCCACGAACCAGGACGGCACCGCCATGTAGATCAGCGGCTGCCCGGAGCGCCAGCTGTGCGGATAGGAGTGCTCGATCGTCTCGTGCCGCAACATCTTTCCGGCCGCCTTGAGGTCCTTGATGATGACCGGGTTGGCGTCGAACACCATCAGGCCCTCGTACGGCGGCACCATCGAGGTGAACTTGCCGCCCGGATCCAGCGGCTGCACCAGCTCGATGCCCGCCTCGGAGGCGACCGCCATATCCTCCTCACCGAAGGCCGGGGCCAGATGCACGACCCCGGTACCGGAGTCGGTGGTGACGTAGTCGGCGTTCAGCACCCGGAACGCGTTCGGGTGTCCGGCGAAGAAGTCGAACGGCGGCGTGTAGCGCAGGTCGGCCAGCGCGGCGCCCGCGTGCTCGGACAGCAGGTCCAGCGTCTCGCCCAGCTCGCGCCCGTAGTGCGAAACCCGCTCGGAGGCCAGCAGGTATCGCTTGCCGTCCTGCCCGCGCACGTGCGCGTAGGTGAGGTCCGGGTGCACCGCGATCGCGAGGTTGGACGGCAGCGTCCACGGCGTCGTGGTCCAGATCAGCGCGTTCGCACCGTCCAGCTCGCGCAGCGGATGATCGTCCGGAACGGACAGGGGCATGTCGACCGTGACCGCCGGGTCCTGGCGCATCCGGTAGGCGTCGTCGAGGCGCGCCTCCTGGTTCGACAGCGGCGTCTGCTCGTACCAGCTATACGGCAGCACGCGGAAGCCCTGGTAGATCAGCCCCTTGTCGTACAGCGACTTGAAGGCCCACATGACCGACTCCATGTAGTCGGGATCGAGGGTCTTGTAGTCGTTGTCGAAGTCGACCCAGCGGGCCTGACGAGTCACATATGCGCGCCACTCATTGGTGTAACGCAACACAGACGATTTGCATGCGGCATTGAATTCCGCGAGGCCCATCGCGTCGATCTGTGATTTGTCCGTGATACCGAGCTGCTTCTCCGCTTCGATTTCCGCGGGCAGGCCGTGGGTATCCCAGCCGAACCGCCGCTCCACCTTCTTGCCGCGCATGGTCTGGAAACGTGGGATCAAATCCTTCACGTACCCGGTGAGCAGGTGGCCGTAATGTGGCAACCCGTTGGCGAACGGCGGTCCGTCGTAGAAGACGAACTCGTCTCCGCCGGAACGGTTCTCGATGCTGGCGCGGAAGGTGTCGTCGGCGGCCCAGTACTCGAGCACCCGCTCCTCGAGGCGAGGGAACGACACCTGCCCACCGGCACCCAGATCCACGCGGGGGTAAGCGGCGCTGTTGCTGGAAGTCTCGTCCGCCATATCGGGCAGTGGTCTCCTCGTGCCGACGCGCCGTGCTGGGCGCGTATCCGTGGGCACGGGGACGATCCTCGGCGCCGGTGCGCCGAGACCGCGGTACCACCCCGCTTGTCCGTACCAGGCTCGACGGGCACGGACCTCTCGTTGCGAGCTGTGACGGGCTCACCCGTTCGGTTCTACTGAGCGCGAACGCCGTTCTTCCGAAGACTCCCCGGTGATTGCCGGATCAATGCCATCTTACAGGTTTGATTGTAGCCCGGACGGGCAATGTTATTTCCGGGCCCCAGCGGCGTGGCCCAGCCAGCCATGGACAGGCCTCACCGCTTCGCATGCCGGCCGGGACGCGACGACGAATCGTCGTCGTCGGAGTCGCGCATCGACAGCGCACTCACCAGTAGCAGCACGGCACCGATGACACACACCACGATGCAACCCCACGCCCAGATCACCGAGCCGGTGGTGAGTGCGGTCACCAGCAGGGCGAATCCGATCGCGGCCAGGACGAGCGTCAGGACGAGCATGGTCACCCCCTAGGCGGGCCAGGTGGCTCGACGAACCTGCAGACCACACGACTGCGCTGCGCGCCGATCCCGGGACTGCCTCGGAGCCGACGAGCATCCGAACGGAACTACTTGCCGCCCTTCGCGAACTGCGCCGGCGCGTGGTTGTTGGTCCCGGCACCGTCGAACGCCTCACCGCCGTCGACCGGCACCGCCGAGCCACGATTCTCCAGCTCCTCGAGCTGCGACTCCAGGTACGACTTCAGCCGCACCCGGTACTCCCGCTCGAAGGTCTTCAACTGCTCGATCCTGCTCTCCAGCACGCTGCGCTGCTGGGTGATCGTCGCCATGATCTCGGTGTGCTTGCGCTCGGCGTCGGCCTGCAGGGCGTCGGCCTTCTCCTTGGCCTGACGCAACTGGTTGTCCGACCGGGTCTGCGCGTCCGACAGCATGGTCTCGGCCTTCTGGCGGGCCTCGGAGATCATGCCCTCCGAGCGGGTGCGCGCATCGCTGACCAGTCGCTCCGAATTTGCTCTGGCGTTCGACAGCAGCTGCTCGGCCTCGGTCTTGGCGTCGCTGGTCAACCGGTCGGCCATTTCCTGGGCCAGGCTGAGCACCTTGGCGGCCTGTAGGTTCGCATCCGCCGCGTCCTTGGGGGCGGCGGGCGGGGCCGCCGGAACCGGTGCCGGCGGGGGCACCGGGGCGGGCTTCGGCGGTTCCGGCTGCGGCGGAGCCTGTTTCACCGCCTGCGGCGCCGGGCGCGGGGCCTTCTTGGCTTCGGTCAGCTCCGTATCGAGCTCGGCAACCCGCTGGCGCAGATCCGCGTTCTCCTCGATGAGGCGTGAGAGCTCCTGCTCGACCAGGTCGAGGAAGGCGTCGACTTCATCCTCGTTGTAGCCGCGCTTCCCGATCGGCGGTTTGCTGAACGCGACGTTGTGCACATCGGCTGGGGTCAGCGGCATGGAAGGATCCCTTCACGCTTCGTACGGAGATCTAGCGGTAGATCTAGCAAGCTAAGTTCACGGCCCATTCTGTCACACCTAGGCGACCGGCTGTCCGAGCCTGCTGGTCACCGACATCAAGATGAACACGATGAAAAGCAGGACCATAATCGACAGATCGAGACGAATTCCACCCAGGTTCACGGGAGGTATCAAGCGCCTCAGGAGTTTCACCGGAGGATCGGTGATCGTGAAGATCACCTCCAAGACGACGGCAACCGCTCCCCGGGGATGCCAGTCTCGTGCGAAGTTGCGGATGAACTCCACGATCACTCGGCTGATCAACAACAGCCAGAAGAGGAACAGGAGTACATACAGCACCTGGAACAAGGCCACCAGACCACTTTGCCTCAGAATCGGTGTCCTGCAAACTCCCCGCGCCGTCGGACCCCGGCGTAACTCCCCCGCTCGCGGCGTGTCGACCGGGGCGGCGGCCGCGGCGCCACTCCCCGGTTTCGACGCTATTTCTGGTTGTAGAAGCCGGTTTCGGCGATCCGGCGACGCTCCTCGGCCGATACGTCCACATCGGCCGGTGAGAGCAGGAACACCTTGGTCGCGACCTTGTCGAACGAACCGCGCAGCGCGAATGCCAGGCCCGCGGCGAAATCCACCAGCCGGCGCGCGTCGGAGTTGCTCATCTCCACCAGGTCCATGATCACCGGGGTGCCGTCGCGGAACCGCTCACCGATGATGGCGGCCTCGGCGTAGGTCCGCGGGCGCAGCGTCGTGATCTTGGACAAGGGGCCTCCGTCCTCGAAGACCGGGGTGCGGCGCGGCGCCGGCTCGAAGCGGGCCCGCTCCTCCATGCGCCGCTCCTCCATCCGCCGCTCGGCCTCCGGATCCACCGCCAGCGCACCGTGTGTCGTGCCGCGCACCATCGAGGCGCCGCCGGTGCCGCCGCCGAGCCGATCCATCGACCGCGCGCGGCCGGACGGCGCCGCATCGATGCGGGTCGGGCGGCGCGGTTCGTAGCGGTCCTCGCCGTAGGACTCCGTGCCGTAGTCGTCGCGTCGCGCTACGGAGTATCCGGGCTGGTACGGGGCCTTGTAGGCGGGTTCGGGGTAGCCCGGCTCGTCGCCGAATCGATCGTCGGAGAAACGGTCGTCGGAGAAACGGGACCGGCCGCCGTCGTAGCGGGGCTCGGCGAAACCCCGGCGCGCGCCGTGCTCCTCGACGCCCCGCGGGCCGCGGTCGTCGATGTAGTCGTCCTCGTATTCCTCGAGGGGAACCATGCCGAAGTAGGCCTTGAACCTGTGCAGGGTGCTCATACTCCCACCTCGCTTTTGCTCGGCCCCAGCACGAGCACGCTCGTGGCTGCGCTTATGTCTCGCTCGCTGCGCTCGCTCATCCTGGTCGACCTTCCTACGGCACCCGGCTGGCCTGGGGTGTTGAAGTCTTGCTCAATCCTCGTCAGCCCCAGCATATGTTTCGAATGTGACTGATGAGGTTTGTTTGCTATCCAGAGGTTATCGGTCGTTCGCCCATCAGCGCGGTACCGACACGCACGCAGGTCGAGCCGTGTCGAATCGCGACTTCCAGATCGCCGGACATGCCCGCGGACAGCTCGGTGGCGTCCGGATGATCGGCCCGCAGCCGGGTGTGCAGCGCGGCCAGTCGCGCGAACTCGGGCTCCGGATCCGCGGCCAGCGGCGGGATCGCCATCAGGCCCGCCAGCCGCAGGTGCTCCGCCGCCGCCACCTGATCGGCCAGCCGCGGCAGGTCGTCCGGGGACACACCGCTGCGGGTCGGATCGCCGTCCAGGCTGACCTGCAGTAACACCTCCAGCGGCGCCGTGCGGTGACCGTCCTCGCGGGCCGCGCCCGCCGCACTGTCGAGGGCCGCGGCCAGGCGCTCGGTGTCCACCGAATGCACGGCGTGGGCCCAGCGCGCGACCGCCTTCGCCTTGTTGCGCTGCAGGCGGCCGATCATGTGCCAGCGCACCGAGGACAGGTGCCCCAGCGCCGCCACCTTCGCGGCGGCCTCCTGCTCCCGCGATTCGCCGAATTCCCGGCGCCCGAGGCGGTACAGGGCCTCGATATCCGCGGCGGGAAAGAATTTCGTTACTGGAAGCAACTGAACCTCGTCCGGATCGCGTCCGGCGGCGCGGCACGCGGTCTCGATTCGGGTCAACAGACCGGTCAGGGCACTGGACAGTTCGGCCGCCCGCGTGGATTCCGCTGCGGCGGTGCCGGATTCGGCGGTCATAGAACAACTCCCTCGAATGCGAAACTGATCACGAATGTCCCGGGCGTGTCGATAGTCCATTTTCCGCGTGCATTCATGACGCGGTTGTAGGTGCAAGCCCAGAAAATAGGGGCAGGCGATACAAACTCCCCATCTCCCGCCCCGTGGATGTTCATCACTCCGAACCCTCGGAATTTGTCGCACGCACCAATCCGCCGCACCCCGTGCATGTTCGCGCAACCCATACCAAGCCGTGCAATGGGTGCGAGAACTCGCACGGGGTGCGACAAATGCGGGATTTCGCCGCGAACCCTCACTCCGGGGATCCCTCGGTTTCCATCCAGATGACACCGGCGATGCGGCCGGTGGGGGCGCCGCGGCGGTGGCTGAAGAGGGTCGTGTCCTCGATGGTGCAGCGGGGGTCCACCGCGACCGCGCCCACACCCGCGTCCTCGAGCTGGCGGCGGACACCCGCGCGCAGATCCAGGCCCGGGGTGCCCTTGGCGGTCGTGGTGGCGCTGCCGGGCAGGTGCTTCTCGACGTCGTCGCGCATCTGCGCCGGGACCTCGTACTGCCGTCCGCTGGCCGCCGGGCCCAGGAATGCGCCGATCCGTTCGGGTTTCGCCCCGAGCGAGACCATCGCCTCCAGCACCAGCGGCACGATGCCGATCCGCGCGCCCACGCGCCCGGCGTGCACCGCCGCGATCACGCCCGCCTCGTCGTCGGACAGCAGCAGCGGGACGCAGTCGGCGGTCAGCACCACCAGGGCCAGGCCCGGCACGGTGGTGACCAGCGCGTCGGTCACCGGGACCGGTTCGCTGCGCGGCCCGTCGACGATCTCGACGTGGCGGCCGTGCACCTGCTCCATCCAGACCAGCCGCTCCGGCGCCAGCCCGATCCCCTCGGCCAGCCGTACCCTGTTGCGCCGCACCGCCTCCGGATCATCCCCGACATGGTCCCCCAGATTGAACGAGTCGTAAGGGGCCTGCGAGAACCCACCGTCCCGCGTGGTCGTCACACGCCGAGTCCGAACCGAAGCAGCAGCAGTCATACCCCGAGATTAGTAGCCACCCCCCGGCAACCACCGCCCTCGGTTGCGTCGACCCCGCATCCGGCGCTAGCGCGCCGAATGCGGGGATGCAAGGGGGCCTGCCCGGCGGCCTGCCGTGGCCTGCCCGGCGGCCTGCCGTGGCCTGCCCGGCGGCCTGCCGGAGCCTGCCCGGCCGCCTGCTTTCTGAGCGGCCGTGCACCCCTGTTCCCCGCATTCGGCGCCCCAGCGCCGGATGCGGGGATGGCGCCGGAATGCGGACGCACCCGCTCCCTTGCGCTGGAGCGGGTGCGTTCGGTGGGCGGTGTCTAGCGGCGCATGAACGACGGGACGTCGACGTCGTCGTCGGTGTCTTCGTCCGGGGGCTGGATGTGGGTGCGGGAGTTGTGGGTGACCGAAGGGTCGTTCGCGGGGCGGGACGACTCGTAGGTCGGGGTCGGGCGGGGCTCGTAGGAGGGGGCCGGGCCGCGCTGCACCGTGGACGGGGCGGAGGCCGATTCCGTCGAGCGGGTGGAGCCGAAATCGGTGGTACGCGTCGAGGTCTGGCCGATCTCGCCCGCGCGGGACGGGCCGATGGTCGATCGACCGGCGGAATCGATGCGGCGCGCGGGCGTACCGCCGTCGAAACCGGCCGCGATGACCGTCACCCGCACCTCGTCGCCGAGCGAATCGTCGATCACCGTGCCGAAGATGATGTTCGCCTCGATGTGCGCGGCCTCCTGCACCAGCGAGGCGGCCTCGTTGATCTCGAACAGGCCGAGATCCGAACCGCCCGCGATCGACAGCAGCACCCCGTGGGCGCCGTCCATCGATGCCTCCAGCAGCGGCGAGTTGATCGCCGACTCGGCGGCCTTCACCGAGCGGCCCTCGCCGCGCGAGGAGCCGATACCCATCAGCGCCGACCCGGCACCGGACATCACGCTCTTGACGTCGGCGAAGTCGACGTTGATCAGGCCCGGCGTGGTGATCAGATCGGTAATGCCCTGAACACCGTTGAGCAGCACCTCGTCCGCCGAACGGAACGCGTCCATCAGGCTGACCGCCGCGTCGCCGAGCTGCAGCAGCCGATCGTTGGGGATCACGATCAGCGTGTCGCAGGATTCCCGCAGCGACTGTATTCCGGACTCGGCCTGATTGCTGCGGCGCTTGCCCTCGAACGAGAACGGCCGCGTCACCACGCCGATGGTCAGCGCGCCCAGCTTGCGGGCGATGCTGGCGACGACCGGGGCACCACCGGTGCCGGTGCCACCGCCCTCGCCGGCGGTGACGAAGACCATGTCGGCGCCCTTGAGCACCTCTTCGATCTCGTCCTTGTGATCCTCGGCGGCCTTACGTCCCACCTCCGGATCCGCACCGGCGCCCAGTCCGCGGGTGAGTTCCCGGCCGACGTCGAGTTTGACGTCCGCGTCACTCATCAGCAGCGCCTGCGCGTCGGTGTTGACCGCGATGAACTCGACTCCCTTGAGTCCCTGTTCGATCATCCGGTTGACGGCATTCACGCCGCCGCCGCCGATACCGACGACCTTGATCACTGCAAGGTAGTTGTGCGGGGGCGTCATGGGCTCTCGCCTTCCTTCGATCTAAAGCCTGTCGTTTTCGGATTCTCGGCAGAACACCGACCGTTCGGTTCGAGCAAACCCAGGCTTTCATCCGGGCAAACCCTAAACCTCAACAATAGGGTTAGCGTTATGTCAAGTATCCGACTGCTGCGGAACGCTATTCGCACCCGCCGCAATCCGCGCGCAGGCGCGCCGAAACGAGCGTGAGAATCTTGTGTGATCCGTCTCGTCCGAGCCCGCCCCGCATCGTACCGCGAACGGCCACCCCGAGCACGGGGAATCGTTCCCAGTGCCCACGGGATTTCGGCGGCTGTCGTTCACAGTCGCCGAAAACCCTGAAGGCACAACGGGTGTCACTCACTTTACCGTTACCAGATCGGGGCTCGATACGTCGAATACCGTGCCCGGCCGAGTCAGTACGGGCAGCACCACCGCCGCCTTGCGCGCGGAATCGTCCGCACCGCCCCACACGACGCTGCGGCCGTCGCGCAGATTCAGCCTGATATCCGAAACCGACCGCGCCACAACCTCTCCCACCTGCGCCCGCAGCCCCGGCGGGGTCGCGGTGAGCACCGTTACCGCGGCCCGAGTGACCGCATCGCTACCACCGGGATGCCCCGTACTCAGCTTCGGTACACCGGGCGGTGGTGGCTCGATGGCGTATTCGACACTGTCGCCGTCGAGCAGGTGCGGCCCCTCCGGACTGTCGAAGTACAGCGCGGGCGTGCGCTCGGAGACCATGATTCGCACCGTGCCCGGAAAACTCCGCTGCACCCGCGCCGAATGCACCTTGGGAATGGCCGCCACCCGCCGCGCCATCGCGTCGGTGTCCAGGCGCAGCATCGAGCGGCCGCCCGGAATGCGGAGCACATCGCGCACCTGCTGCTCGGGCACCGCGGCCAGGCCCTCGATCCGCACGGTGCGCACCGACAGCAGCGGGGTGAAGTACGCGACCGCGACCAGCGCGATCACCACCACGACAACGGGCAAGCCCCACAGGGCGATTCGCCGAGGCGGGATGTCCGCGAGCGAACGCCCACCGTCGGAGAACCGCTGACGGCGCCGATCCCGGTTACGGCCGGAACGGTCACGCCGGCGGCGGGAAGACCGTCGGCGATCGGCGCCGCGGTCCTCGTCCGGCGCACCGTCCCACTCCTCGGCCGCGTCGACGTCGTCGAGTTCGTCGTCCGGATGCCGCTGTGTGCCACGAGATCTCATGCGCGCTCCTTCCCGAACGCCCCGGCAGCCCTCACCGCCCCGTCGGCGGTCGCACCCGCAGCCCGTCCAGGATCTGCCCGCCCAGCATCGTCACGTCGCCCGCACCCATGGTGATCACCACGTCGCCCGGCCGGGCCAGGCTCGCGGCCTGCCGCCCGACCCGCGACATATCCGGCTGGTAGTGCACCGGTTTGGTGACCGACTGGGCGACCAGCGCGCCGTTGACACCGGGCAGCGGCTTCTCGCGCGCGCCGTAGACGTCGAGCACCACCACCTCGTCGGCGAGGTCGAGCGCGGCGCCGAAGTCGGCGGCGAAGGTGGCGGTGCGGCTGTACAGGTGCGGCTGGAACACCACGATCACCCGGCCCTGCCGCGAACGGGCACCGTCGGCGGCCTCCTGCCGCACCAGCTCCGCCGCGGCGCCGAGTACGGCGCGCACCTCGGTCGGATGATGGGCGTAGTCGTCGAAGACCCGCACGCCGTTCTCGCGGCCGACGAACTGGAACCGCCGGTGCACACCGCCGAAACCCTCCAGCCCCTGCAGCGCCTCGTCGGTCTCGGCGCCGGCGTCGCGCGCGGCGAGCAGCGCCGCGAGGGCGTTCAGCGCCATATGCCGCCCGGGCACGGCCAGCCGCAGCGTGCGCGGCGCCGGCTCGTCGGCGAACTGGAAGGTGACCACGCCGCCCACATCCCGCGGCTCCCACGACAGCAGGCGCACGCCGACCGGCACGGGCGGGTCGGGGATCTCGCCGGAGCCGTAGCCGAGGATGCGGATGTCGAGCTCCCCCGCCGCCTGCCGGGTGGCGACCCGCTCGGCCAGCGCCCGCGAGCCGGGATCGTCCAGACACACCACGAGCAGCCCGCCGGGGCGCAGCCGCGCCACGAAATCGTCGAAGACCTGGACGTAGGCCTCATCGGAACCGAAGAAGTCCAGGTGGTCGGATTCGATATTGGTGACCACCTCGATATCCGCGTCGTACTGCAGCAGCGAGCCGTCGGATTCGTCGGCCTCGGCGACGAAGAACCCGCCGGTCCCGTGATGCGCGTTGGTCCCGGCCTCGTTGAGTTCGCCGCCGACGGCGAACGACGGGTCGAATCCGCAGTGCTGCAACGAGACCACCAGCATCGAGGTGGTCGACGTCTTGCCGTGCGTGCCCGACACCAGCAGGGTGCGGTGGTCGCGCATCAGCTCGGCCAGCACCGCGGGACGCAGCAGCACCGGCACGCCGCGCCGATTCGCCTCCACCAGTTCGGGATTGGTCTTGGGTATCGCGGCATAGGTGGTGACGACCGCGGTCGGGCCGCCGGGTAGCAGGTCGAGCGCGCCCGCGTCGTGGCCGATGCGCACCTCGGCGCCCCGGGCCCGCAGCGCGAGCACGCCGCGGCTCTCCTTGGCATCGGAGCCGGAGACCGAGCCGCCGCGCGACAGCAGTATCCGCGCGATGCCGGACATGCCCGCACCGCCGATGCCGACCATGTGCACCCGCTGCAGCAGCGGCGGCAGGTCGGCGATCTCGCGGAAGGGCTGGGTGCGCTCGTCGGGCGACGTCCTCGCCTCGCCCGACTCGTTTCCTGTTGTCACCGGCCGGCCACCTCCACCACGATCCGCGCCACCGCATCGGCCGCCTCGCGGTGGCCGGCGCCGGCGGCCGCAACCGCCATCTTCGACAGCCGCACCGGGTCGGTGAGCAGCGGAATCACCTCGTCGATCACGTACTTCTCGGTCAGTTCCGAATCGGGCACAATTCTGCCACCGCCCTGGGCCACGATGGGGCGGGCGTTGAGCTCCTGCTCGCCGTTACCGTGCGGCAGCGGCACGTAGAACGCGGGCAGGCCGACCGCCGACACCTCGGCGACGGTCATGGCGCCGGATCGGCACACCGCGGCGTCGGCGGCGGCGTAGGCCAGATCCATGCGCGAGAGATAGGGCACGGCAACGTATTTCGCGGGACCGGTGGAATCGGTTCCCGTCGGGAGATCGAGCGTGTTCTTCGGGCCGTGCGCGTGCAGCACCGAGATCCCGGCCGCCAGCAACTGCGCGGCCGCACCCGCCACCGCCTCGTTCAGCCGGCGCGCGCCTTGCGAACCACCGAACACCAGCAGCACCGCGCCCTCGGCGGGCAGCCCGAAATGCGCGCGTGCCTCGGCGCGCAGGGCCGCCCGGTCCAGGGTCGCGATCATCTCGCGCACCGGGATACCCACGATGTCGGCATCGGCACTGCCGGGGGCGCGCACACCCGAGTTCGCCACCGCGGCCAGCACCCGCGCCGCGCGCCGCGCGCCGACCTTGTTCGCGATCCCCGCCTTCACATTCGCCTCGTGCACCACCACCGGCACCCGCCGCCTGCCCCGGACCCCGCGGCCCGCGGCCAGATACGCCGGGAGTGCCACGTATCCGCCGAACCCGACGATCACATCGGCCTGCACCGCGTCGATCACCGCCCGGGTGCGCGCGACGGCCGAGCGCACCCGGCCGGGCAGCCGCAGCAGATCACCGCTCGGCTTGCGCGGCAACGGGACCGGCGGAATCAGTTCGAGCGGATAACCGCGATCGGGGATCAGGCTGGTCTCGAGTCCGCGCTCGGTGCCCAGCGCCGTGATGCGGATCGACGGATCCAATCGGCGCAGCGCATCGGCGACGGCCATGGCGGGTTCGATATGTCCGGCGGTGCCACCGCCCGCGACGATCACCGAGAGCGCCCGTCCCCCAGGTCTTTCCGTACCGGGCCGCTCCTCGGATGCAGTCACCTCGAATTACCCCGTTCTCTCGCATGCGTCATCGGATAGTTCGGCTCCCACGCCCTGGTACTGCGCCAAGACCGGGTGCTGCGGCTGTCGCGCCGGCCCGCGTCGGCGGCCCGGCGGCGTGCCGAATCCGAATCTATCGAGCGGCGCGAGGCCGGTTCGGAACCACCCCGGCGCCCCGCCCCGCCGGTGCGCGGCAGTTCCCGTCGCTGCGGCGCCGCCCGCACTCCGGAACGGCCGCGCGCGGCCTGGGCGCGGGCCGCGGAATACATCTCGGGCTTGGGCAGCCGCAGCAGCCGGCTCATCCGGCCGTCCTGGCCGTTGTGCAGCGCGGAGACCGCCTCCGGCTCGTGCCGGGCCGCGTTCGCGATGATGCCGAACATCAGCAGCGTGATCGCCAGCGAGGAGCCGCCCGCCGACACCAGCGGCAGCTGCAGGCCGGTCACCGGCAGCAGGCCCACCACGTAGCCGATGTTGATCACGGCCTGCATGGTGATCCAGAACGTCGCCGTCGCGGAGAGCAGCCGCAGGAACGGATCCACCGACCGGCTCGCGATGCGCAGCCCGGTGTAGGCGAACAGCGCCAGCAGGCCGAGAACCAGTGCGCAGCCGAGGAATCCGAGCTCCTCGCCGATGATGGCGAAGATGAAGTCGTTGTGCGCGTTGGGCAGATAGCTCCACTTGGCGCGGCTCTGCCCCAGCCCGCGGCCCCAGATGCCGCCGTCGGCCAGCGAGAACAGCGCCTGGCGCGCCTGATAGCCGATGCCCTGCGGATCGTCGCCGGGGTTGAAGAATGCGCGCATGCGGTCGGAGCGATAGCCCGCCGACAGCGCCAGCACGCCCGCGGCGACGATGCCCGACACCGCGATGGTCACGAACAGCCGCACCGGCAGCCCGCCGAACCACAGCAGCGCCGCCAGGATCAGGCCGAGCGCGATGGTCGTCGAAAGGTTGGGCTGCAGCACCACCAGCAGGCACGCCACCAGGCCCGCGGGCACCAGCGGCACCATGATGTCCTTGTAGTTCGCGTGCTCCGAGCGCCGCGCGGCCAGCAGGTGCGCGCCCCAGATGATCAGCGTCACCTTGACGATCTCGGACGGCTGCACCGACAGCGGGCCCAGCATGAACCAGCGCCGCGACCCCTGCACCTCGGACCCGATGCCGGGAATCAGCACCAGCAGCAACAGCACGATCGATCCCGCGAACAGCGGGAACGACAGCTGCCGGATGCGCCGCAGCGGCATCCGCAGCGCCAGATAGAACAGCACCGCGCCGATCGCCGCGAACAGCGCCTGCTGGATGAACAGCTTGTAGGCCGAGCCGCCGTCGGCGTAGGACTCGACGCTGGACGCCGACAGCACCATCACCAGCCCGAGCGTGGTGAGCAGGGCCGCGATGGTGACCACCAGATGGAAGTCGGCCAGCGGGCGCGCCAGCCAGGCCCCGAACCAGGTCCCCGCTTGCTTGCGCGCCGGTTTGTTCACTGCGGGCTCCCGATATCTCCTTCGTCGAGCGCCTGCACCGCCGCGACGAAACTGCGTCCCCGGTGGGTGTAGTCGGCGAACATGTCCAGCGAGGCCGCGGCGGGGGCCAGCAGCACCGTATCTCCGCGGCGGGCATACCCGGCGGCGATGCGCACCGCTCTGGCCATCACCGCGTCCGCGCCATCGATCTCGGACGTGAGTTCCGCACCCATCACAGCATCGTCACCCGAACCGAGCTCCACGACGGGGACATCGGGCGCGT
The DNA here is from genome assembly GCF_001613165.1 of Nocardia mexicana NBRC 108244. Classification (GTDB taxonomy): domain Bacteria; phylum Actinomycetota; class Actinomycetes; order Mycobacteriales; family Mycobacteriaceae; genus Nocardia; species Nocardia mexicana. The sequence goes on from NZ_BDBV01000028.1 coordinate 49,891, forward strand.
GTCGCGCCAGCGCCGTGGCGACGACCGGGGCGTCCTGGCCGAACAGCACCGCGCCGACCAGCCGGTCGGCGACCTCCTCGACCAGATCGTCCACGTGCGCGCCCTTGAGCTGACCACCGGCGAGCCAGACCACCTGGGAGTGCGCCAGGATCGACGACCGCGCCGCGTGCGGGTTGGTGGCCTTGGAGTCGTCGACGAAGGCGACCCCCGACAGCTCCCGGACCAAGGCCGCGCGATGCGGGCCGACCTTGTGCTCCTGCAGCCCCTCCTTGACGAATTGCGGTGCCACGTCGATGGATCGGGTCAGCGCGGCCGCGGCCAGCGCATCGGCCACCCCGGCCGGGCCGGACGGGCTGATATCGGCGGTCTCGGCGAGGATCGCGGCCTTGGTGAAGGCGCGGTCGAGCAGCTTGCCGTCGACCACGCCGAGCTCGCCGTCGGCGGGCACGCCCACCCGGAAGCCGACGGTGCGGCGCGCCTTGGACTTTCGCGCCAGCGCCGCGGCCACCGGATCGTCCAGGCCGACGACCCCGACGCGGCCGGTCAGCGCGCGCGCCTTCGCCGCCGCGTAGGCGTCCAGGCCGCCGTGCCAGTCCAGGTGGTCCTCGGCGACGTTGAGCACGACCCCGGCCTCGGGGCGCACCGACGGCGCCCAGTGCAGCTGGAACGACGACAGCTCCACGGCCAGCACCTGCGGACCCGGGTTGCGCCGCAACGCATCCAGGATCGGCAGACCGATATTGCCGCAGGCGACGCTGGCGATGCCGGCCGCGCGCAGGATCGCGTGGGTCATCTGGGTGGTGGTGGTCTTGCCGTTGGTTCCCGTCACCACCAGCCACTTGCGCGCCGGGCCGTACAGCCGGGCCTGATCCACCCACCAGGCGAATTCGACGTCACCCCAGACCGGAATGCCCTCGGTGACCGCCGAGACCAGCACCGGCGAATCGGGTCGCCAGCCCGGGCTCGTGATGACCAGCGCGAACCGGTCCAGCGCGGCGGGCGTGAGCAGATCGTCGCCCGTGGCGGTGGCCAGGCCGAGTTCGGCCGCCTCGGCCATCGCCTTCTCGCCCGCGTCGGTGACCACCGGGCGGGCTCCGATATCGCGCAGCGGCTCGATCAGCGAGCGGCCCGACACCCCCCATCCCGCGACGAGAACGTCACGGCCGCGCAGGAATTCGAGCATGGGCCCCGGTGATCGGAGGGCCCGCGGTGTGTGTTCGACCATCGCTGCTATCCGACCTGAGAGAGGTATTCGCTGTAGAACAGGCCCAGCCCCACCGCCGACGCTATGGCCGCGAGTAACCAGAACCGGATGATCACCGTGGTCTCGGCCCATTTACTGAGTTCGAAGTGATGGTGGAACGGCGCCATCTTGAACAATCGGTTGCGCGTGGTCCGGAACACCGCCACCTGCAGCACCACCGACGCCGTCTCGGCCACGAACAGCGCCCCGATCACGATCATCAGCAGTTCGGTGCGGGTCAGGATGGACAGCCCGGCGAGCAGGCCGCCGAGGGCGAGCGAGCCGGTGTCGCCCATGAAGATCTTCGCCGGGGCGGCGTTCCACCACAGGAATCCGACGCAGGCGGCCGCACCCGCGGCACAGATCAGCGCCAGGTCCAAGGGGTCGCGCACGTTGTAGCACCCGGCCTCGGGATGGACCGAACAGGAGTTGCGGTACTGCCAGAAGGTGATGATCACGTAGGCGCCCAGCACCAGGCTCATGGATCCGGCCGCGAGCCCGTCGAGGCCGTCGGTCAGGTTCACCGCGTTCGACCAGGCGACCACGACCAGGCAGACGAACGCCAGGAAGATGATCACACCCATCGACACCGTGGTGATGTCGCGGACGTAGGACAGGTGGCGGCTCGCCGGTGTCTGCTTGTTCGCGCCCGGGAACTGCAGCGCCAGGACACCGAAAATGACGGCGGCCGTGAGCTGTCCGAGGTACTTGCCCGCGGCGGTGAGCCCCAGATTGCGCTTGTTGCGCAGCTTGATGAAGTCGTCGATGAAGCCGACCACTCCGAGCGCCGTCGTCAGCGACAGCACCAGCAGGCCCGATACCGTCGGCCCCTCGGCCTTGTACCCGATGCCGATCAGATGCGAGCCCCAGTACCCGGCCCACAGGCCCGCCAGGATCGCCACGCCGCCCATCACGGGGGTGCCGCGCTTGGCCTTGTGGCTCTCCGGGCCGTCGATGCGGATCTCCTGGCCGAAGCCGCGCTTGGCGAACATCCGGATCAGCAGCGGCGTCAACAGGATCGACACCGCCAGCGCGATGGCCGCCGCGAAAAGTATCTGTCTCATACCGCCGCCTCCGTGAGGTGATGCGCGACCGCCCACAGTCCGACGGAGTTCGACGCCTTCACCAACACCACATCACCCGCCGCGATCTCTTTGTCCAGCACCGCGATCGCGGCATCGATATCGGGTACGAGAACCGATTCCTCGCCCCACGACCCTTCCATGACCGCGCCCTGGTGCAGTGCGTGGGCCGGTCGTCCGTCGCCGACGACGATGAGCCGATCCACGTCCAGGCGCACCGCCAGCCGGCCGATGCGATCGTGCTCGATCACCGATTCCTCGCCCAGCTCGGCCATTTCACCGAGCACGGCCCAGCTGCGGCGGGCTTCCCCGCCGGGTTCGTCGCCGCCGCCGCGGGCCATGCTCACCAGCGCCTTGAGCGCCGCGCGCACCGAATCCGGGTTCGCGTTGTAGGAGTCGTTGACGACGGTGACGCCGTCGGCGCGGGTGCGCACGTCCATGCGGTGTGCCGAGGCGATCCGGGCCTCGGACAGCGCCCGCGCCACGGTCTCGAGATCCGCGCCGCACTCCAGCGCCACCGCAGCGGCGGACAGGGCGTTGCCGACCTGGTGCTCGCCGTGCACGGCCAGCCTGATCTCGGTCGCGGCGGGCTGCGTGGCCACGGCGGGTTCCCGTGCGCCGCGATCGAACGCGGAAGCGTTGACGTGCAAGGTGAATCGGGCGCGGGCGGTTTCGTCGAGCACGACGTCGGTGGCCCGCAGGTCCGCGTCGGTGGACTGGCCCACGGTCACCACGCGCGCTCGGGTGCGGCTCGCCATCGCGGCCACATTCGGGTCGTCGGCGTTGAGGACGGCGATCCCGGACGACGGAAGTGCTTCCACCAGTTCGCCTTTGGCCTGCGCGATCACCTCGCGGCTGCCGAACTCACCCAGGTGCGCGGTGCCGACGTTGAGCACCACCCCGATGCCCGGCGGCGCGATTTCGGTGAGCGCCCTGATATGTCCCGGCCCGCGCGCCGACAGCTCCAGCACCAGGAACCGGGTGTCGGCGTTCGCGCGCAGCGCCGTCCACGGGTGGCCGATCTCGTTGTTGAACGATCCGGGCGGGGCCACCACCGGGCCCAGCGGGGCCAGCACGCTCGCCAGCAGATCCTTGGTCGACGTCTTGCCGGAGGATCCGGTGACGCCGACGACGGTGAGACCGCCCGCCGCCACCAGGCGATCGATATTGGCGCGGGCCAGCTTCGACAGCGCCGCCAGCACGGCCGCGCCGGAACCGTCGCGGTCGTGGGCCAG
>NZ_BDBV01000029.1 GCF_001613165.1 Nocardia mexicana NBRC 108244
CCCGCTCGAATACGGCCGCGGCCCTGCGGGATTGGTGGGAGGAACACCGCGAGATCCACGCCCCCGTGCGCGACGGCCTATACGAGGCGCTGGACGCGGCATTGGCCGAGGCGGGCGGGGACGACGCGCCCACCCTCGCCGAGGTGCTCGCCGAACGCACCGAATCGCTCACCGAGGAGATCCGCGCCCGCCGCCAGCAGGCGCGCACCACCGCCGAGCAGGCCGTGGCCCGCACCGCGCAGCTGCGGACCGAACAACAGCAGGTCGCCGCCGAGAACGACGATGCGCCACCGCCGTTCGCGGCCCGCACCGATACCCGCGACGGCCGTCCGGGCGCGCCGCTGTGGCGCCTGGTGCGCTTCGCCGACGCCGTCACCCCGGAGCAGGCCGCCGGGCTCGAGGCGGCGCTGCAGGCCGCGGATCTGCTGGACGGCTGGGTGTGCGCGGAGACCGAACTGCCGCCGCACGATTCGGACCAGTTCCTCGTTCCGCTGCCGAAGCGGGCCCGACCGTCCGGTCGCACGCTCGCCGATGTGCTTGTCGTGGAAGACGATTCGGCCGATCTCACCGTCCCGCGGCAGACCGTCGCCGACATCCTCGCCTCGATCTCGCTGAGCGACACCGATCTCGACACGGGCACCAGCATCGCGACCGACGGCCGCTACCGCCAGGGTGTCCAGCTGGGCCGGCACCGCAAGCCGCACGCGGAGTTCATCGGCGCCACCGCCCGCGCCCGCCGCCGCGAACTGCGCCTGACCGAGATCACCGCCGCCATCGAGGCCGCCGACGCGGCGGAGCAGGCCGCGCGTGCCGAGGAGCAGGCCGCCACCGCGGAGCTGAGCCGGATCTCCGCCGCCGCCAAGGCCTTGCCGCGCACCAGCGCCGTCACCACCGCGCTGCGGGCGGTGTCCGAGGCCGCGGGCATGCTGCGATCGCGGTCGGAGACGGCGACCCAGGCCGATCGCGACCTCGATCAGGCGGTGGCCGATTTCACCGCCGCCGACAAGAAGGTCCGCTCGGTCGCCTCGGCGCACCGGGCGCCGCGCGACCCGGCCGAACTCGACGCCCTGGCGGCCGCCATCCGGCACTTCGAGAACACCGGCACCGTCCTGCTGCGGCTGCGCGGCGATCATCAGCGCGAGCACGAGCGCGCCCGCGAATCCGACGACCGGCTCGCCGAATCCCGGGACCTGGCTGAGGCATTCGCCGAGGAGGCCGAGTCCGCCCGCGTCGGTTACGAGGAGCAGCTCCGCAAGCTCGAGACGCTACGTGAGGCGCTGGGCGCGGGTGCCGCAGATATCGATCGCGAGCTCGAGCAGGCGCGCGAACGCATCGACGCGGCCCGCGCGGAACAGAAGGCGGCACGCAAGGCCGCCGCCGACGCCATCGAGGGCGTCGGCACCGCGGAGGGCGCCTACAAGGCCGCCCACGACTCCCTCGGCACCGCACTCACCGAACTGCTCGCCGATGTGAAACAGCTTGCGCCCTATGCCCGCCCGGACCTGCTGAGCCTGCTCGGCGCGCCCGAGGACAGCCGCTGGCCCAGCAGCGACGCGGCATGGTCCACGCCCGACCAGCTGCTGTACCGGATCGAGACCGCCGGGCCGGGCGGCGGCGACGACGCGGCGCAGTCGCGGGTGCTGCCCGACGAGGTCCACGAGCTGTTCGAGAACCTTTCCGCGGCAACGGCTTCCGTGCGGGCGGGCGAAGCGGTGCGCAAGTCCACCCGCAGCGCGGTGACCGCGGCCCTGCAGGAGTTCGATGCCGCGCTGGCCGCCGCCCGGCAGGACTACCGCCTGCAGTGGGACGCCGCCGACGGGCTGACCGTGGTGCAGGTGCACGACGATCAGGGCGCCGCCGCCCTCGCCGATTTCGCCGACCGCATCGCCGGCGCCCGCTCCGATCAGGAGCTGCTGCTGACCGATGCCGAGCGCCGCATCCTCGAGGATGCGCTGCTGACGGGGCTGGCGCAGCAGATCCACGAACGCACCAGCGACGCCCGCGATCTGATCACCCGCATGGGCGCCGAGATGAAGCAGCGCCGCATGTCGTCGGGCAATACCATCGGCGTGCACTGGGTGCTGGCCGACAATCTGGCGGATTCGGCGCGTGCGGTGTGCAAGCTGCTCGACCGCGACTCAGCCGACCTGTCCCCCGACGATCTGGCCACCATCCGCGCGCACTTCGCCTCGGAGATCCGCGCCGCCCGCGCCGCGCACCCCGAGCGGTCCTACCCCGAGATCCTCGCCACCACACTGGATTACCGCACCTGGCGGGTGTTCTCGTTCACGCTGATCACCGCCGACGGCGCCGAGGACCGGCTCACCGTGGCCCGGCACAGCACGCTGTCCGGCGGGGAGCAGTCGGTCTCGCTGCATCTGCCGCTGTTCGCCGCGGCGCACGTCATGCTCGACTCCGCCGACCCGCAGGCGCCCCGCCTGCTCGCGCTGGACGAGGCCTTCGCCGGTGTCGACGACAACGGCCGCAGCGAATTGCTGGGCCTGTCGGTCGATTTCGACCTGGACCTGTTCATGACCGGTTACGACCTGTGGATCACCTACGACCACGTGCCCGCCTGCGCCCACTACGATCTGGCCCATTCGGCGGCCGAGAACACCGTCAGCGCGACGCTGCTGGTCTGGGACTCCAAGGACCTGCTCGCCGAGCACGACGGATCGGATCTCACCACCGCGCTGGGCTCACCGAACCGGCGCCGCACGCCGCATACGGTCGAGGGCGGCATCACGCTGGACGAGGCGCTGGATCCCGCCTGATGATCCCGGCCAAAAGCATGCCGGGAATGCGGGGTCGGCGCGACGCCGAGGAATGCGGGGGTCGGCGCGACGCCGAGGAATGCGGGGGTCCGCGCGACGCCGAGGAATGCGGGGGTCCGCGCGACGCCGGGGAATGCCGGGGCGGCGCGACGCCGGGGAATGCTGGGTCGGCGCGACGCCGGGATGTGGGGCAAGCGACGCCGGGGATATGGGCGTGATGGCTAGACGGTGATGCCGAGGGCGCCCGAGACCGCGCGGGTCAGATGGTCGGTGACCTTCGTGACATTCCAGTGGCGGTGTTCGGTGAGGTCGTAGACGACGCGTTCGTCGAAGATGGTGATCCACAGCAGAACCGCGTAGGTGACGTCGAACTCGGGCGCCTTGCCGTCGCGGGCCAGCGCGGCCAGCACATCGGCGAGCATGTCGTGCAGGGCGGTGATCGATTCGTCGCCGTCGGCCAGTCGTTCGACGAAGCCCTTGCTGCTGCGGACGTAGCGCACCGCGGGGCCCCACTGCGTCGCCTGCTCGACCCACGTCTCGCAGCAGCGGCGGAAGCGCGCCACGGGGTCGGGGTTCTCGCCGAGCGCCGCCAGCGCGCCCACCAACTGCTCGATCGCCCGGCGATGGAACGCCTGCATGGCGTCCTGCGGCGTCGGAAAATGCCGGTACGCCGTCGCCACGCCGACCCCGGCGGCCGCGGCGAGTTCGGGAATCGAGAAGCCGACGCGACCGGACTGCAGCAGGCTGCGGACCGCGTCTTCCAGCAGCACGCGGCTGCGCTGGGCGTCGCTGCGGGTGTTCACGGGCACGTGACCATCCTGCATACCCGGCCGCGGCGGCGAACGGGAGGGTCGAAAAACCGCGGGTCCGGCGACAACTCGACCCGACGCACCCATTCGGCCACCCGAGTAGAGAAGTTCTTCTCAGTTGGCTATCCTTTCAAACGAGAAGATCTCCTCACCTAGGGGGTGTGATGCGAGCAGCCGCGCCGAGTGCGCTGTTTGTGCTGATCATGGCGCAACCCAATCTCGCGACCGGGATGATGCCGTACTACCGGCATGCCTGGGCGCTCGCACCGCTGCTCATCACGGTGATCTTCGCGGCCTACCTGTTCGCTCTGACTCCGACGCTGTCGGTGCTGGGGACGCCGCCGTCGCGCGCGGGGTGGTGGTGGCGCATCGGGGTCGGCGCAGCATGCGGGGTCGGCGCGGATCTCGCCATGGCGCTGGCACATTCGGCATGGCTCGCGTGCCTGGCGCGCATCTGCGCGGGTCTGTCGGTGGGCCTGGTGACCGGATCGCTGGCCGGGCTCATCCTGGAGCGCCGGGGTGAGCGCGGGCGTACCGCCATGGCCAGCGCCACCGTCTTCGGCTCGGCGCTCGGCACCATCGCCGCCGCGGCCATCGCGCAGTATCTGCCCGCGCCGGGCGTCACCGTCTACATCGTGCACGCCGTTGCGCTGGGCATCGCCACCCTCTCCGTGCTCACGGATCGCGCCCCGCAGCCCACGGCCGCCACCGCCTCCACCCGCGACATCCCGCCTCTCGCACCGGAATCGCCGGTCGCCGGATATCTCAGCGGGATCGCCGCGTGGGTTTCGGCCGGGCTGGTGGTGGCGCTGCTCCCCAGCTACGGCGCGGATCTGCTGGGCACCACGAATCTCGCGGTGTTGGCGCTGCCGGTGACGCTCTATCTCGTCAGCGCCTGGGTGGCGCAGCGGGTATTCGGGCCGAATGCGCTTCCCGCCGAACCGGTTTCGGCTCAGTTGATCATCATCACCGGTGTGGCCGTGGCGGCGGTGGTGTCGTGGGTGCCGAATCTGGTGCTGCTGCTGTGCGGCGGCGTCATCGCCGGATGCGGGCAGGGGATCGCCTATCGGTCCGGGCTCCGGATCGTCAGTGCCGCAACGCCGCCCGACGGACATGCGCGCGCCGCGTCCCGCTACGCCACCGTCGCGTATCTGTGCGCGGCGGTCGCGACCCTGGGATTCGGCGCCATCGCCACCGCCGGATCGATGCGGGACGCGGTGCTCGCCGCCGCGGCCGCACTCGTCGCGGTAGTCGTCGCCACCGTACTCGTCCGCAGGCGCGCGACGATGCGCGCCGCACACATCGAATCCATTCGTGAAACATCGACAATCGCATAACCTCGTTCCTCCGACTACTCCCAATATATGTGCGGCGCACTTTTGGTTGGAATCTGGCGGGATCCCGGCCAAATACCCGCCGGGAAAGACTATGACACACCAGAAGACCCTGGCAGGCCAGAAAGACCCTGGCACGCCAGGAAGCCCTGGAACGCCAGGATGCCACAAGGACCTGGCACGCCGGAACGGCTTGGCGCACAGTAAAACTGACATGACACACCGAAACAATTGAAACTGGATTGAAACATGCTCGAGCACGGCTCGGGCCAGATTGTCGCGCCCAGATACACAGCGCCACAATATTTTCACCGAATATCCGAAACCGTGTTGTTACACAGGTTCACGGGAACACAAACTCCGGTTGCTTCACTGAATACGTACCGCTCGAAATACATTCCCAGCGAATGGATTCCACCATGGCAGCACCTCCCCATATCGACGCCGCATTCTCCGCGAACGCCACCGGCACGCTCGCGCGCAGTCTGGGCCGCGTCGATCTGATCGCGATGGGCGTCGGCGCCATCGTCGGCGCCGGTATCTTCGTCACCACGGGTGTGGCGGCCGCGACCAAGGCTGGTCCCGCGATCATGCTCTCGTTCCTGCTCGCCGGGGCCATCTGCGTGCTGGTGGCGCTGTGCTACAGCGAATTGGCGTCGATGACACCGGCATCCGGCAGCGCCTACACCTATACCTCCGCCACAATGGGCGAGGCGCCCGCATTTCTGGTCGGCTGGAATCTGCTCCTCGAATACGCCGTCGCCGCCGCGGCCGTGGCCATCGGATGGTCCGGGCTCTTCACGGCGGCCCTCCAATCATTGTTCGGCGTGGAACTGCCGCAGGCGATTACGGCCGGGCCCGGGAATGGCGGAGTGGTCAATCTTCCGGCGGTACTCATCGTCGGCGCGCTGGTCGCGGTGCTCGTATTCGAGGTGAAAGTAGCCGCGGCCGTCGTGAAAACCTTGGTGGCACTGACGATCGCGGTGCTCATTCTCGTCATTGCGGTCGGCGCACCACATCTCGATACCGGCAATTGGACGCCGTTCATGCCCTTCGGCGTCAACGGAATTGCGGCCGGCGCGGCGCTCGCCTTCTTCGCCTACCTCGGATTCGATATTGTCGCCACCTCCGCGGAGGAAACCCGGAATCCGCGCCGCGATCTGCCGTGGGGCATCATCGGTTCGGTCGTCGTGGCCACCGTCCTCTATGTCGCGGTGAGTGCCGTGCTCACCGGCGTGGCGCCGTATCCGGCCCTCGACAACGCCGCACCGGTCGCGACCGCCCTCGGCGCCGTCGGCGCCGGATGGATCGGCAAGGTGATCCTGGTGGCGTCGGTGGTCGCGCTGACCAAGGGCCTGCTCATGCTGTTCTACGGACAGACCCGCCTGGTCTTCGCCATGAGCCGCGACGGTCTGATGCCGAAGGCCCTGTGCCACACCAGCTCCCGGAACGTGCCCGTGCGATTGAGTCTCGTCCTCGGCACGGTGGTCGCGGTGGTGGCGGGGCTGCTGTCCATCGGCACCGTCGCCGAACTGGTGAATATCGGTGTGCTGTTCGCCTTCGTCGTCGTGGCGCTCGGCGTCATCCTGCTGCGCCGCACCGACCCGGACCGGCCGCGCCCGTTCCGGGTGCCCCTCATGCCGCTGGTCCCGCTCGCCGCGATCGCCGGATGCGTCTGGCTGGCAACCACCTTCGAGGCCCTGACCTGGCTCCGGTTCCTGATCTGGACGGCGGCCGGGGTCACGCTCTATCTCACCTACGGCCGCAGCCACTCGCTCGCGGGCCGCGACATCGGAGGCACCGCATGACCGCGCAGCTGGACAGCTTCTACCCCACCCGCGTCGACTTCGGCACGCACGACGAGATCCACCGTGCCGCCGCGGCGGCCCTGCCCGCCGACGTCTGGGATTTCGTCGAGGGCGGTGCGGGCCGGGAGGTCACGCTGCGCGCCAACCTGGAGGCGTTCGACCGCTGGCGGATTCTGCCCGAACCCATGAGCGGGGTCGGCAACCCGTCCACCCGCACCGAACTGCTCGGGCTGGCACTCGAAACACCCATTCTCACCGCGCCTTTCGGCGGCGATGCGATGTTCCATCCGGACGGCCACCTCGCGGTCGCCCGAGCCGCACAGCGGCGCGGCGCGCTGTCGATCGTGCCCGAGGCCGGAAGCTATTCCTACGAGCAGGTCCGCGAGGCCGGTCCCGCCGCGGCCCGGATCGCGCAACTGCATCCCTTCGCACACGCCCGGGCGGTCGCCGATCGAGTGCGGCGAGCGGGCTTCGAGGCCCTGTGCGTCACCGTCGACTGCCCGGTGGGCGGATTCCGCACCCGCAATATGGGCAACCGCTTCGATCCTGACCTCCGATACTTCGCGGGCAACCTGACCGGCGAGAACGGCGCTCCGGGCGTCGCCGAGGTGTTCGGGCAGCTGCTCAAGCACGGTGGCACCGTGTGGGATTGGCATCAGCTGGCCGATGCCGCGGCCGGGTTCGGGCTGCCGTGGATCGCCAAGGGCGTGCTCACCCCCGCCGCCGCCGAGCGGGCGACGGCGCTCGGTGCGGCGGCGATCGTGGTCTCGAATCACGGTGGACGCCAAGCCGATCCGGCCCCGGCCAGTCTGGCCATGCTGCCCGGCATACGCGCGGCCGTCGGTCCCGCGCTGCCGATCCTGTTCGACAGCGGCATCCGTACCGGCAGCGACGTATTCCTCGCGCTGGCACTGGGTGCCGACGCGGTGATCATCGGCCGCTCGGCCATCTACGGCCTGGCGGCAGCGGGCTCGGCGGGGGTGGACCGCGTGCTCGAACTGCTCACCGAGGAACTGCGCACGCTGATGATCCTCTCCGGTGCCCAGACCCTCGCCGATATCGACCGCACCCGAATCGTGCGGGCGGAGTCATGAGATGCCCCGGACCCCGATTCGATCCGATACAGAGGAGACCGCGCAGATGCCCACCGCACCGTTCCCGCCGGCGCGCAGCGGCGGCGGCCTCGTATTCACCTCCGGCCTGGCCGCGATCGATCCCGCCACCATGACGGTGTCGTCGATCGCGTTCGACGATCAGGCCGCCGAGGTGTTCGAGCAGCTCGATCGCGCGCTGACCGCCGCGGGCAGCACCCGCGACCAGGTGCTCAAGCTCGACTGCTACCTGTCCGACCGGCGGTGGTTCCCCGCGTGGAACGCCGCCTTCACCGAGTTCTTCCCCACGGCCGCACCGGCGCGGACCACCACCGTCACCACCCTGCCCATCGACGGGCTGCTCATCGAAATCCAGGCGATCGCCGTCGCCGCGAATCAGGAAGATCGATCATGACCGCAGTCACACCGCTCGTAGCCCCGCATTCCGCCGTCGGTGACTTCACCATCCGCGATGTCATCGAGGGCCAGACCGCCGGACAGCTCATCGTCGCCGCCGACGACTGGGGCTGGTGGACAACGCTTCTCGCGGGCGAGACCATCGCGCCCGCCACCGGCATCCAGCAGACCGTCGCCGACGGGCTGGTGCGCGCCGGATTCCTGCACCGGCGCGGCCACCGCTATCAGCTCACCCACACCGGCCACGACGTCGGCAAGAACCGCGGCTTCGTCCGGGTCGCGGTGCGCGGATGGGAGCCCACCTTCCGGCAGCTGTCGGACAGCCCGCACCGGCACTACATTCCCGCCGCCACCGAACCCGGCGAGGTGGCGCGCGGGTGCACCGATATCGCGCGTCGCCGACCCGAGATCTTCGAGACGATCGGCCGCGTGCTCGCCGCCGACACCCCGGGCTGCACCATCGATCTGGGCTGCGCCGACGCGGGCCGGGTCACGGCGCTCGCGGGCTGCGCACCGCGGGAGAACTTCCTCGGGGTCGACATCGAGGAGGGCGTGATCGCCGCGGCGACAACCGAACTCGCGGAGCTGGGACTCACCGAACGGATCACGCTGCTGCCCGGCTCGGTACAACCCGGGTCACGCCTCCCGGCCTGGCTGGATGCGGTGGACCGGCACGCGGTCACCACCGCCATGTCGTTCTTCCTGCTGCATCAGCTGGCCAGCGACGGCGACGGCATCGCCGCGGTAATGCGCGGCTGGATGGACTGGTTCCCGAACGTGCGCCGCCTCGTGATCGGAGACGGCTACCTGCTCGAGGCGCCGCAGTGGACCCAGCAGCCCTGGTTCTCACCGACCTACGAGATCTACCATGCGGTGACGGGCGTGCGCCTGTGGACGCAGCGCGAATACGAGGATGCCTTCGCCGGCCTGGGCTGGTCGGTGACCCGGCGGATGGAGGATCACACGATGCTGGTGACCACGATCCTGGAACGCGAATGACCACTTTCGACGGACCGCCGATCGATATCGACACCCGCCCGTCGGTACTCGATCAGTTCACCGTCGACGAGACCGGCCGCCTCGGCCGGCGCCCCCGCGGCGTCGCCTACGCGGCCGGTCTCGACGATGTCCTGGCGGTGGTCGGCTGGGCGCGCGACACCCGGACGCCGCTCATCGCCCGCGGCGCCGGGACCAGCCTGGAGGGGCACCTGCTGGCCCGCGGTGACGAGCTGGTTCTCGATCTCTCCCAGGCGGATTCGATCATCGGCATCTCCCCCGGCGACTTCACCGCCACCGTGCAGCCGGGCGTCACCCGCACCCGTCTCAACGCGGCCGCGGCCGAGTTCGGGCTGCAGTTCACCGTCGACCCCGGCGCCGACGCCTCCCTGGGCGGCATGGCGGCGACCAACGCCAGCGGCACCACCAGCGTGCGCTACGGCGGGATGCGCGCCAATACCCTTGCCCTGCAGGCGGTCTTCGCCGACGGGACACATGCCCGGCTGGGCCGTGCCGTGCGCAAGTCCTCCAGCGGCTACGCCCTGAAGGACCTGCTGATCGGGTCCGCGGGCACCCTCGGGATCATCACCGAGCTCACCGTACGGCTGCACCCGATTCCGGAATGGCTACGGTCGCTGCGGGTTTCGTTCCCGACCGTCGATGCCGCGGTCGCGTCCGCCGTGGAGATGCTGGGGCTGGCGCTGCCGGTGAGCCGCCTGGAACTCGTGGACGCCGGAAGTATGGCCGCCGTCAACGCGTACCGGGGCACCGCCTATGCCGAGTCGCCCGCGCTGTTCATCGACCTCGAGGCCGCGTCGGCCGCTGCCGCGTCCGCCGACGAGGCCGAGATCCAGCGGATCTGCGGGGCACACGGCGCGATGGACGTGGCGTGGGCCCGCACCCACACCGACCGGCACGCGCTGTGGGAGGACCGCCACACGCTGTTCTTCGCGCTCAAGGCGCGCAGCCCGGGCCACCGCTTCCTGGTGACCGATACCGCCGTGCCGATCTCACGGATCCCCGACGCGGTCGCCGCCGCCACACGGCTCGCCGCCGAATTCGGGCTCGACGCCAGCGTGGCCGGACATGTCGGCGACGGCAACGTCCATGCGGTCGTCCCCTACACCGACGCGACCTACGAAGCGGCGCAAGACTTCTCCGATCGAGTGGTGCGGCACGCGCTCGCCGCCGGCGGCACCGCGACCGGCGAGCACGGCATCGGCCTGGCCAAGAAGCGGTATCTGCCGGAGGAGCATGGCGCGGCGGTGGACGTGATGGCGGCCGTCAAGCACGCCCTCGATCCACTCGGCCTGCTCAACCCCGGCAAGATTCTCGACGACTGATACCGGTCGGGGTCACATACCGTGCTGCAGCCGCACCCACCACAGCGGCCGCCAGTTCGGCCACTGTCGCGGGCCCTCGTCCCCGCGCAGGCAGCGCACGCGGTACTCCGCCTGCTCCCGGTAGACCCCGTCGCGCGCCGCCGCCCGTGCCGCCGCCACCGCCAGATGCAATTCCCGGATATCGCGCAGTAGGTAGAAACCGGCCCACCGCAACACATCTCGCCCGTAGTCCCGGCAGAATTCCTCGTACTGCTGGGCCGTGATCCACCCGAACGAGGTCAGCTTGATCGCCGTGCACACCGCGTCCCACTCCGGCGGGCCGATCGCCAGCCGGTCCAGGCTGCGCAGCAGCACGCGGCCGTCGTCGGCGCACACCACGGTCTCCGACCGCGCGTCCCCGTGGACGACACCCCAGGGCAGACCGGCGGGCAGGGCGGCCCAGCGCCGCCGCAGTCCGGCCGCGTGCTCGGCGAGCCATCGCCGGTCGCCGACCTCGAGCGTCCGGCAGGCCCGAATGTGCTGCTCCACCAGGGACAGCGGTTGCATCGGGCCGAGTTCGCCACCGACCGGCGGGGTCATTCGATGCAGCCGCACCAGCGCCCGGGCCACCTCCCCCGGGGTGCCGGACCGGTAGGGCGGCAGGGCATGCCAGAACGTCACCGCGTGCCCGCGCACCTCCACCGGTTGCTCGATCGGCGAAACGCACTGCACCGCATCCACATCCGAGGATTCCAGCCACCGGGCCACCGCGAGCACCCGCCGCGCCACCGCGGACCGACCGGGAGAATCCACCCGCGCCACGATGTCGCCGGGTAGCCGGACATACGCCCGGGATCCGGAGCGAACCGGCCGCAGCGACGAGGCGTCGACCCCCGCCTGCGAGCATGCTTGCCGCACCACCGAGATCACCTCGGCACGCTGACCATCCGCGGTTGTCCGTTCCCACGCCACAGCCATGATCTCGCTCGATTTTCCGTCGGATCCGACCCGTGCCCATGGTCGCACACGGAGCCCGATCACGAAGCGAAGCAACGAAATCCGGCGGCGAGTCGACAGCGCGACACGAACGCTTCTCGCGAGGCCCGCGACACAGACGAGCCGTCAGGTCGGGTCCGGCAGGGCACGGGCGGCGCGATCGCGGAGCGTGCCCACCGCTTCGGCGAGTTCCGGCGATCCGTGCACCTGGAACTCCGCGCCGAGTGAAACCAGCCGGGCGGCGAGCCATTGCGGATCGTCCTCCCGCTCGGCGGTCATTCGGCAGGACCGCTCGCCCAGTGGCCGGACCGCACCCGGGTCGTCTCCGAGGCGCCCCTCGACGCGGTGTGCAGGGGCATGGATCGTGACATCCACGCGGTATTTCGTTGTGCCCCAGTCGGTTCGCTGGCCCGCCACATAGGCGGCGGCGTCCGCCGCGGGCAAGGGACGCGGCGTGAATCGCGCACCCGTCGCCCGGGGCTGCGAGAGCCGGTCCACCCGGAAACTGCGCCAGGCGTCACGGTCGAGGTCGTAGGCCACCATGTACCACCTGCGGCCCGCCACCGCCAAGCCGGTCGGCTCGGCATGGCGGCGGCTCTCGTTTCCGGCGGCGTCGCGGTAGGTGAACCGCACCCGTTCCCGATTCGTCGCGGCGGCGGCCAGCGCGCTGAGCGTCTCGGGATCGGCCAGGGGCCCGTCACCGGCCGATGCGGCGGTCGCGGTGCTCACCACGCGGACGCGGCGGCGCAGCCGCGAGGGCAGCACCTGTTCCAGCTTGGCGAGCGCGCGGACCGACGCCTCCTCGATGCCCGCCACCGCCTGGCCCGCGGCGGCGCGCAGGCCGACGGCGACCGCCACCGCCTCCTCGTCGTCGAGCAGCAGCGGCGGCATGGCCGCGCCGGCCGCCAGCCGGTACCCGCCCGCCGCCCCCATGGTCGCGTCGATCGGATATCCCAGCTCGCGCAGCCGATCGATATCGCGGCGCACCGTGCGATCGGTGACGCCGAGCCGCTCGGCCAGTTCGCTCCCGGGCCACTCACGAGGTGTCTGCAACAGCGACAGCAGCCGCAGCAGCCGGGCGGGTGTATCGGTCATACCCAACCCTGACACACGAGTAGGACCACAACCGTCCTAGATGAATCGGCCTCCGCCGCCACGGCGTGAGTCGGCCCGCCCGGCCTACCGGGGAGGAGCCGGGGCGACGGGATCGGTGGGGACGACCAGGGCGGGCGTGGGCGCGTCCACCTCCGCCGGGCCCGGCTGCGTGTAGCCCAGCCATCCCGTGCCGACGAAGACCGCCACCAGGACCGCGGTCGGTAGATCCAGCAGTAACCAGGTCGGCGAGAAGTTCAGGGCCGCTGCGAACTTCGGGCTTCCCGCGGGGCGTACCCCCCGCTCGATCGGAATCGTCCAATAGCCCGCCCCCGAAACCCGCCTGCTCACCGAACCTCCATCGCGTCGCACCTCATCTTGGCGCCCGGCCGTTTGCCGGAACGCCGCCAGCTGTCCAGGATGCTCGACACCGCCGATCGCCACGCCGGTAATGCGCAGGACAGTCGGCGTGTCAGCCGAAGTTTGCCGACAACCGGTCGTTAGCTACCCACCCGGCCGGCGGTTGCGCCTGCGCGCGTCAGCGCACGCTGGCGTCGGCGATGCGGGGCGGACACTCACCACCCGGCGCCGTCGCCAGCTCGAAGTGCCAGTACTCGTTGTCGAAGGTCCGGCACAGGCCCCAGCGGCTACCGTTCGCCTCCAGCCAGCGGGCCCCCTCCTCGGGGCCGACATCCACCGCCTTGCCCTGCACGTGCGTGGACTCCTCGGGCGGCAGCACCCAGCGCCGCGCCGCATCCGGACCGCCGTAGGTGACCAGCCCGTCCTCCCACAGTTCCTGCTGCTGCTCGTGGGTGCGGTAGCCCGACGTGACCCACAGCGGCACGCCCTGCTCGTGCGCCTCCCGCTCGGCCAGCGTGTAGGCGGTGGCCAGCATCGGATCGAGTCCCCCTGTGCCGGTAGCGGATTCGGACGCGGCGGGTGCCGCGTACGCACCCGGCAGCACACCCCAACCACCGACCCCGATCCCGACAACCAGCACAGACCCCGCAACTCCTCGCAACATGCGGACGATCCTAGCCACGCCCGAGTCACACTCGGTGGTGCGCAATGCCTGCAACCGATCCACACACTGCGGCACCCTTGCCGCAACTCCGAGCAGCGACCGATCATCTACCCCTCGAACACGTATTTTGCCGCCGTCACCGGCTCGTTTTCGACAATTCGCGTGTCCGCACCCGGCAATCCGCCACCCACCAGCTACCGTTACGGGCGGTCCGAGGTCTGTGGCCCGACGGCGAGGAGGGTGTCATGACTTTTTCGATGACGGCGCACGTGCTGGTTCCTCTCGCGGCGGCAGTCGGTGCCACCGCACTGATCGCGCTGACCTCCCACTCCCCGACCCGAACCGATTCCGGCGCCCGCGAGCATTTCGCCGCGGCCTTCCGTTCGCGCGGGAGCTGAGCCGACTGGACCCGGCGACAACGGGTTCCCTCCCGCGAGACCCGATCCGCCTCTCCGGCTACGGCCTGACACCGCGCGAGTGGCGGACGACGCCTTTCGTCCTGCATACCTGGGCACATGACGCGGCGGCCGTCGACCCGGCATCATGAATTCGATGGCGAAGCAGGCGAATCCGGCGGCCGCGGTCCTTCCGCGGCGTGCGCTGCTGCTGGGCGCGAGTGCGATCACGACCGCCGGTCTCGCCGGGTGGCGGCCCACCGGCACCGCCACCGCGCAACCCGTGGACGACAGCGCCTGGGACGGTTTGCGGCAGCAGTTGCGCGGGACGCTGACCCTGCCGGAGGACGGCGAATTCGGTTCCGCGACGGCGTTGTTCGATCCGCGGTTCGATACGGAGACCCCGGCGGCCGTGGTCGCGGCGGCCACCTCCGACGATGTGCGCGCCGCCGCGGTTTTCGCGCGGGCACACGGGCTTCCGATCGCCGCGCGAGCGGGCGGCCACTCGTACGCGGGCGCCTCCGCCACCACCGGCTCGCTGATCATCGATGTACGCGGACTGCACGAGATCGGCCTCGACGGCGACCTGGTGACGGTCGGCGCGGGCGCCACGGTCTTCCCCGTCCAGTCGGAACTCGCGCGAACTGGCCGGGCCCTGCCGGTCGGCACCTGCCCCACGGTCGGGCTCGCGGGCCTGACGCTGGGCGGCGGGCTCGGCGTCGACTCCCGCCGCTACGGCCTGACCTGCGACCGCCTCACCGCCGCCGAACTGGTCCTGCCCACCGGCGCCACGGCCCGCACGTCGGCCGACGCACTGCCCGGATTGTTCTGGGCGCTGCGCGGCGCGGGCGGCGCCGCCGGGATCGTCACGTCGCTGACCTACCGCACCTGTCCCGCGGTAGCGAAAGATATTGTGCGACTGTCATTTCCGGGAGATTCCGCCGCCCGAGCCCTCAGCGGCTGGGCCCGGTGGCTGGCCACGGCACCGCGATCGGTGTGGGCGAATGTCGAGATATCGGCGGCGGACGGAAGCCTCGGGTGTGCGATGCAGATCGTGTCCGCGGCGGGCGAGGGCGCCGGGGCCGCAACCGAATTGACCACCGCCGCCGCAGTGGTTCCGACATCGGTGGACCACCGGACGCTCGAACCCCTGGACGCGGTGCTGCGGCTCGGGGGCGGCGCGACGGCCTCCCGCGCCACGAAGGTCGCCGGTTCGGATGTCGTCGCGGACCTCTCGCCCGCGGTCGCCGAGACGATCGTCGCCATCGTCAGCACCCGGTTACGCAGCGGCGCACCGGGTTACGTCCTGGTCGACCCCTTGGACGGCGCGGTCCGCGACGTCCCGGCCGACGCCTCCGCGTTCCCCTGGCGCAATCACACCGCCTCGCTGCAATGGGTCGTCGAGGCGCCGGACGACCCCGAGGCGGACCGTCGGTGGATCCGCGACGCGCACCGAACGCTCGGCGCGGCGTCGTCCGGCGCCTACGTCAACTACCTCGAGCCGGACGAGACGCCCGAGCGGTACTACGGGACCAACTTCTCCCGCCTGCGAGAGTTGCACCGCGCGGCCGATCCGGACGGCCGACTGCGCCTCGGCCTCACGCTCTGAGTCGCTAGACCCGTTCCTTGGACCGGGTGCGCACCCGCAGGGCGATCGGCTTCTGCGTCTCGGCGAAGAAGTCGTTGCCCTTGTCGTCGACGACGATGAACGCCGGGAAGTTCTCGACCTCGATCTTCCACACCGCCTCCATGCCGAGTTCCGGATACTCCAGCACCTCGACGGACTTGATGCAGTCCAGCGCCAGCCGCGCCGCCGGGCCGCCGATCGACCCCAGGTAGAACCCGCCGTACTCGTTGCACGCCTTGGTGACCTGCGCCGAGCGATTTCCCTTGGCCAGCATGACGAACGAGCCACCGGCGGCCTGGAACTGGTCGACGTAGGAGTCCATCCGCCCGGCCGTCGTCGGGCCGAACGAACCCGAGGCGTACCCGTCGGGAGTCTTGGCGGGACCCGCGTAGTAGACGGCCATATCGCGCATGTACTGCGGCATCGGCTCGCCCGCGTCCAGCCGCTCCTTGATCTTGGCGTGCGCGATATCGCGGGCCACCACCAGCGGCCCGGTCAGCGAGAGCCGGGTCTTCACAGGGTATTTCGACAGTTCCGCCCGGATCTCCGACATCGGCCGGTTCAGGTCGACCTGCACCACGTCGCCGCCCAGGATGGCGTCGGTCTGCTCCGGAAGGTATTGCGCCGGTTCGGTTTCCAGCTGCTCCAGGAACACGCCCTCGGGGGTGATCTTGGCCAGCGCCTGACGGTCGGCGGAGCACGACACCGCGATCGCGACCGGGCAGCTGGCGCCGTGCCGCGGCAGCCGGACCACCCGCACGTCGTGGCAGAAGTACTTGCCGCCGAACTGGGCGCCGATGCCGAAGGACTGGGTCAGCTTGAAGACCTCCTCCTCCAGTTCCAGATCCCGGAACCCGTGCGCCGACAGCGATCCCTCGGTCGGCAGGTTGTCGAGGTAGTGCGCGGAGGCGTATTTCGCGGTCTTCAGCGCGAATTCCGCACTGGTGCCGCCGATCACGACCGCCAGGTGGTACGGCGGGCAGGCCGCGGTGCCCAGGGAGCGAATCTTCTCGTCGAGGAACTCCAGCATCCGCGTGGGGTTCAGGATGGCCTTGGTCTCCTGGTACAGGAACGACTTGTTCGCCGAGCCGCCGCCCTTGGCCATGAACAGGAACTTGTAGGCGGGATGCGCCGGATCGCCTGCCGCGGAATACAACTCGACCTGTGCGGGCAGGTTGGAGCCGGTGTTCTTCTCGTCCCACATGGTGATCGGGGCCAGCTGCGAGTACCGCAGGTTCAGCTTCGTGTAGGCGTCGAAAACGCCGCGGCTGATCCATTCGGCATCGTCGGCGCCGGTGAGCACGCCCTCGGACTTCTTGCCCATCACGATCGCGGTGCCGGTGTCCTGGCACATCGGCAGGATGCCGCCCGCGGAGATGTTCACGTTCTTCAGCAGGTCCAGCGCCACGAACCGGTCGTTGCCGGACGACTCCGGATCATCGATGATCTTGCGCAGCTGCGACAGGTGCGCCGGGCGCAGGTAGTGGCTGATGTCGTGCATCGCCTCGGCGGTGAGCATCCGCAGCACATCGGGTTCGACCTGCAGGAACGTCCGGCCGCCCGCCTCGAACGTGCTGACACCCTCGGTGGTCAGCAGCCGGTACGGGGTGTCGTCCGCGCCGGTCGGCAGCAGATCCGAGTACAGGAAATCAGGCGCGGACACGTTTTCGCACACTCCTCGACGAGGGCCGGGGCGCGCACGCCCACGCAGCCGGGTGAATCCAAGCGAACCGACTCTAGCCAGGACCCGATGCCGCGCCGATCTCAGGCAAGCCTAATCTTCATCACCAGTCACATAGGTTGCACCTTCAACATTGTCGGTGTACCTGTCGTTTGGAGTGGTGGCCGAGGACGGGGAGGCAATAGCATGACGTATCAGGGACCTGGAGAGGAATCGTGACGGAGCGCAGCGAGGGCACCATCAGCGCAGCACCGTCCGGCACGGCGGCGCCGAGCGCCAGCGAGGCGGGGCTGTGACGGAACCCCGGTGGCTCGACGATGTCGAGATGCGCGCCTGGCTCGGCTTCGTCTTCACGCGCGATCTCATCGCCGCGGCGGTCGGCCGGGATTCGCTGCGCGCCTCGAATCTGACCTACGTCGAGTACACGGTGCTGTCCCGCCTCGCCGACTCCGAAGACCACCGGCGCAGCTTCGCCGAACTGGCGGGCGTGCTGGAGTGGTCGCAGAGCAGGCTCTCGCACCAGATCACCCGAATGGAGAAGCGCGGCCTGGTCGCGCGCGAGGCGATCCCCGACGATGCCCGGCGCACCGCCGCCGTGCTCACCGCCAAGGGGGCCGAGGTCCTCGACACCGCCGCGCCCGCACACGTCGAGAGCGTGCGCCGCAACATGATCGACGTACTGGACCGCGATCAGCTCGCGGCCCTGGCCGACATCTACGACACGCTGCTCGCCCATCATCGAAGACCGGGTGATCAACACCACGCCGCCGCCCCGGCCCCGTCGGACGGCGCAAACCCGTGACCTTCGGTGTTCCGGCCCGGACGACTCCCCCTCCGGGCCGCGAGCAAGCCGGGATGACGGGAGGTCAGGTTTGGTTTGCGCCCCATCGGGTATCGGGAAAGACTAGGCTCGTAATGGCAAGCGAGGAGCAGCCGTGCGCGAGCCCACCTGACGAGCAACCGACCTACCCTTCGAAAGGGGCAGGAGTTTCCATGTCCGACGTGTCCATCGGCCTTTCGCCGGATTCGCTGCCGTCCGGCCCGGTCGACACCCTGCTCCCGCAGTTGGTCGAGCACCTGCGGCAGAATCGCACCGAGTTGCGTGAGGAATGGGCTCGTCGCATCGGCGATGCCGCACTACTCACGGCCATGACCCCGGAGGAGATCTTCTCCGAGGCCACCTCGATCTACGACAACTACGTCGAGGCACTGCAGACCGGTAGCGTCGAGGCCCTGCAGGCATACGCCCGCGATCTGTCCGAGCGCATCATTCCCCGTGGCGTCGAGACCGACGAGGTCATCGGTATCGTGCTGCTGCTGCGAGATGTGCTGGCACGCAGCCTCTTCGAGAAGTACCAGACCAATTTCGACCTGCTCAAACGGGTGCTCGACGCGTACGAGCCGGCCGCCAACCGCATCGCCAACACCGTGGCCATCTCCTTCGTGCAGGAGCGCGAGCGCGTCATCCGGCAGCAGCAGGAGGCCATCCGCGAGCTGTCCACCCCGGTCCTGCAGGTGCGCGAACAACTGCTCATCCTGCCCATCATCGGCATGCTGGACAGCCAGCGCGCCCGGCAGCTCACCGAGCAGCTGCTGCGGGCGATCCGGGCCAACCGCGCGAAGGTCGTCGTCATCGACATCACCGGTGTGCCCTCGATAGACTCCACGGTCGCCAACCACCTGGTGCAGACCGTCGACGCCTCGGGCCTGATGGGCGCCAGCGTCATCATCACCGGCTTGTCCTCGGAGATCGCGCTGATCCTGGTGACCATAGGCCTGGACCTGTCGAAGATAACTGCGGTCGGTGACCTGCAGGGCGGCATCGAGGAGGCGGAGCGGTTGCTCGGCTACGAAGTCTCCCGCGTGACCGATCGCGACGGACGCTGAACCGGGGCGCCCCCATGCCGGTACCCATTCTGAAACAGGGCACCTACCTCATCGCGTCCGTGCAATCGGCACTGACCGATGCCGATACCGAGCGGCTGCAGGACGACTTGATGAAGTACGTCAGCAAGTACCGCGCGCAGGGCATCATCGTCGATGTCACCGCGATCGACGTGATGGACTCCTTCGCCGCGCGCTCACTGCGCACGATCGTGCACATGACCAAGCTGCGCGGCGCGCAGACGGTCATCGTCGGCCTGCAACCCGAGGTGGCCTTCGCCATGGTGCAATTGGGCCTCACCTTCGAAGACATGCACACCGCTCTGGACCTCGAGGAAGGTTTGGCCTGGCTCAACAGAAAGTTCTCCGCCCGCCACCAGCGAGATGGTTCGTGACCGTGACCTCCGACAACGTGGTGATCGCGGTCAAGATGTCCAACGACATCGTGACCGCTCGTCAGGCCGGTCGAGAGCTGGCGGCCAAGCTCGGCTTCACGCTGACCGACATCACCATGATCTCCACGGCCATCTCCGAGGTGGCCCGCAACATCACCAGTTATGCCGGCACCGGCGAGATTCGCGTGACCGTGGAGGATCGCGAGGGTCGGCGCGCCCTCGTCGTGCAGGCGCAGGACCAGGGACCGGGCATTCCGGACATCATGCGGGCCCTGGAGGACGGATTTTCGACCGGGCGCGGCCTCGGTCTCGGCCTGCCGGGGGCGCGGCGGCTGATGGACCGGCTGCTCGTGGAGTCCACACCCGGGCAGGGCACGCTGGTGGAGATGTGGAAGTGGGCGCCCGCCGGTGCATGAGGACGGATTTATCGGCGCGGTCGAATGGGCCGTCGCGGGCCGCGCGCTGCCCGGTCAGAAGATTTCCGGTGATCGTTCCGTAGTACTCGACGCCGGCGGTGGCGCGGTGCTGTTCGCGGTGCTCGACGGACTCGGGCACGGGTCGGCCGCCGGGGAGGCCGCCGATCGGGCCACGCAGGTGCTGTCGGAGAATCGCGCCGAACCCCTCGACGTGCTGATGGTGATGTGTCATCGCGCCATGTCCGACACCCGCGGTGCGGCGGTGTCGCTGGCGCTGTTCAGCTCCGAGGACCAGTTGCACTGGCTCGGCGTCGGCAATGTGGAGTCCCGGGTGGTGACGGCCGGGCCCGGCCGGCCCGTCGTGCGGTCGACCGCGCTGCTCACCGGCGGCATCATCGGCTACCTGCTGCCGCAGAACCTGCAGACACAGACCGTATCGGTCCGGCCGGGCGACCTGCTGCTGATGTCCACCGACGGCATCGTCGACGAATTCGTGGAGAGCATCGACCTGGCCAAATCGACCGCCGACATCACCGCCGACATCCTCGGCCGCCATGCCAAGGACACCGACGACGCGCTGGTGCTGGCGGCCCGGCACCGCGGCCACACGGATCCGATGCCGTGAACGAACGCAGGTCCCCTCCATGAGCGCCGTGTTGGCGGCGTTCCGGGATGCCTACTCCAATGCGCTACGGCTGCACCTGGATTCGCCGACGCAGAACACCCTCGCCGAGGGATACGAGCTCGGCCGCCGCGCGCTCGTGGAGGGCGTGAGCATCCTCGATCTCACCGAGCACCACTTCCGGCTACTCGGCCGCGAGGGCCTGCTGGCGAAGGGCGGCGCCCGGGGCGGAGCGGCCGACGGCAGCACCCGGTCCGAGGCCGCGCTGGAGTTCCTGCTGCAGACCCTCGCCGCGCTGGACGTGGCGACCCGCGGCTTTCTCGACAGCACCCGCAGCTACGAGATCCAGCGGCTGCGCGCGGAGGACCTGGAGGGCCGCGACGCCTTCCGCACCGCGCTGGTCGAATCGCTGCAGGACGGCTTCTTCATCGCGGACGCGCACGGCACGCTGACCGAGGTCAACTCCGCCTTCGGCGCCCTGACCGGCTACGGACCCGACGGGGCGCCCTACGCGCTGCCGCATCCGTGGGTGTCGGACGACGGCGCGAAATACCCGGACCTCGGCACCGAGGCCGCGCGCTTCGTAATGCCGGTGCGTCACCGCGACGGACGGCGGCTGTGGCTGGCGGTGAGCACGTCGTCGCTGGTGAAACCCGAAGACGACGAGCGGATCTTCGTCGGCACGATTCGCGACGTCACCGCCGAGCACGACGCGCAGGCACGGGATCAGGCGGTGTCACGGCTGGCGACCGCGGTCGCCGCGGCCACCAGCGTGGTCGAGGTGCTGGCGGTCGGGCTCGAGGAGCTGCGCCGCGCGATCGGCGCCGAGACGGCCGTGGTGTCGGTATGGCCGAATCGCCAGACGGGGCCGGAACTCTATGTGTCCGGGCCGGTTTCGGGCACCGCCACGGCGGCGTCGGAGCCCGGCGAACGCATCCACGCCTCCGAGTCGTCCACCGACCCGGAGGAGGTCGCCGCCGCGGTCTCCCGTCAGGTGCTCGACGCCCGCGCCCGCGCGCTGCTCGATCGCGCCCGCACGCGACCCGGCCGGACCATGTTCGCGATCCCGGAGGGCGCCTCGACCTCGGAGGGCATCGTGGCGCCGCTGGGCGAGACCGGCGATGCCGCGCTGTGGCTGCGCTTCGCCGCGCCGCGCGCCATCAGCCCCGGGGACTGGGCGTTGTTCTCGCTGCTCGTCGGGCATCTCAGCCTGGCCGTGCAGCGGGCCCGCAACTTCGACCAGGCCCGCTCCACCTCGCTCACGCTGCAGCGGGCCATGCTCGGCCCGATCGAACTGCCGCCGCGGTTCTCGGTGCACTACGAACCCGCGCTGCCGCCGCTCGAGATCGGCGGCGACTGGTACGACGTGGTGCAGCTGCGCGACGGCACCATCGGCGTCGTGGTCGGCGACTGCGTCGGGCGAGGTCTCTCGGCGGCGGTGGTGATGGGCCAATTGCGTTCGGCGGCAAGGGCTCTGCTGCTGCGCGGTGCGGGCCCCGCACAGCTGCTCGCCGAGCTCGACACGGTCGCCGCCCGCATCCCCGGAGCCATGTGCACCACCGTATGCGCGGCGATCCTCGATCCCGTGCGCGGCCTGATCCGCTACTCCAGCGCCGGACACATGCCCCCCGTTCTCGCCGATCCCGACGAGAAGGGACGGCTGCTCGAGGGCGGCCGCGCGGTACCCCTGGCCACCTTCGACCCGCCGCAGCGCCCGGAGGCGACCACCGCCCTCGCGCCGGGGTCGACGCTGGTGCTGTTCACCGACGGACTCGTGGAGCAGCGCGGCATCGATATCGATATGCGCTTCGACGACCTCGCCGACGAATTGTCCGGCGCCGCAGCACATCAGCCGCGCGAGGTGGCCGACGCGGTGCTGTCACGGCTGCGCCCGGCGGCCGGGTACGACGACGACGTGGCCATGGTGGTCTACCGGCAGCCGCCGCTCCCGCTGCACGTGGACGTGCCCGCCGAGCCGGGCCGCCTGGCGGCGGTGCGGCGCGAGCTCTCCGCCTGGCTGGCCGCGGCCGCGGTCCCGGCCGAACTGTCGGCCGATCTGGTCGCCGCCGCCAACGAGGCGTGCAGCAACAGCATCGAGCACGCCTATCTGGACACTCCCCCGGGTCATATGGTGCTCACCGCCGATTGTTCGGTGGACCGGGTCACGATCGAGGTCGCCGACACCGGCGTGTGGCGGCCGCTGCCCGAGGATCCCGGCCCGCGCGGCCGCGGCATCGCCATGATGCGCGCGCTCACCGACGAACTGATCATCGATCATCAGGGCGTGGGGACGCGGGTGCAGATGATCGTGACGCTGCCCGCGGTCGCGTTCTCCGCGGCCGCCCGGGTGTGACGACACACACCCGGCGGCCCGCCGGTCGGTCACAGACGAGACACTCCGGCGCATTCCCGCCAGCGATTCGGCCACAATCCGCGGAACACCCGGAATACCTGGGGTTTTCGCCGCGAGGAAAGCTACGAAACGCCAACCAATCGGCCGACGATGCAGCGCGGACGGCGGGTTCATGGCAGATTGTCTTGATGTGACCAACACTTCCGGAGACGCGAATCCCCTCGCCGACGCGATGACCACCTCGGTCTCGGTGCACGACGAAGCGACCGTCCTGACGGTGGCCGGTGAGGTCGACCTGGCGACCGCCCCCGCGCTGGAGAACGCGATCGAGGCGACACTGGGCGGCAAGCCCGCGGCCTTGATCATCGATCTGGCGCAGGTGACCTTCCTCGCCTCCGCCGGGATGGCCGCTCTCGTCGGCGCGCACCAGCGGGCCGGGCAGTCCACCCGCATAGCGGTGGTCGCCGACGGTCCGGCCACCAGCCGCCAGCTCAGGATGACCAACCTGGACCAGGTCTTCACCCTGCACTCCAGCCTGGATCAAGCACTGGCGGACCTGCGCGAGTGATTCCGGCCGAAAGCGCGCCGGAGATAATGGAGAGGCGCGCCCGGCACCCCTTGTTCCCGGCGCGCTTTCGGCCGCGGCTCAGACCAGCTCGCGCAGTTGCTCGATCAGCTTCACCCGCTCGCCGGGCGTGCCCGCCAGCGGCACCACGTTCAGCACGGTGACCCCGGCCTCGCGGAACGCCGCGATCCGCTCCTTCACGAAGCCCGCGGAACCGATCAGCGAAATGTCACGAACGAGGTCGTCGGGCACGACCTTGGTGGCCGCCTCCTTCTCACCGGCCAGATACAGCTCCTGGATCCGGTCGGCCTCGGCGCCGTAGCCGTACTTGGTGGCCAGCGTGTGGTAGAAGTTCTTGCCCTTGGCGCCCATTCCGCCGATGTAGAGCGCCAGATGCGGCTTGACGAACTCGCGCAGCCCGTCCACGTTATCGCCGATGGCCAGCGCCGGACCGGCGTAGACCTCCAGATCACCCAGTGCCGCATCGCGTTTGGCCTTTCCGGCCGCCAGCGCGTCGCCCCAGATGTCCTCGGCCTTCTCCGGCAGGAAGAAGATCGGCTGCCAGCCCTCGGCGATCTCCGCGGCCAGTTCGACGTTCTTGGGGCCGAGGGCGGCCAGCAGCACCGGAATGCGTTCGCGGACAGGGTGGTTGATCAGCTTGAGCGGTTTACCCAGCCCGGTGCCGCGCTCGGCCGGGAGCGGGATGGTGTAGTACTTGCCGTCGTACTGCAGGCGTTCGCGCCGCCACACCTTGCGGCAGATCTCGATCACCTCGCGGGTGCGTCCGATCGGGGCGTCGTAGGGCACGCCGTGGAAGCCCTCGATCACCTGCGGGCCCGAGGCGCCCAGGCCCAGGATGTAGCGGCCGTCGGAGACGTAGTCCAGGCCCGCGGCGGTCATGGCGGTCAGCGTGGGGGTGCGGGTGTAGAGCTGCAGGATGCCCGAGGCCAGCTGCACACGATCGGTCTTGGCGGCCAGGTAGCCCAGCCCGCTCACCGCGTCGTAGGAGTACGCCTCGGGCACGAAGGCGATGTCCAGGCCCGCCCGTTCCAGATCGGCGACCTCCGCCGCCACCTCTTTGAACCCGCCCGCATAGTTGATGCCCAGTCCGATACGCATCAGATATGCAACTCCTTTCATATGCAACTCGTTTAGTACTACCTCGAGCCGGTCTGTCACCGCAACGGTTCCGGCACTGCCTCGACCCGAAGCATGGCATCCCGCCCGCGAACCGGTCCTGTTCGGTCCGGCTTCGCGCCGCGCGAGCACGATCGGCACGCGATCCGGCCGTACCTGTCGACGACCGCGCGGCAGCGGCCGGTACGGTTGTCGGCGAACCGTACGCCCAGCATCCAAACGGGAGGCCCCGCAGCATGTCTCAGGACACCGCGCCGTCACAGGACACCACCACCTTCGGGGAGTCGACGATCGGGCGGTACCTGGACGATCTGGCGGCCAAGATCCCGGCGCCCGGCGGCGGTGCGGTGGCCGCGCTGCACGCCGCGCAGGGGGCCGCGCTGGTGGCCATGGTCGCCCGCTACACCACACGGGCCAAGGATGCCGACAACCGGCCGGTGGTCGACCGCATCATCGCGGCCGCCGACGCCGCCCGCGAGCGCGCGCTGGCGCTGGCCGACGCGGACGCCGCCGCCTTCACCGCCGTCGGCGCCGCCTACAAGCTGCCCAAGTCGACCGACGCCGAGACCGCCGCCCGCGCCGACGCCGTCACCGCCGCCCTGCTGCAGGCCGCCCGCGTCCCGGCCGCCGTCGTGGCCGAGGCCGACGAGATCCTCTCCCTGGCAACCGATCTGCTCCCGATCGGCAACCCGAACGTGGTGACCGATATCGGCGCCGCGGCCGATGCCGCCCGCGCCGCCGCGACCAGTTCCCAGCTCAACATCGCCATCAACGTGGCCTCGCTGAGCGAGGGCCACGGCGCGGAGTTCGCCCCGGTGCTGCGCACGATCGATGAGATCGTCGCCCGCGCCGACGCCCTGCACACCGACGTGGTGGCCGCCATCACCGGCTGAGCCCCAGCTGCGGGATCGCGGTCGCCGCGCTCAGGGCTTGTCGTAGCGCTCGAGCCAATCGAGGGTGACCTCCCGGCCCACCTCGGCACCCGTGTTGAGGACCTCGGCGTCGAATCCGTGGTCCAGATAGGGCAGTTCGACGTAGCGGTTCCGGATACCGGCGGCGGTCAGACGGTCCGCGAATTCCGCTGTGTGCGAGGCGAACACGAGGTGATCCCCGCGCCCCTGGAACAGCAGCGTCGGCGGGGCCGCCGGGGTGATCTGGGGCGCGGAGTCGGTCGCGGCGTAGCGGTCCGGATACTCCGAGACGGGGCCGCCGATGTATTCGCGGGCGACGTGCTCGCCTTCCGCACTGTCGCGTTCCGACGCCGCCAGATCCACCGCGGGGTACACGGCCACGACCGCGCGGACCTTCGGGATCTCCGCCGCGCTGCCGCAGCTGGGCTGCAGGCGGCCCGCATTCGCCTTGTACGCCACGTTGATCGCGAGGTTGCCCCCTGCCGACCCGCCGAAGGTGGCCACGCGGTTCATATCCCACCCGTACCGACCCGCGTTGGCCGCGGCCCAGGTCATCGCGCAGCCGACGTCCGCGTCCTCGGTGTTCCAGCGCAGGTTACCGGACTCGGACAGCCGGAAGTCGACGTCGAGCACGGCATAGCCGCGGCCTGCCAGCCAGTGGTTGTACGGGGAGGGTCCCTTGCTGCCCGCGATGAACCCGCCGCCGTGGATGTTCACCACCAGCGGGATCGGCGCGGCACTCGGCGGGGGCAGGTACAGATCGGCCTGCATGCGCTCGCCGTCGAGGGTCGCGTAGGTGACGGTCTCGTTCGGCACCTTCCCGGCGGACACCAGCGGCAGCGGCGCGAACAGCGTCCACTTGCCGGTGGCCGCGTGCGCCGACAGCGCCAGCCCGACGCTGGTCACCAGGCACAGCACCAGCCCCACCGCCGTCGCCGCGGCCACCGATCCGGACGGCCATGTGCGCCGCAGGCGGATCGCCGACAGCGCCGCGAGGACGGCGACCACCGCCACCACGATGTTCCAGGAACCGAAGGAGTCGCGGAACCAGCCGATCGAGAGCACGGCGGCCTGCAGCGGCCGCACCTGCAGCAGCGGCCCCGTCCACGAGACCGGCACCAGGGCGAGCACCTGGGCCAGGACCGTGTACAGGCCCAGCGGCGCCGCCACCGTCAGCAGCAGCATTCGGATCGGCGACCACCACCGCCGCCGCCTCGGCCGCGGCTCGGGCTCGGCACGCTCGGTCACGGCATTCGTCTCCTGCTGGCCCGGCAACACGATCACCGATGCTACGGAGGTGGCCCGCGGCGCGCGCACCGACGGTCCGGTATGTCCGGTTACGGCGCAATACAACGGGTACGCCGTTAACAGACGGCACGCCGCGAGAGATGTTGCGACAGGCCGCGTTTTGATCACGAACCGGACACGTTCCGGGGCGCTACATGATCATGAAGTACTAAAATGAACATCTCGAAACCACACCACCTGAGGGGGTGGAGCCATGTGGAACGTGATTCGACATCTGTTCCTGGCTATCGTGATCGCGACGCTCGCCGCGGTCACCTCCGGCACGGCGGCGGCGATCCCCGCCGGTGATGCCCGCTCCGAATTCCGCACCGCCGTCGGCGGCACTACCGCGGACGCGGATATGTCCAATTTCTCGTTCACCGTGACCCTGCCCAGCGGTGAGTCGCGGACCATGCCCGCCTCGATGGGCAAGTCCGGCTACGAGACGCCGACCGGCACCTTCACGGTGATCGAGAAGGCCCGGAGCACCACCTTCGACTCGCGCACCATCGGGATACCGCTCAGCAGCCCGGAGGGCTACCTGCTCACCGGCGAGTACGCGGTGCGCCTGACGTGGGGCGGCGTCTTCGTCCACTCGGCGCCGTGGTCGGTGGATTCGCAGGGCTACGCCAATGTCAGCCACGGCTGCATCAATCTCTCTCCCGACGATGCCGCGTGGTACTTCGCCAACGTCAATGTCGGCGATCCGGTGACCATCCACTGGTGAATTCCGTGGCCGCGGGTCAGGGCATCCGCGGCCACGCCTTCGCCGCGAGGGCCTCCGCGGCCCGGGCCATCCCGGCCACGTCCTGCCCTGCAGGACGGCGACGTAGACGACGGGGTGACTAGGCGGTCCGGGCTGTCTCCGCCGCCTGCACCACGTGCCGCATCAGCAGGGCCGTGGTCACGGGGCCTACGCCGCCGGGGACCGGGCTCAGGGCACCGGCCTTGCCGGCCACCGAGGCCGCGTCCACGTCGCCGACGATGCCGCCGTCGGGTCCCTCGTTGGTGCCGACGTCGATGACCACCGCGCCCTCACGGACATGCTCGCCGGAGATCAGGCCCGCGCGCCCGACGGCGGCGACCACGATGTCGGCGGCCGAGGTGACCGCGGGCAGATCCGTAGTGCGCGAGTGGCATACGGTGACCGTCGCGTTCTCCGCCAGCAACAGCTGGGCCAGCGGCTTACCGACCACGTTCGACCGGCCCACGACCGCTACGTGCCGTCCGGCGAGCGGAATACCGTGGTGCTTCGCCAGCTCGACGACCGCCTCGGCCGTGGCGGGCGGGAAGCTGGGCAGCCCGCTGGCGAGCAGGCCCAGCGACAGCGGGCTCACGCCGTCGACATCCTTGCCCGCCGCGATGGCGGAGCTGACATCGTTGAGCCCCACCCCCGGCGGCAGCGGGGTCTGCAGCATGACCGCGTCCACGGCCGGGTCCGAGCTCAGCTTCTCCAGCTCCGCGCGGATCGCATCCGCGGTGGAGTCCGCACCGAGATCGGTCGTGTCGCAGGTGATCCCGAGCTTCGCGGCGGCGCGCTGCAGCGACTTCACATACCAGCCGCTGGCCGGATCGTCGTTGGCTACCACCAGGACGAGCCGCGGCGCGGTCCCCTGCGCGGTGAGCGCGGCGGCGCGCTGCTCGGTATCGGCCCTGAGTGCGGCGGCAAGTTCCTTGCCGGTCAGCGAAGTCGTGTCCACGGGCACCCACCCTATCGGGCGCCGCGCAGGTCACGACGGCTGGCGTGGCCTCTATCGCTACCGACCCGCTACCGCGTTACATCTGGAAATGTCACACCCTCAAATCCTCGCCGGGCACGCCGGTCCGCCGTATCGTTGGCTCGATTGTTCTCGAGCCAATTGCCAGCAACACGCGCATGACCCCGTTCGCTCGGAAAGGTGTCGACTGCAGTGAAAATAGCAAGGCGTTTCCGATATCTCGCCGCATCCTCGGCGGTGGCCCTCATGCTCGCCGGGCCCGCCGCCACCACGGCCACCGCCGCCGAAGGCCCGGCCCCCCTGTACAACTCCGCCCAATCCAACTTCCTCAACGGCAACGATCCCGCCGGGCTGGCCGATCTGCGGCAGCTGCTCGACGAAGCCCCCGACGACGCGCAGGCGCTCGCGCTGCAGGCCGTCTGGTCGGACTACGTCGGTGACCTGCTGGGCCGCGAGGCCGCGCTGAACCGCCTCGGCGGCATCGACGGCAACATGGCCAACGGGACGCGGAATCTGCTGGGCGCCATCGGCGCCGCCGTCGGCACCCTGCCCAATCCGCTCCCGGCGCTGATCGGCCCGCAGACCGGCATCGTGGTGCTCGGCTACGGCCTGCTGCCCGACGGCTCGCTGCGCCCCGAACTGGTGAACCGGCTGCAGGCGGCGTGGTTGCAGGCCATCGCCGCACCGGGTTCCCGCATCGTGGTCACCGGCGGCAACCCGCAGAACGGCGTCCCGGAGTCGGTCGCGATGGCGGGATGGCTGATCGGACACGGCATTCCGGCCGACCGGGTGCTGGTCGAGGACCGCGCCGGGTCGACGGTGCAGAATGCGCTGTTCAGCACCCGGATGCTGCGGGACAACGGCCTGACGAGTGCGGTGGTGGTGACGTCGCCGAACCACATCCGCCGCGCGGTCGCGGATTTCATCGTCGCCGGAATCCCGGTGGTGGGCGCGATGACCTCGACCGATCAGCTGGTGTCGCAGCTGCCGCCGCCGAACAAGGCCGCCCAGCGCGGCATCTACCTGGACGCCACCCGCACGTTCCTGCTGCCGTCCGCACGGTAAAACCGCTTGTCGGCCGGTGGACAATGATCCGGTGACCGCACCCCATCAGGAATCCGTCGTCGCCGAGCTCCGCGCCGCCGGCTGCGTATTCGCCGAGGACGAGGCCGCCCTGCTCACCGCCGCGGCCTCGTCCCCCGACGATCTGAATGCCCTGGTGGCGCAGCGGATTTCCGGCATACCGCTGGAACATCTGCTGGGCTGGACCGACTTTCGCGGCCTGCGGGTGGCGGTGGCGCCCGGCGTTTTCGTACCCCGGCAGCGCACCGGGTTCCTCGTGGAGCAGGCGGTCGAGCGCGGTCGCATCGGCACCGGGAGCGGCCGGGTCGTGGTCGATATGTGCTGCGGCTGCGGTGCGCTCGGCCTCGCGGTCGCCACCGAGTTGGCCGCGTACGGGATCGCCGTCGAGCTGGCCGCGAGCGATATCGAGCCCGCGGCGGTGGCGTGCGCCCGGCGCAACCTCGAACCGCTCGGCGCCCGGGTCTATCGGGGCGACCTGTTCACGCCGCTGCCCGGGGACCTGACCGGCCGCATCGACATCCTGCTCGCCAACACCCCCTACGTCCCCACCGCGATGATTCCCCGGATGCCGCCGGAGGCACGCGATCACGAACCCCGCTCGGCCCTGGACGGCGGCTCCGACGGTCTCGACATCGCGCGCCGAGTCGCGGCCGCGGCCCCGTCCTGGCTCGCGCCCGGCGGCCACGTCCTGGTGGAGGCGAGCGGGACGCAGGCGCCCGTCGCCGCGGAAATCTTTGCCCGGCAAGGCCTCACACCCACGGTCGCCCACGCCGAGGAACTCGACGCCACCGTGGTCATCGGCACCCGGCCGGTACCGGACCGATGTGCTCGACAGTCCGGCAATCTCCCCCGGTAGCAATGCAGCCGACGATCAGCCACCGGCAACGTGGTCGGCTATCAGCGCGATATGGACCCCCGGATCGCCGATATTGTCCACGGTGAGCCTGTCGTGCGCCCACGGCTCGTACTCGCGTTCCTGGACCTGCTGCCACGTCGGGATCCCCTGGCCCGGCATCTCGGCCACGCGACCCTCGACGCGCCGCCGGTGTTCGACCGGATCGCTGCAGGTCACCTCGATGAAGTGCAGCGCCGCACCGGTGCGCTCCGCCAAGCCCGCCCAGATCTCACGGGCGGCGGCGACGCCGTTCACCGCGTCGGCGACCACGGTGCGGCCGGCGACGAGTTGGTCGGCGGCTATTCGCTCGGCGACGATGTAGCCCACCGGGTTTCCCTCGAAGGGGAAGCCGCTGGAGACGATGGCCGATTCGATGCTGTCGATGCGCAGGTACGTCGCGCCGAGGGTGTCCGCGACGCCGCGAGACAGGCGGGACTTGCCCGAGCCCGGTAGGCCCGCGAACACGATCAGGGTCGTCTCAGGAGCATGCGCCATCACACGCACGTTACCGATTCGCCGGACCCCGCCCGCCTCCCCGGTGCCCGGAAGCAATTGTCTCCCGATCGAATTCGCCGAATCCCTCGAACGCCCTCACTCCTCGCGGTCGTGCTCGATCCGGTACTGCTCGATCCGGTACTGCTCGATCAGGTCGGCGTAGAGTTCCCCCTCCTCCAACTCGGGATCTCCGAGCAGGGCAACAGACCAGGGGATCGGGCACGGCGGGCGGTGATCCGGATCCGGGCACAGCAGCGCCGTCACCTGGTCCACGACGTGACGGGCCTGCTCCTCCGTCGCGTACACGCCCAGTCGAATCTCCCACACCTGCCGTTGCGCATCGTCCATGCCCGGATCATGGCGCGCGCCAGCCGATGTCGCAACGGCAGCGCGTATTTTAACGGACCCCGTCCTGCCTCGGGCGGAATTCCGAATTCGAACCGCTCGGTAGAAATACCACATCGGATCCCGGTGACCCGTGCGGTATAGTCGCAATATCGCGAAAGCCTTTAGCAGACATCGGGATAGCATGTATGCAGACAGGGTATGAGCGTCAGACGGCCGATGACGACGTGTCGCGATATTATGTGCGCAAAACGGCCGAGATCATGCACAAATATGGTCCCGGGCCGCGCATTCACTTTCACGTCGGCCTATTCCCCGGCGGGGCCGAGCCGACCTCCGACGTCCCCGGGTATGTCCTCCAGCGGCGGCTGCACGACTCGCAGGAGGAGGCGCTGACCCACGCGGCCGCCGCATGGGACGTCGCTGGTCACCGGCCCGCGGAGCTCCTGGACATCGGGTGCGGCGTGGGCGGCGGGTCCCTGTTCTGGGCGCAGGAGCACGATGCCGCCGTCACCGGTTTGACGGTCGCCGCCGACCATGTCGGGGTGATGCGGGAACTGGTGCGGCACGCCGGTGCGCAGGGCCGGGTGTCGGTGCGGGCACAGGATGTTCATTCGCTCACCGACCGCAATGCCTTCGATGCCGCCGTGGCCTTCGAAAGTTCCGGATATATGAATCGGACCCGTCTGTTCGAGGTCGTCGCCACCGCGTTGCGACCGGGCGGATGGTTCGGGATCCAGGAGCATTTCCCGTTCCGCTCGGATTGCGCGGTCACGGCATTACTGGACGACTACTACAAAACGCGGCTCGGCGTTCTGGAGGAATACCTGTCCGCGGCGGCGGCAACGGGTTTCGTCCTCGAGACCGACGAGGACGTCACCGAACGGGTCACCGAATTCTGGATGCAGTCCGCGGCCTGGACGACCGCGGAACTCGCGGCCATCGACGACGGCCAGGCGTCCCCGATCCGGCGAGAGCGGCTGATGCAGTCCTGCGTATTCCACGGCAGGCTGTTCCGGCTCTGGCGTGACCACGCGGTGCAGACGCGGCAATTGCTGTTCCGCCTGAGCCGCTGAGACCCACGACGAGGAGGGCGCGATGACCACCCACCCGGCCGTGCACCCGAATGCCGGGCAGCGGTACGCCCTGCCGCCGTTCTACTGCCCGCTCCCCCCGGTCTTGAACCCGCACATGGCGCGCGTGCAAGATCGCGCGTTGCGGTGGACCGAGCGGGTCGGCCTGTACCGGGACGAATCCGATCGGGCGTGGGGCCGGGCCACTCACAGCGGGGAATGGGCATGCCGGTTGATCCCGGATCCGGCAGGCGAGGATATGGCGGTCCTGTTCGCCGAGTGGAACTACTGGACGTTCGCCATAGACGACCTGATCGACGAGGACTCGGCGGACGACGCCGGCGCAGTCGTATCGGCAACGGACACCATCGAATTCGCGTGGCGGATGATCCGCGGCCTCGAGCACCCCGGCTCTCGGCTCGACGGCGCCGGGGACGACCTGGTGCCCACCACCCGCGCGGCACTGAGTGCGGCGCACTGGCATCGGATCACCCGCGCCGTGCGGGACTGGATGCTGGCCGCGACCCTGGAGGCGGCGACCACCGAACGCGCCGTCCTGCCGTCGTTCGACGATTACCTGGCGGTGTGCGCGGAGAGCGGTGGTTTCCGGTTCTTCTTCGGCTGGATGGAGATCGGGGCGGGCGTCGAGGTTCCGCCCCATCAGTTCTACGCGCCGGGCACACAGGCCCTCACGCAGTTGGCCGGGACCATCATCCGGATCGACAACGATCTGATGAGCTATCCGAAGGGCGATCACCTCGAGCCACCGGCGCAGAACATCGCCAATGTCCTTGTCCGCCACCGCGGCTGCCCGCTGCCGGACGCGGTGGCCGCGGCCGCGGCGCTGCGCGACGGGCTGATGCTGCACTATCTCCGGCTGTCGGACCGGATCGGCGGATCACACGCCTGCGGCCCGGAGCTGCGGCGCTACATCACCGGCTTGGGGCACACCATTCGCGGGAACCTCGAATGGGGCAACACCGCACCCCGCTACGCCAGCCCCCGAAACCACCATTCGTACCCCGACCCCACCGCGACCTGCGGGGTGTCCGTCACCGACACCGCCCCCCGCCTACCGTCGGGACCGCCGCCGGACGCGCCCTCGATCGCCTGGTGGTGGGACCGCTCGCTCGACCGTCTCTGAACGCCCCGCCGGCACCGATGGGCGGAGCGGCTCATGTGCATCCGCCCACCGGCGCCGGTTGTATCCGAGACAGTGCCCGGCAGGCCATACGGCAACCACCGAGCACCATCCAGGTATTCGGAGCAGTCGTCGCGAAGGATGCGTCCGATCGTGTCCGGCCTCATCGACCGGCCGGATGCCCGATCTCGCCCTCCGCCGCGGCCCGGTCGAGCAGCGGGCGCGACAGCAGTGCCGTGGCCGCGGTGACGAGCAACAGCACGATGATGTAGCCCGAGAACAGCGCCGGATGCGCGGCGAAGTGCTGTTTCAGGGCGGGGGTCGTACCGCCGAAGATCGCGGCGGTGACGGTGTAGGGCACGGCCATCACCGTGACCCGGTAGCGTGCGGGCGCCACCATCGCCGTGGCGCCGGGCAGGGTCGCGGCCAGGGTCACCACGCAGATCGACCCTACGATCATCAGCACCCAGTACGTCACCGGCGTGGCCGAATTCAGCAGCACCTGCATGGGCAGGGTCGCCAGCGCCGAAGCGATTGCCGCACCGGCGATCCAGCGCAGCGGACCGACCCGGTCGGCGAGGGCGCCGAACACCGGCGCCGCCGCCATATAGGCCAGCTGAGCCACCACTCCCGCCCACAACACCTCGCTGTCAGGCATTTTCAGGACCGTGATCGCGTAACTCGTCGGCGCGCTGACCCACAGGTAGTACGACGACAGCGTCCCCGCCGTGATCCCCGCGACGGCCAGCGACGGCCCGAGCAGCGCGCGCCATTCGCGGCGCCACCGGACCGGACGGTCCGACTGCTCGCGGTCGAGTGTCTCCGGAATGGTGCGGCGGGCGAACAGGAAGATCAGCGACAGCACGGCGGCGGCGAGGAACGGTATGCGCCAGTACCCGTCGCGCAGCGCGTCCGCACCCGCGCCGGTCACCAGCCCGGCCACGAGCAGGTTGGCCGAGATCGTGCCGAGTCCGTAGAAGATCGAGTACACGCTGGTGCCGAGCATCCGCCGCCGCGGTGGCGCGGACTCGTACATGTACGCCTGCGCGACCGCCTGCTCCCCGCCGAACGAGAATCCCAGCACCAGCCGCCACACCAGCAGCAGGATCGGCGCCGCCGCACCGATGGCCTCCCGGCCGGGCGTCAGGGCCATGCCCAGCGTCGCCACCCCGGCCAATCCGATGGACAGCACCAGCGCGGGCCTGCGGCCGCGGCGGTCCGCCAGCTGACCCAGTACCAGCGCCCCGATCGGACGGATCAGGAATCCGACGGCGAACAGGCCGAATCCGTACAGCACGGACTGCCGCAGGTCACCGCCGAAGAACTGCGGCGCGAAATAGGTCACCAGCAGCGCGTACAGCGACCATTCGTAGGCTTCCAGGGCGGCGCCCGCCGCGGAGGCGGTGATGCGGTGGGCCGAGCGGGCACGCGTAGCGATCGATGTGTTCATGAGCGGGGCTAACTTTAACACCGTTCAAGTTCACGTCGTACCTGCACGTTCGCCGGGCGGGCACCGAAGCCCGTCACCGCGGCCGGGGAACGGTTCACTCGATGGCTTCGCGCAACGTCCGGAACTCCGTGGCCAGGGCCTCCAGGGTGTAGTGCGCGTTCAGCCCGCTCGGATTGGGCAGCACCCACACCGCGGTCGCCCCGAGTGAATCCGGCTGGGAGCCAACGGTTGCGCGGGGGCGGCCGAAGGCGGTGCGGTAGGCGCCGATACCGAGCACGGCGAGCACCCGGGGCCGGTACCGCGCCACCCGCTCGACGAGCGCGCGGCCGCCCTCGCGCAGTTCGTCCGGCGTCAGCTCGTCGGCCTTGGCCGTGGTCCGCGCCGCGACATTGGTGATGCCCAGCCCCCACTCCAACAGTTCGTCCTGCTCGTCCGGCCGCACCAGGCGCGGAGTGAACCCGGACCGAAACAGCGCGGGCCAGAAACGATTACCCGGCCGGGCGAAATGGTGCCCGGTCGCCCCCGACCACAACCCCGGATTGATCCCGCAGAACAGCACCCGCAGTCCGGGCGCCACCACATCGGCAATCGTCTTCCCCTGCGCGGCATCCAGATCGGCAGGCGTGGGACGAGCGGATTTCGGCATCCGCTCAGTGTGCCCGACCTCCCGGCACCACCGGCCGCGCACCCGAAAGTGCGCACCCACTACAGGCTGTAGTTGACCGTCGACTACCATCGGTGCGTGCTGTCTCGCGCATTCATGCGATTGGTCGATCTGCTGCCGCTGCCCTCGTTGCGAGTGCAGCGGATCATCGCGGTGGCGGTGATCCTGTCGCAGGCGGGCATCTCGGTCACCGGTGCGGTCGTTCGTGTCACCGCGTCCGGGCTGGGCTGCCCCACCTGGCCGCAGTGCTTCCCGGGCAGCTTCACCCCCGTGGCGCACGCCGAGGTGCCGGTGCTGCATCAGGTCGTCGAATTCTCCAATCGCCTGCTGACCTTCGCGGTCACACTGTGCGCGGCGCTGGTCGTGCTGGCCGTGCTGCGCGCCCGGCGGCGGCGCGAGGTGGTGATCTACGCGTGGCTGATGCCCGGTGGCACCGTGGTGCAGGCGGTCATCGGCGGCATCACCGTGCGCACCGGCCTGCTCTGGTGGACGGTGGCGGTGCATCTGCTGGCCTCGATGGTGATGGTGTGGCTGGCCGTCCAGCTGTTCGCCAAGATCGGCGAGCCCGACGACGGCGTCGAGGTGACGCAGGTCCCCGCGCCCCTGCGCTGGCTGACGGTCGTGAGCGCAATCGCGTTGTCCGGCACGCTGATTGCCGGAACTCTCGTCACCGGCGCCGGCCCGCACGCGGGCGACAAGAGTATCGAGCGGCAGGTCACGCGGCTCGAGGCGGAGATCGTGCCGCTGGTCCACCTGCACGCCGATATGCTGATCGCCTATCTGGCATTGCTGGTCGGCCTGGCGTTCGGTCTGGCCGCCGTCGGCATGACCCGCGCGATCCGCATCCGGCTCGTCGTCCTCATCGCGCTGGTGTGCGCGCAGGGCACGGTCGGCGTGGTGCAGTACTTCACCGACGTTCCCGCGGCACTGGTGGCGATTCACGTCGGCGGCGCCGCGGCCTGCACCGCGGCGACCGCCGCACTGTGGGCGTCCATGCGCAGCCGCGAACAGGTCGGGGCGGCGGCCAGGTCGAGCGTCGCGCACGCCTCCTCCTGACCGCGGGACAGCGCCGACGAATTTGGCGCGTTCGCGCCGAGGTTGGCGTATTCCGCTCTCCCCCACCGGCATACCGGCAGCCACACTGGACTCGGCTGCCGCGACCGGGTGTGGTCGTCCAGCCAGGGGTTGTCTCGCATGCCGTCCGGAGAACGCCATCCCTGCGGAGCGGCCGCGAGACGTGGGTTGGTGCGCGGTAGGTGTGCAATCGGGTGTTTTGCCGCGCCCACCCCTGCACTGTCTATCGCCGATCCGGCAGTGCCATAACGTCTTCCGGCCGCGCCGCAGCCACGACTTTGCCCGCACACGGCGTCCGGCGATAATCGATTCATGCCGACCTACGCGTACCGCTGCCGAGAATGCACCGAGACGTTCGAACTCGTGCGCCCGATGAGCCGGTCCGCCGAACCCGCCCCCTGCCCGGGCGGGCACGCCGACACCGTCAAGCTGCTCAACGCGATCTCGCTCACCGGATCGGCCAGCGGCACAGCGCCCTCCGCGGCCCCGGCCACCGGTGGCGGCTGCTGCGGCGGCGGCTGCTGCGCCTGACCCGCACTTCGCGCACCTCGCCCATGCTCACGCACCCGCTACGAGCGATGTACGGGGTGCGGGAACACGTGGGGGGTGCGGGAACACGTGGGGGGTGCGGGAACACGTGGGGGGTGCGGGAACGATCAGGCGGTGGCGTTCGGTCCGATCCAGGCGTCGAAGAGGCGGTCGACCGCGCCGGTGGCCATCTGGGCGGCCAGCCAGCCGTTGACCTCGGCGGCCAGCAGCGGATCGTTCTTGCGCAGCAGGAACACCTTGCCGAAGGAGTCGAACGGCCGCTCCGGATGCAGCACCGTCAGATCCGGATGCGTGCGCACGCGGTAGCGGCCCTCCACCGAATCGGTGGCGAACACGTCGGCGCGGCCGGCGGCGATCTCGTCGAAGATCGTGACGTTGTCCGGCCACAGCGTGAGCTGCGCGTCGGGGAAGTTCTTGCGCGCGAACTCCTCGTTGGTGCCGCCGCGGTTGACGATCACCCGGACCTCGGGCCGGTTGATCTGCTCGATCGTGGCGTACCTGTCCGCGTCGGCGGTCCGGGTGATCGGAGCCTTGCCGTCGGTGCCGTAGGTGATCGAGAATTCGGAAAACGCCCGCCGCGCCGGTGAATCCGAGATGCCACCGACGGCGACATCACAGTTCAGGGCGCCGAAGTCGGTCTTCAACCCCGCCCAGGTGGTCGGCACGAACTGGATCGGGCGGCGCAGCACCTCGGCCAGCCCGCGCGCCAGATCGATGTCGACGCCCCGGAATCCACCGTTGCCGTCGCTCACCGAATACGGCGGGTAGTCGCCGGTCGTGCACACCCGCAGGGCGGCCGGGTCCTGGGCGCTCGCCGGAACTGCCGCGGCCACAAGAGAAATCACACCGGCGGCCAGCGCCGCCGCGATATGTCGAACTCGCATATTTCCTACTGCTCAGCGCTCGTTGCGCGCCTTCGGGAAGCGGGTCTGGTGGGCGACCCACCCGGCCATCTTCGCCCAGTGCCCCTTGGCCGGGGTGACGATCGAGGTCAGCTCGCGGTCCCAGTGTTCGGTCTCCGACAGCCCGTTCACGGTCTCCACCAGGGCCTTCGCGGAGGCCAGATCGTCGACGACGCGGTCGCCGAGCACGCCGTCGGAGCCGACGAGGGTGACCCGGACGCCCGCCCGGCCGATGGGCTGCAGCACGGCGGTGGCGGAACCGCCGTGCTCGGCGACGAACTCCTTCGCCGAGTCGATGATGGAGGGCGACAGCTTCGTCGGGGCGGCTGCGGCGGTTTCGCTCATGATCATGAGTTTACCGTCCAGTAGGGTTCGGTCCACCGCCCGGCGGGAATGTTCACATCGCGGCGGGTGTAGAACGTTGTCATGCGCGCCATTCAGGTTTCCGAGCACGGTGGACCCGAGGTCCTGCAGTCGGCCGACCTACCGGAGCCGCACGCCGGGCCCGGGCAGTTGCTGGTGGACACCGAGGCGATCGGCGTCAACTTCATCGACACCTACATCCGGACCGGAATCTATCCGCAGGATGTGCCGTATGTTCCCGGCTCCGAGGGCACCGGCGTGGTCGCGGCGGTCGGCCCGGACGTGACCGAATTCGCCGTGGGCGACCGGGTCGCGTGGGCCGCGGCGCCGGGCAGCTATGCCGAGCGGGTCCTGGTGCCCGCCGCGGTGGCGGTGCCGGTTCCGGCCGGTGTCGACGCGCCGGTCGCGGCGTCGGCGCTGCTGCAGGGCATGACGGCGCACTATCTGATCGAGTCGATCTACAAGCCGGAACCGGGTGAGACGGTACTGGTGCACGCCGGCGCCGGAGGCGTGGGACTGCTGCTCACCCAGATGGGTGCGGCCCGCGGCGTGCGCGTGATCACGACCGTGTCGACGGACGAGAAGGAGGCGCTGTCGCGCGAGGCCGGTGCCGCCGAGGTGCTCCGCTACGGCGACGACCTGGCCCAGCGGGTGCGGAAGCTGACCGACGGGGTCGGCGTCGCGGCGGTCTACGACGGCGTCGGCCGGGCCACCTTCGACGCCAGCCTCGACTCGCTGCGCGTGCGCGGCATGCTCGCGCTGTTCGGGGCGGCGAGCGGGCCGGTGCCGCCGGTGGACCCGCAGCGCCTCAACCGCGGCGGTTCGCTGTTCCTGACCCGCCCGATGCTCGCCCACTACACCCGCGACCGCGCCGAATTGCTGTGGCGCGCAGGGGATGTCTTCGACGCCATCGCCGCGGGGACGCTCCGGGTACGCGTCGGCGCGACCTATCCCCTCGCCGAGGCCGAGCAGGCGCACCGGGACCTGGAGGGCCGCCAGACCACCGGGTCCATCGTGCTGCTGCCCTGAGAACTCAGTAGTCGCGCCCGGTGAGGCCGCGGTAGACGAACCGGGTCAGCCCGTCGACGGCCTGTTCGTCGGTCAGCTCGACCGTGCCCTGCTGCACCGCCTCGAGCAGGCCGTGCAGGGTCAGGAACATCATGGCCAGGCTGCCGTCCGGAGTGCTGGGCAGCCGCATTCCGGCCGCGAGGAACCCGTCGAGGTGGTCCGCGATCTCCGCGCGCTGCTCGGCCGAGAACCGCGCCGCCAGCCCGGCGAAATCCTCGCTGACCAGCGCGGCCTGATCCACGGCGCGCAGCACCGGCCAGTTGCGGCGGGCGAAGGTCCAATACTGCTCCACGTGGAAGCGGACGGCCTCCGGATCGGTGAAGTCCGGATTGTGCGCCTGCTCCTCGGCCGCCGTATCTCCTTCCGCGGCAAAGTCTTCCAGAAGGGCCTGCAGTAGCTCCTCCTTGCCCGCGAAGTGGTTGTAGAACGAGCCCGCCGCGCGGCCCGCCGCCGCGGTGATATCGGTGATCTTCGTGTTCAGATAGCCACGCTCGGCGAACAGCCGCCGCGCCGCGGCCTTGAGCGCCTGCTCGGTCTCCGCCGCCTTCTCCTTGCGGCTACCCGCTTCCGCGCGACTCGTGGGCATCACCACCTCCTTGACGGCGGACCCTACCAACCTCAATACTGAATCCATCTTCACTGAATTTAGATTCATTACAGGAGGACGATGTGTCACCGCAGGTACTGATCGCCGGCGCCGGTCCGACCGGGCTCACGCTCGCCATCGATCTCGCCCGCCGCGACGTCGATGTGCGCATCGTGGACCGGGCGGCGCAGTTCTTCGCGGGCTCGCGCGGCGACGGGATTCAGCCGCGCACCCTGGAGGTGTTCGACGATCTCGGCGTGCTCGAGGCGGTATTCGCCGCGGGCTCACCACAGGCTCCGATGCGGGTCCATCTCGATGGGGAGTTCGTCACCGAGCGCCGGATGACCGAGCCGCGCGAACCGACCCCCGCCGTGCCGTACCCGAATCCGTGGGTGCTCGGGCAGTCCGATACCGAGTCGATCCTGCGCGAGCGGCTCGCCGAGTTCGGGGTCCAGGTCGAAATGTCCACGGAGCTGGCCGATTTCACGCAGGACACGGCCGGGGTGACCGCGACCCTGAACGGCCCGGGCGGCACCGAGACCGTGCGGGCGGACTATCTCGTCGGTGCGGACGGCGGGCGGAGCACGGTCCGCAGGGCGCTCGCGATCGCGTTCGAGGGCACCACCGACGAGTCGATCCGGATGCTGCTCGGTGACGTCCGCGCCGATGCGCTGGACCACGGGTACGGCTACTGGTTCGCCCATCAGGATGCACCGATGGAGGGAATTGCCCTGACTCCCCTGCCCGGCCGTCGACTGTTCCAGTTCGCGGCACCGCTGAGCGCCGACACCGAGCCGACGCGGGCGGTGCTGCAGGACTATGTCGACAGGCTCGCCCGGCGCACCGATATCGTGCTCGGGGAACCCGTGTGGTCCACCGTGTGGCGGCCGAACATCCGTCTGGCGCAGCGTTTTCGGGACGGGCGGGTATTCCTGGCCGGGGACGCCGCCCACGTGCATCCGCCGACCGGCGGGCAGGGGATGAACACCGGCATCCAGGATGCCTACAACCTCGGCTGGAA
The DNA here is from genome assembly GCF_001613165.1 of Nocardia mexicana NBRC 108244. Classification (GTDB taxonomy): domain Bacteria; phylum Actinomycetota; class Actinomycetes; order Mycobacteriales; family Mycobacteriaceae; genus Nocardia; species Nocardia mexicana. The sequence continues at coordinate 41,364 of NZ_BDBV01000029.1, forward strand.
GCTCGCCGCCGCCCTGCGAGGCGCACCGCCCCTCGACGGCGGCTTCCCCGATGGCGAGGCCCTGCTCGACAGCTACGCCACCGAACGCCGCGCGGTCGCCGCGCGCGTTCTCGGAATCAGCACCGATCTACTCGAAAAGCACAGGCACGGAGACGAAGACGCGATGCGGCGCGGACCGGAGACGCAGCAGCTCGACATCACCTACCGCGCGCCCGGCGCATCCGGTCCCCTGCTCGCCGGTGACCGCGCGCCCGACGCTCCGCTGCGGCGCGCGGACGGCACCGCACTGCGCCTGTTCGACCTGTTCCGTGGGCCCCATGCCACCCTGTTGTCCTTCGGTACCGCCGCCTCGGCCGAAACCAGCGGCGTCCGGGCACATTCCGTCGTCCCGCCGGATCACACACCGGCCGACGGCGACCTGGTCGCCGTCGACGGTCACGCATTCGCCGACTACGCGGCCACGCCGGGCACACGAGTGTTGGTTCGCCCCGACGGCTACCTGGCCTGGCGTGCCGATACGTAGAGCGCAATAGACGGCCGACCGGTATGCACCGCCCGTAAAAATTCACCACCCGCTCGCACGGTCGCTGTGGCGATGCTGGATGATCTGTGCTGCTGCGCAAGCCGATTCGTCCGGTTCGCCGTACCCTCGTACGGTGATCGGACGCCCAGCGCGGCCGAACGACTACGCATCGATCAGGGGTTGATCAGGATGTTGGTGAAGGTCCGCAACGACGACCCATCGCGGCTGTCCAGTACCGAACGGACGGTGGTGAACTGGTTGAAGTCGTGGACCGGTGCGCACGCGCTGTCCGGTATCGCGGTGGTGAAGGCGCACGGTGCCGACATGATCGTGTGGACCCCCACGACCTGCGTCGTGGTCGTCGTCAAGGGCTTCACCGAACGGATGAACGGCGCGCTCAACGCCGCCGATACCGCGCCGTGGACGGTCGACGGCCACATCGCCCCGCTCGAGGGCGTGCAGGACGGCACCGAGCCGATGGCCGAGGTCCGCGCCCGCACCGCCGAGATCGCGCACCTGCTGCGCGGTGCGCCGGGCCGCGAGCAGGTCGCGGTCATGGGCATCGTGCTGGTGATCCCGCAGCTCGGCACTCGCGTCAGCCTGGAGAAGGGGCATCTGCCGGAGGGGCTGGACGTGGTGGTCGGCGACGGGCCGTCCTCGCTGCGCGCCTACTTCACCCGCATCTCGGGCGGCGGCGATTCGGGAACGACCGGCGAGGCGGCGCCCGCCGGGCCCGCGCCGGGCGATCCGGCCACCTGGGATGCCGCCCAGGTGAGCCAGGCGCTCGGCGCCCTCGGCTTCGCCGCCGCCGCAACCTATTCCGATCTGACCGCCGAGGGATTTCCGCCGCCGCGGGGCGACCGCACGAGGTCGCACCCCGCCCCGGAAGCACCGGTCCCGCCCGTGACGGCCGCCCCGCCCGGAGCCCCGCCGTCCACACCACCGGGCTCCGGCGCTCCGATCCCACCCCCACCCGGCGGGCCTGCCCCGATTCCGGTCCCGGGCGGGGCGCCCGCCACTGCGGGCGGCCAGCCGGCGCCGCAGCGCGAATCCGCGCCCCCACCGACAAGTTACGGACATTCCCAGCCCGCGACGGGCTACCGCGAGCCGCAGAGCGAACCCGCCGCACGGGGTTACGGCTCGCCGCAACGCGAGTCCGCCTCCGCCGCACCGGGTTACGCGCCGCCGCAGCGGGAATTCGCTTCCTCCCCACCGGGTTACGGCAGCCAGCAGCGCCCCTACGCGTCCGCCACACCGAGCTACGGATCCCCGCAGCAGTCCTATTCCTCTCCCGCCCAGCCGTATTCGGTTCCCTTCGAGCCCCGCCCGCCCAAACCGATGCGCCCCCGCGGCCGCGGGTACGTTCCGCTCGTCCTGCTCGCTCTGCTGGTCCTCGTCCTCGCGGTCGCCGCCCTGTGCACCGCCGGATCCGACGACGAGCCCAGCAAGCCCGCACCCGCCCCGGTCACCACGGCGACCACCGTCCCCCGCACCACGACCACGGATCCGACCGTTCCCCCGGATACCCCGGGCCCGGCGTGCTTCCCCCTGCAGCCCGACTGCCCCTCGGAGTAGCGGTTGCGTCACTGCGGAATGGTGACGATCTGTATCGGGGTTCCGAGGGGTGCGCCATTGCTCATGGTGGTGAACGAGAAACTGCCGCTGCAGCCGGGAACCGTGTACGCACCGTTGATATTTCGCAACTGGCCGCCGACATCGACACTCTTCGGCAGCCGATTCGGCGCCGCCGCCAACCGCATCGCGCGGGTGGCGGTGAGTATCGCGTCGTGGGACAGGCACGTGTACGCATCGCTGTCGGTGACCCGATAGCCGTGTGCCAGCAACGCGTCGGAATAGTCCGACCACCCGCCGGGCGGATTGCCGTCGCCGTGCGGCCACCGATGCGGATCGGTTACCCCGGCATAGACGACCGTCAGACCCGCCGAACGCAGTTCCTCGGCGCTGCCGCGGTCGATTGCCGTGAGCGCGGTGACTCCGGTCATGATGGTCAGCGGCCGATCCCGGCAGATTCGTAGCTCGAGGGAATCGATGAAGGCCGGAAGATCGGTGATACGCCCGGCATAGAGAATCGTGTTCGCGCCGGATTGGCACACGTTGATCGTCACGTTGTCGAACATCTGGGGCCAGCTTTCACTGGGGATACTCGCTCCCACGTACGCCTGATCGGGCAGATCGCCGATCCAGCGGTGCAGCCGGGCGTGAAATGCCCGCTGCAGCGCACCGGCATAGAGGTCGCCACGACCCTCCGCATTCTGGTCCCACACCACGATCGCCGGGCCGTACTGCGGCCGCGGCTCCAGGTAGGTGCCCAGTGCGTCGACGAACTCGGAGGTCGTGGGGGTGACGCGAAGCATTCCGGGAATGCTGGCGTAGCTGAGTTCGTCCGCCGTCGTGATGGCCCCGATGATCGGGACCCGGGCGGCGCTGAGCGCCATCGCGGCATCTCGGGTGTCCGCGACGCTGGTACCGAGCGCGGCGACGGCGACGACGCGGCGGTGCGGGTCCTCGGCTCCGGCCCGCGCGATCAGCTCCTCCACCGGCCGCCGCCACCGAGTCTGATAACCGCCCTGATTGGCCAGCAGGAGACGGACCTTCGGCTGCGGGTCACCGATTACCCGGCCGGCGTTCACCCGTTTCTGGGCGATCGCGGCGCCGATCAGCATCTGCCGGACCTGGTCGCTGCTCAGCTGTCCCTGTCTGGGCCGGTCTCCGGGTTTATCGGACTGCCGAGGCTGCGACAGCGGACCCAGCAGCGCGATGTTGACGTACTCGTCGCCGACCTCCGCATTCTGTTTCCGAATCTGTTCGACCACACCGGTCGACGCGTCGTCGAACTCGGTGAAAGCCCCGTCGGTCACACCGATGCACTCACCGTCGACAACCTCCATCCCGGCGGCGGCGCACGCATTCTCGCCATCTCGGCCGACGACCCAGTACACGATCCCGGCGACGACGACCAGGACGACGAGAATCGCGGACACGGGCCGCCCATGCCGTCGCAGCCACCGCACCCACGACTTCCGCAGTCGCGCTGCCTTTTCCAGCACTCCCGGAGTGGGCGGTGGATCCGGCCGAGGGGGATCGGTCCGGTGGTTCACCACGGTCGCTCCCCCGTCGCCCCGGCCGAATACACGGCCCGGCGGCACAGCCATCGGCGAATAGGCATCGAACGGCCCCCTCGGAATCTCGCCCCGAGCCACTACGACGGACTCGGCGGACAACACCTCGATCGATCATCGTGTACGCGAGGGTAGAGCGTTTCGGAATTCGCTGCATCACAACGCATCCGCTACCCCCAGGCCCGCTCGAACCGAAACGTGGTGTTCAGCAATTCACCCGTCCGGACGACCTTGGCTCGGGCCCGTATCTCGGTGCCGCCGAATTCCATGGCGAGTTCGATCCTCTGATCGTTCCTGGGCAGCTTCGTGACCTCCCCGATCTCGACCTCCAGCGTACCGATCTGAAAGACTCCGAGTTCGTCGGTGTAACGGGGATTCTCCCGGCGAGAGGCGAAGACCGCGAATGTCAACGCGTCCTGTGTTCGATGCGCCGGAAAGAAGGTCTTGGTGACGACGTACCCGGCCGGAACCACATCGCCACGCCGGACGTAGATGTCGAACCGGTTGTCGCACCGCTCTTCTCCCCACCCGTCGACGAACCTGCGTTCGAGATCGCCGCGGTGTTCCGGATCTACGGTGCTGCTGATCCGCAGTCCATAGGTAAAGCTGCTGCAGCGCGCGACGACGGTTTCCGGCCGCAGGCAATAGTGCACCGCGCCGGAGAGCACGGCGCCCGAGGGACTCCGGGGCACAACCACATTCACACCGACGGCGTCACCGAGCCGCTGCCGCAGATACTTCGACTGCGCGAATCCGCCGACGAGCAGCACCGTATCGACGCTCCCGACCCGCCGGATCTGTTCGCCCACCAATTCCTCGATCTCGTCGACGGCCACATCGAACAGGTCCCGCATCTCCTGCGGCTGCAGGATCAGCCAATCGCTGACCTGATTCTGCGCATCGGCCAGGTGTCGCCGGGCGACAGGATCGAGCGCGGCATAGATCGGGACCGGGAGCGGCAATTCCGTCGGAGCGTCGCGGTCCGGATCCCAGCCGTGCTTGGCACGCTCCCACGCGCCCCGCAATTCGTAGGCCACCTGCGGAGACTTGCGGAATACCCGTTCCAGCACGGCCATCGGCAATCGCCGCGGCAGGAGGTCGGTCATGAACAGCTTGTCGACGTAGGTCGAGCCGCACCGCCCACCGGGACTGACCCCCAACTGCACGAGTTGCCCGACGCCGTCGACCCGATAGGCGGTGATGTCGACGGTGCCGCCACCGGCATCGACGACCAGGAACGACTTGCCCTCGGTGGCGAAATCCGTTCGCTCGGAATGGTAGTGGCAGTACAGGGCGGCCATTTCCGATTCGACGGCGAGGAGTAGACGGTCTGTCCCGGAAGGAAATCCGGCCGCGTGGGCGGCCTGCCGCATCACACCGCGCTGCTGATCCGACCACATGGCGGGAACCGTTATGCACCAGCGGATCTGCTCCGGGCCGACCGACATGTCGCCGGTGATCTGCCGCAACGCGAAATCATAGAAGGCCGACAGGTAGGCGGTGATATCCCGCTCGGCCGCGCGGGCCGTGGCCTCGACCGGATCCCCCAGTCCGAGTTTGAAACGGTCCCGATAGCTCAGGCCGTCCTGCTCCAATTCCGCCGTGACGCGCCGGCGGTCGGCCTCGTAACCCCATGCGACGATGTCACCGTCCCGCAGTAACAACGATGTCCGGGTCTTGATGTAGGAGGCGGGCTGATTGCGCCACCGGTCGTAGTGGTGAATCGTGCGCGGGTCCGAGGCACGGTCGCGATCCCGCAGGTCGGCCCAGGCGAAACCCGTTCCGTAGGTGCCGAAATCGACGGCCGCCGCCACCTCGAGGTCCGTCATACGAGCTCCTTGGCTACGTCCCGGCCGATTCACCATGTTCGGAGCGGTGAGTCCCCCGCGATGAACGAGCGCTGCGTGATCACATCGATCGCATCACGGATAGCGGACACGCGGGTTTCGTCCTCCAGCAATTCGCATACCGCGTGCAGATCGTCCAAGGTGGGTCGGAAATCGGCGGACTCGGTGAGTCGTCGCAGCGTCTCGTCATCGATTCGCGCGGCGGCGTCGTCCGGGCGTCCGCTCTCGGCGAGAATGCGCGACTGCCGCAACTGCTTCGTCTCCGCGGTGTACAACCCCTGCTCCGCGGCGATGTCGTATCCGGCCGCCACGGCCGGACCCACCCACGGTTGCTCGTCCGGGGTGACGAGGGTGTGGATTCGCGGCGGCCGGTCGCTGGTGATCAGCGCATGCCACTCGGCGAGAATCCCCACCAGGATCGCGCACAGACGCGCGAGCCAATCCTGAAATTCGAGGGGCTGGGCCGCAGGTACCGCGAGGGGCGGGAGATTGATTTCTATACCCGAATCCCGGTTGCCGCCGACGATTCCCCAGCCGACGATCGAAATCCAGAACCGGTCCGCGGTCTGCAATTCGCCGCGCAGCAGAATGATGGGCAGATCCTGCACGGCGGCGCGCAATACCGCGAGATCGATGTCGTGATTGTCGAGCGGTCGTTTGAACGCGCCGCCGATGGCGCACGCGTCCTCACGCCAGGGCAGCTGATTCCATGTGTTCCGCAACCCCACGTCATAGGGCCCGGTGTCCCCGGCTCCGGGAGTGGACCCGATCGGAGCGAACAGCAGGATCGGCGTCCCGGCATGCTTGCTCGCCTGCCTGATGTGGTGAACCACCACGTCGCTGTCGTAGATGAACGGCCCGGCCTCGATGAGCCGATTCCTGCGCTCCCGCGACTCGAGCACGACGGATTCCGCGGTCAGCGCGCGGACATGGGCCCGTTCCGCGATCTCCGCGTCCTCGTGCGCGCCGCGGCGGGCCTCGGCCTGCTCACGACGACGGCCCAGGGCATCGCGGACGAGGTCCCCGATCTGCTGGGCAACGATGGGCACGATCGTCTCGAGCAGCACATCTCCGTTGTACCGCTCGGATCCGTTGCGTACCAGAGAAACTGACGCCGGCTCAGCCGAAGAGGGTGCTGCCGACGGTGTGCCAGCCGAGGACCGAGTCGACGGCCAGGCCGCAGAAGACCACGGCGAGATAGTTGTTCGACTGTAGGAACAGCCGCAGCGGCTTCACCGATTCGCCCCGGCGCACACCGGAATACAGCTGGTGGGCCATCAGCAGGAACCACGCCCCCGCGGCGATCGCGACCGCCGCGTACACGACGCCGGTGGCGGGGATCAGGGCCAGCGTGGCGGCGACGGTGAGCCACGTGTAGATGACGATCTGCTTGGTCACGGCCTGCTCGGTGGCGACCACCGGCAGCATCGGCACGCCCGCCGCGCGGTAGTCCTCCTTGTACCGCATGGCCAGCGCCCAGGTGTGCGGCGGCGTCCAGAAGAAGATGACCAGGAACAGCACGATCGCCGGCCAGCCGATATTCCCGGTGACCGCCGACCAGCCGACCAGCGCGGGCATACATCCGGCGGCGCCGCCCCACACCACGTTCTGCGAGGTGCGGCGCTTGAGGCCCAGCGTGTAGACGAAGACGTAGAACAGGATCGTCGCGACCACCAGCAGTCCGGACAGCAGATTCGCCTGCCACCACAGCCACGCGAACGATCCGGCGCCCAGCACCACACCGAACACGAACGCGTTGCGGGTGGGCACGGCGTCGCGCGCCAGCGGCCGCTTCGACGTCCGCTTCATCACCTTGTCGATATCGGCGTCGGCGACGCAGTTCAGCGTGTTCGCGCTGGCGGCGCCCATCCAGCCGCCGAACAGCGTGGCGAGGATCAACCGGATGTCGATATGCCCGCGGTCGGCCAGCAGCATCGTCGGGATCGTGGCGACCAGCAGTAATTCGATGACGCGCGGCTTGGTCAGCGCGATGTAGGCCAGCACGCGGCGGGTCAGCGCCGAGAGCGGACCGGTGCCGGTCACACGGTCGGCCAGCGCCGTCGCGGAGGAGCCATGCGCATCACCCGGCTGTTGCCCAATCCGCACTGTCTCTCCTCGCAGGTGGTGCATCGATCCGGTCTCGGGAATGAGCAGCGCGCCGCCCTTCGATCACATTCCCACGGGGATTGATCCACGGACGAGATCCAGCGCGGCGCCGCAACTACTACAGGCGATGGTAGACCCACACGGGTTGTGGCCCAGCACCCACCCGCCGCGAATCAGCCCGTGACGCAGCGTTCGTGCGCAATCGTTCGACCTCGGGATGTGGGTCCGACACGCCACGACACGCCGGTCGGGTCGTGCCGGCCGGACACGCGTTGCGTCGAATGCTGCCGATGGCAGCGGGCGACAGACTGTCGCGGGGGGTTCCGATTCCGGGTAACGAGCCCGGACGCGGCGCCCGTCGTCGGCGGGTTCCCGCATACCACGATTCGGTTGGGCTCTAGGGTGGTAGTACACCGGGACCGCACGTCGAAACAGCCATGCGTCACCCACCACTACGCCGCCGTAAACCGCACAGTTGACGAGAAGGTCAGGAGAACCTCGGTCGTGTCAGTCACAGACGACATCCGCGCCCTCACCCAGCCGAACCACCCGGTCGACTGGACGGATCTGGACACCAGAGCCGTCGACACCATCCGCGTGCTCGCCGCGGATGCCGTGCAGACCGCCGGCAACGGCCACCCGGGCACCGCGATGAGCTTGGCGCCGCTGGCCTACACGCTGTACCAGCGGGTCATGAACTACGACCCCGCCGATCCGGACTGGGTGGGCCGCGACCGCTTCGTGCTGTCGTGCGGTCACTCCAGCCTCACCCAGTACATCCAGCTGTACCTCGCCGGTATCGGCCTCGAGCTCGACGACCTGAAGAACCTGCGCAAGTGGGGCTCGCTGACTCCCGGCCACCCGGAGTTCCGGCACACCCCGGGCGTCGAGATCACCACCGGCCCGCTCGGCCAGGGCCTGGCCTCGGCGGTCGGCATGGCGATGGCGGCGCGGCGCGAGCGCGGGCTGTTCGATCCGTCGGCGGCACCGGGTAAGAGCCCGTTCGACCACTACGTCTACGTGATCGCCTCCGACGGCGACATCGAGGAGGGCGTGACCTCCGAGGCGTCGTCGCTGGCGGGCACCCAGCAACTGGGCAACCTGGTCGTCATCTACGACGACAACAAGATCTCCATCGAGGACGACACCACCATTGCCCTCACCGAGGACACCGCCGAGCGCTACCGCTCCTACGGCTGGCACGTCCAGGTCGTCGAGGGCGGCGAGGATGTCGTCGCCATCGAGAAGGCCATCGATGAGGCGCAGGCGGTGACCGACAAGCCGTCGTTCATCCTGCTGCGCACCATCATCGGCTACCCGGCCCCGACCAAGATGAACACCGGCGCCGCCCACGGCGCCGCGCTCGGCGCCGACGAGGTGGCGGGCACCAAGAAGGCCCTCGGCTTCGATCCCGAGCAGTCCTTCGTGGTCGACGCCGCGGTCATCGACCACACCCGCCGCAACGCCGCCGACCGCGCCAAGGCGACCCGCGCGTCCTGGCAGGAGCAGTTCGACGGGTGGGCACAGGCCAACCCGGACAACAAGGCGCTGTTCGATCGCCTGCAGGCCCGCAAGCTGCCCGAGGGCTGGGCCGACAGCCTGCCCTCCTACGAGACCGACCCGGGCGGCGTCGCCACCCGCAAGGCCTCCGGCAAGGTTCTGGCCGCGCTGGCGCCGGTGCTGCCGGAGCTGTGGGGCGGCTCGGCCGACCTCGCCGAATCCAACAACACCACCATGCCCGACACCCCGAGCTTCGGCCCGGAGTCGATCTCCACCGGCATTTGGAAGGCCAACCCGTACGGCCGCACCCTGCACTTCGGCGTCCGCGAGCACGCCATGGGCGCGATCCTCAACGGCATCGCGCTGCACGGCCCGACCCGCCCCTACGGCGGCACCTTCCTGGTGTTCTCCGACTACATGCGCCCCGCGGTGCGCCTGGCCGCGCTGATGCGGATCCCGGCGGTCTACGTGTGGACCCACGATTCGATCGGCCTCGGCGAGGACGGCCCGACGCATCAGCCGATCGAGCACCTGGCCGCGCTGCGCGCCATCCCGGGCCTCAACGTGGTCCGCCCCGGCGACGCCAACGAGACCGTGCACGCCTGGCGCGCGGTGCTGGAGCTGGAGAGCGGCGACCACCACTCGCCGTTCAAGGTCTCCGAGACCCCGCACATCGACGGCCCCTCGGCGCTGGCGCTCACCCGCCAGAACCTGCCCGTCGTCGAGGGCACCAGCTACGAGGGTGTTCGCAAGGGCGGCTACATCCTGGCCGAATCCTCCACCGGCACACCGCAGGTGATCCTGATCGCTACCGGCTCGGAGCTGCAGCTCGCGGTCGAGGCGCGGACTACCCTGGAGGCGCAGGGCGTCGGAACCCGCGTGGTTTCGATGCCGTGCGTGGAGTGGTTCGACGCGCAGGACCAGGCCTACCGCGACGAGGTGCTGCCACCGGCGGTCCGCGCCCGCGTCACCGTCGAGGCGGGGATCTCGATGCCGTGGTACCGGTTCGCCGGCGCGGACGGCCAGATCGTATCGATCGAGCACTTCGGTGCGTCGGCCGACTACAAGACCCTGTTCCGCGAGTTCGGCCTCACCGCCGACGCCGTGGTCGAGGCCGCTCAGCGCTCGCTCGACAAGGTGAAGGGATAAAAGCGAATGGCACAGAACGAGAATCTCGCCGCACTGTCCGCAGCGGGGGTGTCGGTGTGGCTCGACGATCTGTCGCGGGACCGCATCCGGTCCGGCAACCTCGCCGAACTCATCGCCACCCGCAGCATCGTCGGGGTCACCACCAACCCGACCATCTTCCAGGGCGCCCTGAGCAAGGGCCACGCCTACGACGAGCAGGTCAAGGAGCTGGCCGCCCGGGGCGCCGACGTCGAATCCGCGATCCGCACCATCACCACCGACGACGTGCGCGCCGCCTGTGATGTGTTCGCCGAGACGTTCGAGGCGTCCGGCGGGGTGGACGGCCGGGTGTCGATCGAGGTCGACCCGCGGCTGGCCTTCGACACCGACAAGACCGTCGCGCAGGCGGTCGAGCTGTGGAAGATCGTCGACCGGCCCAACCTGTTCATCAAGATCCCCGCGACCGAGGAGGGCCTGCCCGCGATCACCAAGGTGATCACGGAGGGCATCAGCGTGAACGTGACGCTGATCTTCTCGGTTGCCCGCTACCGCAGCGTGATGGGCGCCTACCTGGACGGCCTGCGCAACGCCAAGATCGCGGGGCACGACCTGGCCCGGATCCATTCCGTCGCCTCGTTCTTCGTCTCCCGCGTGGATACCGAGATCGACAAGCGGCTGGAGGCGCTGGGCACGCCGGAGGCGCTGGAGCTGCGCGGCAAGGCGGGAATCGCCAACGCGCGCCTGGCCTATGCGGAGTACCAGGACGTCTTCGACGGCGGCAAGCACACCTCCACGTTCGCGCACCTGTCCTCCTCGGGCGGCAACCGGCAGCGGCCGCTGTGGGCGTCGACCGGCGTGAAGAACCCGGACTACTCCGACACCATGTACATCACCGAGCTGGTGGCGCCCAATACGGTGAATACGCTGCCGGAGAAGACACTCGAGGCCTACGCCGATCACGGTGAGCTGCGCGGCGACACGATGTCGGGCACCGGCGCGGCCGCCCAGGAGGTCTTCGACAAGCTCGCCGCCGTCGGCATCGACCTCGACGACGTGTTCGCGGTGCTCGAGCGCGAGGGCGTCGACAAGTTCGAGAAGTCGTGGGAGGAACTGCTGTCCGCGACCGCCACCGAGCTCCAGAGCACCGGGGGCCAGTAACCGCGATGGCCGGCGACGAATCGACGGCCGCCCCGGGGAATCCGCTCCGCCAGCAGCGGGACAAGCGGCTTCCCCGGATCGCGGGCCCGTGCAGCATGGTGATCTTCGGCGTCACCGGTGACCTGTCCCGCAAGAAGCTGATGCCGGCCATCTACGACCTCGCGAACCGCGGCTTGCTGCCGCCCGGATTCGCGCTGGTCGGTTTCGCGCGCCGGGACTACGCCGACGAGGACTTCGCACAGGTCGTGCTGGAGGCGGTGAAACAGCACGCGCGCACGCCCTTCCGGCAGGAGGTCTGGGACCAGCTGTCGGAGGGCATCCGGTTCGTGCAGGGCACCTTCGAGGACGACGCCGCCTTCTCCCAGCTGGCGGCGACGCTCAAGCAGCTCGACCACGACCGCGGCACCGGCGGCAACCACGCCTTCTACCTGTCCATCCCACCCAATGCGTTTCCCCTTGTGCTGCAACAGCTTTCCCGCACGGGGCTGGCCAAGCCGCCGGATCCGGGCCCGGGGGCGCCGAAGCCGTGGCGGCGGGTGGTGATCGAGAAGCCGTTCGGGCACGACCTGCAGAGCGCCCAGGAGCTCAACACCCTGGTGAACCAGGTGTTCCCCGAGGAGACGGTGTTCCGCATCGATCACTACCTCGGCAAGGAGACGGTGCAGAATCTGCTGGCGCTGCGCTTCGCCAACGAGATGTTCGAACCGATCTGGAACGCCAACTACGTCGACCACGTGCAGATCACGATGGCCGAGGACATCGGATTGGGCGGGCGCGCAGGCTATTACGACGGCATCGGCGCGGCCCGCGACGTCATCCAGAACCACCTGCTGCAGCTGCTTGCGCTGACGACCATGGAGGATCCGGTCAGCTTCCAGCCGCGGGCGCTGCAGATCGAGAAGATCAAGGTGCTCTCGGCGACGAAACTGGTGGAGCCGCTGGACCAGACGACGGCCCGCGGGCAGTACACGGCGGGCTGGCAGGGCAGCGAGAAGGTGGTGGGCCTGCTCCAGGAGGACGGGTTCGACCCGCACTCGCGCACCGAGACCTACGCGGCCATCACGCTCAATGTCGACACCCGGCGCTGGGCGGGCGTGCCGTTCTACCTGCGCACCGGAAAACGCCTGGGCCGCAGGGTGACCGAGATCGCGGTCATGTTCAAACGGGCGCCGCATCTGCCGTTCGACGAGACCATGACCGAGGAGCTGGGCCAGAACGCGCTGGTGATCCGGGTGCAGCCGGACGAGGGCATCACGCTGCGCTTCGGGTCCAAGGTGCCCGGGTCGAGCATGGAAGTGCGCGACGTCAATATGGATTTCAGCTACGGCGAGTCGTTCACCGAATCGTCGCCGGAGGCCTACGAGCGGCTGATCCTCGACATGCTGCTCGGTGAGCCGTCGCTGTTCCCGGTCAACGAGGAGGTCGAATTGTCCTGGCGCATCCTCGATCCCGTGCTGGAGCACTGGGCGGCCGACGGCCGGCCGGAATCGTACGAGGCGGGCACCTGGGGCCCGTGGTCGGCCGACGCGATGCTCGCCCGCACCGGGCGCGAATGGCGGCGGGCATGATCGTCGACATCCCCGCCACCGACACCCGCTCCGTCGCCAAGCGGCTGGTGCAGCTGGCCGAGAGCAACGGCGTCATCACCACCGGCCGGGTGCTGACGCTGGTGGTGTGCACACTGGACAGCTCGGAGGCCGAGGGCGCCATCGATGCGGCCAACGACGCCAGCCGCGAACATCCCTGCCGCGTCATCGTTCTCGCGCGCGGTGACCGGTTCGCCGAGACCAGGCTGGACGCCCAGATCCGCGTCGGCGGCGATGCGGGCGCCTCCGAGGTGATAGTGCTGCGGCTGCAGGGTGAGCTGATCAATCACGAGAACAGCGTGGTCATCCCGTTCCTGCTGCCCGATACACCGGTGGTGGCGTGGTGGCCGCGGGGTGCGCCGGTGTATCCGTCCAAGGATGCGGTGGGGCGCTTGGCGATTCGGCGCATCACCGACGCCACCTTCGCGCCAGACCCGCAGCAGGCGATCAAGGAGCGGGTGAAGTCCTACGCGGCGGGCAACACCGACCTGGCGTGGAGCCGCATCACCTACTGGCGCGCGCTGCTGGCCGCCGCGCTCGACGAGCCCCCGTACGAGGCGGTCGAATCGGTGACGGTCTCGGGACTGCAGGAGGAGCCCGCGCTGGATGTGCTGGCGGGCTGGCTGGCCGCACGGCTGAACTGCCCGGTCCGGCGGCGCACCGGCGAGCTGAGGGTCGAGCTGCACCGGCCGACGGTGTCGATCGTGATCTCGCGCCCGCAGACCGGACGCACCGCCACCCTGTCGCGCACCGGCGAACCGGACAAGCGATTCGCGCTGGCGCGCCGCGAAACCAAGGACTGCCTGGCCGAGGAGCTGCGGCGGCTGGACGACGACGAGATCTACGCCGAGGCGCTGTCGGGCATCGACAAGGTCATCTACGAGTGAGGGGTCCGTGCGGACCGAAGGAGTGACCCATGAGTGAACCGGTCGTCGAGGTATTCTCCGGCACCGACGATCTGGTCGCGGCCGCGGCCGCGCGATTCGTCGCGGTGGTGACCGAGGCGCAGGCGCTGCGCGGGTCGGCGTCGGTGGTACTCACCGGCGGCGGCACCGGCATCGGCCTGCTCGAGGTGGTGCGCAAGGCGCCCGGCGCCATCGACTGGTCGCGGCTGGACGTGTTCTGGGGCGACGAAAGGTTCGTTCCCGCAGGCGATCCCGAGCGCAATGAGCTGCAGGCGCGGCAGGCGCTGCTGGATCATGTTCCGGTGGACCCCGCGCGGGTTCATCCCGCCGCCGCCTCCGACGGCGAATATCCGGACCCGGTCGAGGCCGCGGCGGAATATTCGGCGGCGGTGCACGCGCACCTCGCCCAGCACGGGGCGTTCGACCTCCACCTGCTCGGCATAGGCGGCGAAGGGCACGTGAATTCGCTGTTCCCGCACACCGATGCGGTCCGTGAGGCCCACGAACTCGTTGTGGCCGTGACGGATTCGCCGAAACCCCCGCCGGTGCGGATCACCCTGACCCTCCCGGCCGTCCGCCTGGCCCGCCACGTCGCGGTGGTCACCGGCGGCGCCGCCAAGGCGGAGGCGGTCGCCGCGGCCCTCGCGGGCGCCGCACCCGTCGACATCCCCGCCGCCGGGGCGCAGGGCAGCGCCACCACCACCTGGCTACTGGACGAGGAAGCCGCCGCGAACCTCCCCCGCTGACACCCAGGACAGTCGGCCTCCCAACGCCACTCACCCACCGACGCCCCAGACGCTGAGGACGGAACCAGCAACGCCGCACCCCCTACGTGTTCCCGCACCCCTTGCGGGCCGCTGTAGGGGGTGCGGGAACGTGCAGAGGGTGCGGGAAAGTTCGGCCCAGCGGCTAGTTCGTGGTGGTTCCGGGGAGGTGTCGGCAGAGTTTGCGCAGGCGCGGGACGCTCCAGAGTCGCCACGTCGTTTCGAGCGATATCGCGATCAGGCGGGCGGGGATCCACGGTGCGGTGTCGAACCAGATGCGGTAGTCGAGGTGCGTGCCGCCGCTGGGCGCGGGGGTCAGTTCGAGGCGGCCGAGGTGGTCGCGGACCGGGCCGCGGATCGTGCGGTATTCGATCAGCCGCGGCCTGGTGTGGGTGACGATCGACTCGTGGATCTGCCAGATGCCGAGTGCACGTAGGGCTCTCACCGAGCCCGGACCGTTCGGCGTCGCGGGGTCGGCGCCGTCGCGGATGCGGCGCTGGGTCACGGGCCACAGCCGCGCCCAGTGGTCGGTCAGCAGGTCGAAGACCTGCTCCGGGGTGGCGGGTAGGTCCACGCGGTGGTGGATACGGAGCCGACCGCAGTCACTCATGACCCTCCAGTTGGTCCATTGTCCAGTTCATCTGATCGTGCCCCACCCGGACCGCGCGCGCGAATCGATAGACTGACCCGGTGCCACTAGTCGAGGTGACCTACGCAGCCCACGTGCCCGAATCGATGCTGAAAGAACTCGGGCAGCAGCTTCCGCATCTGATCTCGGTGGCCGTCGAATGCCCCGAGGAGCCGTACGACGGCGATCTCCAGCCCGGCGATGTGGAGATCCGGTTCCGGGCGCTGGGCCCGTTCGACCGCAGCGGGCTCGATGTCGTGATCGAGGTGCGGTCCAAGTGGTTCGCCAGTCGCGCCGACAACCGGCAGGAGCGCTGCGAGCGGCTGCACCGCGACATCGAGAAGGCGACGGGGCTGGAGAATTTCGGCGTGTATCTGTCGCTGCCGGTCGCCGCCTGGGAACAGAGCGAGTAAGCCGCGCCTCACATCGGAGAGGCCGAATCGGTCCCGGGTAGGGTCGGCGCGGTGGACGAGGCGATCAAGGATCTGAGATCGGTGCGGCATTTCCTGCCGCACCCGGTCCCCCGCACCGTTGTCGAGCAGATCATCGACGTGGCGCGCTGGACCGGTTCGGCCCGCAACCGTCAGCCGTGGCGGTTCGTGGCCGTCACCGATCCCGATGTGCGCCAGGACCTTTCCCGCTCGGGCAACTTCGCCCTCCACCTCGCCGACGCCCCGCTGGTGCTGGTCCTGCTGTCGGCCGACAACGGCTTCGCCGACACCGAATTCGACATGGGCCGCGTCGCCCAGTCGATCTGCCTGACCGCCCACGAGCACGGCCTCGGCACCTGCCTGACGACCTTCCACCCCGACGACAACGTCCGCCACACCGCCCGGCTCGTCGCCGCCGAGCCGGGCTGGCTGCCCCGCCACGCCATCGCGGCGGGCTACCCCGACCCCGCCCGCCGCGCGGCTCCGACCGCCATACCCCGCGGCCGCCTGACCACGTCCGAACTCCTCACCTGGATCTCCTGACCACCCCGGCCCGCGCCGCCACCGGCCGCATACCCGCGGACGCACCACGGCATACGAACGCGGCGGCGTGAGGCTTGCCAACGCTTCGGCCCGCACGTCGGCAGACGGCTACGGCCGCAGGTTCAGCTTGTCCAAGTGGTTCGTCAGGAAGGTGTTCACGGCATCGGTGCGTTCCAATTGCACCAGATGTCCTGCGTCCGGCACCTTTTCGACGGCGCGGAGATCGGGGACGTGAGCGCGGAGCGTGGCCAGCGGGTCGCGGCCGCTGAAACCCTCCATGTCCGGGTCGTTCTCGCCGTAGAGGAAGTAGGTCGGGACCGGGACCTCGGTCGGCAGGTCGGCGGTGAGCTCCCAGTTGCGGTCCAGGGCGCGGTACCAGGAGAGTCCGCCGGTGAAGCCGGTGCGCTCGAATTCGGTTGCCAGCGTGTCCAGTTCGGATTCGCTGAGCCAGCTCCACGGGAGCGGCGGCGCTTCGGGCAGCACGTCGAGATAGCCCAGGCCCGGCGGGTTCTTCCACGTGTCGAGATAGTGGTAGTCACCGCTCAGCGAGTAGTAGACGCGCTCCAGGAACTCGCGCGGTCGCGCGGCCAGTTCGGCGTCGGCCACGCCCGGGGTCTGGAAATACGACAGGTGCAGGAAGTGCCGTTCGGCCGCCTTCGTCCAGAACGCCGACGGGGGTTTCGGCGGGCGCGGGGCGAACGGATTGTTCAGCACGAACACCGCCGCCACCCGCTCCGGTGCGCGCAACGCCAGTTCCCACACCAGTTGCGCGCCGAAATCCAGTCCCACGAACACCGCGCGCTCGGCTCCGATATCGTCCAGCAGCGCCAGCAGATCGCCGATCACAGCCCGATTGGTATGCGCCTCGATCCCGTCCGGCGATTCGGTGCGACCATATCCGCGCAGGTCAGGTGCGATGGCACGGTATCCGGCCGCGGCGACCGCCGACAGCTGCCGGTGCCAGATGAACCAGCCGTGCGGGAACCCGTGACAGAAGACGACCGGATACCCCTCCCCCTGCTCGGCAACGTGCATCCGGGCCTCGCCTGTTTCCACGAACCGATGTGTCGGCTCCACTTCGCCTCCCAAAGACTAGAACGTGTTCTCATTTCACGGTAATGTCCCGGAGTCGTGAACGGAATACTCACCGGCCGGGTCGCCGTCGTCACCGGCGCCAGCCGCGGCATCGGCAAGGGCATCGCACTCGAGCTCGGGGCGGCGGGCGCGACGGTGTACGTGACAGGTCGCTCCGCCCAGCCCGGACAGCTGCCCGGCACCGTCGGCCGGACCGCGTCGGAGATCGGCGAACTCGGCGGCACCGGCGTGCCGTTCGTCTGCGATCACCGCGACGACACCGCCGTCGCCGACCTGTTCGCCAAGGTCCGCGCCGACCACGGCCGCCTCGACGTGCTCGTCAACAACGTCTACAACGCTCCCGCGTCGTCTCGCTGGCTGGGCAAGCCGTTCTGGGAGGTGCCGCCCGCGGCCTGGGACGAGAGCTTCGATATCGGCGTGCGATCCCATTACGTGGCAAGCCATTTCGCCGCACCGCTGCTGATCGAGTCCGGCGGGCTGATCGTCAGCGTCTCCTCCCCCGGCGCCGAACACCACACGCACAACACCGTGTACGGGGTCGCGAAGGCCGCCGTCGACCGGCTCACCGCGGATATGGCACACGACTTCGCCGATACCGAGGTCACCGCCGTCTCCATCTGGCCCGGCATCGTCAACACCGAACTGCTGCAGATGGTTCCGCCCGGCGCCGACGGCCGCCGCCTGATCACCCTGCCCGGAGAGGGCACCTTCGATCTCGACGAGGCGGAGTCCCCACGTTTCCCGGGCCGCGCCGTCGTCGCCTTGGCGGGCGACCCGAACCGCCGCGCCCGCACCGGAAAGGCCTGGCGCGTAGCAGATCTCGCCGAGGACTACGGTTTCACCGATGTCGATGGGCGGGTCCCCCGCACGGGATAGGCCCACACCTTCCCCGCCCTGGGAATACTCGATAATCGGTGGCAGATGAATTGCGTCACCGACACACCGGGTGACCCGGGACAAGATGAGGGTGCGAATGGAGGGGCTTCGGTTCGACGCCACACCAGCCGAAGATGAACGCGCGCAGGTTCAGTGATGGCTACCCGCGAAGATCTGACCGGCTTCGTCGAGGCCCTGAAGCTCCCGGAGATCCCCAGTGGGGGGCTGATCGCCGTCTTCAACGCCGTGCGGGAGGGCATCTGCGCATCGATTCTGATGTTCGCCTCCGGCAGAGGAGAGGAGCAGCCAGACCTGACACAGTGGATGATGCAGAAGAAGCTGCTCGGCGAGAAGGGCCTCAACGTACCTCGGGACAAGTCGGCAATGGCCGAGGGCTACAGTTCGCGAAAAGACGAGTTCGAGTCGAAAATCAAGGAAATGGACCGGCAGGGCGATGCCGTCAACGACTCGGTGCTCAACACCTTCAAGGTCGCGAACGGAACCTTCCAGGCGATCAAGAAACGAATCGACCACCTCGACGGCGAACTGCGAAGTATCGAACAGCGTGTGAACAAGGAGGGTGCACTTCTCCCGCTGACGGCCGCCAGTGAGGCGCGGGCCATCCACAGCCTGCTGTCGGCCTTCGACGACGTCTACACCAAAGTCGACGAGGCGACGACGAAGATGCGCACAGAGGCGGGGGAAATCAGCAGCTCCCATCCATACTCACCGGGCCCGACCCGCGGCGGTCCGAGGCTTCCCACACCAGCGGCCAGCAACGCCAGTTACAGGCTGAATGAGAAAGGCACGATCAACGGCATTCTCCAGAATGCAAGGGGCGAGGTGGGCACCGTGGAAAAGGCGGGCGACGACCTGCCGGGTAAGCCGTACGACATCAATGACGCATGGTGTGCCGCATTCGCCAGCTGGACTTGGAAAGAGGCCGGCTACGACGTCAAGTGGTCGAACAAGGACTATGTGCCCAGCATTTGGGCCGATGCCCAGCACATGGGATTGAACGACGGCGTGCAGAATGCCAAACCCGGCGACATGATCGTCTTCGACTGGAACGGCGACGGGACACAGGACCACATAGGGATCGTGGAATCCGTCGACGGCAATACGATCAGAACCATCGAAGGAAACGCCGGAGCCCGGGGCGAAGTAAAACGCAACGACTACCAGATGGGAAGCTCGGTTCTGGTCGGCGTCGTCAAGCCACCGGCGAACAGCTCCGTATAGCGGATAGCGCAGACATAGCGAGTCGGTATGGCGCCGAACCTCTTACGGTCGCGGTGCGACCAGCGCGCCGATATCCGCCATATGCACGTCGGAGATCTTGTTCCTGGTCTTCGGGTCGTTCGCGAACTCACCGGCGCCGGATTCGAAGACGAGATAGGCGGTGTTTCCGAGCCCGGCGATTCCCTCGGGCATGCTGGGTGTGCGGAAGCACTGCACGGTGTTCGGCGCGATCGTCCGTTCACCGTGCGCGGCAACGTAGATGTTGCCCCGTTTCGTCCGGCCGTACGAGGAGCTGAACACGAAATTCTTCTCGGTGACCAGCAGCCCCTGTGTGCTCCGCGGAACCTGGTAGTCCTCCTCGTGCAGCAGCGCGCCGTCGGCGCCCACGCCGTACCGCGCCATCGTGCCCGGCTTGTCCTTGTCGAAGGTTCCGGCATAGAGCTTGTCCCCGAATCCGGACAGGAACGACGACCCGGCGACCTCCAGCGATCCGGTGTGCTCGAGGTTTCCGCGCCGGGGCAGTTCTTCCCGTAAACGCTGCTGCGAGAACCGAAGTACTCGATTCTGCCCGCCCGACACGTACACCCACCCGTTGCCGGTGACCCCGATCCCGCCCGCATGCGTCGCCTCGATGGTGACCACGCCGACCGTCTCGTACGTCCGGAGGTCGATTCCCGCGATATGGGCGGGGCCGTTCCCCGGTCCATGCTGGGTGACCAGCAGCAGGTCGTTTCCCTGCCCGTCCCAGTTACCCCAGGTCGCGGCGCCCTGCGGAACGTAGCTGCCCAGGTCGGGCAGCGGCTTTCCGGTTCCGCGCGTGAATACCGCGTCGTACGCGGTGCCGCCGGATTCACCGGGATAGAAGTGGTGGGCCTGCGGGTCGATATCCTTGCGACACTGGATATTCGGCCCGTCGTCGGTGTCTCCATCCTGCGCCGCACTCACACCGGACGAACCGGTGATCACCGTCGCCACGACCGCGGCGACCATCGCGCCCCGGCCCGCCGCCCGCATCCGGATGATCATTCGCTCCCCACTGTCACTCTCCGTCCTCGGCCGGGACAGTGTCTCACAGCCCCGGCTGCGAACGCCTTGCGCCGAATCCCCCACCCCGTGCTAATCTTCGCCCCGTGACTGCCGGGTCGGCTACCAGCCGCACACAGATGGGCAACCCGGCCGCGCGTTGAGCGCGGCGCGGGCGAGAGGACCGCCCCTCCGACGCATCCCGTTCACTTCTCGGGACTGCGGAAGGAGGTGAAATACATGTCCCACGAATCCATTTCGCCGCGCGAGTGGCAGGCGTTCCGCACTGCCCACGATCGCGGCGCGGTGCTCGACGCGTCCGTCGTATCGCTCGTGCCGTTCGGCGCGTTCCTCGAGGTCGCGCCGGGAATCCATGGGCTGCTGCACAAGTCGCAGTGGCAGCGGGATCCGCTGGTCGGATCCACGCTGTCGGTACGGATTCTCGACATCGATGACGAGCGACAGCGCGTGAGTCTCGATCACGCGTGATCGAATCCGCACACGCGCGGTGAATACGGGTGTGGGGCTGGAATCCGGCCAGCCCCACACCGCTCGAGCGTATCGCGCCGTCGAATCCGGCCCGCCCTCAGGCGACCTCGAGGAACCGCTGCACCGAGCGCGACGGCGCGGGCTTGGTCCGCCAGACCAGGTAGATGCGCGACGGCGGCGCGTCGGCCACATCGACATAGGCCACGCCCGGATGCGGTGCGCGCGTACGGGCCAGTTCGGGCACCCCGCCGATACCGCGCCCGGCGGCCACCAGCTCGAGCCATTCGTCGAAATTCGTGCAGGTGACGATCTCCCGCGCGGGATCCGGCTCCGGCCAGGAGTTTTCGTCGATGGTCCCGGATACCGTGTTGACCACCAAGGGATATCCCGCCAGGTCCCGCCAGCACAGATCGGTCGCACCGGCCAGCGGCGACGCGGTGGATACCGCCAGCACCCGGCGCTCGGTGCCGATGGTGCGCGCGGCCATATTCTTCGGCAGCCGAATATCCTTGCGGTACAGGGCGATATCGATGGTCCCGGCCGCCAGGGCGGCGATCGGGTCGTCGACGCGATGAATCTCCACGTGCCCACCGACCGATTCGAACCGGGTTCGCGCGGCGCCGAACCACCCGTCGGGCAGCAGCCACGCGAACCCCACCGCCACCCCGGAGCGCAGCTGCAGGTCCGCCACCACCGAGTCGAGGTCGGCGAGTATGCGGCGCGCGTGGGTCAGAAATTCCCTCCCCTCCCCGGTCACCTCGAAGCGCCGCGGCGTGCGATCGATCAGGCGGCAGTCCAGAATGCGCTCGAGCTGCTGGATCGTGCGCGACAGCGACGGCTGCGCCAGGTGCAGCCGCTGCGCGGCGCGGGTGTAGTTCCGCTCCTCGCACAGCACGGCGAAGGCGCGCAGATGCCGCAGCTCCAGTTCCATGCGTCCAGCGTATACATGGTGCGCAGAAAGCATTTCACCGGATCGATCGCGACCCTTACCGTCGATACGGTGACAATCGCAGCACCTCGACAGCAGAGCCTGGCCCCCGCGCTGCGGGCGGCCGCCGGTCTGGCGGCGGCGATGGGGATCGGCCGCTTCGCCTACACCCCGCTGATGCCGGTGATGATCGACGCCGGGCGGATGGACGCGCACGCCGGTGCGGTCGTCGCGGCCGCCAACTACGCGGGCTACCTGCTCGGCGCCGTACTCCTGGCACGCCGCCCGGAATGGAACAGCCGCAACCTGTTTCGGCTCGCGGCGGCCGTGCTGGTGGCCAGCGAGGCGCTGATGGCCTGGCCCGCGCCCACCGCGGTGCCGGTGGTGCTGCGCCTGCTCGCCGGGGTCGCCAGCGCGATCGTGTTCATCGGCTGCGCCGGTATCGCGGCACGACACGAAAACCGCAGGCGCGCGGCGGGTATCGCGTTCTCCGGGGTCGGCTGCGGAATCGCGCTCACCGGACTGCTCGCCCTCGCGGCCCGTCCGATCGCCTCCTGGCAGGCGATGTGGCTCGGTGCCGCCGTCCTGACCGCGCTGTTGCTGTTGCCCGCGCTGCGGCTCGATATCGTTCCGGGCGCCCGCGCCGTGGCGACCGCGGCCCGTTCGCTGCGCGCGTGGCGGGCGCTGCTGGTGTCCTATTTCCTGGAGGGCCTGGGCTATATCGTCATCGGCACGTTCCTGGTCGCCGCCGTGAGCACGCCGGGGCACCAGTCGCTGGGCACGGCGATGTGGGTGGTGGTGGGTCTCGCCGCGGCCCCGGCGACCGTGCTGTGGGGTCTCGCGGCGCGGCGCTGGACACCGATCACGGCGCTGATCGTGGCACTGCTGCTGCAGGTGGTGTCGGCGGTGCTACCCGCCGTGTCCACCGGTGTGATCCCGGCGGTGGTGTCGGCGGCGCTGTTCGGCGGGACGTTCATGGGGATCGTGATGCTGAGCATCGAGGTGGGCGGCGACCTCGCCGGTCCCGGTGCCGCCGCGGCGCTGACCGCCTGGTACAGCTGCGGCCAGATGCTGGGGCCGCTGGCGGTCGCGCCGGTGCTCGGGTCGAGCTACGCCGCCGCCTTCGCGATCGCCGCCGTGGTGCTGGGGCTCGCGACCGCGGCGGCGCTGCCGGTCAGGCGAACTTGATCTCGAAACCGATGCCGAGGATGGCGATCAGCCAGACGACGCCGACGAAGATGGTGATGCGGTCGAGGTTCTTCTCGACGACGGTGGACCCCGACAGGCTCGACTGCACGCCGCCGCCGAACAGGCTGGACAGGCCTCCGCCCTTCGCACGATGCAGCAGCACCAGCAACACCAGCAACACGCTGGTGATGATCAGGAGGATATCCAGGAACATGCGCATGCCCGACAGTTTAGGCGGTCGCCTCGGCGGCGCCGGCCAGGGGTGATCAGTTTCGCCGCCAGGTGCGCACCGGCTGCACGGCCACCAGGTGCAGGGTCCGGCTCTCCCCCACCGTGTACTCCGCGACCCGCTGCTCGGCCAGGCGGTCCTGCGCCGTCAACCGCACCTGATGCTGGCGAATGTGTTCCTGCCAGGACCGCACCACGAAGGCCTCCACATAGCGGTCGGCGACGCCGACGTCGTGGTACAGCCGCCATTCCATCGCGCCGGTGCGCTGGCGGGAGCGGCCGACCCGCGCCATCGCGCCCGAGAACTCGGCGACCGCCTCGCCGGGCACGTGGTAGGTGACCAGCACCAGCACCGGGCCGTCGTCGGGTTCCGGTGCGTAGTCGAGCACCGGCTCCGGCCAGTAGGCGGCGGGCGTGGTGTCGATCGAGGTCACCCGGACCGGCAGCCACAGCGTGCTGAGCGCGCACACTCCGAGCAGCGCGGCGGCGGCGATCATGGCGGTCACCGTGCCGAACGCGCCCGCGACCAGCCCCCACGCCAGCGCGCCGAGCGCCTGCCCGCCCATGAACACCAGCTGATACACCGACAGCCCGCGCGCCCGCACCCACGACGACAGCAGTAGCTGCATGGTGGAGTTCATCGTCGACATCGAGGTGATCCAGGCGAATCCGCCGAACACCAGGCATACCAGCACGATCGGCATGTTCTGCACGGTCGCGGCCACGACGGTGGCCAGGCCGAACAGCCCGGCGCCGACCGCCAGCAGCTGCGTCGGGGTCAGTACGCCCCGCAGCCGCGACAGCTGGGTCGCGCCGAGCACGGCGCCCGCGCCGAGCGCGCCCAGCAACAGCCCGTAGCCCGACGACCCGAGGTGCAGCCGGTCGTGCGCGATCACCGGCAGCAGCGCCCACAGCGCGCTACCGGGCGCGATGAACAGGATCGAGCGCAGCAGCACCCGCCGCACCGCCGGGGCCGCCCGAATGAAGCGCAGCCCGGCCGCGAGTGCCGCGACGGGCCGTTCGGCGGGCAGGTCGTGATCGTCGGGCGGGCGCCGCCACCAGCACAGCACCGCCACGATCCCGACGAACGAGACCGCGTTCAGCGCGAACACCAGCGTCGGCCCGGCCAGGGACACCAGCGCCCCGGCGATCGCCGGGCCGACCGCGCGCCCGACATTGTTGCTCATGCTGCCGAGCGCCGCCGCGGCCGGAATCTGCGTGCGCGGCACCAGTTCCGGCTGGATCGCCTGCCAGGCCGGGGCGGTCAGCGCCTGCCCGGCCCCGAGCAGGAACAGCAGCGTCAGCAGTAGCACGGGCGTGATGTGTCCCGTGGCCGTCACCACCGCCAGCACCGCCGCGGCGATCGCCATCGCCGACTGCGCCCCGATCAGCAGGCGGCGGCGGTCGACCAGGTCGGCGAGCACACCCGACGGCACCGACAGCAGCATCACCGGCAGCGCCGTCGCGGTCTGCACCAGCGAGACCAGCGTGGCCGCATTCGGCTCGCCGACCAGCAGCCACTGCGCGCCGACCGTCTGCATCCAGGTGCCGAGGTTGGAGACCAGCTGGGCGATCCACAGCGCGCGGAAGATCCGCGACGCCAGCGGCGCCCACGTCGAGACCGGTGATTCGGTGCTGGAGACGGTCACGGGATGCGAGCTTATCCGCAGCAACCACGCCGTCGCGGGTGCACGGACGTCGTCCGGCCGGGCGCGTAGGACCGCGGCCGGATCCGGCGCGACAGCGCGGCGGCCGCGCATCCGGTGAACTTCCGGATGAAACCACCTTGGCCTCAATGCAATTCGAGACGCCCCCGTTCCGGTCGCCCACCAGGGACTCCTCCGCCCCGAGTTGCGAGCGTGCGCCAGATCACGATACTATTTATATTGACAATCATTATCATTAGTCTACAGTACACGCATGCACTTGCTCCGGCTCGGAATCCTCGCCGCCGCAACCTCGTTCGCCGTCGCAGCCACCGCATGCGCTGCGCCGCAATCGAATTCACGCACGGAGAGGTTCGTGGTGATCGACACCGAGGAGCTGGGCAACTTCAACCCGCTGCTGGGGCACGGAAAGACGGGCGAGTCGAAGATCTACGACAGCCTGTACCGGGTACAGGAGGGCGTCGACGACCGGATCCCCGACGCGGTGCCGGTGCTGGCCGCGGGGGCGCCGGAGCCCGTCGGCGGCGACTACAGCCGGTGGGTGGTCCACACCCGGCCCGGCGTCCGATTCTCCGACGGGAGCCCGTTCGGCCCGGAAGATGTTGCCGCAACCTACAATTCGGTGATAGATCCGGCCTTCTCCTCCCCGATCGCCGCGGATTACGAGTTCCTCCGCCATGCCGCCCAGACCGGGCCCGACACCGTCGAATTCCAGCTGAACGGGCCGTACCCCGACTTCGACCACCGGTTGTTCCTGGCGGTGGCCCCCGCCGAGGCATTCGCGCAGCCCGGCCCGGCCGACAAGTCCGAACTCAACCACCACCCGGTCGGGACCGGGCCGTACGCGCTCACCGAACTGCGCCCCGACCAAGCCGTACTCACCGCGCGCGACGACTACTGGGGCGAGAAGCCGCAGGTGAAGACGTTCGTGGTGCGGCGCACCGACGACGACAACGCGCGGGCCGCCCAGGTGCGCGACGGCGCGGACGGCACCCGGCTGCCCGCCGAACTGGCGGAGGGCGTGGCGCGCAACGGCTTCCGCGCCGTCACCGCATCGGCCAACGACTGGCTCGGGATCAGCCTGCCGACCGGCAACCCCGTGGCCGGCGATCCGGCGATCCGCAGGGCGCTCAACCGCGCCGTCGACCGGAACTCGATGGTCGAGCACATCCTGCAGGGCGCGGGCCGCCCGACCTCCACCCTGCTCGGCCGCATCTACGGCGACTCCTACGACCCCGCACAGGATTTCGCGTTCGATCCCGCCGACGCCGAGCGGATTCTCGATGCCGCGGGATGGCGGCGGGGAGCCGACGGGGTCCGCGAACACGACGGCCGCCGGGCCGCCTTCGAGATCGCCTACTACCCCACCGAGGTCGTCCGCCGCGACCTCACCATGGCGACGGTGTCGGACGCCAAGAAGGTCGGCATCGACATCACCCCGGTGGCGGTGGACAAGAAGGCCATGACCTCGGATTATCTGGCGCGTACGCCGTTCATGGTGGGCGGCGGCGGGCAGCCCTACACGATCGACAGCCAGCTCTACACCAAATTCCATTCCCGCTACGCCGCCCCCGGCGCGGGTTCCAAGTGGGACAACCTGTCCGACTACGTCAATCCGCGCGTCGACGCGGTCCTCGACGCCGCCCGCGTGGAGCCGAATCCGCAGCGCCGCGCGGAACTCTACCGGCAGTTCCAGGCCGAATACCACGCCGATCCCGCCATGCTGACGCTGGTCAGCGAGGACCACGTATACGTGGTGCGGGACAAGGGCTTCCGGATTCCGCCGACCGCGCTCGAGCCGCACACGCACGGCGTCGCCTGGGGTCCGTGGTATTCGCTGGCCCGCTGGGCACACTGATGCGGGCTCGTCGCGTACTGCGGCTGGCCGGGCGCCGGGCCGCGCTGGCCGTACCGCTGGTCCTGCTGGTGTCGGTCGCGGTCTTCGCGCTGGCCGCCGCCAGCCCGTTCGATCCGCTGGACGCGTATCTGCGCGACCAGGGCGACCGGTTCACCGAGGCGCAGCGCGCCGAGTTGCGCGAGCGCCTGGGTCTGGACCGGGCATGGCCCGGCCAGTGGTGGTCGTGGTTCACCGACCTGCTGCACGGCCACCTGGGTGAATCCCGTTCCTACGGTGAGCCGGTCACACAGGTGCTGGCGGAGCGGCTGCCCTGGACGCTGCTGCTCGGCGCGTGCGGCGGTCTCGTGGCCATCGTGCTGGCGTTCGTCCTCGGCGCCTGGGCCGGGCTGCGCCGCGGCGGGCTCGTGGACCGCACGCTGAGCGCGGTAGCCGTTGTGCTGCAGTCGATTCCACCTTTTGTGCTGGTCCTGGGCACGGTGTTGCTGTTCGCGCTGACGCTGCAGTGGTTCCCGGCGTCGGGTCTGACCGATCCGGGCGAACCGATCTCCGTGTCCTCGACGGTGCGGCACCTGGTGCTTCCCGCGATCGTGCTCGGCCTCACCCAGCTGCCGTGGCTGCTGCTCGGCCTGCGCCAGACCGTGACCGCACATCTCGGCGGCGATGCCGTGCGGGGCGCCCGGGCGCGCGGATTGCCCTGGCACGTCATCGCATTCCGGCACGTGCTGCCGATGTCGATCGCGCCGTTCCTGACGCTGTGCGGCGCACGGCTGCCCGAACTGCTGGTCGGCGCCACCGTCGTCGAAACCGTCTTCGCTTGGCCCGGAGTGGGGGACGCCACCGTGAACGCCGCTCGCGCCCTGGACTTTCCGCTGCTGGCCGTTCTCACGGTGCTGACCACCGCGGTGGTGCTGCTGGGCAACCTGTGCGCGGACGCCGCGGGGATCCTGATCGATCCGAGGATCGACGCCGATGGCTGAGCGTTCGCGCCGCCCGCTGTTCGCCGCGGCCTGCGCCGTCCTCGCCCTCGCCGTCCTCTACGCGGCCCTGGTGCCGATCCTGCGCCCACTCGATCCGAGCCTGGTCGACTTCGCGATGAGCCGCCGGCCGCCCGGTCCGCGGTTTCCGTTCGGCACCGACAGCGCGGGCCGCGACGTCTTCGTCCTGGTGGCGGAGGGGATGCGGATCTCGCTGGGCATCGCGCTGGCCACCGCGGTCAGCTCCGCGCTGCTGGGCATCGTCGTGGGCGTGACCGCCGGTGCGTTCGGCGGCTGGTGGGACCGGATCGCGATGCGCATCGCCGAGGGTTTCAGCGCGCTGCCCGCATTGCTGCTCACGCTGCTGATCGTGGCGATGTTCCGCGGTTCGATCACCGCGATCGTCGCCGCGCTGGTGCTGACGCACTGGACCACGGTCGCCCGGGCGGTCCGCAGCGAGGTGCTGGCGCTGCGGCATGCCGAGTTCGTGCAGGCGGCGCGGCTGCGCGGACTGCCCCCGCACCGCATCATCGCCCGGCATTTCGTGCCGGTGGCGCTGGGGCAGGCGCTGATCGGCGTGGTGCTGCTGATCCCGCACGCCATCTGGCACGAGTCCACGCTGTCGTTCCTGGGCGTCGGCCTGCCGCCACACCAGGCCTCGCTGGGGACGCTGCTGTCGGACGCGCAGACCTCGATCCTGCTCGGCGACTGGTGGTTGCTGGTCTTTCCGGGCGGAGTGCTGGTCCTGGTGACACTGAGCATCTCGGTGATCGGCGGACGTCGGCAGGCGAGAACCGCCGCGCCCGAGGAGGTTTCGCTGTGACCCTGACCCTCGATGGCATCACCGTCCGGATCCCGCTCGCTCCCGGGCGGACGGTGCACGCGGTCACCGACGCCGCGCTGGAGGTGCGTGCCGGGACCGTGCACGGCCTCATCGGCGAATCCGGTTCGGGCAAGTCGATGCTCGGAGCCACCGTCACCGGGCTGCTGCCGCGCCGAGCCCGGGTGGCGGGCACCGTCACACTGACGGTCGGCGACCGCACGCTGACGGGCCCGGAGATCCAGCGGGCCCGCGGCCATACCGTCGCCCTCGTCCCGCAGTCGGCGATGACCTACTTCACGCCGGTGCGGCGCATCGGGCCGCAGCTGTCGGAGACCATCCGCTACCTCGGCACCGGGCACGATCCGGCGGATCTGCTCGACCGGGTCGGGCTGGAAACCTCTGCGCTGCAGCGGTATCCGCACGAGCTGTCGGGCGGCATGGCGCAGCGCGCGGCCGTGGCCTTCGCGCTCGCGGCCGATCCGGCGGTCATCGTCGCCGACGAACCCACCTCCGCCCTGGATGCCGAGCGATCGGCCGCGATCCTGAAGCTGCTCGCCGAATTCGCGGGCGAGGGCGGCCGCGTACTGCTCATCACCCACGACATCACCGCGCTCCGCGAGTCCGCGCTCTGCACCGAGCTGTCGGTCATGCACGCCTCCCGCATCGTCGAGACCGGCACGGCCACGGAGGTTCTCGACCATCCCCGGCACGAATACACCCGGGACCTGCTGGCGGCGCTGCCGGAGAACGGCCTGCAACCCATCCCCCACCTCACCCCGTCGCTGGTGAATCTGCCCGACGACTACCGGTACGGTGCCCGATGACCGACAAAGTCCTTGCCGCCCAGGACATCTCCGTCTCCTTCGGCAGGCGCCGCGTGCTCGACCGGGTGTCGATCACCGTCTCCCCCGGCGAGATCGTCGGCCTCACCGGGCCGTCCGGCACCGGGAAAACCACTCTCGCACAGGTACTCACCGGCCTGCGCAGGCCGGATTCCGGCCGGGTGCGCTGCGACGGGGCCGAGCTCTCGCGGCGGCACTCCGGCCGGATCGCCATGCTGTTCCAATCGCCGCGGCGCTCGTGCAGCCCGCGGATGACGCTGCGCGACACCATCTCCGAGCTCGGCCGCGGGCCCGTGGACTGGGATACCGTACTCCCCGCCGCGGGCATGACCCGGGACCTTCTCGACCGCTACCCGTCGCAGGTGTCCGACGGCCAGCTCCAGCGCGCCGCGGTGGCCCGGGTACTGGCCTGGCGGCCCGACTACATCGTCTGCGACGAGATGACGGCCATGCTCGACCCCGCCACCACCGCCACCGTCGTCCGAACCGTCACCGCAACCGCCGCCACCGGAGTCGGCGTACTCCTCATCGGCCACGATCTGCCGCTGCTGCGGGCCTGCACGAATCGCCTCGTGCACCTCGACGGCAGCGGCGTGACCGGCCGGTCCGAACCGAACGAGGAAACGAGATGAATCCCACGCTGCACATCCTGACCCGCACCGATCTCGCCGATGTCGACATCATGCCCGGCGAGATCATCGCGCTCGTCGAGGACGGCTATCAGGCGTTCGCGCAGGGCGATTCGCGCTGTCCGACGAAGTTGATGATGCCGATTCCGGTGGAGGAACGCGATGCGGTGTCCTATTCCATGCTCGGCTACGACGGCTCGCTGCAGCAGCTCGGTTTCAAGACCTCCTACCGGCAGGGCAGCGACAACGCCGAAAAGTACTACACGACAATCAGTCTCTACGACGACACCACCGGCCTGCCGTTCGCGTTCATGGACTGCCAGCGGGTCGGCGCCTCGCGCACGCCCGCGACCACGGCGATCATCGCCAAGCACAGCGCGCGGCCGGATGCCACCAGCGCCTTGATGATCGGCACCGGGGTGCAGGGCCGCAACACGCTGCCGTTCCTGCTGACCGTGCTGCCCGGCCTGGAGCGGCTGCGGCTGTTCGGCACCCATCCCGACGGCATCGCCGACACCATCGCCACCCTGCACCGCTACTTCCCCAACCGGGAGGTCGAACTCGTCGAGGATGTTCCGGCGGCCGTCGCCGAATCCGATATCGTCGTGGCCGCCTCCGGCCGCGCCGCGCATCCGAAGGTGCAGACGGCCTGGCTGAAGCCGGGCGGGCTGCTGATCTCGGTCGCCAGCAAGGGTGTCGCGGGCGGCGCGCTGCGGAACGCGGACTACGCGATCGCCACCAACACCGGCCAGCTCGGGGTGACCGGGACCCGGCTCGCCGGGCCGGACGGCAAGGTGGAGATCCACGCCGAACTGCCCGATATCGTCGCCGGACGGGCCCCCGGGCGCCGCGACCCGCAGGATCGGGTGTTCGCCTTCTCGAGCGGCATGGTGATCACCGACATCCCGGTGGCACACGCCCTGGCCACCCGCGCGGTGGCGGCCGGGCGCGGACAGGAGGTGTCGCTGTGGTCGTGACCACCATTTCCCTGCCCGCGCTGGAAAAGCCCTGGGCCCAGGAGGTTCGGGCCGATTCCGAGCTGCTGTTCGATATCGGGCACGCCGTCGGCGGCCCGTTCCACGTCGTCTATCCCGAGCAGTTCGCCGATAATCTCCGCGCGTTCCAGGCGGTGCTCGACGAGCACGGTGTGCGCGGCCAGGTCTATTTCGGCAAGAAGGCGAACAAGGCCGGATGCTGGCTGTCGAAGGTCGCCGAACTGGGCGGCGCGGTGGACGTCGCCAGCGCACCCGAGCTGATTCACGCTCTCGCACAGGGCATCCGAGGCCAGGACATCGGAGTCACCGGCGCCGCCAAGAGCGACGAGCTGCTCTGGCTCGCTGTCCGGCACGGCTGCCTGGTCGCCATCGACTCCCTCGACGAACTGGACCGCATCACCGCGCTGGCCCGCACCGACGGACCGGCCCGCATCCTGCTGCGAGTGCTGCCGCCGCGCGCGCCGCACAGCAGGTTCGGGCTGTCCCCCGGCGATCTGGAGGCGGCGCTGGTCCGCTGCGCCGAACTGCGACAGCACCTCGAAATGTCCGGCTTCTCCTTCCATCTCGACGGCTACGCCGTAGCGCCGCGCGCCGAATTGGCCTGGGAGCTCATCGAACTGGTCGCCAAGGCGCGGGCCGCGGGGCTCGCGGCGCAGGCGGTCTGCATCGGCGGCGGGTTCGCCTGCAGCTATCTCGCCGCGGACGACTGGGAGGCGTTCACCAGCGGTCGCACCGACGACTGGTTCCATGCCGGGAAGCAGTTCGAGAAGTTCTACCCGTACGCCCAGAGACCGGTCGGGGCGGCCATGCTCGAGGCCGTTCTGACCGTCGAATTCGACGGGGCGTCGCTGGCGCACCACCTGCGCGACAACGACATCCGGCTGTTTCTGGAACCGGGCCGGGCCCTGCTGATCGATGCCGGATTCACGGTGTTCCCGGTGCAGGGCTTCAAGCGCAACGACGCCCACGGCATCACCACGGTGGCCGGGCTGAGCATGAGCGTCTCCGAACAGTGGAAGGGCAGCGAGTTCCTTCCGGATCCGATCCTGGTGCCGCGCAACAGGATCGCCGACGCGCAACCGGTCGCCTCGTGCGTGGGCGGCGCCAGCTGCATGGAGTACGACGTCCTCACCTGGCGCAAGGTGCCGTTCCCGCAGGCGCCCGCGGCCGGGGATCTGCTCGTCTATCCCAATACCGCCGGGTACCAGATGGACAAGAACGAGAGCGAATTCCACCAGCTCCCGCTGCCCCCGAAGATCGTGCTGACCCGCGAGAACGGGCGGTTGCGCTGGAGACTCGACCGATGACCGGTCTCGCGCCCCGCCGCGAACCCGTCGTGCACCGGGCCTCCGAGCTGATCGGCCGCACCCCCCTGCTGGAGCTGACCCGCACCGGCACGGGCACGCGGCTGCTGCTCAAGCTGGAGCAGTTCAACCCCACCGGGTCGGCGAAGGTGCGCATGGCCCGGGAGATGGTGCTGCACGCCGAGCGCACCGGACTGCTGGGTCCCGGCGGGCACATCGTCGAGCCGACCTCCGGGAACACGGGCACGGGGCTGGCCCTGATCGCCCTGGAGCGCGGCTACACGTTCACCGCCGTCGTGGACGGGCACGCGGCCCGCGACAAACTCCGGGCGATGAGGGCCCTGGGTGCGCGGCTGGTATTCGTCGACGGCGCCGACGGCGGACCGAGCACCGTCGCGCGGCGGGCCAAGGCGGCCGAGATCGCCGCGGCCACCGGGGCCTATTGGCCCGACCAGCACAACAATCCGGGCAACGGTGCGGGCTACCGGGGGCTGGCCGAGGAACTGCGGGCCGACCTCGGCACCGACATCGACTGCCTGATCGGCGCGGTCGGCACCGGCGGATCGCTGTGCGGCACGGTGGAAGAGCTGCGCCGCCACGGATCTCGGGTGCGCACCGTCGGCGTCGAACCCACCGGCTCGATCATCTTCGGCGGGCCCGGCCGCCCGTACTGGCAGACCGGCGCGGGCAGCCCCGCCGGATTCCAGGTGGGCAGCAATGTCGACTACCGCCACATCGACGAGGGCTGCAAGGTCGCCGACGTCGACGCGTTCGCCACGGCCCGCGTCGTGGCCTGCCGCACCGGGCTGCTCATCGGCGGAACCGCCGGTGCCGCAATATATGTCGCGCTGCGCCGACTGCTGCGCCTGCGGCCCGGCAGCACCGCCGTGGTGCTGGTGTGCGATGCGGGCGAGAAGTATCTCGACTCGGTCTACGACGACGACTGGCTGCTCGAGCGCGGCCTGCTCGACCATCTCGCGCATCAGCGGATCAAGAGACTGCTGACGGCCTACGACGATTCAGTCCAGCTCGCCGCCGTCCGATACGTCGTCGACGGGCCGCACGACAACGCGGGGACCCGGGGCCGGCCCGGCCGCGCGGCCGACCTGGAACGGACCGGAACATGAGGGAGCACATGAGGATTCGCTGGGCCGACTATCGCGCCATCCTGGGCGTCGCCGGTCCCGTCATCGGCATTCAGCTCGCCCAGATCGCGCTGACCACCGTCGACCTGGCGATGATGGGCCTGCTCGGCGTCGCCGCGGTCGCGGCGGGCGGCCTGGCGCTGCTGCTGTACAACCAGATTCGCACCATGTGCGTCGGGATGGTCACCGGCGTCGGCAATATGGTGTCCGGCGCCGTCGGCCGGGCCGACAAGCGCGGCGGCGATGCGGAACTCGACGAGCAGGCCCGCGACGAGATCCGCGGATACCTGCGGGCAGCCTTCGCGGTCGCCACCCTCACCTCGGTGGCCGGGGCGATCGTCCTGATCGCGATCGGATACCTGCTGGGCGCGCTGGGACAGCGCCCGGAGGTCGTCGACGCGGCCCGCTCGATCATCTGGACGCTGGCGCCCGGCCTGGTGCCGATGCTGTGGCTGAACGTGTTGCGGCAGTTCGCCGTCGGGATGCGCCGGGCGGGATCGCTGATGCGGGTGACGATCCTCTCGATCGGCGTCAACGCGCTGCTCAACGCCGTGTTCATCTACGGGTGGCTGGGGCTGCCCGAGCTCGGGCTCGCCGGAATCGGGCTGGCCACCACCATCGTTCAGCTGTGGACCTGCGGCACCTACCTGGTGTCGGTGCGGCGCGACGACCTGCTCGGCTCGCTCCTGACCGTGCGCGGGTGGCGGGCCGATCTCGCCACGGTGCGGCAGATCACCGCCATGGGCACCCCGATCTCGCTCACCTACGGCGCCGAAGCCGCGATCACCTCCGTCGCAACCCTCATGATGGGCAGCTTCGGGCCGGTGGCGCTGGCGGCCAGCAATATCGTGAACAACCTGGCGCAGATCGTGTACCAGTTCAATATCGGCCTGTCCCAAGGCTCGTCGATCCTGGTGAGCCGCGTGGTCGGGCAGGGCGAACGGCACGCCGCGCGCGGCATCGCCCGGCGCACGTTCACCCTCGCCTTTACGCTCATGACCGCGATCGGGCTGGTGTACGTCCTCGCCCCCGATGCGGTGCTCACCCCGTTCCTGCGCGAGCACCGCGACGACGCGGCGGTCGCCTCCGCCGCGGCCACGCTGCTCTGGTTCGCCATCGTGCACCAGTACTGCAAGGGTTCGCAGAATCTGTGCATCGGCCTGCTGCGCGGCCTGGGCAACACCAAGGCCGGCATGAAGAACACGCTGATCGGCTACTTCGCCGTCGGCATCCCGGCCATGGGCCTGTTCGGCTACGGGCTCGGCTGGGAAGGGCCGGGCGTGTGGCTCGGGCTGTGCCTCGGCTTCGGCACCACGGCGGCGCTGGTGTACCGCACCTTCCGCCTCGAATCAGCGGTACCGCAACAGACTTCGGAACCGGCGATCGCGGCGGGCAAGTCCGGCTGAGGCCCGGGGTTCGCCGCGACGGTGCCGACTGCCGGGCGGCATCGCCGCGTCCGTGAACCCATGGTGCGAATCCCTCGTAGTTCCGGTGATGTCGGACCTACGGGGGATTTTTCGCACGTGCTCACCCACCCGAACTCGGACCGCGCTCCGCATACGTCCGCAGCATGTCCTCCAGTAGCCCCAGTACCGCATCGTCGAGGTCCGGCCGGGTGTACACACCCCGGACCACGGCCTCCCCCGAGAAGACGTACAGCATCGCGAAGAACAGCGGCTCCCGCACCTGTTCCGGAAAATTCGCCAGCACCTCGGCCTCGTTGACGGCCGACACGATGTCGCGGTAGTAGGACTCCGCGATCGGCGTTATGCGCGAACGCAATTCGTCGTCCGATCGCGCGGCCAGATAGATCTCACGGAGCGCGTGGGTGAGCGCCGAGGACTGTGCCTGTCGCAGAAACCGCAGGGCCACATCGAGAGTGTCGTCGGCGGCGCCGAGTTGCGCTGTCGCCGCACGGAAACCGTCGAGCTGCCGGGCCACGATCGCCTCGGCGGTGCGCACGATCAGATCCAGCCGGCTGTCGAACTGGCGAAACATCGCACCCGTCGACAGCCCGGCGCGCCCGCAGATCTCCTGCACGCTGGCGCGGTGATAGCCGACCTCGCCGATGGCGGCGAGCGTGGCGTCGATCAGTTTCGTCACCGTGGCGGCGCGGCGTTCCTGCTGGGTGCGGCGGTGCGGTCGGGTCACGATCGCCCATCATGCCAGTGCTCGCGGACGTGACCGTTGACACAGTTTCCCGCAAAGACATACAGTCATGCACGTAACTTAGGAAGCGCTCGCTCTCTATTTGTGGCACGAGCGCGATCCGCGCGCATGTGGAGGAGCTCGGAATGAAGGCGACAACTCGGGCGATCGCCGCCCGGACCTGTGTGGCGATGATGGCGGCCGGACTGACCGTGGCCGTCTGCCCGATCGTCGCGAATACCGCTGCCGCGGAACCGGTTCCGGTGGCGCCGCCGCTGCCGTTCCCGCTGCCGCCGGCGCCGCCGTATCAGGATCAGGCGTTCTACAACCCGGATCCGGCGCGGGTCGCGGCGGCGCAGCCGGGCCAGATCCTGGCCGCCCGGCAGGTGAATCTGGCCAACTTCTGGCTGATCCCGCTGAATGTGCGGGCCTGGCAGGTTTCCTACCGCAGCACCAACACTCGCGACGAGCCGATCGCCGCGGTGGCGACGGTGATCGTGCCGCACCGCCCGGCGCCGACCGGACAGCGCAGCCTGCTGTCGTTCCAGTTCGCGGAGGACTCGCTGTCGCAGAACTGCGCGCCGTCCTACGCGCTGCAGATGGGGTCGCTGCCCAATCCGCTCAACAATGTCATCCAGCTCGAATTCGTCGAAGTCCAAGCCATGCTGCAGCTCGGCCACGCGGTCGTGATCCCCGATCACGAAGGCCCCGACGCGGCGTATGCGGCCGGGCCGCTCGGCGGTCGCATCACCCTCGACGGCATCCGGGCCGCCGAGAATTTCGATCCGGCCGGGCTGCAGGGCGCCGATACCCGCGTCGCGATGTGGGGCTATTCCGGCGGGGCCATTCCCACCGCGCACGCCGCCGAGCTGCAGCCCACCTACGCGCCCGAACTGAACCTCGTCGGCTCGTCCACCGGCGGCCTGATGGCCGATATCCGGATGGCCCTCGACTACAACAATGCCACCTCCACCTTCGGCGGCGCGGTGCTCGGCGGCCTGTTCGGGGTGGCGCGGGAATACCCGCAGCTCAACGAGTTCATCGACAAGTACATGAACCCGCTCGGCAAGGGCGTCCGGGTGATTCACGAAAACCAGTGCGTCGCACTGCAATTCGCCGGATTTCCGTTCGTGAACATCAAGGGCCTGTTCGACTATCCGGGTGGCGATCCGCTGCTGGCGCCCGAACTCCAGCCGCTGCTGGACGAACTGACCCTCGGCAACCGCGGCACCCCCACCGCGCCGCTGCACATCTACGAGGCGCCGTTCGACGAGGCCATGCCGATCAACGCGGTCAACAAGACCTACGACATCTACTGCCGAGACCCGGAGGCCGAGGTCTTCTACACCCGCGACATCCTCAGCGAGCACGGCATCGCCGCCGTATCCGGGACCGCCAGCGCCGCCATGTGGTTGAACGACCGGCTCAACGGCATTCCCGCGCCCGCCGGATGCCACAACCGCGACGTGCCCAGCCAGATCCTGGATCCGGGCGCGATCGGCACCTTCGTGAACGCGATCGGGCAGACGCTGGCCTCGGCATTGGGCATGCCGGTCTGATCGCGCCGAGCGCCGCGACCCGGCCTACCGGCACCGGCTGGCCGGGTCGCGCCTGCGGCCTACCGGCGGCGCCCGCCGGTAGGATCGCGGCATGCCGGCTCCCCTGCTGCGATTGGTTCCCCTTCTCGCCGCGCTCGGGTTGGCCGCGGCCTGCTCGGGGAACAGCAACGACACGCCCGCGCCCACACCGATGGGACGCTCGTTCGTCTCGACGAAGGTCGAGGGCACTCCGATCCCCGGCGGCGGGCCGATGCAACTCACCTTCGCCGACGGGCGCGTCTCCGCCGACTCCGGCTGCAACACCGGCAGCGGACCGGTCAGCTTCGACGGCGATGTCCTGCGGGTCGCGGGGATGGCCACCACGCTGATGGCCTGCCCCGACGGCAAGTCCGGTGCCGACGGCTGGCAGACCGACCTGCTGCAGTCGGCGCCGAAGTGGGCCCTCTCCGACGACACCCTCACACTGACCGGCAACGGCATCACCGTCACGCTGCTGGACAAGAAGGTCGCCCAGCCGGACCGGCCGCTCACCGGCACCTCCTGGACCGTCACCGCACTGCTGCGACCCGATGCGCAGGTGCGCTCGCAGGCCCTCGACGACGCGCACCCGACGCTCACCATCGCCCCCGACGGGCAGGTGAGCGGCAGCGCGGGCTGCAATCGGATGATGGGCACCGCCGAGATCGCGGGCGGTGACGTCACCTTCCGGATCGCCACCACCCGGATGGCGTGCGCGCCGGAGGTGATGGAGGTCGAGCGGCAGGTGCTGGAGGCGCTGGACGGCAAGACCTCGGCCACGATCGACGCCGACACACTCACACTGCGCAATTCGGGCAACAATACCGGCCTGGTCCTGCGCGCCCAGTGAATCCGGCCCGCTTCCGGCCGCGGGGCAACATCATGGGAGACGTGATCAACGAACGGGAAGCAGAACTCGACCGGCGGTTCCGCACCGACGTGGCGGCCGCGGCACCGGGATTTCGCTGTGCCGCAGACGATCCGGTCCACAAGGGCTATCCCTACACGGCCGCGGACTGCCTGCGGTACTTCGACGCGCAGGCGACGAGCAGGCATCTCGATCTGGCCGCGCGCCACCTGAGCGCCGCCGGGCGCGGCTACTACAGCATCGGCTCGGCCGGGCACGAGGGCAATGTGGCCGTGGCGGCCGCCCTGCGCGCGTCCGATCCCGCGCTGCTGCACTATCGTTCGGGGGCGTTCTTCGTCTATCGCAGCCGCCAGGCACAGGGGGCGGATCCCGTTCGCGATGTGCTGCTCGGTGTGGTGGCCGCGGCGACGGATCCGATCTCCGGCGGGCGCCACAAGGTCTTCGGCAGCAAGCACGCCGCCGTGATCCCGATGACCTCGACCATCGCCTCGCACGTGCCGCGCGCGGTGGGGCTGGCGTTCGCGCTGGGCCGCGCCGACCGGCTGGGCCGGTACACCGAATGGCCGCCGGACGCGGTGGTGCTGTGCAGCTTCGGCGACGCCTCCGCCAACCACTCCACCGCCGCCGGGGCCGTCAATGCCGCGATTCACACTGCGCACCAGCGGATCCCGATTCCGGTGCTGTTCGTGTGCGAGGACAACGGCATCGGCATCAGCGTCCCCACCCCACCCGAATGGATCGAGCACGCGTACGGATCGCGGCCCGGTATGCGGTATTTCAGCGCCGACGGCTGCAATCTCCTGCAGGCGCTGTCGGTTTCGGCGAAGGCGGTGGAATGGGTGCGCGAGCACCGCGAGCCCGCCTTCCTCCGGCTGCGCACCGTGCGGCTGCTGGGACACGCGGGCTCCGATGTCGAATCGGCCTACCGCCGATCCGCCGACATCTCCGGCGACGCCGAACGCGACCCGCTGACGGCCACCGCCCGCCTGCTGGTCACCGCAGGGGTTGCCGACTCGACCGAGGTGCTCGCGCGGTACGACGCCATCGGCGCGTACGTGGCCGAGGTAGCGGAAAGCGTTGCACGCGAGGCGAAGCTGACGTCGGCGGCCGCGGTGACGGCACCCCTGGCGCCCGAGGACCCGGGCCGGATCCGCGCCGACGCCACCCGCACCGAGTCGCTGCCGCAGGACCTGCCCGAGGCCGGGGTCACGGCGAGCGACACCGCACCATCGGCCGACGCACGCGCCGAGACTGCCGCAGGTCACACGGAAGATGTTGCGCCGCAGCAGGGTCCAGTTTCATACCGCGGCACCGACACCCGTTCTGCGGACCGCGAGCC
The DNA here is from genome assembly GCF_001613165.1 of Nocardia mexicana NBRC 108244. Lineage (GTDB taxonomy): Bacteria > Actinomycetota > Actinomycetes > Mycobacteriales > Mycobacteriaceae > Nocardia > Nocardia mexicana. The sequence continues at coordinate 80,861 of NZ_BDBV01000029.1, forward strand.
GAGGAGCGGCGAACAAGGGCCCAGGCATCCCGCCGCCCGCCGCGACGACGAGAGAACCTCCGGCAGCCGAGACACGCAGTCCCGCAGTGACATTCCGCAGACCCTGGCGCAGGCCGTCAACAGCACACTCGCCCAGGCACTGGAGCGCGACGACGATGTGCTGGTCTTCGGCGAGGACGTCGGGCGCAAGGGCGGGGTCTACGGCGTCACCAAGGGGCTGCAGCGAACCTTCGGGGCACGACGGGTTTTCGACACCCTGCTCGATGAGCAGAGCGTCCTCGGCACCGCGCTCGGGGCCGGACTCGCGGGATTCGTGCCGATTCCGGAGATCCAGTATCTCGCCTATCTGCACAATGCGCTCGATCAGATCCGCGGCGAGGCCGCCACGCTGCAGTTCTTCTCCACCGGGCAGTACCGCAACCCGATGGTGGTGCGGATCGCCGCCTACGCCTACCAGAAGGGGTTCGGCGGGCACTTCCACAACGACGATTCCGTTGCGGCGCTGCGGGATATCCCGGGCGTGCTGGTCGCGTCACCGGCCCGTGCCGACGATGCGGCCGCCATGTTGCGCACCTGCGTATCGGCGGCCCGGGTGGACGGCCGGGTGTGCCTGTTCCTGGAGCCGATCGCGCTCTACCACACCCGCGACCTCTACGAGTCCGGCGACGACGCCTGGCTCGCCGAGACCACCGGAGAGCACGTCGAGATCGGCAGCGCCCGAACCTACGGTGACGGAACAGATCTCACCATCGTCTCCTTCGCCAACGGCGTACCGATGAGCCTGCGGGCCGCGCAACGCCTGTCCGATCAGGGAATTCACGCCCGCGTCCTCGACTTACGCTGGCTCGCACCGCTTCCCGAGGCGGACCTGCTGCGGCACGCCCGCGCCACCGGCCGGGTGCTGATCGCCGACGAGACCCGCCGCAGCGGCGGCGTCTCCGAATCGGTCTGCGCCACCCTCCTCGACGCCGGATTCGACGGCCGCATCGCCCGAGCCACCAGCACCGACAGCTTCGTTCCCCTAGGCCCCGCGGCGAGCACCGTCCTACTGGACGAAACCGCCGTCGAAACCGCGGCGCAGAAGCTGGTCGCCGCCCCCTGAGATTCCTCTCACCGGTTGACGACGGTGGTGGGCAGGGATGCGAATCCCCGGTTGTTGGAGGAGTGGATGCGGCGCAAGGCCTGGGCGTCGATGTCGTAGTCCGAGATCCGCGCCACGATCTCCTGCAGGGCGATGCGCAGCTCCAGCTGGCCGAGGTTCGAGCCGAGGCAGTGGTGTCGGCCGCTGCCGAACACCAGGGATGCGCCGGTGTCCCGGTCCAGGTCGAAGGCGTCCGGATTCGGGAACACCTCCGGGTCCCGGTTGGCCGACCCGCTGATCAGCAGCATCCGCGCCCCCGCGGGAATGCGGACCCCGTGCAGTTCGAGGTCCTCGGTGGCCGTGCGCAGGTTGGACTGGGTGGCCGGGTCGTAGCGCATGCCCTCGGCGATCCAGTCGTCGAGGCGGCCGCCGAGCGCCTGCCGACGCTGCTCGGGATGCTCCCACGCCGCGTGCCAGAGATTGCCGAGGGTCAGCATGACCGTCTCGCTACCGGCCCCGACCAGCAGGATCAGCACGCCCACGATCTCCTCCGGCGTGAGCCGATCGTCACCGTCGGCCGCGTCGAGCAGGTCCGACAGCAGATCGTCGCCGCGATGCTTGTGACGCTCGATGGTCAGCTCGGTGTAATAGCCGACCAGGGCGCCGATCGCCTGCATCGCCTCCGGGCGCAGATCGGTGGACTCCTCCTCGGTGTACATGATCTCCATGCCGAGTTTGCGCACCATGTCCCGGTCCGCTTCGGGCACTCCGACCAGCTCGGAGATCACCTCGGTCGGGAACGGCGCCGCGAATTCGGACATCAGGTCGAAACTGCCCCGCGCGAGCAGCGGCTCCAGCAGGCCGCGGGCGATCTCGCGCACCCGCGATTCCAGCGACTGCACCCGATGCTGGGTGAACGCCCTGGTCACGAGGCCGCGCATGCGGGTGTGCTTGGGCGGGTCCATGGCGACGAAGGAGAAGAACTGCTCCGCCTGCGGACCCCAGAACGCGGGCTCCATGCGCAGCCCGTTGGCGCTCGAGAAGCGCTGCGAATCACGCAGCGCCGCAAGCACATCCGCGTGCCGCGACAGGGCCCAGAAATCGTCGGTCTCGTTGCGGAAGACCGGGGCGTGCTCGCGCAGCCGCGCGTAGTACGGATACGGGTCCGCGTGCACGTCGAAATCGTAGGGGCTGTACTGCAATTGCATGGCGAGCCTTCCGAGCGGTGCGGCAGGGGGCGCTACCGTTTTTCACACTGCGAGCTGACATGATCACAGTAGTCGAGAGGAATGAGAGCATCGTGGAATCCGAACAGGCACCGCCCGGCATCGATGTGACCAAGCCCCATCCGGCCCGCCGGTACGACTACTGGCTCGGCGGCAAGGACAACTTCGAGGCCGACCGGGAATCGGCCGAGATGGTGGCCGAGGCCTTCCCGAGCATCCAGTTCGCCGCCTTGGAGAACCGCGCTTTCCTGCGCCGCGCGGTCACCTACCTGGCGCAGCAGGCGGGTGTCCGGCAGTTCCTGGACCTCGGCGCCGGGCTGCCGACCGCCGGGAACGTGCACGAGATCGCGCAGGACATCGCGCCCGAATCGCGCATCGTCTACGTCGACAACGATCCGATCGTGCTCATCCACGCCCGCACGCTGCTGAACAGCAGCCCGCAGGGCCGGACCGCCTACCTCGAGGCCGACGTCCGCGAGCCGGGGCGCATCCTGACCCATCCCGACCTGCTCGCCACCCTCGACCTGACCGAGCCGGTCGCGCTCATGCTGGTCGCCGTCATGCATTTCATCACCGACGAGCACCGGCCCTACGAGATCGTCCGGGAGCTGTGCGAGGCGCTGCCGTCGGGCAGCTACCTGGTGATGACTCATGCCACCAGCGATCACCTCACCGCGGAGGACCTCGCCGAGAGCGACGAGGCCAACCGGCGCAGCGGCATTCCGTTCCGGCTACGCTCCACGGCCGAGTTCAGCCGCTTCTTCGACGGGTTGGACGTGGTGCCGCCGGGCATCGGATCCATCATGTCGTGGCGTCCGGAGAGCTGGAAGGCCCATCCCCGGCCGGAGGCGGTGTCCATGCTCGGCGCGGTCGCGCGGGTGCCCTGAAGCAACGCCAGCCCACCCCTCGACATTCGCGGCGAACAACGCCAGCCCTCCCCCCTCGTCATTCCGGCACGCTTTTGCCCGGAATCACTCATCCACAAAAGCAATCGGCCCGGTACCGACTGAGCGATACCGGGCCGATTCTGCTGTCCTGCAACCGTTTACGGCAGCGGGCCGCCCGCGGCGATGGCCGAGAGCGTGGCGAACTCGTCGCCCTTCAGCGAGGCCCCACCGACCAGCGCGCCGTCGATATCGGTCTGCGCGATCAGTTCGCCGACGTTTTTGGCGTTCACCGAGCCGCCGTAGAGCACCCGCGTCGCCCCGGCGATCTCGGGGTCGGCCAGCTCCGCCAGTTCGGCCCGCAGCGCGCCACAGACCTCCTGCGCATCGGCGGGCGTGGCCACCCGGCCGGTGCCGATCGCCCACACCGGCTCGTAGGCGATGACGACCTTCGAGATCTCCTCCGCCGACAGGCCTTTCAGCGATCCGCGCAGCTGCTCCAGGTTGTACTGGACGTGCGTCTGCGCCTCCCGGACACCCAGGCCCTCGCCGACGCACACGATCGGCGTCATCCCGTTGTCGAGCACCTTCTTGGCCTTGGCCGCCACGGTGGCGTCGTCCTCGGTGTGGTACTGCCGGCGCTCCGAATGGCCCACCACGACGAACGAGCAGCCCAGTTTGGCCAGCATGGAGGCGCTGATCTCACCGGTGTAGGCGCCCGCGTCGTGCGTCGACACATCCTGCGCGCCGTAGGTGACCAGCAGCCGGTCGCCCTCCACCAGCGTCTGCACGCTGCGGATGTCGGTGAACGGCGGGATCACCGTGACGTCGACCTTGGCGAAATACTTGTCCGGCAGGGCGAAAGCGATCTTCTGCACCAGGGCGATCGCCTCGAGGTGGTTGAGATTCATCTTCCAGTTGCCGGCGATCAGCGGCTTGCGTGCCATCATTCCTCCAGAACCGCGATGCCCGGAAGTTCCTTGCCCTCCAGGTATTCCAGCGACGCGCCGCCGCCGGTGGAGATGTGCGAGAAACCGTCCTCGGGCAGACCCAGAATACGGACCGCCGCGGCCGAATCTCCGCCGCCCACAACGGAGAACGCGCCCTTGCCGGTGGCCGCGACGATCGCCTCGGCGACACTGCGGGTGCCCGCGGCGAAATTCTCGAACTCGAACACGCCCATCGGGCCGTTCCAGAAGATCGTCTTCGCCTCGGTCAGCAGCGCCGCGAATCGCTTCGCCGACTCCGGGCCCACGTCCAGGCCCATCCAACCGTCGGGAATCTCGTTGTCGGGCACGACCTTCGAGTCCGCGTCGGCGGCGAACTTGTCGGCCACCACGATGTCGACGGGCAGGTGGATGACATCGGCGTACCGCTCCAGCAGGCCCTGGCAGGTAGCCACCATCTCCTGCTGCAGCAGCGAGGTGCCGACCGAAAGGCCCTGTGCCGCAAGGAAGGTGAAGCACATGCCGCCGCCGATCACCAGCGTGTCGACCTTCGGAGCCAGCGCCTCGATGACGGCCAGCTTGTCCGAGACCTTCGACCCGCCCAGCACGACCGCGTAGGGCCGCTCCGGATCGGCCGTCAGCTTCTGCAGCACCTCGACCTCCGCCGCCACCAGGGTGCCCGCGTAGTGCGGCAGCAGCTTGGCGACGTCGTACACCGACGCCTGCTTGCGGTGCACCACGCCGAAGCCGTCGGAGACGAACGCCCCGTCGTCGCCGACCAGCTCGACCAGGGCGCGCGCCAGCTTGCCGCGCTCGGCGTCGTCCTTGCTGGTCTCGCGCGGATCGAAGCGGATGTTCTCCAGCAGCAGCACATCGCCGTCGGTGAGGCCCTCGGAGCGCGCCAGCGCGTCCTGGCCCACCACATCACCGGCGAGCTGGACGTTGCGGCCCAGTTCCTCGGCCAGCCTCGTGGCCACGGGGGCCAGCGACAGCGCCGGATCCGGCTCGCCCTTCGGGCGGCCCAGGTGCGCGGTGACGACCACCTTGGCGCCGGCCTCGGCCAGCGCCTTGATCGTCGGCGCCGACGCGATGATGCGGCCCGGGTCGGTGATCTTCCCGCCGCTAGCGATCGCTTGCGGGTCGCTCGAAACGGCACTGTCGAGGGGGACGTTCAGGTCGGAGCGCACCAGCACGCCCCGGCCCTCGACACCCTCCGACAGCAGATCCTGAAGTGTCTTGACTGCCATGGGTTTACAGCGACTTGCCGACGAGGCCGATGAGGTCGGCGAGGCGGTTGGAGTAGCCCCACTCGTTGTCGTACCAGGAGCTGACCTTGACCTGGCCGTCGATCACCTTGGTCAGCGGCGCGTCGTAGATCGACGAGTGCGGATCGGTGACGATGTCGCTGGAGACGATCGGGTCGACGTTGTACTTCAGGATGCCCTTCAGCGGGCCCTCGGCGGCGGCCTTGAAGGCGGCGTTGATCTCGTCGACCGAGGCCTGCTTGCGCAGGTCGGCGGTCAGGTCGGTGATCGAGCCCGTCGGGACCGGGACTCGCAGGGCGTAGCCGTCCAGCTTGCCGTTGAGCTCGGGCAGCACCAGGCCGATGGCCTTGGCGGCACCGGTGCCGGTGGGCACGATGTTCAGGGCGGCGGCGCGGGCGCGGCGCAGATCCTTGTGCGGCGCGTCCTGCAGGTTCTGGTCCTGGGTGTAGGCGTGGATCGTGGTCATCAGGCCACGCTCGATGCCGAAGTTGTCGTGCAGCACCTTGGCCAGCGGGCCGAGGCAGTTGGTGGTGCACGACGCGTTGGAGATGATGTTCTGGCTGCCGTCGTACTTGTCGTCGTTGACGCCCATCACCACGGTCAGGTCCTCACCCTTGGCGGGCGCGGAGATGATCACCTTCTTGGCGCCGGCGGCCAGGTGGCCCTTCGCCTTGGTGGCGTCGGTGAAGATACCGGTCGACTCGACGACCACGTCGACGCCCAGATCGCCCCAGGGCAGCGCGGCCGGACCCTCCTTGATGGCCAGCGCCTTGATCCGCTGGTCGCCGACCACGATGGTGTCGTCACCGTCGAGCGAGACGTCCTTCGGCAGGCGGCCGAGGATGGAGTCGTACTTGAGCAGGGTCGCCAGCGTGGCGTTGTCGGTGAGGTCGTTGACCGCGACGATCTCGATATCCGTGGTGCCGAGCGCCTTCTGCGCCTCGACCGCCCTGAAGAAGTTACGTCCGATGCGGCCGAAGCCGTTGATGCCTACCCGGACAGTCACGTTATCGCTCCTCAGCTTTCAAGCGGATTCGTTCCGTTGCAGGTCCACCCTAATGCCCGCGTGTTACATCACGGACATGCCCCTGCCGACGGGCGACTTCGACGTCGCAGGGCGATGCCGAGCCGACCCCGAATCCCACCCGGGGCCGGTCGGCGGCCGTCTTCGACAATGCAGCGCGTCTATTCGCCGCGGCCCCTATCCAGCGCCTGGACAAGAAGATCCCTGAACTCGGCGAAGTTCTCCTCCAAGGCGCGTTGCCCGGATCGCAACGCGGCCAGAGACCGGTCCGTGCGATCGAACCGATCGCGGGTTTCCTGTTGGAACTCCGCGAGCCGCAGGCCGAGTGCATTCGTTGCCTCGCGCTGAAAGTCCGCCCTTGTTTCGAGGACGCCCTGCCCGGCCTGCAGAGCCTCCTGCCCGGCCTGCAACGCTTCCTGCCCGCTCTGCAGCACATCCTGCCTGGCCTGCAACGCTTCCTGCCCCGCCTGCAGCGCTTCCTGCCCGCTCTGCAGCACATCCTGCCTGGCCTGCAGCGCCTCCTGCCCCGCCTGCAACGCAGCGAACTTCGACTCGTTGCGCTCCTGGTCCGCGTCGGTCTTCGCTCGGTGGGCATGTACCGCCGCCAACACTGCCCGGCCGTCGACCCGCTCTGCTTCCAACGCGGCCACCCTCGCCTCCAGTTGCGTCAACCTCGTCATTGTCGATCCCCCTTCGCTGCTCGGCAACTCTCGATCCGGAGGCCCGAACTTACCGCACAGCCGACCCACGTCAGGCGCTGTCGAGAGCCACCTGTGGATAATCAACCGGGTTGTGAAACTAGGGCATTCCACGACTTTCGAGGTACTCCAGCAGCATCGCTTTCATGTCGGCGAAGTGCGCTTCGGTCGACAACCGAAACTCTCGCAACTCGTGTAGTCGACCCTCAGCGTCTCGGGCTGCAGCCTCGCCGGACGCCCGCTCGGCCGTCTCGAGCTCGCGGAGCCGGACGAGGATCCTCATCGATTCGCAGTCGAACTGTTCGGGATCGAGTTGAGTGGCCTGATTCATCGTCAGCCCCTTGCGTCGCGGCTCTCGGTCGATGGGGGCTCACGCTACCCGCACTGCGACCGCGTCGAGGATCGTCCGACCGCGACACCCGCATGCGACACGCCGAGCTAAGCAGGCTCGATTGTCTTGCGGTGCAGGGCAATCGGGCAATCCGACGCGATCGGTAGCATCGGTTGTGCAATAACAGACTAGGAGGTTCGAGTGGCCGACAATGGGGTCAGGGTGCGGGTGGGGACGGCGGCGGATGTGTCGAAGGCGGTGCGGACGCTGGGGCGGGCGTTCGCCGATTACCCGTGGACGCGGCACACCGTGGCGGCCGACGATCACCAGGGGCGAGTGGAGCGGTTCCAGCGGCTGTTCGTCACGCGTATCGGGTTGCCGCACGGGCGGGTCTGGGTCGCGGACGAGGGTGATGCCGTGGCCGTCTGGACGACACCCGAGACGGATGCCGGGCCGGTGTTCGGCGAGCTGGCTCCCCTGTTCGCCGAGCTGGCCGGTGATCGCCTGGCGGCCAGCGAGGCCGCCGAGCACGCCATGGCGCCGCACCGGCCGGTGGAACCGGTGTGGTTCCTGGGCACCGTCGGAGTGGATCCCGACCGGCAGGGCCGCGGCCTCGGCCGCGCGGTGATCGAGCCGGGACTGCAAGCGGCGCAACAGGATCGAGTCCCGGCCTTCCTGGAAACCTCCGACGAGACCAACGTCCGTTTCTACGAGCGCCTCGGATTCACGGTCACCGCCGAGGTCGACCTCCCCGACAACGGCCCCCGCACCTGGGCCATGCTCCGCCGCCCCGCGGACGACTGACGGTCGGCACATGAGAGAGGGCCGGTCATATCGACCGGCCCTCCTTACTCACGCGTCTTCGAGCAGTTCGGCCGTGACCGCCGACTCCGTGTCGGGGATGCCCAGTTCCTTCGCCCGGCGGTCGGCCATCGACAGCAGGCGCCGGATGCGGCCCGCCACCGCGTCTTTCGTCATCGGCGGGTCGGCGAGCTGGCCCAGCTCCTCCAGCGACGCCTGGCGGTGTTGCACGCGCAGCTGACCGGCGGCGGCCAGGTGGTCGGGCACGTCGTCGCCGAGTATCTCCAGGGCGCGCTCCACCCGGGCGGCCGCGGCCACCGCGGCCCGCGCCGAGCGCCGCAGGTTGGCGTCGTCGAAATTGGCGAGGCGGTTCGCCGTCGCCCGGACCTCGCGGCGCATGCGGCGCTCTTCCCACGTCAGCCGCGTGTCCTGGGCGCCCATCCGGGTCAGCAGCGCGCCGATGGCCTCGCCGTCGCGCACCACCACCCGGTCGGTGCCGCGCACCTCGCGGGCCTTCGCCGAGATGCCCATCCGGCGGGCGGCGCCCACCAGCGCCAGCGCCGCCTCGGGACCCGGGCAACTCACCTCGAGCGCCGAGGACCGGCCGGGTTCGGTGAGCGAGCCGTGCGCGAGAAACGCACCGCGCCATGCGGCTTCGGCATCGGGGATGCTGCCGCCGACCACCTGGGCGGGCAGCCCGCGCACCGGACGGCCGCGCACATCCAGCAGGCCGGTCTGGCGGGCGAGCGCCTCGCCCTCCTTCGACACCCGCACGACATACCGGGAGGTCTTGCGTAGCCCGCCGGCACCGAGCACATGCACATCCGAGCCGTAGCCGTACAGCTCGAAGATCTCCCGGCGCAGCCGGCGCGCGATGGATCCCATATCCACCTCGGCCTCGACGATCACCCGGCCACCGACGATATGCAGGCCGCCCGCGAACCGGAGTAGCGCCGACAGTTCCGCCTTGCGTGAACTCACCTGCGAGACCGACAGACGGCTAAGCTCGTCCTTGACCTCGGCTGTCATCGCCACGAGACCCGCTCCTTTCCACCCAACGCGGACCGCACCTGCTGGCCCATGTGCCGTCCTTCGACTCGAAGCCTTGCTGATTCCGGCCGAGGTTGCCGGATCACCTGATCCAGTGCGGCGGCTAGCTTTCCAGGGTGGTGCCGGTCCGTCCCTGCCTCGGCGACATCAGCGAAGGTTACTCGTGCACGCAGCTGTTCGGCAGCTCTTGCCACATGTTCGCGTTCTCTGCCCTCCGGAACGGACCCGGAATCCACCACCACATCCTCGACCGCGAAATCCGGTGCGTGCTGGGACAATACATGCAGGTGCCGCTCGGCGGAGAATCCGGCCGTCTCGCCGGGCTCGGCAGCGAGATTGAGTACCAGCACTTTTCGTGCCCTGGTATGTACCAGTGCCTCGCGCAGACCGGGCACCAGGACGTGCGGAATCACGCTGGTGAACCAGGATCCGGGGCCCAGCACGACCACGTCGGCGTGCTCGATCGCGGAGGTCGCCTCCGGACTGGCGGGCGGGTCGGACGGGATCAGCCGTACCCGGCGCACCTTGCCGGGCGTGGTCGCGACCGCCACCTGCCCGCGGATACAGCGGCTCACCCGCGGATCGGCCTCCAGCCCCGACACGTCGGCCTCGATGGTCAGCGCGGTCGGCGACATGGGCAGCACCCGGCCGGTGGTGCCCAGGATCCGGCCCACCTCGTCCAGCGCGGCCACCGGGTCGCCCAGCACCTCGGCCAGGCCCGCCACGATCAGGTTGCCGACCGAATGCCCGGCCAGCGCCCCGGTGCCGCCGAATCGGTGCTGCACGGCGCGCGCCCACAGTCCGTCGGTGTCCTCGGCCAGCGCGGCCAGCGCCATACGTAGATCGCCCGGCGGCAACATGCCCAGCTCGGCCCGCAGCCTGCCGGAGGATCCGCCGTCGTCGGCCACGGTCACCACCGCGGTGATGGTGCGGCTCAGCCGCCGTGCCGCCGTCAGGGTCGCGTACAGCCCGTGGCCGCCGCCGAGGGCGACGATCGCGGGACCGGATTCACGGCCGTCCGCCGCGGGCTCCGGTGCACGGTCTGCCGCGGTGTCCTCGCCTGCGCTCATTCGCGCCCCAGATCCCGGTGCACCACCCGCACGACATCGCTGGGGTCGGGTTCTCTGTCACGGAGCAGCTCGCCCAGCGCCTCCGCTATCGCCACGCTGCGGTGCTTGCCGCCGGTGCAGCCCACTGCCACGGTCATGTATCGCTTCCCCTCTTGGCGGTACCCGTTCGTCGTCAGATCGATCAGATGGCAACAGGTCCGCAGGTAGTCCTCGGCGCCCGGGCGGGACAACACGTACTCGCTGACCACCGCGTCCTGTCCAGTGTGTTCGCGTAGTTCCGGTACCCAATGCGGATTGGGTAGGAAACGCAAATCAAACACCATGTCGGCGTCCAGTGGTACTCCGTACTTGAAACCGAACGATTGGATTGTGATCTGCAGGGCGGCCGCCGCACCGCTGCCGTAGGCCTCCTCGAGCTTGCGGTGCAGCTGGTGCACCGACAGCGCCGTGGTGTCGATGACCAGGTCGGCGGCGGTCTTCACCTTCGACAGCCGGCTCCGCTCGGCGGCGATGCCCGCGGTGAGAGTGCCGTCGGCACTCTCACTCTGCAGCGGGTGGCGGCGGCGGGCGAAGCCGAACCGGCGGATCAGCACGTCATCGGACGCCTCGAGGAACAGCACCCGCGTGCGCACCCCGGCGCCCCGCAGCTGTTCGGTCACGCCCGACAGATCGCCGGTGAAGAACCGGCTGCGCACGTCCATCACCAGGGCGAGCTTGCGGATCGGCGGGTCCGCCGAGACGCCCAGCTCGACCATCCGACCGATCAGTTCGGGCGGCAGGTTGTCGGCGACGTACCAGCCCAGGTCCTCGAGCACCCGGGCCGCGGTGCCGCGCCCGGCGCCGGACAGGCCGGTCACGATGACCACCTCGACCCGCCCGCCGTTGCCGGACGGGGCTGCGGGCGTGGCCTCGGCGCTGCCCGGCTGTGGCGGCGACGAGGTCGCCGGGTTGCTGTTCGATTCGACGCTGGTCATGTCCTACCGGATCCGTGTCTGCCTGTCGTTCGATCATTCCGTCCCGCGGCCGGGCGTGTCGCCCGACACGCGGCAGGCGAAACCGAGCCGTGACCGTTTCCATGCACCGGCGCCCCGGGGCGGGCACCGGTCACCCACCGTTCGCCTCGCTCGCGTTCAGGGCCGCCAGCACGGCCTTCGCCGTCGCCACCCCGATCCCCGGGACCTCCGTGATCTCCTCCACCGTAGCGTCCCGCAGCCGCGCCACCGACCCGAAGTGGGTGACGAGGGCGGTACGCCGCGACTCCCCGAGACCGCGCACGGAGTCCAGCGCGGACGCGGTCATGCGCCGCGAGCGCTTACTGCGGTGGAAGGTGATCGCGAAGCGGTGCGCCTCGTCGCGGACTCGCTGCAGCAGGTAGAGCGATTCGCTGTTGCGCGGCATGATCACCGGGTCCGGTTCGCCCGGGACCCAGACCTCCTCCAGGCGTTTGGCCAGCCCGATCACGGCCACATCGGTGATGCCGAGCTCGTCGAGCACCTCGGCGGCGGCGTTCACCTGGGGTGCGCCGCCGTCGACGACGTAGAGGTTCGGCGGATAGGAGAATCTGCGCGGCTTACCGGTCTTGGGGTCGATCCCGGGCGGGATATTCGGCTCGGTGTCGCCGGGTGTGTCGCCGCCGTATTCGGCCGATGCCGCGCCCGTCGTGTCCGTGAGCTCCGCCCCCGCGACCGCCCGGCCGCTCAGCTCCGCGGCCTCCATCGCATCCAGATCGCGGCGCAGCCGCTGGAACCGCCGCCTGGTCACCTCGGCGATGCTGCCGACATCGTCGGAGCGGCCCTCCCCCGCGGCCTCCTTGATCGTGTAGTGACGATATTCGGACTTGCGCGCCAGCCCGTCCTCGAACACCACCAGCGAGGCCACCACGTCGGTGCCCTGCACGTGGCTGATGTCGACGCATTCGATGCGCAGGGGGGCGCTGTCCAGTTCCAGCGCGTCCTGAATTCCTTGCAGCGCAGCCGATCTCGCGGTCAGGTCGCCCGCGCGCTTGAGCTTGTGCTGGGCCAGGGACTCACCCGCGTTGCGCTGCACGGTCTCCATCAGCGCCTTCTTGTCGCCGCGCTGCGGCACCCGCAGCTGTACCGCGGATCCGCGCAGCTCCGACAGCCAGCTCTGGACCTGCTCGGGATCGCCCGGCAGCGCGGGCACCAGCACCTCGCGCGGCACCACAGTCGCCGCGGTCTCGGTATCGGTGTGCTCGGCGAAGGCGGCCTGCTCGCCGTAGAACTGGGTGAGGAACTGCTCGACCAGGGCGGGCAGCTCGCCCCCGGCCTCGACCACGTCGGCCGCGTCGCCGGATTTGTCGACCACCCAGCCGCGCTGGCCGCGCACCCGGCCGTCGCGCACGTGGAAGATCTGCACCGCGGCCTCCAGTTCGTCGGTGGCGAAGGCGATCACGTCGGCGTCGGTACCGGTGCCCAGCACCACCGCCTGCTTCTCCAGCGCACGCTCCAGCGCTTGCACGTCGTCGCGCAGCCGAGCCGCGGCCTCGAAGTCCAAATCCTCTGCCGCCGACTGCATCTGGCGCTTGAGCTCGCGCACCATGCGGTCGGTCTTACCGGACAGGAAGTCGCAGAAGTCCTCGGCGATGCGGCGATGCTCCTCGGCGCTCACCCGGCCGATGCACGGCGCGGAGCACTTGTCGATGTAACCGAGCAGGCAGGGCCGCCCGATCTGCCGGTGCCGCTTGAAGACTCCGGCCGAGCAGGTGCGCACCGGGAACACCCGCAACAGCAGGTCGACCGTCTCGCGGATGGCCCAGGCGTGGGCATAGGGACCGAAGTAGCGCACCCCCTTCTTGCGCGCGCCCCGGTAGACGAACACCCGCGGATACTCCTCGTTCATGCTCACCGCGAGCATCGGGTAGGTCTTGTCGTCGCGGTAGCGGACGTTGAACCGCGGATCGAACTCCTTGATCCAGTTGTATTCCAGCTGCAGGGCTTCCACCTCGGTGGTCACCACCGTCCACTCCACGCTGGCGGCGGTGGTGACCATCTGCCGGGTGCGCGGATGCAGCGCGGCGATATCGGCGAAGTAGGAGTTCAACCGGTTGCGCAGGCTCTTGGCCTTGCCGACGTAGAT
>NZ_BDBV01000030.1 GCF_001613165.1 Nocardia mexicana NBRC 108244
TTTGTAGACACCCGGTTCGACGGGGATGGTGCCCGGCGCCGGCCGGTACGTCGCTGGATCTGCCACGCGACAAGCCTATCGACCGGCCCCGACATCCCCGGGAAAGCCGGGCCCCGCCGTCCGCCGCGGTGGACAATCGGGGACGAGGTCGCCGCGCGGCGACGACTTTCGTCGGCCGCGACGGTCGTACATGTCGAAGGCGTTCCCTGTGACCGCACCGGCACGCGACCCTCGAGGAGCCACCGCATGAACCCGACCCTCGCCCACCCGGCACTGGAGCGCCGACTCGCCGAGCTGCGGCAGCCGCTGCTGGCCTACTGCTATCGCATGCTCGGCTCGGCGCTGGAGGCCGAGGACGCGGTGCAGGAGACCATGATGCGGGCGTGGCGGTCCGCGGGCCGCCTCGCGGAACCGGACGGACTGCGGCCGTGGATGTATCGCATCGCGACGAATGTCTGCATCGACGCGGCGTCCGACCGGAAGCGCCGGGCGCTGCCGATGGATCTGGTGGCCGCCGCCGACCCGCGTGCCGACCTGGGCGCGCCGCTGCCGGAATCGACCTGGGTGCAACCGTTTCCGACCTCCGGCGCCGGGAGCGACCCCTCCGAACGCGCCGTCACGCGCGAGTCGGTGCAGCTGGCGTTCGTCGCGGCCCTGCAGCACCTGCTGCCCCGGCAGCGGGCCGTGCTGATCCTGCGCGATGTGCTGTGCTGGCGGGCCGCCGAGGTCGCCGAGCTGCTCGACACCAGCGTCGACGCGGTCAACAGCATGCTGCGGCGGGCGCGGGCGGTACTCGCCCAGGCCCCCGCCGCATCGGAGGCCGCCGAGCCGATCGACACCGGGCTGCTCGAGCGCTACGTCTCCGCCTTCGAGCGCTTCGACGTCGACGGCATCGTCTCGCTGCTGCGCCACGATGCCGTGGTGGACATGCCGCCGGTGTCGTTCTGGCTGTCGGGCCGGGACGCGTTCCGCCACTGGCTGATCAACTCCGAGGTGGGCTCCCGCCGCAAGCGCCTGATCATGCTCGAGGCCAACGGCTGCCCCGCCGCCGCGGTGTACAAGGAGAACGACGGACGGTTCGAGGCCGTCGGCATCCAGGTGCTCGTGTGCTCGGGCGGAGAGATCGCGGAGTTGCACGTCTTCCTGCAGCCCGAGCTTTTCCGCGTCTTCGGCCTGCCCGACACCCTCGGCTGACACACGCAACAGCGGGTTCACGACGGGCGGACCCGGCACACGCCCTCTTCGCACCCCGTGCATGTTCGCGCACCCGCCGCCGCCGATGGAAGGCGTGCGGGAACGTGCGCGGGGTGCGGCGACCGCGATGCCCGGAGACGGCGGGAACGTGCGGGCCCCGCGACGAGTTTCCGACGCGCGACCGGTTGTGGGATGCATGGTCAACGAAACACTCTCGCCGACCGGGCAATCGCCTCGGCGAGCATTGAAACCCGGGGCGATTCTCGCGCTGATGTGCGGCGCCCAGTTCATCATCACCCTCGATATCGCGATCGTGAACGTCGCGCTGCCGTCGATCCAGGCCGATCTGGGCCTGGCACCCAACGATCTGCAGTGGGTCGTGATCACCTATGTCCTGATGCTCGGCGGTCTGCTGCTGCTCGGCGGGCGCGCGGGTGATCTCCTCGGGCGGCGCAGGATGCTGCTGCTCGGCCTGGCACTGTTCGCCGGGTCCTCGCTCACGGCGGGGCTCGCGGGATCGTTCGCGCAGCTCGTCGCGTCACGAGCGGTCCAGGGCGTCGGCGCGGCACTCGCCGCTCCGGCGGCGCTGGCCGTGCTGGTCGCGACCTTCCCCGAGGGCCCCTCCCGCAACAAGGCCCTGGGGGTGCTCGGCGCGGCGAGCGGCAGCGCGGCCTCGTTCGGTGTCGTGGTCAGCGGCGCCCTGACCGCCGGACCGGGCTGGCAGTGGGTCTTCTTCATCAATGTTCCCACCGTCGCGGCCATGATCGCGCTGATCGCGAAATACGTTCCCGCCGACCGCATCTCCCACCGCGGGCCGTTCGACGTGACCGGGGCGGTGACGGTGACCGCCGGGCTCACCGCGGTCGTGTACGCCATCAACAAGAGCGTCGACCACGGCTGGACGTCGGCGACCACGCTCGGTTTCCTCGGGGCCGGTATCGCTTTGCTGGCCGTCTTCGTAGCCGTGGAGTACCGGACCGCGGAACCGCTGGTGCCGCTGTCGATGTTCCGGCGGCCGACGTTGAATGCGGCGAATCTCGTTGCCGCCCTCGTGTATGCGGCCTTCTTCGCGACCATCTTCCAGGCGTCGCTGCTCATGCAGCAGGTGCTCGGCTACTCGGCGCTGCGCACGGGCGTGGCGTACCTGGCCATCGCCGCGACCGCCGTGGTGGTGGCCGCCGGTCTCGCGCCGGCCGTGCTGTCCCGGCTCGGTGCCGGATGGGCGATCGTGCTGGCGCAGTGCAGCGCGGCGGCCGGACTGCTCTGGCTCGCCCGAGTTCCCGTGCACGCCGCGTATTGGCCGGATCTGTTTCCGGGCTTCCTCGCCGTCGGGGTGGGCGTGGGACTGTCTCTGGTCTCCATCCAGGTGGCAGCGTTCATCGGCATCCCCGAGCAGGTCAGCGGCCTGGCAGGCGGCATGGTGGAGACCGCGCGGGAGATCGGCGGCGCGCTGGGCACCGCCGTCGTCGCGGCGGTCGCGATCGCGGTGGCGCAGGGCGTATCCGGCGGGACGGCCACCGCATTGACCGAGGGGTTCCGGCGCGGCTCCCTGGTTGCGGCAGCATTCAGCGTGGTGGCGGCCGTCACGGCGCTCACGGTGGTGCGCCGCGCCGAACGCTCGGCGCGCGCGGCGGCACCGGTGCCCGCGAAGGTGGGGCGATGAGCAGCCTTGCGATAGGGCAAATATCCATCGGACCCATGGGGTTCCACCGCGCCACGACGTCATCCGGAGAGCTGGCGACGGGACCGCCGTGGTCCCAGCGAGGGAACAGGCCGGGAGCCGCCCAGCTGACACGCGGCGGGCGCGGGCCACTCGGCCGCTGGCCGTGGATCAGCCTCGTTGCAGGCGGCGGGCGTTGGCCGTGATCGCCTCGCAGAGGGCGCGTTCGGGTTCGGACAGGCGGGTGCGGCGGCGCAGGAGGACGAATTCGAGGTCGCCCAGCTCCGGGAGGCGGGCGTCCTCGACGGTGAAAAGGTCTGCGGGCAGCAGGTTTTCGGCATGGGCGATCACACCCAGGCCCGCCAGCACGGCGGCGCGCAGGCCGAGCTGGCTGTCGCTGGTGCAGGCGATGCGACAGGCCCGTCCCTCGCGTTCCAGTGCGCGCAGGGCGATGTGGCGGGTGAGGCTGGGCGGCGGGTAGGTGACGAGCGGGACCGGGTCGTCGAAAACCGTTGCGCCGGAACGGCCCGCCCACACCAGCCGGTCCCGCCACAGCAGCTCGCCGTGCCGTTCGCCCGGCAACCGCTTGCCGACCACCAGATCCAGCTCACCGGCGGCCATGCGCGTCTTCAGGTTCTCGCTGAGCCCCACCGTCAACTCCAGATCCACGCCGGGGTGGCTGCGCTGGAACTCGAGCAGCACATCGGGCAGTTCCCGGGCCATGACGTCGTCGGAGGCGCCGAGCCGGATCAGCCCCGACAGCCGCGAATCGGAGAAGTACCGCTCGGCCTGCGCCTGCGCGTCGAGGATGGTGCGGGCGAAGCCGACCATGGCGGCGCCGTCCGCGGTGAGGGCCAGGTTGCGGGTGTCGCGGCGGAACAGCTCGCGGCCCGCCGCCTGCTCCAACCGCGCGACGTGGCCGCTGACGGTCGACTGCCGCAGCCCGAGAATCCGGCCCGCGGCGGTGAACCCGCCCGCGCGTTCGACGGCGAGGAAGGTGCGCAACAGATCCGGATCGAACACATTCATCACGATACGCGTTCGGAATTATCGCCTCCAACGACTTCCGTGATCAGTTTGCGGGACCGTACCGTGCACTGGTGAGGTTCCTTGCCAAACTCCGCATCGACGGCTTCATGCTCGGCATTCTGGCCAGCGTGCTGCTCGCCGTGGTGTTGCCCGCGCGCGGCACCGCCGCCGACGTCCTGGACGGGGCCACCAAGATCGCCATCGGGGTCCTCTTCCTGCTCTACGGCGCCCGGCTGGAGCCGCGGGAGGCGCTGGCCGGGCTGCGGCACTGGCGCCTGCACGCGAGCGTGCTCGCCGTGACCTTCGTGGCATTCCCGCTGATCGGCCTGGCGCTGCGGCTGCTGGTGCCGTCGGTACTCACCGACGAGCTGTATACGGGCGTGCTGTTTCTGTGCCTGCTGCCGTCGACGGTGCAGTCGTCGATCGCGTTCACCTCGATCGCGCGGGGCAATGTGGCCGGTGCCGTGGTCAGCGCGTCGCTGTCGAACCTCGTCGGCGTGTTCGCGACACCCCTGCTGGTCATGCTGCTCATGCACACCGCGGGCGGTGCCACGGTCTCACCCGGCGCCATCGTGATGATCGTGGTGCAGTTGCTGCTGCCCTTCCTCGCCGGGCAACTGCTCCGGCCGTGGCTGCGCGGGCTGCTGCGGCACGCCGCGGTGACCCGGGTCGTGGACCGCGGGTCGGTGTATCTGGTGGTGTACGCGGCGTTCAGCGCCGGGATGGTGGAGCACATCTGGAAGGGCATGTCGCCCTGGGCATTGCTGGCCGTCGCGGTCGTATGTGCCGCCGTGCTGGGCGTAGTGCTCGGGCTGACCTCGGCCGGTAGCAGGCTGCTCGGCTTCGACCGCGCCGACCGGATCGTGATGATCTTCTGCGGATCCAAGAAGAGCCTGGCCACCGGCCTGCCGATGGCGACGGTGCTGTTCGCCGGGCACCCGGTGGGGCTGATCGTGCTGCCGCTGATGGTCTTCCACCAGATTCAGCTGTTCACCTGCGCCGCCCTCGCCGGGCGCTGGGGGCGGGCCGCCGAAGCAGCTGCGGCGCAACGGGTGTCACCGGAGGCACCGGCCCGTGCGGGCTGAGAGCGAACTCAGAGCCCCCGGGCGTACCGGATCGATTCCTCGACCGCAGACATATCGATATCGAGATTCGGGTCCCGGTCCATCATCTCGCGGAACTCCAGCATCTCCTCCTCGATCGTGCTGCGCCGGGCGAGGGTGATCAGCTCCTGGCGGACGTAGTCGCCGAGGGAGACGCCGGTGGCCCCGGCGCGGCGGCTCAGCACGCTCCAGGCGTCCGCCGGGAGGTTGTAGGTGTCGATCAGGGCCATGGCGCCCTCGTCGATCGACGGCGCGGGATAGTCCGGACGCTCGGACTCCAGGAACTCCACCACCGTGTCGATGGGGACCCGCTTGGTCGTCAACGTCGTCAGTTCCCGGCGCACGTAGTCCACCACCGGCATCCCGGCGTGGCGGGCGCGGCGCGAAAGGACCTCGGCGGTATCGGCGGGTAGATCCTCGATCTCGATGCGCGACATGATCGCCACGCTATGCGCGGCGCGATCGGTCGGCAAGCGGCCGGCCCCGTGGGCGTCCGGCCTACCGGGTCAGCGGGAAGGTCGTACGACCCTCGTCTCCCGCCGGGATGATCGGCAGCACCACCGACGACGGGTGTTCGGCGTCGTGGAAGATCGTCTGCGTGGCGCCCTGGACGGCGGCGCTCGCGCCGAACGGTTCTCCGGTGTTCGGATTCGGCGCGTACTGCGGGTAGTCGCTGCTGGAGATCTCCAGGCGCAGACGGGATCCCGCCTTCACCTGATAACTCGTCGGCCAGATCTTGATCGTGTACTGATACGGCCGCCCGGGCACGATCGGCGTCGGATGTTCCAGCGAGTCCCGGAACGCGGCGCGGATGATGCCGTTGTTGAGGTTCCTCGTGGATCCGTCGGGGGCGACGGCCACCAGTTTCGCCGTGAAGTCGGTATCGGGAGCCGTCGAGGCCGCCCACAGTTTCACCTCGGTCGGCCCCGTGATCTCGGTATCGGACGGCATCGGGGCGGTGGTGTAGGTCAGCACGTCCGATCGCTGTTCCACCGCGCCCTGATCGAACGGTCCCTGCGGGCCGCTCGACGCGCCGCAGCACGAATGCCCGCCCGCGCTGGGCACCGGATTCAGCGGGTCGTAGTAGTACCGGTCCGGCGGCTGCGGGTCCTTCGGCGCGTCGGCGACCAGTTCACCCTTGCGGCCGCCGAGCCCGACGCCGCCCGGACCGGACAGGTGATAGGTGGTCCAGCGCGTATCGGGCAGGGGCCAGGCGGAGGCCGTCTTCCAGCGGTCGGCGCCCATCACGAAATAGTCGACCGCGGGCTGCCCGGACACTTTGTTGTCGGCGCCCTTCAGGAAGCGGTCGAACCACGTGAGCATGAGGTTGTTGACCGGGCTGTTCCCGCCGGGACCACCGTCGAGCAGCGGCGCCGTGATACCGGTGCCGGGACGGCCCCATCCCACGTGGTCCCACGGCCCGATCACCAGCCGCTGATTGCGGCGCGCCTCCTCGGATCCGCCCCGGCCGACCATGCCGGTGAAGTTCTCGATGCCGCCGGCGAGGAAGGCGTCGTACCAGCCCTCGATATCGAGCACCGGCACCTTGACGTCCTGATATCGGTCGCGGATGCTCCACTGCTTCCAGTAGTCGTCGCGGGTCGAATGCCGCATCCAGTCGTAGAACCACGGTGCGACCACCGGATCGTCCGGCCGCAACGGCGGGAACTGCTGGTACGGCCGATAGGTCATCCAGCGGGTGTACTCCGCGCCGTCGGCCAGGAGCTGCTTGGCGGTGGCGGTGTCGCCGCGATTCTCCGCGGCCGTCCGGCCGATCGTCTCCATCGCCCACGGCTGCACGAAGGCCAGCCGGAAGGCGCCGCCCTCGTAGGTCCAGCCGTCGTAGTAGTCCGAGGAGGTGTTGGCCGGCACGATCGTGGTCAGGTGCGGCGGGGTCCGGACCGCCGCGAGCCACTGGGTCGCACCGACGTACGACGAGCCGTACATGCCGACCTTGCCGTTCGTGCCGGGCAGCGCCGCGGCCCATTCCACCGAGTCGTACCCGTCGTCCAGGTCGGGGCCGAATTCGCTGAAGGTGCCGCCCGATTTCCCCTGCCCCCGAATGTCTTGTACGACAACCAGATAACAGTGCGAGGCGAACCAGTCCGGTGACTGGTACCGGTAGGGCTGGACCTGCGCGGCCGCCTTGCCGTACTGGGTGCGCATCAGGATCACCGGCACCGGATCGGCGGTCTGCGGGCGGTACACGTCGGACTGCAGCACCACGCCGTCGCGCATGGTGGCGGGCACGTTCTCCTGCTTGCTCACCGCGCAGTCGCCGCGTCCGTCGGCGGGCGGCCACGACCCGGCCGCGGGCTGCACTCCCCCGGTCTCGCCGCCGGATCCGCCGCAGCCCGACGCGATCAGCACCGCGGTGGCGACCAGCGCACACATTCGGACAATTCGACTGCGCCGCAGGCGGTTCGACGACATCAGCCGAAGGTAGCACCGAACGGCAGCGGACGCGACGCGGTTTTGTCCGGTTCTACCGCAAGGAATTTCGTCGTCCGCGGGCGCCGCATTCGGTGCTCAGCGCGGCAGCGAGGTCACCGCGGCACCCGACCTCGATCGTGTCCAGCTCCAGCCAGTCGGCCATCTCCCGCAGCGCGCGGGCCAGCTCGGAGACGACATAGCCGCTGTCCCAACCGGTCTCGGCGAATGCGCCGGGCACCAGCAGGCGGCCGGTGGCCCGCTCCGCCCGCAGATCCACCCGTGCCACGAGCTCGCCGTCGAGCAGGAACGGGAACACGTAGTAGCCGTGCACCCGCTTGGGCTCGGGGGTGTAGATCTCGATGCGGTAGTGGAAGTCGAAGATCCGCTCGGTGCGCGCCCGGAAGAAGATCAGCGGGTCGAACGGGCACAGCAGGGCGGCGCCCTCGACCCGGCGCGGGGTGCGGGCGTCGGTGCGCAGATAGGCGGGCCGGTCCCAGCCGGTGACCTGCACCTGTTCCAGTTCGCCCGCATCGACCAGGTCGGCGATGGCGGGCTCGGTCTGGCGGCGGTGCAGGCGGTAGTAGTCGCGCAGGTCCGGTTCCGTGGCGATACCGAGCGCGGTCGAGGCCCGGCGCACCAGTTCCCGCACGGCATCCGGTTCCTCGATCTCGCGCTCGAGGACCTCCGGCGGGAGCACCCGCTCGGTCAGGTCGTAGTGACGCTGGAAGCCGACCCGCTTGCCCACCGAGAGCTCCCCGGTGGCGAACAGCACCTCGCACACGACCTTGGTGTCGCTGTAGTTCCAGCCCCAGTGGTCCTTGCGGCGGGGACGGTCGAGCTCGAGGTGCTTCTCCACCTCCCCCGCCGTACAGGCGCCGAACTCCCCGATCACGTCGAGCACGTCCTTGGGCAGGGTGGGGTTACGCTCCAGCACCGACCGCGAACCGCCCCAGCGCCCGTCGCGGTAGCGGGCCATCCGCCAGCGCATCAGCGGCCAGTCCGCCACCGGGAGCAGCGCCGCCTCGTGCGCCCAGTACTCCACCAGCCGCCGCGGGCGGCGGGCGTTGTGGCTCCACGCCATCTCGTCGAGCAGCGTGCGATCGTAGCCGCCGATCCGGCTGAACACCGGGGCGTAGTGCGCCCGGACCACGGCGGACACCGAGTCCAGCTGCAGCAACTGCGTTTTCTCCAGCACCCGCTGCAGGGACCGGCGAGTGGCGGGAGACGCCGAGCGCGGCGCGGCGAAACCCTGGGCGGCGAGCGCGGTCCGGCGGGCCGCGGCGGCGGTCATCGTACGCACACCCGAACCATGCCAGAACCCACCGACAAGTTTCGACGGCACCGGTCCCGGCCCAGCGCCGAAGCGCCAAATCCGGGCCGCCGCAGCGGAGCAAACACCCGCGCCGCCCCGCACCAATCCTTTTCGGCGCCAGGCTCCCACTGCGTTGGGTCGTTCACCGCGCCGTCACCGCTATCGTCGAGTAATCCCCGGCCACGGGACGGGCCCGGATTCGGCGCCCTCCGGGTCGTGCGAGACCACCGGGGTGCGCGGACTATCCGGTCCGCCCGCCATCGCATCGTGTCCGCAGCGGCGGACGACCACAGCCGATCGGCTCGTGCGGTGATGCGATCGCGCCGATGAACGGCGACCCTTCCGGAGGCGGCAATGCTGGTGGCAGGACGAATATCGGTGGCGTCGGCCGCGGTCCGCGTCCCCGCGCGGACGCAGACCGCGGCCGACGCGGTACGGATGGGCGTGCTCAGCGAGGATCAGGCACACCGCATGGAGCCGGATCGGATCTTCGTCGGCGGCCAGGTCCCACCGGACGACTTCGCCGTCGCCGCGGCGGAGGACGCGCTGAAACAGGCGGACGCGGAGGCGGGCGCACTCGCCCTGGTGGCGTGCTCCTGGGTATGGGAACGGACGACGAATTGGAAGCTCGCTCCGCGCGTCGCCCGCCTGCTCGGCGCCGACCGCGCCTTCGCGCTCGGCGTCCGGCAGAACTCCAACGGCGGCACGGCGAGCCTCCAGGTCGCGATCGGACATCTGCTCGCCGCACCCGACTCGGCGACGGCGCTGGTGGTGACGAGCGATGTGCTGCCCGACGGAGCGCATTGGCGGCTCGGCATGCAGGGCGCGGTGATGAGCGACGGGGCCGCGGCCGTCGTACTGACACCCGGCCCGGGACCCCTGCGTGTCCTCGCCGTCGACTCCTGCGGATGGACACCGCAGGAAAGCCTGCTGCCGGACCGCAATCCGTTCGACGGCGCATCCGACGTATACGACGCCTGGGTGGATCAGCGGACCGCCTTCTCCCTGCGTAAGCAGCTCCGTCTCGGCATCGGGCGCGCGCTGGACGAGGCCGGCGCCGATCGGTCCGTCGACGCGGTGCTGCTGCCGCGCCTGACCTCGAGCTTCCTCGAGGCCCTCACCACCGGACTGCTGCCGCCCGCGGCCGACCGGATCTGCCTCACCGACCGGACCGGCCATCTCGGCGCCGGTGATGTGCTCGCCAATCTGGCCTATCTGCTCGACCACGACATTCTCGCGCCCGGCGGCCGGGCGCTGCTGATCGGCTTCGGCGCCGGTTTCGCGATCAGCTGCCTGGTCGTGGAACGCCCGATCGACGAGGAAGGAGTCCTGCCGTGACCACTGCCGCGACGTACCGCACCGCGGTCGAACTCGTGGAAGCGCTCGCCGAAAGTTCCGGGGACATAACGTTTCCCGACGGCGCGCCGCGGCTCGCGCACACAGACCTCCCGCCGCTCGCCCAGGGCGCCGCGCGGCTGCTCCGCGACGAGGGTGTGCGGCCCGGGTCCGTCGTGGGCGTCCTCACCGCCACCGAGCCGTCGTTCTTCCCGGCGCTGTTCGGCGTCCTCGCGGCCGGTGCGGCGGTCAGCGTCCTTCCCACGCCGCTACTCGACCCCGCATCGGCCGCCGACCGGCTGGCGCCGATCATCGACGTGGCGGGTATGCGCGAACTCGTCGTCACCGCACCGTTCCGTCCCACCGCCGAGGCGCTGTGCGCGCTGCGACCGGGCCTGCGGGTGCTCGATCTCTCGGCACCGGAGCCCGCCGCGCATCCACCCGCCCGACTTGTCCGCCCCGACGATCCCGCCGTCGTCCAGTTCACCTCCGGCAGCACGGCGCGGCCCAAGGGTGTGGTGCTGACGCATTCGCAGCTGCTGAGCGGTATCACCGCCATCGTGTCGCAGCTGCGCGCCACCCCGGATGACGTATTCGCGCAATGGGTTCCGCTGTTTCACGATCTGGGTCTCATCGGCGCGCTCACCGCCCTCGCGACACCGGCGCCGTCGCACCTGTTCGGTCCGCTCGGGTTCATCCGGAACCCGGAGCGACTGCTCGAGTACCTCGCGGACAGGGGCGTAACCATTTGTACCGGCCCGAATTTCGGATACGAGCGAATGATCGGCGCCGAGCCGCGCATCCACCCGGGCGGGCTGGGCCGGTGGCGGCTGGCGATCAACGGCGGCGAGACCGTGACGCCGCGGACGGTCCGACGGTTTCGGGAGACGTTCGAGCCCTCGGGTGTTGCCGATGCGGCGATGTATCCGTGCTACGGGATGGCGGAGGCGACCCTCGCCATCACCATGCCCGAACCGGGCGAGGAACCGGCGACGGCAAGTGTTCACCGGCGGCACCTGAACCCGGGCCGTCCGGTCGTCCGAGTCGCCGACGACCATCCCGATGCAACGGAGTTCGTGGCCCTCGGGCGGCCGGTGCTCGGCATGCGGGTGCGAATCGTCCACGGCGACCGCGTACTTCCCGAAGGCACCCTCGGCGAGATCGAGATCCGCGGGGACGCGGTCACTTCCGGATACCTCAACGACGACACGGCGACCGCCGCCGCCTTCCACGACGGCTGGCTGCGCACCGGGGACCTCGGATTCCAGCTCGACGGGCAGCTGTACGTCGTCGGCCGGATCAAGGAGATGATCGTCGTGCACGGGCGCAACTTCTATCCCGCCGATGTCGAGAACGTGGCCCGATCGGTGGCCGGTGTTCATCACGGGCATGCGGTGGCCTTCGCCGATGCGCGGCACGAGCAGATCGTCGTCGTGGCCGAATGCGCCGAGCCGTCCGACGACCGGCTCGGCGCCGATATCGAGGCCGCGGTATCCGAGCGGCTGGGCCTGGCGGCGGTCCGCGCGCGGCTCGTCGGCCGAAACCGGTTGCCCCGCACCACCAGCGGCAAATGGAAGCGCCTCGAAATCCAGCGCCTGCACACTCCCGAATCCCTGGAAAGGAGTCGATCATGACCCGGCCCGCAGTCGACGTCCCCGACCTCGTTCGCACACATTTCAGCGAGGTCCTCGCGATCACCATTGCGCCGGAGGACATGTCACGCACTATCACCGGCCTCGCCCGCGTCGACTCGCTGCGCTTCGTGCAGGGCGTCAGCGGGCTCGAGAAACGGCTGGGCATACAACTCGACGAGGACGAACTCTTCGATGTCCGGACACTCGACGATCTGTGCACGCTGGTCCAGCGTGCGCTGCCCTGACCCGGCGGAGCACGGATGAATCACCCAACCCACACCGAGACCACCATCGATGCCGCGCCGAGCGAGGCCCTCGCCGAGGACGCGTATCGTCGCATCCGCGAATCCGGGCCCGTGGTACCCCTACGCCTGCCCGATGGACTGCGGATCTGGGCCGTCACGCGGTACGCGCTGGGCCGTTCGGTTCTGCAGGATCCCCGATTCGTCAAGTCGCGCACCGAGATACGGCGACCACACGAGATGTTCGGGGGGCGGCGGTACGCGGAGGACGTGATGGCCGCAGAGGGCGATCACCTGCTCAACGCCCCGCCCGACGGGCACGCCCGGCTACGCGGTCTGATAGCGCCCCACCTGTCCGCCCGGGCCGTGCGCCGACGCGAGCCGCGCATCGCGGAGGTCGCCGACGAGCTGATCGAACAGGTCGCCGATCGGTCCGAGTTCGATCTGGCCGCCGACGTCGCCCGGCCGCTCGTCACCCGGGTCATCAGCGAAATCATCGGTATTCCGGTCGAATTCGCGCCCCGGGTGTCGGCCTACATGCAGCGGATCAGCGACCGTATCGACCCGCTCGGTACCGACTACCGAGAAGCATCCGCCCTGCTGGTCGACCTCCTGCGCGAGTTGATTCGCGAGCCCCGAGACCCGGATTCGGGCCGCCTGCTCGATATCCTGCAGCAGGAGTACCGGCACGGCCGCATCAGCCGTCGCGAGATCACCTCCAACATCGTCATGCTCCTTGCCGCCGGGACGGCGTCCACCCAGATCACACTGTGCTACGGCACAGTCGTGCTCTGCACCCGCCCCGAGGAGCGCCGCCGACTGCTGGACGGTCCCGCCCCCGCCGCCGCGTTCGTCGAGGAGCTGCTGCGCTACCACGCGCCGTTCCCGTTCAGCCCCTGGCGATTTGCCGCCGACGACACCGAGATCGCCGGATGCACGATCCCGGCCGGCGAGCCGGTCCTGGTCCTGCTGTCGGCCACGAACCGCGACCCGGACGGCTACCCCGACCCCGATACCTTCGACTCCCACCGCACCGCGGGACCCCCACACCTGGCGTTCGGCTACGGCCCCCACTTCTGCGCGGGAGCCCACCTCGCCCGCGCCGAGGCCCGCATCGCCCTCACCACCCTGTTCACCCGAATACCCACCCTCCACCTCGCCGTCCCCCCGTCCCACCTGACCTGGCGCGGCCTCCTGTTCGACCGAACCATCACCGAACTCCCCGTCCTGACAACATAATTCGGCCGTCACCGGAATCTACCGGCGAAAACCCGATCGGCTCACACGGTCCACCACCAGGCGATCGAGGGGATATCCAGTGGTTGATCGCTGCTGTCGGTGGGGGTGTCGGTGAAGCGCAGGGATGGGCGCGCAATGTCGTCCGGGGTGGTGTAGCGGCTGGAGGTGGCCTGCCAGTCCTGGGCGCCGCGGATGAAGGAATCCGCTGTGGTCAGGTAGCGCCGCAGGGCGGGTCCGCCCGTTGTGGCCAACCGATTGCGCACGCGCAGGTAGCGGCAGGTGACGCGGTCGCGCTGCGCGACGCATATCGGGAGGGCCTCGGCCGGGCTCGCGCCGCGTTCCCGGGCGAGGACCCGGATCGCGTTGAGCCAGTAGCGATCCCCGCGGCTCTCCTTGTGCAGGGACAGAATGTCGTTGTCCCAGCAGATGACGAAACAGGCCATCTCGACGGCCGCGCGCGTCGCGGTCGCATCCCGTTCGTCGGCGTCCAGCTCGTAGCCGTGCGCCATCTCGAGCAGCGGGAAGATGACCGTCGTGGCGCCGGTGTAGAGCCGCATCAGCGTGTAGTCGTCGAGGCTCGGTACCGAGTCCCGCTCCCGGTGGTGCGCCTCCCAGACCACGGACAGGAAGTATTGCCGCAGCCCCTCGACCCAGCGCGTCGCCTGACTCGGTGTCGCGTATTCGTCCATCCGCTGCCGCAGCTCCCGCAACCCCGCGCCGAGGCGCTCGTCGACGACCATCGCGGCATCCGGATTCTCCGCGACGCGCAGCAGCCGGGACAGTTCACCGGCGAGTTCGCCCGGGAGCGTTCCCAATCGCCCCTCCTCGCAGTGCCCGTCGTCGACCAGGAACAACCAGACGATGAAGTCCCCGAGCAACTGCACCACCGCGGCGTCGCCCTCCGGCAGGATGCGCGCGGCGAAGGCGCCGATGTCGTGTGCCGCCAGCTGTCGCCGCAATCGCGGCGAACCGATGCCGAGATTCTCGGCCCACACGGCGGTGTTGTGGTTGATCTCCGCGTGCGCGGGATGAATGGCGGGCACGAACGGCGAGTAGAGCGGAGGTATCTCGGCCTGAGCCACCGGCCCAGCCTCGTCTCGGGTCAGCTCGGTCATGCTACTTCGAGTACCCGCCGGCACGCCCGACCATCGCGTTCGGATCGGGTGATCCCGCGGGATCGCCCAGCCATTCGTCGACCGGCATGCCGCACGAGTTCGCCAGACCGGCCACCAGTGTGTAGGCGCCCACCAGCGCGAGCAGTTCCAGCAGCTGCGGTTCGTCGTAGCGAATGCCGAGGCGGCGCCACGTCTCGTCGGTGACGGTAGCGCCGGGTCCGCGCAATTCGTCGACCGCGCGCACCAGTGCCGCGTCGTGTTCCGTCCATTCGCGGGCTTCGGGATCGGTTGTGGCAGCGTCGATCTCCTGCTCGCTCATCCCCAGTTCCGTCGCCACCCGCCGGTGAATGGCCCCGACGTACCGGCTCCCGGTGCTCCCCGCCACCCGCAGGACGACGATTTCCCGGTCGCGCGCGGGCAGTCGGCCGTTCGCGACCCGCAGCAGCAGCGGCGCCACCGCGATCAACAGATCGGGATCGTGCGCGACGGTGGCCACCAGGTTGAGGGGCGGTTTATCGCCCAGCACGGCCGCACCGGCCCCGCCGAACAACGGCGCCAGCGCCTCGCCCTGGAACCGGCCTCCGGTCAATCGACCGACCTCCTCCGCCGGTAAAGGTGTGATTCTCGGCGACTGCGCGGACGTTTCGGCGGAAGGCCGCTCTCCCGCAGGATCTTTCGGTGACGAGTTCGTTTCGCGCAGGAATTCCTCCACGGCACGGACGAATTCGTCGAACGCCGTGCGATGGATGTCGTGCGCCGCGTCCGCAATTTGCACGGCCCCGGCGCGTACGGGCAGCAGATCGCGGGCCCGTACCCAGTCGGTGTCGTTCAATATCGTCAGTTGCCGGGGATCGGCCCGCAGCAGCAGCGTCGGGACGGTGAGTTCCGCCAGCAGCGGTAGCAGCGGTCCCTGGCTCGCGCCCTCGGCACTCACCGCCCGCACCGTGGTCGAATCCACCTGCGTCAGACCGTAGATGAAGGTATCGAGATCCACCGGATGCCACGAGCGGTGCCGCTCGGACACGAACTCCCGAATCTCCTCGGGCGCCGCGCCGACGACGGCCTGCAGCCGCCGGACCCGTTCCGCCCCATAGAAATCCAGCGTCTGCTCCGGCGGCAATTCCTCGAGGACGAGGCCGCGCAGCGGGCGGGCGGGACTGTCGCCGCTGCCGACCGCGACCAGCAGCGCGATGGCGGCACCCCAGGAATGGCCGACGAGCAGCGGTGAGCGCAGCTCCAGCGCGTCGAGGAAGGCGCGCACATCGTCGGCGGCGGCGTCGAGTTCGTAGCGGCCCGCCGGAGGTGTAGCACTGGCGCCGTGACCGCGCAGATCCAGGGCGTACACCGTAAACCCTTCGGCGAGAACGGGTCCGACCCGCGCCCACGCCGCGGACGAATCGGCGTTGCCGTGCAGCAGCACCGCCACCGGCCTGCCCGGATCCGCACCGCCCCACCGCCGATAGGCAAATGTCCCCGCCGGAAGTTCGGCGAACGCTACATCGGTGAAAGCCGTGATCGTCATAGAACCTCATTTCGATCGCCAGAATTCGCGCCGTGCGGCAAACGATCTTGCGCGACCGACCCTATCCCGCACCAAAGCCGTTATGGACCAAGGTGATTGGAGCCGAAAAGCGATCGGATTTGCCCCCGGACCACAATTCGGCCGGGTCCGGACAGCCAAGAACATCGGCCCCAAACCCGGCTGGACCCCAGTTCAGTCCCCCGGCCTGCCGTCCTGTCCGACCAGTGCCGCCAAGCGGGTGAGGTCGCGGCGCAGCAGGCCGTTGTCGTGCTGTAGCAGCTGCCGCAGCGTGCGGTGTGCGTCGAGGTCGTAGCGCAGGTCCTCCTCGGCGGCATCGGCGGCCTTGGCCAGTTCGAATGCCGCGCCCATGTCGTCGTTGCGACCGGCGAACGCCGCCGCCGCCATCGTGTGATAGCGGGCGCGCCGGCCGACCGGACAGTCGTCGGCGGGCTCGGTCTCCGCGGCGGCACCGAGCACCGCGTCGACATCGTTGCGGGCCAACGCGATTTCCATCCGCGCCAGCCCGATCTCGGTCGGCCCGAAGCCGATTCCCCGGACGCAGTGCACGGCACCCAGTCGCACGGAGGTTCCGGTCGCCGCGTCCAGCAGCCGTTCGGCCTCCGCGGGATCGGGAATCGCGGCCGCCGCCGTCGCGGCCAGCAGTTGCAGCGCGCCGCGCAGCACGTCGACATCGGACCGACCCGGGGCCAGGCGGGCCACGGCGGCGAGGGCATAGTCACGCCCGGCACCGGGGCGGTCCAGGCGGAGCAGCGCATCCGACAGCTGCCATGCGCTCGCGGCCAGTACCGGCGGATCGTCGCTGTAGCTCGCCACGACCATCGCCCGATCCGCCGCGAGCCACGCCAGGTCGTGCGCGCCGATACCGGACAGCACCTCCCGCGTCAGGTGGTAGGCCCGCAGCAGCGGGTCCGCCCCCTCGGCGCCCGCCGACCGCCAGTACGTCTGCCTCGCCGCCGCGAGTAGCCGCGGAAGACGTTGTGCCAGTTCCGAATACCGGTGCCGGGATTGCCGCCAGATACGCTCGCAGCCGGCCAGGGCGTCCGCCGTGCCCGGCATCGACACGGGTCGCTCGCCGATGCCGTTCGCGGCGGCGCGGGTGACGCCGATCGCCGGATGGTCGAGCATTTCCGAGCGGAGGTCGTCGAACAGGTCTCCGGCGTTCCAGGCCGCCGACCGGCCGCCGCGCACCGGCCGATCGATCAGATCGCGGAAATCGTCGATCCGCAGCACATCGGCGAGGCGGGTGATCACCTCCACGCTGTCGAGCCGCAGCCGCCCGGACTCCACCAGTCGCAGCCATTCCTCGCTGCGGCCGACCAGATTGGCGACGACCCGGCGGGACAACCCGAATTGCAGCCGCCGCAACTCGATACGCTGCCCGACCTCCGGCCGGCCCGATTCGGATCGATTCCGCCGCGGTCTCGTCATGGGTGCGGTCGGCCGACCGGAAATTCTCTGCGAAATGGCGCCACCACGGGCCGATATCGGTTCATTCCGCCCCTCCCTGCGCACTGAAATGTGCCGACGGCCCGATAACTGCACGATCATTCGGTCGGCAAGTCACTCAAAACGATTCTGCCACAGCAAGTTCCCATATGGAAACATTTCACGGAACCGCCGGAGGAATATCCGCCGCGACATCTTCTGGTCGTCGCGCGCGGGCATCTGCTACGTTGACAACCATCCGATACACTCATGTATCCATTAGACCGAGCGCGAAGGAGTCCCCCATGGCGCCGTCTCAGCAGCCGGATGCCATCGTCGTCGGAGCCGGGCTGGCCGGACTGGTGGCCACCTACGAGCTCACCCGGGCCGGGCGGCGGGTACTGGTACTGGACCAGGAAAACCGTAACAACCTGGGCGGACAGGCGTTCTGGTCGCTGGGTGGGCTGTTCTTCGTGGACAGCCCGGAGCAGCGGCGCATGGGGGTGAAGGATTCCTTCGAACTGGCCTGGCAGGACTGGCAGGGCTCGGCCGGATTCGATCGCGACGACGAGGATCACTGGGCACGGCGGTGGGCGCGCGCCTACGTCGAGTTCGCCGCCACCGAGAAGCGGCAGTACCTGCACGATCTCGGCCTCCGGGTGACGCCGCTGGTGGGCTGGGCGGAACGCGGCGGCGCCACCGCCGACGGGCACGGCAATTCGGTGCCCCGCTTCCACCTGACCTGGGGCACCGGACCGGAGGTGGTGCGGGTGTTCCTGGAGCCGGTCCTGGAGGCCGAGCGGCGCGGCCTGGTCGAATTCGCCTTCCGGCACCGCGTGGACGACCTGATCGTCGAGGACGATGCGGTGGCGGGCGTTCGCGGCGGCGTGCTCGAGCCTTCCGACCTCGAACGCGGGCAGGCCTCGTCGCGGAATACGGTGGGCGAGTTCGAGTTCCGCGCCCCGGCCGTAATCGTGTCCTCCGGCGGCATCGGCCACGACCACGACCTCATCCGCCGCAACTGGCCCACCGAGCGGCTGGGCCCGTGCCCGCGGACGATGATCTCCGGGGTGCCCGCACACGTCGACGGGCGGATGCTCGGCATCACCGAGGCCGCCGGCGGCCGGATCGTGAACCGCGACCGCATGTGGCACTACACCGAGGGCATCCACAACTGGGACCCGATCTGGCCCGACCATGCCATCCGCATCATCCCTGGTCCGTCCTCGCTGTGGTTCGACGCGAACGGAAAGCGTCTGCCCGCACCGTGTTTCCCGGGTTTCGACACCAATGCCACGATGAAGGCGATCCTCGGCACCGGCTACGACTACTCGTGGTTCGTGCTCACGCAGTCGATCATCGAGAAGGAGTTCGCGCTCTCGGGGTCCGAGCAGAATCCGGATATCACGGGCAAGGATCTGAAGCTCACGCTCAAGAGCCGCATCGCCAAGGGCGCCCCGGGCCCGGTGGAGGCGTTCAAGCAGCACGGCGTCGATTTCGTCGTCGCGAACACCCTGGGCGAACTGGTGGCGGGCATGAACAAGATCTCGCGCGGCCCGCAGCTGGACCTCGCCGATCTCGAACGCCAGATCGTGGCCCGTGACCGCGAGCTGACCAACAACTACAGCAAGGACGCCCAGCTGATGGCCGTCGCCAACGCGCGCCGTTCGCGCGGCGACAAGCTCGGCCGGGTCGCCACCCCGCACCGCATCCTGGATCCGGCACACGGGCCGCTGATCGCCGTGCGGCTCAATGTGCTCACCCGAAAGACACTGGGCGGCCTGCAGACCAACCTGGATTCCCAGGTGATCCGTTCCGACGGAACGCCGTTCCCGGGGCTGTACGCCGCCGGTGAGGTGGCGGGCTTCGGCGGCGGCGGGGTGCACGGCTACAACGCCCTGGAGGGCACCTTCCTCGGCGGCTGCATCTTCTCCGGACGCGCCGCTGGTCGAGCGCTGACGTCTCGCGCATGAGCGATCGGCCGAAGGCGCTGCTGTTCGATGTGCAGGGCACCGCGACGGACTTCCACTCCACCGTCACCCGCGAGGCCCGGCGCATCCTCGGCGCGCGATACCCCGGCCGGGACTGGTCGACCTTCGTGAACGACTGGCGCGCAGCGTATTTCCGCGGCACATCGACGAACACGAACTCGGAGAAGTGGATCAGCGTCTCCTCGATCTACCGGAACGCCCTCGACGAACTGCTGGACGCCGAACGCCTGGATCTCGATCCGGCACAGCGCCACGAACTCAACGATGCGTGGAAGCGCCTGGACCCGTGGCCGGATACCGTGCCCGCGCTGACCCGGCTGCGCACCACCTACACGCTGGCCACCCTGTCCAATGCCGACGTCGACGCCGTCGTGAGCATCACCCGGCACGGCGATCTCCCCTGGCATGCGGTCTTCGCCGCCGAGATGGCGGGCGCATTCAAGCCCGACCCGCGTGCCTACCGCATGGCCGCGCGCTACCTCGGCCTCGATCCGAGCGAGATCATGATGGTGGCCAGCCACAAGTACGACATCCGCGCCGCGCGCGAACTCGGCTTCCGCACCGCCTTCGTCGCCCGCCCACTGGAATTCGGCGCCCCCGGCCTGGCGGACACCGAGTTCACGAACGAATTCGACCTCAACGCAACCGATTTCGAAGATCTCGCGGACCAACTCGGCTGCTGACGGCCGAAACGAGACGGGCCGGGCGAGCGGGTACAGGTGTGAGGGCACCGTCCATGACCTCGGTCCACCAGCTCTCGAGACCGCTGGGGACGGGCCAGTACACGACCGGCCCACCATGATGAGCCGGGTCGATGGCGGACGATGGGGTGGTATCGGCGCCGGGTTCGTAATCGTTGAGCGAAGCGGTCATGGTCGTCATCGAAATCAGTGTGCGATCCAGGTTTCGTCTGTTCGGTCGGTGAGCCGGGTCCATGATTGCGGCCGGGTGGGCCCGAAAGGCCTGCGCCGATCGAGCCCACCCGCCGCCGAAGGATTCGCACTCGTTCATCCTCCGGCACAGGGGTTCGCGTAGGACGCTTCAGGCGTTGATCGCCTCGCGGTCGCCGCCGGGCTGCTCGCTCAGGGAGCGGCGCTGCTCGTGGCGGGTGACCTCGATCTTGCGGGGCTTGGCCTTCTCCGCGATCGGGATGACCAGGCGCAGGACGCCGTCGCGGTAGTCGGCGCGGATGGCGTCGGTGTCGAGATTCTCTCCCAGCAGCAGCTGGCGGGAGAACACTCCGCGGGTGCGTTCCGCGGCGATCATCGTCCGGTCGGGGTCCAGCTGTGGCCGCGATGCCCGCACGGTCACGACGTTGCGCTCGACGTCCAGGTCGAGGGACTCCGGGTCGATGCCCGGCAGGTCGAGTTCGGCGAAGAACTCGTCACCCTCGCGCCAGGCGTCCATCGGCATCACGACCGGACGGGCCGGGGTGCCGAACACCTGCTGGGTCAAACGGTCCAGGTCCCGGAACGGATCGGTGCGCATAAGCATGGTCGCCACCTCCACTCACTCCATTCTCCTATCGAAGGAACACAGATAACCTAAGTCATCTGACTTAAATTTGTTTTAGCACTCCACCCAGGAGAGTGCAAGGTCTCAGCAGAGGTAATCTGATGGCGTCGAGCAGAGGAGAGAGATGCCGATCGATGGCAACGACCACCCGCCGGGATTCGGTGGCGGTCACCGGCCCGGCCCGGGACAGGCGGTGTACGGGATCTCGGTAGCCGCCGAACTGGCCGGAATGGGAACGCATTCGCTGCGCCTGTACGAGCAGCACGGGCTGCTCACCCCCGCCCGCAGCAGCGGCGGCACCCGCCGCTACAGCGACAACGACCTGGCGCGACTGGCCCGCATCGCCACCCTGGCCGGGCAGGGGATCAATCTCGCCGCGATCGCGCGCATCCTCGATCTCGAAGACGCCAACACCGAGCTACGCAACGCCAACGCCGCGCTCGCCGCCGAACGCGACCGGCTCCGCGATCATCCCGATAGGCCATGACGGCCCGGACACGGTGCGCCGGTCAGACTTTCAGACCGTGCTCCCGCAATGTCGACCCCAGTCCGTCCGGCCGCTGGGCCGTAGGCAGCGGGTCGACCCAGGCGAATTCGCAGCCGAGAGCCGTTGCGCCGCCGTCGGCCTCGCGGCTGTCCCCTACCATCAGCGCGGCCTCGGGGTCGACGCCGAGGCGGTCGAGCGCCCACTGGAAGATCCGCGCGTCCGGCTTCATCGCGCCGACCTCGTAGGACAACGCATAGGCCGCGACGTCACGCTCCCAGCCGTGCGCGGCGAACGCCGGGCGCACGTCGAATGCGATATTGCTGACAATGGCGACCGGAATCCCCTGTGCGTCCAGGGATTTCAGTACCGCGCCGGTATCCGGGTAGGGCGTCCACGCCAGCGCGTCCATCACGCGCGCATAGAACCGTTCCGCGTTCGGCAGTGGCAGACCCGACTGGCGCAGCACCTCCATGTACGCCTCGCGGTGCAACTCGGGACTCAGGTCACGGTGCTGCCAGGCGTAGAGCCCACGCTCGTCGAACTGCACGACCTGTTCGACCGGCGTGGTCATCCGCCGCTGAATCTCGGCCGTCTCGTCCGCATCGAGCGGCCGCCCGTCGGCGGTCACCAGATCCGCGGCCCAGCTCTCGTCGTCCTCGAGCCGGAACAGGGTCCCGGAGAAATCGAAAAGCACCGCCTCGATGGTCACCCGGCCAGGGTACACAGATCGTCCCATGACATAGATCACCCATCAGCTTGTCTGAGGAGTTTGCTACCGTGGGCCGCATGTCCGACACCCCCATCATCCAGGTCGCCGCCGTCGATTTCGTGCGCAACGGCAACCCGATCCTCGACGCGGTGTCGCTGACGGTGCGTCCCGGCGAGCACTGGGCGCTGCTGGGCCCCAACGGCGCGGGCAAGACCACGCTGCTGAAGATGCTGGGCGCCTTCGAACATCCCACCCGCGGCACCGTCGAGGTGCTGGGCCATCGCCTCGGCCGCGTGGACATGCGGGAATTGCGCACCGCTATCGGTCACGTCGATCCGCGCCACGCCCCGCCCTATCCGCTCACCGCGCACGAGGTCGTGCTCACCGGCCTGACCAACACCGCCGATCTGAAGCAGCGCTGGAATCCCACCGCCGCCGAGATCGCCGAGGCCGACCGGCTGATCGAGCTGCTGGGGCTGGCGCACCGCCGCGACGCCCGCTGGCCCACCATGTCGCAGGGCGAGCGCGGCCGCGCGCTGATCGCCCGCGCGCTGATGCCGAACCCGCAATTGCTCCTGCTCGACGAGCCCACCACCGGCCTGGACATGGCGGGGCGCGAACAGCTCATCGACCGCATCGACCGGCTGCAGTCCACCCATCCGGAGCTGTCGTCGGTGCTGGTGACCCACCACCTGGAGGAGCTGCCGCCCGGCACCACCCACGTCATGCTGCTGCGCGAGGGCCGCTGTGTCGCAGCGGGTTCCGTCGACGAGGTGCTCACCAGCGAGAACATCAGCACCTGCTTCGACCATCCGGTCCGGCTCACCCGCACCGACGGCCGCTGGCAGGTCCGCACCGATCACACCGTGAACGCCTGAGCGTCATCGGGAAATCGGTGCGGCGCAGGGCATCTCACTCGTCATCGAGCGGAATGTTGGCCACCACGGGGAATTCCCCGGTGTACCCCGCCCGCTCGCGGGCGATGGCCAGCACCCGCTTGCGCGCGGCGAACCAGCCGATGATCAGCGCGGGGACGAGAATCGCGAGACTCGCCACCGTCCAGGTCCCGACCGGATAGTCGAAGCCCATCAGCACCACCACCACGAACAGGAAGACGAGCGTGGCGATGCCGGTGTAGGGCGCGCCGAACATCCGGAACGCCGGGCGCTCGATCTCCCCGCGCCGCCACCAGCGCCACATCTGCAGCTGGCACAGCACGATCGTGGCCCACGACGCCAGGATGCCCAGCGACGCCACGTTCAGCACGATCTCGAACGCCTTCTCCGGCACGATGTAGTTGAGCCAGATGCCGAACAGCGCGATCACACTGGTCAGCAGGATGCCGCCGTAGGGCACCCCGCGCTTGTTCATCCGGCCGGTGAACTTGGGCGCGCTGCCGTTCATCGACATCGACCGCAGGATCCGCCCGGTGGAGTACAGCCCGGCGTTGAGACTCGAGAACGCGGCGGTCAGCACGACGAAGTTCATGATCGAACCCGCGTTGCCCACACCGAGTTTCGAGAAGAACGTGACGAACGGGCTCTCTCCGGCGGAGTAGGCGGTGTAGGGCAGCAGCAACGCCAGCAGCACCAGCGAACCGATGTAGAACACCGCGATGCGGAAGATCACGGAGTTGATCGCCCGCGGCATGATCTTCTGGGGATTCTCCGTCTCCCCCGCCGCGGTGCCGACCATCTCCACCGCCGCGTACGCGAACACCACGCCGGAGGTCACGGTGACCAGCGGCAGCACGCCGGTCGGGAACCAGCCGCCCGCGTCGGACACCATGCCGAATCCCGTCTGGTGCCCGTCGACGGTGAAGCGGCCCGCCAGGAAGAACGTGCCGATACCCAGGAACGAGACCAGCGCGACGACCTTGATCAGCGCCGCCCAGAACTCCAGCTCGCCGAACCACTTCACCGAGATCAGATTGACCCCGAGCACCAGCAGCAGCGCGATCAGCGCCAGCACCCACTGCGCGATCGATCGGAACCCACCCCAGTAGTGCAGATAGGTGGCGATGGCGGTGGTGTCGACGATGCCCGTCATCGACCAGTTCAGGAAGTACATCCATCCGGCGACGAAAGCGGCCTTCTCCCCGAAGAACTCGCGGGCGTAGGACACGAACGAACCCGACGACGGCCGGTGCAGCACCAACTCGCCGAGCGCCCGCAGGATGAAGAACACGAACACGCCGCACACGCCGTAGACCAGGAACAGTCCCGGCCCGGCACTGAACAGGCGGCCGCCGGCACCGAGAAACAATCCGGTACCGATAGCGCCGCCGATGGCGATCATCTGCAGCTGGCGCGGTTTCAGGCTCTTGTGGTAGCCGCTGTCCTCCGCGCCGAGGAATGTTTGTCCCCGCACCTGGGTCATCTGCCGGTTGATCCTTCACACTCGGTCGGTGAGCGTCCGACGTTACCTGGTGGATAGCCACGAACCGAACATCGGGCCATGGTCACCATGATCACGCGGAAGCTACTGGTATTTGCCGTCTCATATGTCCGAATAGAAGTAGCTGTGCGGATGCCTCTAAGTACTTCCCAGCGGCGGCGCCCGAAAGTCCCGCCCGTGTCCGACTCGGGCGATAAGGTCCGGTCATGAGGCGCACGCGACACATCTGGGCCGGGGCCACCGCCGCCCTGCTCGCCGCCGGGGTGATCACCGGCTGCTCATCGGGTTCGGACCAATCGGCGCAGGCGTGCGCGGATACTCCGAACGGCACGGCGATCAAGGCCACGGGCCCGGCCGCGACCGGCACCGATATCGCGACCAATCCCGAGATCGCGTCGGGTTATCGCGGCGATATGACCCCGGTCCGCACCGGCGGCTACGCGGTGTCGGCCGCCAATCCGATTGCGACACAGGCGGCCTGCCGCGTGCTGGCCGACGGCGGCACCGCGGCCGATGCGCTCGTCGCGGCGCAGACGGTGCTGGGCCTGGTGGAGCCGCAGGCGTCGGGCATCGGCGGCGGCGCGTTCCTGATGTACTACGACGCGACGACCAAGACGCTGGACTCCTACGACGGCCGCGAGACCGCGCCCGCCGCCGCCACGGAGAACTACCTGCGCTGGATCAGCGACACCGATCAGACCGCGCCGCAACCGAGTGCACGCGCCAGCGGCCGTGCCATCGGCGTTCCCGGCGCGCTGCGGCTGCTCGAGCTCGCCCACCGCGAGCACGGCAAGCAGTCCTGGCGTGACCTGTTCGACCCGGCCATCACGCTGGCCGACCAGGGCTTCGCGATCAGCCCGCGGCTGGCCGGGCAGATCGCCGAATCCGCCGCCGATCTCGCGCGCGACGAGAACGCCAAGGCGTACTTCCTGCAGCCCGACGGATCCCCGAAACCGGCGGGCACCAACCTCACCAACCCGGCCATGTCGAAGACGTTGAGCGCCATCGCCTCCGACGGTCCCGACGCGTTCTACAAGGGCGCCATCGCCCAGGACATCGTGGACGCCACCGCCAGCACCGCGGGCGGGCGCACGCCGGGCCGGCTCACCCTGGCGGATCTGGCCGGCTATCAGGCCAAGAAGCGCACCGCGCTGTGCAACGACTACCGCACCCACGAGATCTGCGGCATGCCGAACCCGTCGTCGGGCGGCATCGCGGTCGCGGCCACGCTGGGCATTCTGGAGAATTTCGACCTCGCCGCCCTGGCGCCCGAGGGCGTCGACAAGAATGGCGGCAAGCCCAAACCGGAAGCGGTGCACCTGATCTCGGAGGCCGAGCGGCTCGCCTACGCCGACCGCGACAAGTACGTCGGCGACTCCGATTTCATTCCGCTGCCGGGCAATTCACCGAACACCCTGCTGAACGACGACTACCTGAAGCAGCGTGCGGCGCAGATCAAGCCGGATCGCAGCATGGGCACCGCGCAGCCGGGCGACTTCGGCCCGGTCCCGCTCGGCACGGGCCCGCAGCAGCCCGAACACGGCACCAGCCACGTCTCGGTGGTCGACAAGTACGGCAACGCCGCGGCGCTCACCACCACGGTGGAGTCGGCGTTCGGATCGTTCCACGTCGTCGACGGATTCGTGCTCAACAACCAGCTCACCGACTTCAGCACCAACCCCACCTCCGCGGACGGCACCCCCCTGGCCAACCGGCTGCAGCCGGGCAAGCGGCCCCGCAGTTCGATGAGCCCGACGCTGGTGTTCGACAAGGGCGCCGACGGGTCGCGCGGGCAACTGGCCTACGTCACCAGCTCCCCCGGTGGTTCGGTGATCATCCAGTTCGTGGTGAAAACCCTGGTGAATATGCTGGATTGGAAGCTCGATCCGCAGCAGGCCGTCTCCGGAGTGGCCTTCGGCGCCGCCAATACCCCCGTGACCGGTGTCGGTGGCGAGCATCCCGCGATCAACGCCGCCGACAAGGGCAACAACGACCCACTCGTGCAGAAACTGCGGGAGATGGGCCACCAGGTCTCGGTGGATTCGCAGACCAGCGGCCTCAGCGCCCTGCAGCGCGACGGCAGCGGCTGGATCGGCGGCGCGGACCCGCGGCGCGAGGGCGCGGTGATGGGCGACGCCAAGTAGGACATGCCCGAGGCATTCCCGGCGCGCTCTTGGCCGGGAACCGCCTACTTATCCTGTCCCGCAGTGTATTTCGCACCGAGTTCGCGGAAGCGGTCCATGGACCGCGCCGCGTACTCCTTGTCGTTGACGCGGATGGCCAGCATGGGCACGTATTCGTCGTCGACGAGTTCGAGCCGGGCCCAGGCGCGCTTGTCCGGGATCGAGACGCCGCGGATGTCCTTCCACGGAAAGTTGTTGTCGCCCACGATATTGCGCACCGAGACGCCCTGCGGGCCCACCCGCACCCGCGGGCGGGTGAGCAGCAGTACCGCCCCGGCGAGCAGCCACCCGAAGCAGACGATCGCCACCTGGTCGGCGCCGCGGAAATTCACCCCGGTCGTGCTGTGCGACGACGCGATACCGGCGATGGTGAACAGCACCGCGAGCACCGCCGCGACGATCCGGGCGGTGCGCACCGAACGCCGCGGCCGCACCTCCAGATCCCAGTCGGCCCCTTCGCCTCCCCGTTCGGTCCCGTCACTTCCCCGCGCCGAAGGCCGCGGGGAGCGCTTCCAGATCCGGACGACCGGCATCGGCTCAGACCGTCTGGGTCTGCGCGAGGGCACGCAGCGTCAGCGCCGTATCCAGCGCCGCGGCGCAGGCCTGCTCGCCCTTGTCCTCCACCGAATCCGGCAGTCCCGCCCGATCCAGGGCCTGGTGCTCGGTGTTCACGGTGAGCACGCCGTTGGTCACCGGGGTGCTCTCGTCCAGCGAGACCCGGGTCAGCCCGGCGGTCACCGCATCGCAGACGTACTCGAAATGCGGTGTCTCGCCGCGGATCACGACGCCCAGGGCCACCACCGCATCGTGGTCGCGGGCCAGCGCCTGCGCCACCACCGGCAACTCCATCGCCCCGGCGCAGCGCACCACGGTGATCTCCTCGACGCCCGCCGCGCGGGCCACCCGCTCGGCATTGGCCACCAGCGTGTCGCAGATCCTGGTATGCCACCGCGACGCGACGATGCCGAGCCTGAGCTCCTTGGCTTCCGCGAGCTCGAAGTCCGGGACGCCGGTACCGCTCATCTGAAAAGGCCCGCCTCTCTTGGTGTCGTTTCAGTGCCCGCCGGAACTACCGTGCGGTCTCGCCCAGGTCCAGATCGTCCAGCCCGACCAGGTCGTGGCCCATGCGGTCACGCTTGGTGCGCAGATAGCGCAGGTTCTCGGCGGTGGCGCGCACCGGCATCGGCACCCGCTCGGTGATCGACAGCCCGTAGCCGTCCAGGCCCACCCGCTTGGCCGGATTGTTGGTCAGCAGCCGCATCGAGGAGATGCCGAGATCGACCAGGATCTGCGCGCCGGTGCCGTAGTCGCGGGCGTCGGCGGGCAGCCCGAGCTCGATATTGGCGTCGACGGTGTCGTGGCCGCTGTCCTGCAGCTGATAGGCCTGCAGCTTGTGCATCAGCCCGATGCCGCGGCCCTCGTGCCCGCGCATGTAGAGCACCACGCCGCGGCCCTCGGTCGCCACCATTTCCATGGCGGCCTCCAACTGCGGGCCGCAGTCGCAGCGCAGCGAGCCGAACACGTCCCCGGTCAGGCATTCGGAGTGCACCCGCACCAGCACATCCTCGCCGCCGTCGACCCCGATATCGCCGCGCACCAGCGCGACGTGCTCGACGTCGTCGTAGATGCTCTTGTAGCCGACCGCCCGGAACTCCCCGAACCGGGTGGGAATGCGGGCCTCGGCGACGCGCTCCACCTGCTTCTCGTTCTTGCGGCGCCAGGCGATCATGTCGGCGATGGAGATCAGAGCCAGCTCGTGCTCGTCGGCGAAGACCCGTAGCTCCTCCGTGCGGGCCATATCGCCCTCGTTCTTCTGGCTGACGATCTCGCAGATCACTCCGGCCGGGCCAAGACCGGCCAGCCGCGCCAGATCGACCGCGGCCTCGGTGTGGCCGGGCCGGCGCAGCACGCCACCGTCCTTGGCGCGCAACGGAACCACGTGACCGGGCCGGGTGAAATCCTCGGGCTTGGCGGCACGATCGGCGAGCATGCGCATGGTGGTGGCGCGGTCGGCGGCGGAGATGCCGGTGCTGACGCCCTCGCGCGCATCCACCGAGACGGTGTAGGCGGTGCCGTGCTTGTCCTGGTTCACCGCGTACATCGGCGGGAGGCCCAGCCGATCGCAGTCGGCACCGGTCAGCGGCACACAGATGTAGCCGGAGGTGTAGCGGATCATGAAGGCCACCAGTTCGGGCGTTGCCTTCTCCGCGGCGAAGATGAGATCACCCTCGTTCTCGCGGCCCTCGTCGTCGACGACGACGACCGCCTTACCGGCGGCGATGTCGGCGACTGCGCGCTCGATGGTGTCGAACCTGGTCACGTGTGCTGCGCTCCATCTCGATTAGGTGCCAATAACAGTACTGTGTCGGCGGCCGCCGCCGCGGTGCGGCAGCGGTCCGCCTATCCGCGCTGTTGCAGCCGCTCCACGTACTTGGCGATGACGTCGACCTCGAGGTTGACGGTGGTACCGACCGGCGCGGTACCGAGGGTGGTGAGTTCGCGGGTGGTGGGGATCAGCGACACCTCGAGCCAGTCGCCGGTGTCCGCATCGCGGCCGAGTCCGGAGACGGTCAGCGAGATGCCGTCGATGGTGATCGAGCCCTTCTGCACGACGTAGCGGGCCAGCTCGTCGGGCAGCGAGACGCGCACGACCTCCCAGTTCTCCTGCGGATCGCGGGAGACGACCGTGCCGGTCCCGTCGACATGGCCCTGCACGATGTGCCCGCCCAGCCGGCTGTTCACCGCGGCCGCGCGTTCCAGGTTGACCTGTGCGCCGACGGCGAGCCCGCGCAGGCTGGA
Source organism: Nocardia mexicana NBRC 108244 (assembly GCF_001613165.1). Taxonomy (GTDB): domain Bacteria; phylum Actinomycetota; class Actinomycetes; order Mycobacteriales; family Mycobacteriaceae; genus Nocardia; species Nocardia mexicana. The sequence continues at coordinate 29,346 of NZ_BDBV01000030.1, forward strand.
GCGGTTCAGCGTCTCCCCCATGACATCGGTGGTGAAGCTGTCGCCGTCGACGATCTCGACGACCGTCAGGCAGACACCGTTCACCGCGATCGAATCGCCGTGCCCGGCATCGGAGGTCACCAGCTTGCCGCGGATGGTCAGCCGGGCCGCGTCGGCCAGCTGCTCGATCGCTGCGATCTCGCCGAGCTCCTCGACGATGCCTGTGAACATGTCCGTTTTCTCCTGTCACCCGGTACCCGCTCGAGCCAACAGTCCGGACCGCGGGCGGTATTCCCGCGCCGCACTGCTGCGGCCACCAGCCTAACGACGCGAGGTCGTAGGCGGCACCGGCGGTCCCATGGGCCGGATAGGAGACCTCGACTCGGCGAATCGGGGGACAAACCGACGGACCGACCTGTCCGCACGCCGAAATCGGAAATACATTCCTGTAATTCCCGAAAGTTTCTTGATATGAATATCGAAATTAAGGATCGCGATTTCTTCGCCGACCGTTCCCGTGTCTCTCGGCCGCGATTCCCCTGATCGTCATCAGCCGAATGTGGAGTTGTACCCGGTCGGCGACGCGCTTACACACAAAGCTTGCGTTCGGCGGAAATCGGAAGCAATATTGTTATGCAGTTGATTCCCAGTGTTCAACTTTCGACGCGAGCAGTTCAGCGCGGAACCGTTCCACCTCGCGCCCCGGGCGCGAGCACCGCAGGAACCAGTCAAACCGACGGAAGGTAGAGGCCCTCACGGGTCGGATCCAGGTTGGACAACAACACCACAGATGGGGGTGCGGCGTGACCACGCTTCTCGATTCGACACTCGAAGCTCGCTGCGTTCAATATCGTCGCGAATTTCACCTGCCGGCATCGATCGATCCCACGTCACGACACATCCTGCTGGAGATAGGCACCCGCTACGGCGCGATCACGATGCCCGCCGACTTGGGCGAGCGCGTCCAGCAGCAGCTGGCAGAAACCGATCTCGCCGGGCCCGTCGTTCATCACCCCCGCGCCCGGCGCTGGACCTTCATCACCGGCCCGGCCCATGCGGGGAGTATGACCAAATCCCTGTCGGCCGAACTGTTCCGGCTCTACGCCACCGTCGCGTGCACCGGCAGCCAGGTGGTACTGCCCTCGGCCGACGACGAGCGCACCGGATATCGCACCTGGGTGCAGGCGCCGGAAACCGCCGACGCGGTGCCCCCGCTCGCCGACGTCATCGAGGCGACGCGAACGGTGTGCACGCGAAAGGTACCGTCCCGCTGAGGGTTTCGGCGGCTACCGCGCCGCCTCCACCGCGATCACCTTGTCGCGCAACTTCTCCACGGTCGCGCCCGGGTCCTCGGTGCCGTATACCGCCGACCCCGCGACGAAGCAGTCGATACCGGCCTCGGCGGCCTGCTCGATCGTGTTCATGTTGATACCGCCGTCGATCTCGACGATCAACCGCAGCTCGCCGGAGTCCACCAGCCGGCGCACCGTGCGCGCCTTGTCGAGCACGTGCGCGATGAACGACTGGCCGCCGAATCCGGGCTCCACGCTCATCACCAGCAGCGTGTCGAAGTGGCGCAGCATCTCCAGGTACGGCTCGATCGGCGTGTTCGGCTTCACCGACAGGCCCGCCCTGGCCCCCGCGGCGCGGATATCGCGGGCCACCGCGACCGGGTCGTCGGTGGCCTCGGCGTGGAAGGTGACGTTGTAGGCGCCCGCCTCCGCGTACGGCGGCGCCCAGCGGCCCGGATCCTCGATCATCAGGTGGCAGTCCAGCGGGATGTCGGTGGTCTTCAGCAGGCTCTCCACCACCGGCAGGCCGAGGGTCAGATTGGGCACGAAGTGGTTGTCCATCACATCGACGTGCAGCCAGTCGGCGCCCTCGACGGCCTGCACCTCGTGCGCGAGGTTCGCGAAATCGGCGGAGAGGATGGACGGCGCGATCATCGGTGACGGGCGGTGAAAATGCGAGTTGGAGGTGGCCACAGCGCGAAGTGTAGCGGCCGACGACACCCCGGCATCTCGAAGCAGGCACAGATCCGATTAGTCCCGGTGGACTTGGGTAGCCTTCTGAGGGTGATCAATATTTCGGCGGAACAGGGACTGCGCAGTACCCCGGTGGAGATCGGCGTCGCCGCTACCGTGTCACAGTTGCCGATCGTGCGCGGACTTGCCGAAACGCTGGTCCTGCTCAGCGATTTCACGCTGGACGAGGTGGCCGACATCCGGTTGGCGGTGGACGAGGCCTGCTCGACACTCATCGCGATCGCCACCCCGGGCAGCACGCTGCGCTGCCGGTTCACCGTCGGCGACGACGATCTGCTGGTGCACGTCACCGGGATCGCCGCCACCGAGGGGCTACCCGATCAGCGCAGCTTCGGCTGGCACGTGCTGCGCACGCTCACCGACGAGGTGACCACCACCCAGGAGCCTTTCGACCAGGCGGCCTCCGGACATCCGACCATTGTGGAGTTCCGGCGGGTCCGGGGGAAGGCGTAGTGGCTGACGAGGACACCGTGTTCGGCTCCGGCGACGCCGCCGCTTCCGAACACACCGCATCCACGGATGCCGGAAAGCACGGCGGCGCGGCACCCGCCGAATCCGGCGGCACCGACGAACCCGCCGCCACGCCCGGCAGCGCCGAGGGCGAGACCGCCGACAGCGACGCGCCCGACGAGGACACCGCCGACGAGGTGGACGAGGTCGCCGAGTCGGTCTCCGGATACGACGACGTCACAACCCTTTTCGAGGAACTCGCCGCGGCCGCCGACGGATCCGACCGGCGGGCGGAGCTGCGCACCCAGCTGATCAGCCGCTGCATTCCGCTGGCCGATCACATCGCGCGCAAATTCAGCGGGCGCGGTGAGCCTTTCGACGATCTGACGCAGGTGGCCCGGGTGGGGCTGGTGCACGCGGTGGACCGGTTCGACATCACCCGCGGCTCGAACTTCCTCTCCTTCGCGGTGCCCACGATCATGGGCGAGGTGCGGCGCTACTTCCGCGACAACACCTGGGCGATGCGAGTTCCGCGGCGCGTCAAGGAGACTCACCTACGCATCGGCGCCGCCATCGACTCCCTCTCGCAGTCGCTGGGCCGCTCCCCCACCGTCAAGGAGATCGCCGGCGAGCTCGAGATCAATCCGGACGAGGTGACGCAGGCGGTCATCGCGGGCAACGCCTATCAGCCCAGTTCGATCGACGCGGTGTCGGTCGGCCGGGATACCGAGGCGTCGCTGCTGGACACCCTCGGCGAGGAGGAGTCGCAGTTCGACCGGGTCGAGGAGTACGTAGCGATCCGTCCGCTGTTGGCGGGGCTGCCCGAGCGCGAGCGCCGCATTCTCACCATGCGGTTCTTCGAATCCATGACGCAAACCCAGATCGCCCAGCGCATGGGCATCTCGCAGATGCACGTCTCGCGCATTCTCGCCAAAACCCTCGCCCGCCTCCGGGAGCAGTCCGCCCGGGAGTGACGCGGGAGGTGCGCAGCACGTCGACCCTGATCCGCCGCGTAGCCCTGGTCCCCGGCGAACGCCGGCGCATGTCGTAGATTCGAATCGACCATGATCACCTGACGGCGAGCGGAGGGGTCGGCATGGCGGAGCTACCGTTCGATTCGCTCTATCGGCACGGGTTCGCGCGTGTCGCCGTGGCCGTGCCGCCGGTACGGGTGGCCGATCCGGGCTACAACGCCGAGCAGACGCTGGTGCTGGCGCGGCGAGCCGCCGCCGACGGCGCGGTGCTGACGGTCTTTCCCGAGCTGGGCCTGTCGTCCTATACCGCCGACGACCTCTTCCATCAGGATGCGCTGCAGTATGCGGTCGAGTCGGCGCTCGCGCGGGTGGTCGCCGAGAGCGCCGATATCGGCTCGGTGCTGGTGGTCGGTGCACCGATCCGGGCGCAGGGCCGGTTGTTCAACTGCGGCATCGTGGTCGACCGCGGCCGGGTGCTGGGCGCGGTGCCCAAGAGCTATCTGCCGAACTACCGGGAGTTCTACGAGAAGCGGCAGTTCGCGGCGGCGCGGGAGAACCTCGACGACCACGTGTCCATCGCCGGGCAGCGGGTGCCGTTCGGTGCGGACCTGGTGTTCGCCGCCTCGAATCTGGACGGCTTCGTCGTTCATCTGGAGATCTGCGAGGACGGCTGGGTGCCGTTGCCGCCCAGCGGTTTCGCCGCGCTGGCCGGGGCGACCGTGCTGGTGAACCTGTCCGCCAGCAATATCGTCGTCGGCAAGGCCGACTTCCGGCGGCAGCTGTGCGCCTCGCATTCCGCCCGGTACATCGCCGCCTACCTGTATTCGGCTGCGGGACACGGCGAGTCGACGACCGATATGGCCTGGGACGGTCAGGCACTGGTATGCGAGAACGGTGAGCTGCTCGGCGAGGGTGAGCGCTTCGCCGACCACCCGCAACTCGTGACCGCCGATGTCGATCTGCTGCGGCTGGCGGCCGACCGGCTGCGGATGACCAGCTTCGCCGACAATGTGCACGATCACCGGGACCGGCTGTCCCGGCTGCGGCGCATCGAGATCGAGCTGCCCATCCCGTCGGACGCGGTCGGACTGCGGCGCGAGATCCCGCGCTTCCCTTACGTTCCGGCGAATCCGGCGGTGCGCAACGAGCGCTGTGCGGAGGTGCACCACATCCAGGTGGAGGGGCTGAGCACGCGGCTGGCGGCGACCGGATCGCAGCGGGTGGTGATCGGGGTGTCGGGCGGGCTGGATTCCACGGTCGCGCTGATCGTGGCCGCCAAGACCATGGACCGGCTCGGCCTGCCGCGCTCGAATGTGCTGGCCTACACCATGCCCGGGTTCGCCACCGGCTCGCGCACCCTGCGCGATGCGCATCGGCTGATGCGGGCGCTGGGGGTGTCGGCGCACGAGATCGATATCCGGCCGTCCGCCACGCAGATGCTGCGGGACCTGAATCATCCTGCCGCCGACGGGGTTCCGCAGTACGACGTCACCTACGAGAACGTCCAGGCCGGGGAGCGCACCTCGCATCTGTTCCGGCTGGCCAATCAGCAGCACGGGCTCGTGGTCGGCACCGGCGACCTGAGCGAGCTGGCGCTGGGCTGGTGCACCTTCGGCGTCGGCGACCACATGGCGCACTACAGCGTCAACGCCTCGGTGCCGAAGACGCTGATCAAGTACCTGATCGCCTGGGCGGTCGACACCGGCGAGCTGGGCCCCGACGCCGACGAGGTACTGACCTCGATCCTCGCGACCGAGATCTCTCCGGAGCTGATTCCGGCGGAAAGCGGTGCGGCGGAGGGCGATTCGTCCCAGCCCGGGCAGAGTTCGGAGGCCACCGTCGGGCCCTACGAGCTACAGGACTTCCACCTGTACTACCTGCTGCGCTTCGGCTATCTCCCGAGCCGCATCGCCTACCTCGCCCACCACGCCTGGTCCGACCGCACCCGCGGCCGCTGGCCCGACCTGATTCCCGAGCCCGACCGCCACGCCTACGACCTCCCCACCATCAAGCACTGGCTCGCCGAATTCCTCCGCCGCTTCATCCAGACCAGCCAATTCAAGCGCTCCACCCTCCCCAACGCCCCGAAGGTCGGCTCGGGCGGCTCCCTCTCCCCCCGCGGAGATTGGCGCGCCCCCAGCGACGCGGTGGCGACAGCCTGGCTCGACGAACTCGAGCGCAACGTCCCGGGCTGAAGCCCTGTCGCACAGTAGATCCCGGCCAAGAAAGCGTGCCGGGAATACGGGGAGGCCCCGGCATGCCATACACCCGCATTCCCGGCATGCCATACACCCGCATTCCCGGCATGCCATACACCCCGCATTCCCGGCATGCCATACACCCCGCATTCCCGGCATGCTTTTGGCCGGGATCAGCCGACCGCGCCGTGCTGGGGCGGGAGTTGCGGGAGGGCGCGGTCGTAGAGCCAGGTGTCCCACAGCGGACGCAGGGATGCGGTGCTGTAGTGCCCGGCCAGGTCGGCGAATTCCTCCGTGGTCACCGAGGCGTGGCGGTACCGGGCGGTCCATTCGTGCAGGAGGCCGAAGAATCTTCCGTCGCCGAGCTCGAGCCGCAGCGAATGCAGGGTGAGGGCGCCGCGTTTGTAGACGCGGTCGTCGAACATCACCGCCGGGCCCGGATCGCCCACCACGATGTCCTGTGGGCTGCGGGACAGCGTGTGGCGGGCGGCGCGGGCCATCTGATCGGCCGTGGGACCGCCGGACGCCTCCGACCAGATCCATTCGGCGTAGCACGCGAACCCCTCGTGCAACCAGATGTCGCGCCACTGCCGCACGGTGAGACTGTTCCCGAACCACTGGTGCGCGAGTTCGTGCGCGATGAGCCGCTCCGCGCCGCGGCGGCCGTCGCAATGGTTGGCGCCGAAGATCGACAGCCCCTGCGCCTCGATCGGGATCTCCAGGTCGTCGTCGGTCACCACCACCGTGTAGCTCTCGAACGGGTACGGCCCGAAGCGACCCTCGAATTCCGACATCATCTCCGGCTGCCGCGCGAAGTCGTGGTCGAACGCGGTCCGCAGCCGCGCCGGGAGCAGCGCGTGCATCGGCACCGGCGCATCGTGCGACGTGCCGATCCGATACTTGCGATAGGGCCCGATCTGCACGGTCGCCAGGTAGCTCGCCATCGGCTCGGACTGCTCGTACACCCAGGTCGTCTGGCTCGCCTTGGTCTGCTTGTGCGTCAGCACCCCGTTGGCGACGGCGTAGTAGGGCGAGTCGGTGGTGATCGAGATCCGGTAGCTGGCCTTGGAACTCGGGTGATCGTCGCACGGGAACCAGGAGGCGGCGCCGTTGGGCTGGCTGGCCACCAGCGCCCCCTCGCTCAGCTCCTCCCAGCCCACCTCGCCCCACGGCCCGCGCACCGGCCGCGGGGTTCCGGCGTACTGGATCACGATGGCGAGCGCGCCACCGGCCGGGATCTTGCGGGCCGGGGTGATCGTCAGCTTGCCGCGCTGGTGCGCATACTTCGCGGCCTTCGATCCGTTCACGAAAACCTTGGCGACACTGAGCGATTGCGACAGGTCCAGGGCGAAGCGGGGGCGTACCGCGGTCGTCACGGCGGTGATCGATGCCTTGCCCGCCAGCCGGTTGCTGGCCACCTTGTAGGTCAGCTCCAGCTCGTACCGCGACACCCGGTACCCGCGATTCCCGTTCTGCGGCAGGTACTCGTCGATCGGCTCCTCGTAGAACTTGTCCCCCATCACGCCCCGTCCTCCGGCCAGGGTGCGATGGGGTTGCCCTGCCACCGAGTCGACGGTGGGACGGTATCGCCGCGCATCACCAGCGAGGCCGGGCCGACGGTGGCGCCGGCGCCGATCCGTGCCGCCGGTAGCGCGACGCAATGCGGTCCGAGGGTCGCCCCGGCCTCCAGGGTCACCGTGTCCATGGCCATGATCCGATCATGGAACAGGTGGGTCTGTACAACACATCCGCGTTCGACCGTCGCGCCGTCGCCGAGGGTCACCAGGTCGGCCTCGGGCAGCCAGTACGACTCGCACCACACCCCGCGCCCGATCCGCGCGCCCAGTCCGCGCAGCCAGAGATTCATCACCGCGGTGCCGGTGGCCGCCCGCGCGAACCACGGCGCCGCAACGGTTTCCACGAAGGCGTCCGAGACCTCGTTGCGCCACACGAACGAACTCCACAGGGGATGTTCGACCTTCTCGATGCGCCCGACCACGAGCCACTTCGCCGCCACCGCGCACCCACCGGCCAACACCCCCGCGGCGAGCAGCACCACGCCGGAAAGCAGTGCGGCGAACCAGTATCCGGGCCCTTGCGCCAGCGCGGCCAGCGCGAACAGCACCCCGAGCCCGATGCCGAACGTCACCATCACCGGCAGCAGGCGGCAGGTCTCGACCAGGCCGCGGGCCACCTTCAGCCGCAGCGGCGGATCGAAGGTCCGCGCGGTGTCGGAGTCACCGGCCGTGCGGCGCAGCCGGACCGGCGGGCTGCCCAGCCACGACGAGCCCGCCTTCGCCTTCTCCGGTGCCGCCGACAACACCGCCACCAGACCATTCTTCGGCACGCGGCGGCCCGGCGCGGTCATACCGGAATTGCCGAGGAACGCTCGCTTGCCGACCTTCGCCCCGCCGATGCGCAGCCAGCCGCCGCCGAGTTCGTAACTGGCGACCATGGTGTCGTCGGCCAGGAACGCCCCGTCGGCGACGGTCGTGAACTTCGGCAGCAGCAGGACCGTCGATGCCTCGACGCCCTTGCCGATGGTGGCGCCGAGCACCCGCAGCCACAGCGGTGTCAGCAGGCTGGCGTAGAGCGGGAACAGGAAGGTGCGCGCCGAATCCATCAGGCGTTCGGTCGACCACGCCTGCCAGCCGACGCGACTGCGCACCGGGTGGTAGCCCTCGGTCAGCCCGATGCTGAGCAGCCGGACCGACAGCACGGTCGCGACGGCGAAGACCGCCAGGCTCAACAGCGTCGCGAACGGCAGGATCACGAAGGCGTCGCCGAGCGCGCCCGGCAGGGTCCGGTCGTCGCGGATCCACCACGCGATCAACGCGGAGCCCGCGGCGAGGCCGAGAATCGGCATGGCGGCCAGCACCATCGAGGTCAGGCCGAAGATCACGACCCAGTGCATGGCGCGCGGCGGGGTGGCCGAGGGCCAGGGATGGTCGGCCTTGCCCACCTTCACGGCGGGCGAACCGGCCCACTCCTGGCCCGCCTTCACCTTGCCGAACACCGCGGATCCCGGTGCGACCACGGCATTCTTGCCGATCACCGCGCCGGGCAGCAGCGTCGACCGCGAGCCGACGACCGCGCCCGCGCCGATCCGGATGGCACCGATGTGGATCCGGTCCCCATCGATCCAATATCCGGCCAGATCCACCTCGGGTTCGACGCTGCAGCCGTCGCCGAGTTCGAGCAGGCCCGTCACCGGTGGCAGGGTGTGCAGGTCCACTCCCCTGCCGACCTTGGCGCCCAGCGCCCGCGCGAAGGGCACCATCCACGGTGCGCCCGAAAGGTTTTCGGCGCCGCTGGCCTCCGACAGGCGCACCGCGGCCCACAGCCGCAGATGCACGGAGCCGCCGCGCGGGTAGACACCGGGGCCGACGCCGCGCAGCAGCAGCCGCGCCCCGGCCACGCAGATCGCCATCCGGCCCGGCGGCGAGATGAACAGCACGAAGCCGAGCAGCGCCCACCACCACGACAGCCCGGGCATCCACGGAATCGCCCCGGACCAGCTCGCGATATTGGTGACGATCCCCAGCCAGGTCAGCCACTGCAGGCCGGTCAGCGTGGTGAGCGGGACCAGGGCCAGCACCTGCGCCCACTGCGCGAGCCGGGGTGTCGGGGCGACCGTTCGTGTTTCGACGGCGGCGACCGGCGCGGCGGCGTCCAGGAGGTCGGCGAGCGCGCCCAGGCGCGGATGGTCGTACAGGTCGGCGACGGTGATCTGCGGGAAGCGTTCGCGCAGCGCGGTGACCAGCTGCGCCGCCGCCAGCGATCCGCCGCCGAGGTCGAAGAAGTCCGCGTCGGGGCCGGTGACGTCGGCGCCGAGGATCGAATTCCACAGTCCGGCAACCCAGTGCGCCGTTCCGGTCAGCCCGGCGCCGGGCTCGGGGTCGGCGACGGGGCCCGGCAGCGGCCACGGCAGCGCGTCGCGGTCCACCTTTCCCGATGTCCGCGTGGGCAATTCGCCGAGCACCGCGAGCCGCGGCACGAGCGCGGCGGGCAGTTGCCCGGCGAGCAGCTTGCGGGCGTGCACGACGTCGAAGCCGGGATCGGCGGTCGCGAGGTAGCCGACCAGGATTCGATTGCCCGCCTTGGTGGTTCGCACGGCGGCCGCGGCGGCGGTCACTCCGGGCAGATGCTGCAGCGCGTTGTCCAGCTCGCCCAGTTCGATGCGGCGGCCGCCGATCTTCACCTGATCGTCGGCGCGGCCGAGGAACACCAGGCCCGCGCTGTCGTTGCGGACCAGATCCCCGCTGCGGTAGGCGCGCTCCCAGCCCAGCGACTCCATGGGCGCGTACTTCTCGGCATCCTTGGCCGGGTCGAGGTAGCGGGCCAGGCCGACGCCGCCGATCACCAGCTCACCGGATTCGCCCTCCCCCACCGGATTTCCGTCGCCGTCGACGACGGCCAGGTCCCAGCCGTCCAGCGGCAGCCCGATCCGCACCGGCGGTTCCCCGGTCAGGCGGGCGGCGCAGGCGACGACGGTGGCCTCGGTGGGGCCGTAGGTGTTCCACACCTCGCGGTCGCCCGTTCCGGCCAGCCGTTCGGCGAGTTCGGGCGGGACGGCCTCGCCGCCGAAGATCAACAGCCGCACCGCGTCCAGCGCCTCGGCGGGCCACATCGCGGCCAGGGTGGGGACGGTCGAGACGACGGTGATCCGCCGCCGCACCAGCCACGGCCCCAGATCCATCCCGCTGCGCACCAGCGCCCGCGGCGCGGGCACCAGGCAGGCGCCGTGCCGCCACGCCAGCCACATCTCCTCGCACGAGGCGTCGAAGGCGACCGACAGTCCGGCCAGCACGCGGTCACCCGGGCCGATCGGCGCGTCCTGCAGAAATAATCGCGCCTCGGCGTCCACGAAGGCGGCGGCGTTGCGGTGCGTCACCGCCACGCCCTTCGGGGTGCCGGTGGATCCGGAGGTGAAGATGATCCACGCGTCGTCCCGCGGTTCGAGCCGGTCCGTGGATTCCGGCCGGTCCGGGCCCGTCCCTGTCCGCCGCGGCACGATCCCGGCCGCGGTGACGACGGCGCTGACCCCCGCCTCGTCGAAGACCAGCCGGGCCCGCTCGTCCGGATCGTCGGCATCGACCGGCACATACGCGGCCCCCACCTGCAGCACCGCGAGGATGGTGACATACAGCTCGCTGGTCCCGGACGGGATGCGGACCCCCACCCGGTCGCCCGCGCGCACGCCCGCCTCCCGCAGCCGGTCGGCGGTGTCGTCGACCTCGGCGAGGAGTTCGGCGTAGGTCAGGGCGTCGCCGCCGTCGTCGAGGGCCGTAGCGTCGGGGTGGTCGCGCGCGGTCTCGGCCAGGATGTCCATCAGCGTGCGGGGCGGGGCGGCCGATGCGGACCGCAATAGCGGCGACAGCTCTGCGATCGCCGCGGATCCAGAGTCCGCCGCAATCTCCGAGACCTCCGGATGGAGCGTCACGTTCTGTCCACCTTTCCGATCGGCCCGCGTGCGCTGTACGTTGTCTCACGCCAGGGTTACCGATTCGCAAACTTCATGCTTACGGCGTCCCACGCTTCGCCGGGCAGGACGCGCCCCGGCCCATATGCGGCCGGTTTGCCCGCCTATTCTTCCAGGCTCGGGTTCACCGGGAGTTCAGGGCACGGTCGCGCGCTTTCCCCTGCATTAGGACGCTCGGAACCGACCAGCTGTTACAGGTGAGGCTGCGTGCGTTCGGTCACCGCTCTGGCACACGCTCGATTCCCACACCTCCCACGCGAGAACGAGCAGGGGGTGCGGGAACGTCGGCTCCGTTCGCCGCCGTCACTCGGGTTTGCGGAGGGCGGCCATGAACATGGCGTCGGTGCCGTGGCGGTGTGGCCACAGCTGGGCGGACGGGCCGTCGCCGAGGGCGGTGACACCGGGCAGCAGGTCGCGGGTGTCGAGTTGTTCGGCTCCGGTGCGCCGGACCAGGTCGCCGACCACCGCGACGGTCTCCGGCAGGTGCGGGGAGCAGGTGGCGTAGACGATCACCCCGCCGGGACGCAGCAGATCCCATGCCGCGCCGAGCAATTCGCGCTGGAGCACCGTCAGCTCACGGACATCGGCCGGAGTGCGGCGCCAGCGTGCCTCCGGGCGGCGGCGCAGCGCCCCCAGGCCCGTGCACGGCGCGTCGACGAGGATGCGGTCGTAGCCGGGCGCCAAGCCGCTGTCGCGGCCGTCCGTGACGTACACGCTCACCGGCAGCCCCGCGGTCGCCTTGCGCACCAGGTCGGCGCGGTGTTCGGCGGGTTCGACGGCGTCGACGCGGCCGCCGTCGATATCGGCGAGGGCGCCGAGCAGCGCGGCCTTGCCGCCGGGACCGGCGCACAGGTCCAGCCAGCGGCCGGCGTCGGGGCCGAGCAGCGGGGCGCGGGTGAGCGTCAGCGCCACCAACTGGCTGCCCTCGTCCTGGACCGCGGCCATGCCCTCGCGCACCGGCTCCAGCTTGCCGGGATCGCCGCCGTCGAGATACACCGCGTACGGCGACCAGCGGCCCTCCTCGCCGCCGGTGACCAGGGCCAGTTCCTCGGCGGTGATATCGCCGGGCCGGGCCACCAGGTGCACCGCCGGGCGCTCGTCGTCGGCGGCCAGCAGCGCGCGCAGTTCGTCGGCGTGGGCGCCGAGCGCATCCGCGAACGCCTGCGCGATCCAGGTCGGATGCGCGTATTCGAAGGCCAGGTGCCCCACGGGATCTCGCGGCGCCAGCCGGTCGACCCACTCCCCCGCGGTGCGCTCCCCGGCGCGGCGCAGCACGGCATTGACGAATCCGGCCTTGCCGCTGCCGAATTCGGCGCGGACCAGATCCACCGAGGTGTCCACCGCCGCATGCGCCCCCACCCGGGTGCGCAGCAGCTGGTACACGCCGAGCCGCAGCACATCCAGCAGCGGCCCGTCGATATCGGCGACCGCCCGCCCCGCGCAGTCCGCGATCACCGCGTCCAGCAGCCCGAGCGACCGGCACGCACCGTACGCCAGCTCGGTCGCGAACGCCGCATCCCGCGCCGCCAACCGCCGCTCCCGAAGCAACGACGGCAGAACGAGATTCGCGTACGCGTCGCGCTCCCGCACGGCCCGCAGCACATCCCGCGCCACTTCGCGTGGAGCATCGACACCCGAGTGCCGCCCGCCCTGCCGGGCCGCCCGGTCGCCTCCACCACCGGGTCGCCGACGGGCGTCTCGTTTCGTACGCTCGGAACGCGCCTCGCCTGGTTCCCGCGCCGCCGCACCGCGCGACGTCGACCGCCCTTGTCCCGCACGGTCGTTCGCACCGGCTCGGCCGCTCTTTCCCCGCCGCGAATCGCCGCCATCGACTGCCCGGCCGGTCTTCGCCCCCGCACTCCCCGAGGGGGCGCCGCGGCGGCTGCCCGGATTCGATTGCCCCGCACCGCTGTCCGAGCCCTCTCCCCGCGTCCGGCCGCTCACTCGACCACCGCGCCGGGCTGCAGGCGGGCGCCGCGGGCCCAGTCGAGGGCGGACATCATGCGTTTGCCTTGGGGCTGTACCTGATTCAGGCGCACGGCGGTGGTGGCGGTGCCGACGTAGACGCCGGTCTTGCGGACCTCGACCGCCCGCGGCGGCAGCGATTCCTCGACCAGCTCGACCGGGCCCAGCTTGAGGCGTCTGCCGTCCACCTCGGTCCAGGCGCCGGGGGCGGGCGTGACCGCCCGGATGCGGCGGCCGATCGCCAGCGCCGGCTGGTCCCACCGCACGTGCCCCACCTCCGCATCGATCTTCGGCGCGTACGACACGCCCTCGGCGGCCTGCGGAACGGCCTGCACGGTGCCGTCCTCGATGCCGTCCAGCGTCGATTCCAGCAGGCGCGCACCGGATTCCGCGAGCCTGCCCAGCAGCACCCCGGCGGTATCGGAGACCGCGATCTTCTCGGTGACGACGCCGTACACCGGGCCGGTGTCGAGGCCCTCCTCGATGCGGAAGGTGGCGGCACCGGTGATCTCGTCGCCGGACAGGATCGCCGCCTGCACGGGCGCCGCACCGCGCCAGGCCGGAAGCAGCGAGAAGTGCAGATTCACCCAGCCGTGCCGCGGAATGTCGAGCACCCGCCGCGGCAGCAGCGCACCGTAGGCCACCACGGGGCAGCAGTCCGGCGCCAGGGCGGTGAGCCGTTCGACGAAATCGGGCTCCGACGGCTTGGCGGGCGTCAGCACCTCGATGCCGTGCTCCTCGGCCAGCAGGGCGATGGGCGAGCGGGTCACCTTGCGGCCGCGTCCCGCGACGGCGTCGGGCCGGGTCACCACCGCGACGACCTCGTGCTGCGGCGATTCGATGAGACGGCGCAGCGACGGCACCGCGGGGTCGGGCGTGCCCGCGAAGACCAGGCGCATCAGTGGCCTCGTCCCGCCGACGCGGTCCGGGCGCCGGCCACTTCCGCGGCCGACATCACCGTCTTCCCGGCGGCGAACCACTCCGATTCGCGCACCGCGCGCATCGCCACCTTGCGGGTGGCCGCGTCCAGCCGGTCCAGGTACAGCACGCCGTCGAGATGGTCGGTCTCGTGCTGGACGCAGCGCGCCAGCAGGCCCTCGGCCTCGAATTCGACCGGGGCGCCGTCGATGTCGACGCCGCGCGCCACCACCCGCAGCGCGCGGGTGACGTCGTAGCGCAGCCCCGGGATCGACAGGCAGCCCTCCGTCCCCGTCTGCTCCTCCTCGCCGAGGACCTCGTAGGTCGGATTCACCAGGTGCCCGGCGCGGCGGGTACCGGGCCGATCGTTCCCGGCGGCGTTCGTGTCGTAGACGAACACGCGCAGGCCGACCCCGATCTGCGGCCCCGCCATCCCGACGCCACCGCTGCCGCGCATGGTGTCGGTCAGGTCGGTCACCAGCTGGCGCAGTTCCCTGTCGAAGGTGGTGACCTCGTCGGCGCGGGCGCGCAGAACGGGATCGCCGAACAGGCGAACGGGCTGGATGGTCACGAGCAACTCCCGGGCGAGAAGGTACGGTCGCCTCATTTTACGGAGCGCCCGGCGCGGATCCGCCCGGGTCGGCCCGATCAGGAGTGCGCGCCCAGGATCACCTCGGGAATTCCGGTCCCGAGCGGCACGAACCGGCACTCCGGCGGCGCCGCGCGCGCGGGATCGAGGACGTTGAGCAGCAACTGCTGCACGAGCGGGTCGTACACCAGGTGGAAGTGGCCGGTGAAATCGACCGGGCACACGTCCTGCAGCACGATGTTCTCCGCACCGGGACCCCGCAGCGCGATATTGGTGAACGGCTGGATCATCTCGTCGACCCGGCTGCCGATCGTCGTGTAGCGCACGCCGGGCACGGTGTCGCCGCCCGCGTTCAGCTCGATCATGAACGGCGAGCCCGCCGCCTGCTGTACCGCCGCCCGCGAGGTGACCTGCTCGAACGCCCACCACAGCCCCGGAATCGAATTCGCCAGCGGCACCAGCCCGAACATCACCCCGCCGTAGCTGGGCGAGGCGAGCCCGACCCACTGCCCCACCCGGTCGGCGCCGCCGAGCTTGTTGACGAAGTACCGGGTCACGTTGGCGCCCTGCGAGAAACCGACGAGATCGACGCGGGCCGCGCCGGTCGCCGCCAGCACCCGGTCGACGAAATCGCCGATCTGCCGGGCCGACAGCCACATGTCCTCGGTGCCGAAGCTGCGCACCGCGTCGGGTTTACCGCCGTAGTTCAGGGCGAAGACGCAGAATCCCGCCTGCACCAGGGCGGGTCCGATGGCCGACCAGTCCGAGTAGGCCGACGCGTCGGTGCCGTGTGCCAGTATCACCGGGCGCGGGTGCCGGGCACTCGGTCGGCACCCGAAATCGTTCGTACCCTCCGGGGTCGCCCCCGGATGGGCCTTGAGATACCAGGACGCCGACAGATGCTCCTCCTGCGGCGGGGCCGATTCGGTGGGCACCGCCGGTGGCCGGTATCCGGGCGGCAGGACCGGTTCGGCGCCGGCGGATGCCGCGCCCACCACGGTCCCGCCGCCCAGCACCAGCGCACAGACCAGCGCACCGGTCACCGCGGCATGCCGCCGTTGTGAAACCTCCCGAGGTCGTCGACCCCTCCGTTGTCCCATGCCACGAATCATTCCCCGAATCGCCGGGAAATATCCGCCCTGACACGGCTTCTCGTTGCGCGATCGGGACCATCGCCGCCGCTACTTCTCGGGGGCCTCGTCGTCGGCGAGGATCCGGTAGAGCGAGCGACGCGCCTCGGTGAGCACCTCGGCGGCCTTGCCGGCCTGCTCCGGCGTCCCGGCACGCGCCACCTGCGCGACCGCGCCCATCAGCTGGCCGACCAGTTCGCGCAGATCCAGCGCCTGATCGCCGACGCCGTCGCGGACCTCCTGCCAGGGATCGCCGAGTTCGTCGCGATGCTCCGCCACGTACTCGGTCCCGGCGTCGGTCAGCTTGGCGGTCTTGCGACCGGCGACCTTCTCGATGAGCACCAGGCCCTCGTCCTCGAGCTGCGAGAGCGCCGGGTAGATCGACCCCGGGCTGGGGCGCCAGACGTCCTCGCTGCGCTCGCGGATCTGCTGGATCAGCTCGTAGCCGTGCATCGGCCGCTCCTGCAGCAACAGCAGGATCGCCGCGCGGACATCGCCGCGCCGCCCCCGGCCGCCGCGACCGCGACCGCGGCCGAAGGGGCCGCCACCGGGGCCGAACCCGGGACCGAAGTCCGGGCCGAACGGGCCGAATCCGGGGCCGAAGCCGTGCGGACCGTGCCCGCCCCGCGGGTGCCGACGGAACTGTTCGCGGCCTCCGGGCCGCGGGCCACGCCGGAATCCCCGGCCGCCCCTCTCCATGTTCTCCATGTTTTCCATGACTGTGCCTCCTTCAGGCTCGTCTTCGGTTGATGTCATCAACGATATATCGGCAATGCATCTTCGACAAGCGTGAGGCATGACACAAACCGACCGGACCCTCCGGCCAGGCCCTCCGCGCGGCACTAACTGGACGGAACCCAATTGCCGTGGAAGCCCGCGGGCACACGATGGGGCAATGGAATGCTCGCGGCCGTCTCCAGGGTCTGGGCATCGAGGATCGCCAACTCGCTGCGGTCGGTCGGGGCGTCGTAGACGAAGCCCATCAGCACCCCGTCGTCCTCGGCGGCGTCGGGTGACGACGGCTCGAAGACGAACTCCCCCAGACTCTTTCCGGCGCCGAACGAGCGGGTGGCGGTCGTCCCGGTGAACAGATCGTGCTTGTACAGCGTCGCGGCGCCGTCCCCGTTCTCCCCGACCGCGGGCGCGTACCCGTAGCGGTGCCGCTTGCCGGTGCGACGCTCGTCCATCCGCGGGAACTCCTGGCTCCGATCGTCGAATCGGTGCTGCCGGACCTTTCCCGCGTTCAGGTCCACCTCCCAGCGATCCAGCGTGGGCGGGCCCTCGTTGGGGCCGAGCCGGTCGGTGTCGAACATCTTCGGATGCCGCACCACGTCCAGCACGATGGTGTCGCCGTCGTCGTAGGCGTTCAGCGGATGGAAGACGTAGCAGGGCTCGATATCGAACCACCGCACATCGGCGCTGCCGCCCGCACGTGGCATGACGCCGACGCGGGCCTGGTACTTCGGGTTCCAGGCGTAGGGCAGACGCCGGTCCTTGGCGGGCGAGACCTGTTTGGCCGCAGGTGGATTCGGCAGCCGGAGGCGGCCGATCACGGCCGACAGCAGCAGCCGCGCCGGCAGCCGCAGCCCGCGCGGCACCGCCATCTCGGCGGTGACCCGGGGGTCGACGGTGACGGGCAGGTCGTAGAGGATCACGTGGTTCTCGGTCAGCGAGAAGTCGTGCATCATCGGCGCGCCGCCGACCTCGATATCGACCGTGCGCTTCGCCCGGCCGTCCACGCCGATCACCGAGTACTGCACCATATTGCCGCCCCGGAACGAGTACGACACCGCATGCAGCTCACCGGTGTCGGGGTCGCGTTTCGGGTGGGCGGTGTATCCACCGCTGATCGTGCCGTCGAAATCGCAGAGGCCGACCGTATCGAGTTCCTCGGTCAGCTCGTAGCTCGGCAGTCCGGCCTCGACCAGCGCCAGGGTGCGACCGGCGTGGCCGATGACGTTCGTATTGGCGCCGACGCCCGGCGCGCGCACCAGCGGCGGTTCGCTCAACGCGGCGGACGTGGCCGGGCCCCGGACCCAGCGGTTGCGGTACCACTCGGCGACGCCGTCGCGGATGCGCACGCCGTGCACCATGCCGTCGCCGGAAAACCAGTGGTAGAGAGCGGGATCCAGCTCGCCGACCGGATTGGGGCCGTTGCGCAGATAGCGGCCGTCGAGGTGGTCCGGGATGGTCCCGATGACGGGAAGATCGGTGAGCGTGTGCTCCTGCTGGATCGGAGCGAACACCCCCGCGAGATAGCGATTGTCCATAAGGACTCCCCATGTAGGCATAACCAAGTTATGTTTCATACAATAACCGGGTTATGCAGAGGAGACAACGGTGAGTTCCCGGCAGCAGGGCACGACGCGACGCCGCGGCGCGGCCACGCGCGACCAACTGGTGGAGACCGGCCTGCAGCTGCTGGAGGAGGGCGGCCCCGAGGCGCTGCAGGCCCGGCGGGTGGCCGCGGCCGCCGGGGCCTCGTCGATGACGGTCTACACACATTTCGGCGGGATGACCGGACTGCTGGAGGCCCTTGCGGCCGAGGCGTTCACGCGATTCGGCGCGGCGCTGGCGGGCACCGCGCACACCGACGATCCGATCGCCGACTTCTTCGCGATGGGCTACGCCTATCACAGCTACGCGCTCGCCGCCCCGCAGCGGTATCGGCTGATGTTCGGCCTCACCGCACAGCAGGCCCAGCATCCCCTCGATCGCGATTTCACCGCCGCGCCCGTCTCCGACGCGGTCGGCGCGGAAACCTTCGAACACCTGGTCGGCGCGGTGCAACGCATGATCGACGGCGGTCAGCTGCACCCGGATTCCGCGCGCCCGGTGGCCGCACGGCTGTGGGCGCTGATGCACGGCGCGGTGATGCTGGAGGTCAGCGGCTACCTGGGACCCGAAGGCAACGGCGTCGCAACGGTTCTCGTCCCGGCGACCGTGGATCTGCTGGTCGGAATGGGCGCCGACCGGGCCGAGGTCGAGCAATCGCTGCAGCGGGCGATCGAGATGATCACCGGCAGTCAGCCCTAGTCGGAGGGCGTAGAGAGCACGGCGTAGTGCCGAGATACGGAGCGCCCGTTAAGGTTCGGCGAGGCCGTGGCGGTAGGCGTAGCGGACGGCGTCGGCACGATTGCGGGCGCCGATCTTGGCGAACGCGTTGTTGATATGCGTCTTCACGGTGGTCTCCCCGACGTACAGCGCGGCGGCGATCTCGGCGTTGCTCAGGCCCTGCCCGATCAGGCCGATCACCTCGACCTCGCGGCCGGTCAGGCCGCCGGGCCGTCCCGGCGCCTTCCGATCGGAGGACTCGTCGGAGCGCGACAGCGCGGCCACCAGGCGTTGCGATACCGTGGCGTCGAAGGTGGACTGTCCGGCTGCGGCCGCCCGGATGGCCGCCGCTATCTCCACCCGGCCCGCGTCCTTGGTGAGATAACCGCGCGCACCCGCCCGGAGCGCGGCCACGATCGACTCGTCGTCGGAATAGGTTGTCAAAACCAGAACCGCAGTGGCAGGGCGTGTTTCGATGATGCGCCGGGTCGCCTCGACACCGTCCAGCACGGGCATCCGCAGGTCCATCAGCACCACATCGGGGTACAGCTCGGCCACGGCGTCGAGCGCCTGTTCGCCATCACCGACCGCGCCGACCACCTGCACCTCGTCGACGAGTCCGAGCAGCGCGACCAGGCCTTCGCGCATCACCTGCTGGTCGTCCACCACCAGCACCCGGACCGGATCGCCGGGCTGCTGTCCGTTCATTCGGGCACCTCCGCCGTCACCAGCCAGCCGCGTTCGTCCGGGCCCGCGCGCAACGTGCCACCGACCAGTGCGATCCGCTCCCGCATACCGGTCAGACCATACCCACCAGAGGCATCGTCGCCGGTTGCCGTGCCCTGCACCGGGTTCCGCACCGATAACCGCACCCGCTCCGGCAGGAACGCCAGCGTCATGCTCACCGGTTGGCCGGGGGCGTGTCTGCCCGCATTGGTCAGCGCCTCCCGCGCGGCGCGCAGCAGCGAGACCGTCGCCGCCGGGCCGACCACCCGCGGTGCACCGTCGATCCGGAATTCGGCATCCAGGCGATGATCGCGCCGGTAGGTCTCGGCGAGTCGGCGCACCGCGTCGGGCAGTGGCGGTACATCGTCGCGCAGCGCGGCCACCGCGCCGCGCGCCTCGGCGAGCCCGTCGACAGCCAGCCGCCGCGACTGCCGCACTCGGGTGAGCGCTCCGTCGAGATCGCCCTTCTCACTCAGCAGCGCCTCGGCCACCTCCAACTGCACGCTGAGCGCGCCGAGCGAATGCGCCAGGACGTCGTGCATCTCGCGGGCGATCCGGGCCCGCTCGTCCAGCGCGGCCGCGCGTGCGTGCTCGTGCTGGGCGTGGCGCGTCTGCTCCAGCAGCTGTTCGGTCTGCCGGACCCGGATCCGGTATTGGCGCCGAGACAACCCCAGCAGCAGCACGATCAGCAGGATTCCCGAGTACGCGGCAAGCGCCGTCGCCGTCCGCCCGGCCAGCAGAAGGCTCCCGGCGAGGACGGCGACGGTGGCGACGAAGACACCCGCGATCACCGCGACACGCAGGACCACATGCTCCGCGACAACGCTGATCGCCGCGCACAGCAGGACCAGCGCCGACGAGTCCGGCGCGGGTCCGCACGCGGCCGCCGCCACCACCGTGCAGACCGCCATCGCGGCCAGTGACAACCGCGGACGCCGACGGCTGTAGACGGCGTAGACCATCCAGCAGGCGTACGCCGCCCCGAGCATCACCCACAGCCACACCGCGATCGGGGAATGGTGGTTGAACACCACGTTCACCCCGAGCAGCGCCGCGCCCACGATCCGCATGAGCGGGCCGGATTCCACATCCCCGCCCAGCAGCGATCGACCGACCCGCCGCAGCCGCTCCATCGCACTCCTCCTCTCCGGGTATCTCAGCATTCTTGCCTCCCCCGCGGGAGGGCGATTCGGCCCCCGGGTGGAGATCGTCTTCTCCACCCGCGCGCCGAGGTGGACGGGCCGGGTGCGCGATTAGCGTTCCGAACGACCAGCTTCCGCGTCCGAGGAGAGTGCCCGATGACCGAAACCGCAGTACTGCCAAGCCCTTCCGAATCCCGGCCGAGCTCGAGCAGAGCACGGAACCTGCTGTTCACGGCGACCGCAATCGGGCTGTCGCCCGCGGTCTTCTACGTGCTCCTCGCACGCGGCTCCACCGAATTCGTCGCCCTGCTGTGGTCGACGATCGCGGCCGCGCTGTGGATGATCGGCGCCGCGGGGTTCCAGCGCCGGATCGATGGGCTCGCCACCTTCGCTTTCTGCCTCAACGCACTCGGGCTGGCGCTGGCGCTGCTGGGTGGTGACGACCGCATGATGCTCATCAAGGAGCCCGTGACGTCCGCGGTGATCAGCGTCCTGCTGCTGGCCAGTTGCGTGGTCGGCCGACCGGCCATGTTCGGCCTGGCGCAGCGCCTGCACGCCCCCGGACGGGAGCAGGAGCAGCAATGGAATACGCTGTGGCACAGCGATTCCGAGATCCGGCGGGCATTCTCGAGGTCGACGATGGTGTGGGCGGCCGGGCTCGCCGTCGACGCGATCGTGCGGCTGCTGCTGATCTTCACCCTGCCGGTCTCGGCCGCCGTCGGACTGATGAATCCGGTGCAGTGGGCCATCATCGGCCTGCTGGCGCTCTACACCTTGCGCGGCCGTCGCCGCATCGATGTCAAGGCCCGGCTGGCGCGGCTCACACCCGCGACGGCATGAGCGCATTGGCCTCGTGTAAGGGGTGCGGGAATGAACTTGTTGCTCGCTGCGTTGGAGCCGCGCATCGCCGCCTACGCCGAAACGGCCGACCCGGCCCGGTTGAAGCGCACCATCCGCCGCTGGATACTCGAGGCCGACCCGGCCAGAGAAGCGAAGCGGCGCAAGCAGGCCGAGCACGACCGCTATGTCCACGTCACAGCGCATGACAACGGAACGGCCCTGGTCGATGCGGTCCTGCCCGCCGCTGGCGGGCAAACCCTCTACGAGCGCCTGCGCGAAATGGCGAATACGCACTGCTGCACCAACGATCCCCGCACCAGCGGGCAACGCCGCGCCGATGCCCTGGTCGCCCTGGCCGACGGCTCCGGACGACTGCTTTGCCAGTGCGGCCGCCCTGCCTGCCCCCACGTCGATACCCCCGCGGACGAGCCCCGCACCCCGCTGATCCAGGTCGGGGTATCAGCAGAGACTTTGGCCGGACTGCAGGACAATCCGGCCCTGCTCGCCGGTTTCGGAGCCATCGACGCCGACCTGGCCCGCCAACTCGCCCGCCACGCCCGCTACCAAATCTTCCCCGAACCCGAAGCCACCAGCCTGAACCATGCTGGCACCGAACCGGTCCGCGCGAAAACCGGCCAACCGGCGAAAGCCGCCGATTCCCGAAACGGTAAGGCCGAGTTGCGGTATCGGCCCGGTGCGCGGCTGGCTGCACTGGTCCGGGCTGTCGATGGTGCCTGCCGGGCGCCCGGATGCCAGACTCCCGCCGCCGCTACCGATCTCGACCATCACATCCCGTTCAATCATGCCGACCCCGCCCGTGGTGGTCGCACTGCCGAGGCCAATCTCAGCTGCCGTTGCCGCCGACACCACCGGTCGAAGACTCTCGCCGACAACGACGCCAATGGATGGCGCGTCCGCCAGCATCCCGGTCGTCGCCACGAATGGCTCACGCCCACAGGCGAATCGGCCACTACCGAGCCCGAGGGTGCCGATTATCTGTTCCCACGCGAGTCTGTCGCGCCGACAGCCGTCGTCGATATCGCCGCCCCCGACAAGTACGCCCGCTCCCCGATAGACGGCAGCTCTATCGAATCCGAACTTCGGGACTGGGTCCATGCCCACGTTCCACCCGGCCAACGACGCCAACCGCTCGCGGCACCGGAGGCACTCATGGCGAATTCGGATCGGCCGCCACCGTTCTGACTGCGGTGCCACGCAAACGGCCTCGCCCGGAACTTGTTCGGGGAGAGGCCGTTTCGCTAATCGTTATCAGACCGTACTGCGTCTCGCAATGGGGCGATCGGTGGTCAGGCAAATGACGCGGAAGAAGGCGACACGCCGTGCGCCGCAATGGTGTTTCGAAATTCGAGCGGGCACCGCAGAAATGGCTCGGTGCGGATCGGTCGCCGCCAACCCGGCGATCGATCCGAGAACGCACGACAGGCGATCGGTGGATAACCACCGATCGCGGGTCGTGATTATGGAATTGTCACCGCGACAGGGAGTTGCGCAGATCGCCGACGGTGGCGCGGCGCTCGTAGGCGATCCACGCGAAGATCGCGGCGAGCACCAAGGGGAAGATCCCCATGGCGGGCTTGTCGGCGATGAAAGCCTGTGTCCCGGCGGCGAGCACGGTGAGCACGGACAGACCCGCGGCGGCCAGGGCGCTGAGCCGCGGCACCATCAGACCGATACCGCCCGCGACCTCCACCACTCCGATGAAGATGAGCAGACCGATGGGGATGGTCAGGTTCTCGGGGGCGTTGTCCATCAGGGTATTCGGCATCACGAGCTTCGGCCCGCCGGAGGCGATGATGAAGAAGAGGCCGAGCAGGATCTGCAGGGTCCACAGCACGCGGTTGCGGACCTTACCCGGACGGTAGGTGGCATCGTCGGAGAAGTTGGCGGCGGGGTTGGCGGTAGTCATTTCTGGTCCTCC
Organism: Nocardia mexicana NBRC 108244; assembly: GCF_001613165.1. GTDB lineage: Bacteria > Actinomycetota > Actinomycetes > Mycobacteriales > Mycobacteriaceae > Nocardia > Nocardia mexicana. The sequence goes on from NZ_BDBV01000030.1 coordinate 52,777, forward strand.
TGGTTGGTCGCGCCGGGTTGGAAGCGCGTTCAAGGGATAGGACGGAGCATCCTCCGAGAACTCATCGCTGCCCGCGAAAATTGCCGGAACCGGCCGGGCCGCATGCTCGCCGCGCGGTCGGCGGGGCGCCTCGCCGCTCGTCAGCCGATGTCGACGGGATCGATCTGCACCCGCAGCGGCGCGTCGGAGCGGTGGGTGCTGCGGACGGCCTGCGCGGCGGCGAGGGCGCGGGACAGGGCCCCGCCCGAGCGGCGGTCCGCGCGGAGGATCATGCGCTCGACCTCCGCGGGGGAATCGCCGGAGGAGAACGGTTTCCGGGCTCCCGGGGGCAGTGGCACCGGGCCGAGGACCTCCACGTCGCCGGGAAGCTTTGCCTCGCCGAGCAATTCGGCGATGGAGTCGGTGGTGCCGTCGATCGCGGCGAACCGCACGGCGGGCGGGAAGCGGACCTCGGTGCGGGCGTCGAGTTCGAACACCGCGTGGGTCACCGGATCCCAGCGCACCAGGGCCTGCACCGTGGGCAGCGAGGGCTCTGCCATCACGATGACCTGGCCGCTGGAGCGGACCAGCGTGGCCGCGGACATCCAGCGGCGCAGCGCATCCTCGGCCGCGCGCAGGTCCGCGCGGCCCAGCAGCGCCCAGCCGTCGAGCAGCAGGGCCACGCCGTAGCCGCCCGGCGCCGCCGGTTCGGCCCCGATGGTCGCGACCACGACCTGCGGCTCGTCGGGCACCTCGTCCAGCACCGACGCACCGCCGGAGCCGCGGATCGGCACGCCCGGGAAGGCTCGGCCGAGTTCCTCCGCCGTCCGCGCCGCCCCGATCACCACCGCACGCAATGCCCTCGAACCACACGACCCACACCGGAACACCGGCTCGGTCTTGCCACACCACCGGCAGCTCGGACTGTGCGCGACCTCCCCGGAAGCACTGCGCGACAAGGCAACCCCGAGTTCACGAGCGGAGCCGGAACGCACAGGCCCGGCGTCGCCCCGCCCCGGCGTGCGCGATTCTCCGGCACCGTGCCCGCCGTAGGTACCGTTGTTCGCACCAGGCGCTCCCCCTTGCCCGGTGTCCGCCGCCCGCTGGGCGTCTCGGCCAGCCCGCCGCCGCGACACCGCATCGCCCGTGGCCTCCTGTCCGGAGCCCGCCCCTGCCCTCTGGCTGCCGCGATTACGGTGTGCCGCACCGGCTGTGGCGGCGTTGCCGTCCGGCAGCGCCAACGGGCCGTTGCAGTGGCGGCAGCGCGCCGGGGTCCGGCATTTCGCGCAGGACAGGGCGGGGACGTATCCGCGGCGCGGCACCTGGACCAGCACGGACTCGCCCGCGGCCAGCGCCTTGCGGGCCGCGGTGAACGCCACCGCGGGGATCCGCACGGCACGCGCCACCGGATCCCGTTCCAGCGCGACGTCGCTGTCGCCGGGCGCGCTGATACGGGGCGCGCACTGCCGCACGACGGCCCGGTCGGCGATCAGGTCGTGCGCCCACCCGGATTCGACCACCGCCTGGATCTCGGCCGTCCGCGAGAACCCTCCGGCGACGAAGGCCGCACCCGTCTCGTGCGCCCGCAACATCGCCACCTCCCGCGAATGCGGGTACGGCGACCGCGGCTCGCCGTACATATCGTCCCCGTCGTCCCAGATCGCGAGCAGCCCCAGATCCTGGGCGGGCACGAAAACCGCACTCCGCGTGCCGATCACGACCCGCGCAGTGCCCCGCAGCACCGCCAGCCACCGCCGATACCGCGCCGCGGGACCGAGACCAGCGGCGAGCCCGACGGCCGCCTCCCCCACCAGTTCGGCGCAGGCCGCCGCCACCCGATCCAGATCTCGCTGGTCGGGCACGATCAGCACCGCGCTGCGCCCACTCGACACGACCACGGCCGCCAACTCCGCCAGCCGCCGCGCCCAATCCTCCCCCGGCACCGCCTGCCACGCCGCCCGCGGCCCTTTCCCGTGCGCCAGCGCACTCAGGAACGAGGAGCCGTGCCGGTACCTTTCCCAGGCGGGGTACTGCGAGAGATCAACGGGCACAGTAGAACTCGCCCCCGCCACCGGCTCGGAGTCGCCGTCGGCGATCCCTGATTCACGGACGTCTGTCGAACCACCGGCGACCATCTCCTCCGGCGGAGCCGACAACGGAACGTCCCGCACGGACTGCGATGAATCTTCGTCGACCCCAGCCATATTCGCCGCCCCATCCGCAGGAATTTCCGGCGTGCTTGTGGCCGGAATCTTCCCGCTGTGGATTCCGGCCACACGCATGCCGGAAATAGAGTCGGCATCGGAGATCTGCGCGGCCTCATCCGGATTCGGCTCGGCGGTGGGCACCGAGTGCCCGATCCGGGCGGCCTCGGCATCGTCCGAACCGCCGCTGTCGCCCGAATCCTTCTGCGCGCGTGGCTTTTCCGCCTCCACCTTGGCGTGCCGGGGTGGGATGGCCAGGCGCAGGACGTCGGCTCGGGTTCCCGCGTAGCGGGCCGCGACGGCGGTGACCAGGCGCAGGATCTCCGGCGTCAGCACCCGCTCGCCGGAGACCACGCGCTCCAGGCGCATCAGTTTCCCGGTGTGGTCGGTCTTCTCCAGCCGGTCCAGGACGAAACCGTCGATCAGGCGGCCCGAGAAACGCACACGGACGCGCACACCCGGTTGGGCGAGCGCGTCCATGTCCGCGGGGACCAGGTAGTCGAAATCCCGGTCCAGATGTGCCGGTTCCAGCATCGGCAGCACCCGCGCGATGGGGCGCGCCACCGGTGCGTCGGCTGGCGCTTCGGGCCCGGCCTCGGTCAATGGCAGCCGATCACAACCCTGCCGCGGCGCGCAGCTTGTCGGCCCGATCGGTGTTCTCCCAGGGCAGGTCGACGTCGGTGCGGCCGAAGTGGCCGTAGGCGGCGGTGGGTGCGTAGATCGGGCGGAGCAGGTCGAGATCGCGAATGATCGCACCCGGGCGCAGATCGAACACCTCGGCGATGGCCGCCGAGATCTTGGTCGGATCGATCGTCTCGGTGCCGAAGGTCTCCACGAACAGTCCGACCGGGGCGGCCTTGCCGATGGCGTAGGCGACCTGCGCCTCGACCCGCTCGGCCAGCCCGGCGGCGACGACATTCTTGGCGACCCAGCGCATGGCGTAGGCGGCCGACCGGTCCACCTTCGACGGATCCTTACCGGAGAAGGCGCCGCCGCCGTGGCGGGCCATGCCGCCGTAGGTGTCGACGATGATCTTGCGCCCGGTCAGCCCGGCATCGCCCATCGGGCCGCCGAGCACGAACTTGCCGGTCGGGTTCACCAGCAGCCGGAAGTCGGAGGTGTCGAACGGTTCGGGCAGCTCCAGGTCGGCCAGCACCGAGTCCACGACCTTCTCGCGGATATCAGGCGACAGCAGATTGTCCAGATCGATATCGGCGGCGTGCTGGGTGGAGACGACCACCGTGTCCAGCCGGGCCGGCTTGTCGCCGTCGTATTCGATGGTGACCTGGGTCTTGCCGTCGGGCCGCAGATAGGGCAGCACGCCGGACTTGCGGACCTCGGTCAGCCGCCGCGACAGCCGGTGCGCCAGCGCGATCGGCAGCGGCATCAGCTCCGGGGTCTCCTTGGTGGCGAAGCCGAACATCAGGCCCTGATCGCCCGCGCCCTGGCGCTCGATCTCGTCGTCGGAGCCGCCGACCCGGGCCTCGTGCGAGGTGTCCACGCCCTGGGCGATATCGGGCGACTGGGCGCCGATCGCGATGTTCACGCCGCAGGAGTTTCCGTCGAAACCCTTTGCGGACGAGTCGTATCCGATCTCGAGCACCTTCTCGCGGACGATCTTCGGGATATCCGCGTAGGCCGAGGTGGTCACCTCACCGGCGACATGCACCTGGCCGGTCGTCACCAAGGTCTCGACCGCTACTCGGCTGCGGGGGTCCTGCGCGAGCAGCGCGTCGAGGACGGAATCGCTGATGGCATCACAGATCTTGTCCGGATGACCCTCGGTCACGGACTCGCTCGTGAATAGCCGGCTACCGGACGTGCGCACAGTTCTTCCCTCTCCCTCAACGGGTCTTCGTACCGGGTTGCGACAGTAACGAACTCGCGCCGCCGCGCAACCCTTTGTCTCAGACTATTCCAAACCACCGACGCGGTGCGGTCCCGGTGACCGCGCGGCGCCGCTACCAGCGGCTACCGCCCGTCACTACCCGCTACCGCCTCCACAGGGCTCCGTTTTGGCAGTCGGTGCAACTTCGCGCGTAATGCCATTGTGCACTGCGCGCGTCTTTGCATACTAGGCCGAAACCGTTTGCGTCTCAGCGCAACAGCGGTCCCAGCGCATCCAGTACGCGGCTGGCCAGCAACAACTTCGACCCGTGGTCGAGAGACTGTTCGGTACCGTCGGCGCCGAGCAGCCAGCCGTCGTTGTTGTCCACCTCGAACGCCTTGCCCTCGCCGACCGCATTGACCACGAGCAGGTCGCAGCCCTTGCGCTCGAGCTTGGCGCGCGCGTGGGTGAGCACATCGCCGTGCTCGTCCCCGGTCTCCGCAGCGAATCCGACGATCGCCAGCCCGGGCAGGCGGCCGTCGCGCCGGGCCTGCACGAGGCCCGCCAGGATGTCGCGGTTCTTGGTGAGATCGATCCGGTCGGGTTCCCCCGCGCCCTTCTTTATCTTGGCGGCGGCGACGTTGGTGGGCCGGAAGTCGGCCACCGCCGCCGCCATGATCACCGCGTCGGCCCCGACGGCGTGCTTATCGATCGCGACGCCCAGCTGCTCGGCGGTGGTCACATGCTCCATCTCCACCGAGGCCGGTGGCTCCAGGGCGATCGTATTGCCGACGACCAGCGTGACGTGCGCGCCGCGCTGGGCGGCCAGCCGGGCCAGGGCGAAGCCCTGCTTCCCCGAGCTGCGGTTGCCGAGGAATCGCACCGGATCCAGCGGTTCGCGCGTGCCGCCCGCCGACACCACGATGCGGCGGCCCTCCAGATCACGCGGGATGGCATCGGTGCGCTCAAGCAGCAGCGAGGCCAGCGCGAATATCTCCTCGGGCTCGGGCAGGCGACCCGGGCCGGTGTCGGCGCCGGTCAGCCGGCCCGCGGCGGGCTCCATGACGATCGCGCCGTGCGAACGCAGGGTCGCGACGTTCGCGGCCGTCGCCGGGTGCTCCCACATCTCGGTGTGCATGGCCGGGGCGAACAGCACCGGACATCGCGCGGTGAGCAGCGTGGCCGTGAGCAGGTCGTCGGCGCGGCCCATGGCCGAGCGCGCCATCAGGTCGGCCGTCGCCGGGGCGATCACCACCAGGTCGGCCTCCTGGCCGAGGCGCACGTGCGGCACCTCCGGCACATCGGCGAACACGCCGGTATTCACCGGGTTGCCCGACAGCGCCTCGAACGTGGCCTTGCCGACGAACTGCAACGCCGACTCGGTGGGAATCACCCGGACGTCGTGCCCGGTCTCGGTGAACTTGCGAACGAGCGAGCATGCCTTGTAGGCGGCGATTCCGCCGCCCACGCCGACAACGATCCGCATATGTCTAGCCTCTTCGGTCCGGTGGAGGTGGGCGGCGGGGGCGGTGCGCCCCTACGTCACTCGCCTTCGGAGTGCTCGAGCAGGTCGGAGTGGATCTCGCGCATCGCCACCGACAGCGGCTTCTCCTGCAGGCCCGGCTCGACCAGCGGACCCACGTACTCGAGGATGCCGTCGCCGAGCTGGTTGTAGTAATCGTTGATCTGGCGCGCCCGCTTGGCCGCGTAGATGACCAGCGCGTACTTGGACGACGTGCGCTCGAGAAGCTCGTCGATCGGCGGGTTGGTCAGGCCCACCGGGGTGTCGTACGCGGGCACGGTCTTGGTGTCGCTCACTAGTGAGGCTCCTGCGGGTCGTGGTGGAAATCCAGCCGGTTGCGAGCATCGGGCGGGCCCCGGCGCGGCCGGGGCGACGAATCGGCCGCCCTTATCTCGAATTTGTGCTAACGAACAACGATACCAACTGCTCACAGGCACTGGTCAGGTCGTCGTTCACGATCACGGTGTCGAACTCGTCACACGCCGCGAGTTCGGTTCTTGCGGTCTGCAGGCGACGCTCGATCACCTCGGGCGATTCCGTGCCGCGCCCGGTCAGCCGCGCCACCAGCTCGTCCCAGCTGGGCGGAGCCAGGAAGACCAGCACGGCCTCCGACGTCGCCGCCCGGATCTGCCGCGCCCCCGCCAGATCCACCTCCACGAGCACCGGTTTACCGGCGGCGACCGCCGCGCGGACCGGTGCGGCCGGGGTGCCCGACCGCTGCAGGCCGCCGTGGATATCGGCCCACTCCAGCAATTCCCCCTGTTCGATCATGGTGTCGAACTCGGCCCTCGTCACGAACCGGTAGTCGCGGCCGTCGACCTCCCCGGGCCGGGGGGCCCGGGTGGTGGCCGACACACTGAAGACCAGGTCCGGCAGCCGCTCGCGGACACACCGGACCACAGTGGACTTGCCGACGGCCGAGGGGCCGACCAGTACTACCAGCCGACCCTTCTGCGTGTGCTCGACCACCCTCGGATCAGGCTTGGTCGAACTTCGCCAGCAACGCCTTGCGCTGGCGGTCGCCCAGGCCCCGCAGACGGCGGGTCGGTGCGATCTCCAGCTCGCTCATGATCTCCGCCGCCTTGACCTTGCCGACCTTGGGCAGGGCCTCCAGCAGCGCCGACACCTTCATCTTGCCCAGAACCTCATCGGTCTCGGCATCCTTCAGGACCGTCTTCAGGTCGGTGCCGCCACGCTTCAGGCGCTCCTTGAGCTCTGCCCGAGCGCGGCGAGCGGCAGCCGCCTTCTCCAAAGCAGCGGCGCGCTGCTCGTCAGTCAGCTGGGGAAGGGCCACGGTTCCTCCGTCTCATCGTTCATTGCTTCATCTCCCGCCGGTAACCCGGCGGTCTGTGCGACCGTACCCACGCGGCGTGCCGATTGCGAACCCACCCCCCAGGTCAGCGCCGGATTCGGGCACGGTAGCGGCCGTGCGGACGCCCCCTCGGACTCGATTCCGCCGGTTGCGCAGATCCTACCGCCGAATTCGTCCGCAGCCTCGTGGCCTGCGGTTTTCATCGCCGTAACCGGGCAAATGACCGGTTCGGCGACGGACTCGAGGCGTCGTAATCCACCCGTTATCCCACGACCAGGACTTTTCTGGATTTTTCGGCGTGTCGCACGTTTTCGACCCCGCGTGTCGCGTTTCTGAGCCCGCTCGGGAGTCGCGACCGAGTACTGGTCGTCCGCTCACAGACGCCCCGCGCGGGCCCCCGAAAGGGTCGCCAACAGCGGTAAACACAGGCATGTAGTTTCCGGCCCAGCACGGCGGGCGGGACGCGTAGCGGGGCTCAGGCGCGAGACCGATCGGTCTCGTCCAGCGCGAGCCCGCCGACCGGGCAGTTGTCGCAGCGTGGAGGGAATGGGCGAGGTCCGGCGCCGACCACGGCGCCGGATCCCTCAGTTCTGCAGGAACGCGAATGCGTCGGTGAGTTCCTTGGTGCGCGAGCGCAGCGCCTCCACCGCGGGCCCCGCGGCGAGCACCTCGCGGGATACGGCGGGCACGGCCGCGGCGAAGCTGTCGCGCGGCACGAGCGCCCGGACGGATTCGGGCCCGCCGCCCTGCGCCCCGACGCCGGGCATCAGAATCGGGCCGTTGAGCAGGCCCAGGTTCGGGACCTCGTCGAGGGTCGCGCCGACGACCACGCCGACCGAACCGAAGGCGGCGCCGACATTGCGGACCGCCGCGTCGTCGACGACGGACTGGGCGATCGTTCGCCCGTCGGCCGCCGTGATCCGCTGCAGCTGCGCGGCCTCCGGATTCGAGGTGGCCGCGAGCACGAACACGCCGCGGTCGTTGGCCGCCGCCAGCTCCAAAGCCGGTGTGAGCGAACCGAATCCGAGATACGGCGAGACCGTTACCGCATCGCTGCCGAGCGGGCCGTCACCGAGCCACGCCGCGGCGTAGGCGGCCATCGTGGAACCGATATCGCCGCGTTTGGCGTCGGCGAGCACCAGGGTGCCCGCCTCGCGCAGCGCGGCGATCGTGTCCTCGAGAACCATGAAACCGCCCGAACCGTAGGCCTCGAAGAACGCCACCTGCGGTTTGACCAGGGCCACCTCGCCGGCGAAGGCGTCGACGCAGGTATCGGCGAAGCGCTTGAGGCCGTCCAGGTCCTCGGTCAGCCCCCAGGCGCGCAGCAACGGCGGATGCGGGTCGATGCCGACGCACAGCGGGCCGCACCGGCCCATCGCCTCGCGCAGCCGAACACCGAACGAGGTCACCGCGTCACCGCGGCGAGCCGCGCATCCGCCCCGGCGGCGAGCCGCACGTCCATTCCCGC
>NZ_BDBV01000031.1 GCF_001613165.1 Nocardia mexicana NBRC 108244
GGCGGCGGCCAGCTCCCGATCGGCGTCCGCCAGCTCCTGATCGATGATCGCCAGTTCCCGATCTATGGCCGCCAGGTCCCGATCCGCGGCGGACGGTTCCCGCTCGGCGGGTTCGCGGTCGATCCGCGGAGTGGCGCGGAAGCCGACGGTGCTGTAGCCGCCGACGTTGCGCATCCCTCGGATATCGCCCCCGCCCGCTGGGGCCTGCATGTCAACCGATCGCCGCCGCGGTTTCACCCGCCCGGCGCCGACCGGCCGTGCTCCCGCGCCAAACCCGATGGTTCCCACCGCTGTCTCCTGTCAGCTTGTCAGCCTCGCAGTACGGCGTGCAGCTCCTGCAGTGAGCGCACCCCGATTCCGCCGTTGATCGTTGCCTCGATGCCCTGCACGGCCGCGGCCGCGCCCTGCACCGTCGTAATGCACGGAATATTGGCCCCCACTGCGGCGGTGCGGATCTCGTAGCCATCCACCCGCGGTCCCGAGTTGCCGTAGGGAGTATTGAACACGATGTCGATCTCGCCATCCTTGATCTGGTCGACGATCGACGGGCCGAGCGGCGCCGCGTCGCCGCCGGCGACCGGCTCCGGATCGGAGTGCTTGCGCACTGTCTCGCACGGAATTCCGTTGCGCCGCAGCATTTCCGACGTGCCCTCGGTGGCCACGATGCGGAAACCCAGATCGTGCAGCCGCTTCACCGGGAACACCATCGCCCGCTTGTCCCGGTTGGCGATCGAGACGAAGACCGTGCCCTCGGTGGGCAGCGACCCGTAGGCGGCGGTCTGGCTCTTGGCGAAGGCGGTGCCGAAATCGGCGTCGATGCCCATCACCTCGCCGGTGGATTTCATCTCCGGCGACAGCAGCGAGTCGATGCCGGCGCCGTCGGGGCGGCGGAAGCGGTGGAACTGCAGCACCGCCTCCTTGACCGCGACCGGCGCGTCCAGCGGCGCGTGTCCGCCGTCGCCCTCACTCGGCAGCATGCCCTCCTTGCGGAGCTCGGCAATGGTGGCGCCCAGCATGATTCGCGCCGCCGCCTTGGCCAGCGGCACCGCCGTGGCCTTGGAGACGAACGGAACCGTCCGGCTGGCACGGGGATTGGCCTCGAGCACGTAGAGCACGTCGTCCTTCAGCGCGTACTGCACATTCAGCAGTCCGCGCACCCCGACGCCCTTGGCCAGCGCGGCCGTGGACCGGCGCACCGCCTCGATATCGCTGCGGCCCAGGGTGATCGGCGGCAGCGCGCACGCCGAGTCACCGGAGTGGATACCGGCCTCCTCGATGTGCTCCATCACGCCGCCCAGGTAGACCTCGTCGCCGTCGCACAGGGCGTCGACGTCGATCTCGATGGCGTCCTCCAGGAAGCGGTCGACCAGCACCGGGTGCTCCGGGCTCAGCTCGGTGGCGCGCGAGATGTAGCCCTCCAGGGACTGCTCGTCGTAGACGATCTCCATGCCACGCCCGCCGAGCACATAGGACGGCCGCACCAGCACCGGGTAGCCGATATCGGCGGCGATCTTCTTGGCCTGCTCGAACGTGGTGGCGGTGCCGTACTTCGGCGCCGGGAGCCCGGCCGCGACCAGCACGTCCCCGAATTCGCCACGGTCCTCGGCCAGGTCGATGGCCGCCGCGGAGGTGCCGACCACGGGCACGCCCGCCTCGGTGAGCCGCTGCGCCAGGCCCAGCGGCGTCTGCCCGCCGAGCTGCACGATCACGCCCGCGACCGTGCCGGACTCGCGCTCGGCGTGATACACCTCGAGCACGTCCTCGAAGGTGAGCGGCTCGAAGTAGAGCCGGTCGGCGGTGTCGTAGTCGGTGGAGACGGTCTCCGGGTTGCAGTTGACCATCACCGTCTCGTAGCCCGCGGCCGACAGCGTCTGCGCCGCGTGCACGCACGAGTAGTCGAACTCGATCCCCTGGCCGATCCGGTTCGGGCCCGAGCCGAGGATGATCACCTTCTCGCGCTCGGGCTGCGGCGCCACCTCGGACTCCGCGCCCGGATCCAGTTCGTAGCTCGAGTAGTGGTACGGCGTCTTGGCCTCGAACTCGGCCGCGCAGGTGTCGACGGTCTTGTACACGGGGCGGATGCCGAGCCGGTGCCGCAGCTCGCGCACGCCGTTCTCGCCCGCCAATTCCGGTCGCAGCGCGGCGATCTGGCGATCGGACAGCCCGTAGTGCTTGGACCGGCGCAGCAGCGACTCGTCCAGCACCGGGGCATCGAGGATCTCGGTGCGCAGTTCCACCAGCCGGGCGACCTCGGCGACGAACCACGGGTCGATACCCGATGCGGCGGCGACGTCCTCGATGCTCGCGCCCAGTCGCAGCGCCCGCTCCACCTGGTAGATGCGCCCCTCGGTGGGGACCCGCAGATCCTCGAGAATCGCCGGGACGTCGGTCCATTCGCCGTCGGGCCCGGTCCAGAATCCGGTGGCCTTGGTCTCGAGCGAGCGCAGCACCTTGCCCAGCGCCTCGGCGAAGTTGCGGCCCAGGCTCATCGCCTCGCCGACCGACTTCATGGTGGTGGTCAGCGTCGGGTCGGCGCCGGGGAACTTCTCGAACGCGAACCGCGGCGCCTTGACGACCACGTAGTCGAGCGTCGGCTCGAAGCAGGCCGGGGTCTCCTTGGTGATGTCGTTGACGATCTCGTCGAGGGTGTAGCCGATGGCCAGCTTGGCGGCGATCTTGGCGATCGGGAAACCCGTTGCCTTGGAAGCCAATGCGGACGAGCGCGAGACGCGCGGGTTCATCTCGATGACGATCAGGCGGCCGTCGGCCGGGTCGATGGCGAACTGGATGTTGCAGCCGCCGGTGTCGACGCCGACCTCGCGCAGGATGGCGATGCCCAGATCGCGCATCTTCTGGTATTCGCGGTCGGTGAGAGTCATTGCGGGAGCGACGGTTACCGAATCACCGGTGTGCACGCCCATCGGGTCGACGTTCTCGATCGAGCACACCACGACCACGTTGTCGCGGCCGTCGCGCATCAGCTCGAGCTCGAATTCCTTCCAGCCCAGGATGGATTCCTCGATGAGCACGTTGGCCGTCGGGGACGCCGCGAGGCCGCCGCCCGCGATCCGGTCGAGATCGTTGTCGTTGTAGGCCATACCCGAGCCCAGCCCGCCCATGGTGAACGAAGGTCGCACGACGACCGGGAAGCCCAGCTCCGCAACGGTTTCGCGCACCTCCTCCATCGTATAGCAGACCTTGGAGCGGGCCGACTCGCCACCGACCTTCGCGACGATGTCCTTGAACTTCTGCCGATCCTCACCGCGCTGGATGGCCTCGAAATCGGCGCCGATCAGCTCGACCCCGTACTTCTCCAGCACTCCGCGCTCGTGCAGGGCGACGGCGGTGTTCAGCGCGGTCTGGCCGCCCAGCGTCGCGAGAATCGCGTCGGGGCGCTCCTTGTCGATGACCTTCTCGACGAATTCCGCCGTGATGGGTTCCACGTAGGTGGAATCGGCGAACTCCGGGTCGGTCATGATCGTGGCCGGATTGGAGTTCACCAGCGAGACCCGCAGGCCCTCCGACCGCAGCACCCGGCACGCCTGGGTGCCGGAGTAGTCGAATTCGCAGGCCTGGCCGATCACGATCGGTCCCGAGCCGATCACCAGGATGTGGTGTAGATCCTCGCGGCGGGGCATCAGGCTCCTTCCATGAGACCGGCGAAACGGTCGAAGAGATAGGCGGCGTCATGGGGCCCGGCGGCTGCCTCCGGGTGGTACTGCACCGAGAACGCGCGGCCGTCGACCAGGTGCACACCCTCGACCGTGCCGTCGTTGGCGCAGGTGTGGCTGACCTCCGCGGTGCCGAACGGGGTGTCGAAGCGCTGCCCGGCCTCTCCCTCGAGCGCGAAGCCGTGGTTCTGCGCGGTGATGGAGATCTGCCCGGTGGCGTGATCGACGACCGGCACGTTGATACCGCGGTGGCCGAACTTCATCTTGTAGGTCCGCAAACCCAGTGCGCGGCCGAGGATCTGGTTGCCGAAGCAGATCCCGAACAGCGGAAGCCCTTCGCCCAGAACGGCTTTCGTGAGATCGACGGCATCGTCCTGGGTGGCCGGGTCGCCCGGGCCGTTGGACAGGAAGACCCCGTCGGGGTTCAGCTCCTTGATCTGGTCGAGCGTGACGCTCGACGGCACCACGTGCACCCGCATGCCGCGCTCGGCGAACATGCGCGGAGTGTTGGTCTTGATGCCGAGATCGACGGCGACCACGGTGAATCGGCGCTCGCCGGTCGGCTCGATGGTGTAGACGCTGTCCGTGCTGACCTCACCGGCCAGATCGGCGCCCAGCATCGACGGCTGGCCGGTCACCCGCGCCAGCAACTCGTCGGCGGACGCCGCGGCGAGCGCGCCGGAGAAGATGCCCGCCTTCATCGAACCCCGCGTGCGCAGATGCCGGACCAGCGCGCGGGTGTCGATGCCCGCGATGCCGACCACGTGCTGACGCTCCAGTTCCTCGGCCAGCGTGGTGGTGGCGCGCCAGTTCGAGGCCCGGCGCGCGGGGTCGCGCACCGCGTATCCGGCCACCCAGATCTTCTTCGACTCGTCGTCCTCGTCGTTCCAGCCGGTGTTGCCGATCTGCGGGGCCGTGGCCACCACGATCTGCCGGTGGTAACTCGGATCGGTCAGCGTCTCCTGGTACCCCGTCATCGCGGTGCAGAACACCGCCTCGCCCAGCGTCTCGCCCTCGGCGCCGTAGCGCGCGCCGCGGAACACCCGGCCGTCCTCCAGCACCATCACCGCGTCGTTCACGTCTTGTCGTCTCCCGTCATCGTGCCGGTCGCGCCCTTCGTCCAGGCCGGATACACCGTCTTGTCGTCACCGCGGAACCCGGTATCCACCTCGGTCCCGGTCGGCAGCGTCCAGCGAATTACCAGCACACCATCTTCCGTCATCACCTTGCCCGCATGCCCGCGCTCGGTGCGCACCGCCGTGACGGCCTCGTGCGGGATCCAGATCGCGGCGGCCCCGTGGCGTTCCAGCAGGATGCCGCGCTCGAAGCGGGTCAGCTCCGCTGTGGCCCGGAAACCCAGGTCGCCCACCGTGATCCGCTGGATCCAGCTCGGCGCCAGGGTGCTGCCCAGGTACAGGCCCGTGGTCGGCTCCAGCAGCTGCGCGCCGAGATCGGCGGGCACCGCGGGTAGCTCTCCGATCGAGGACGCCTGCCGCCGCGCCTTCTTCTGCCACGCCCGGTACATCAGCCACAGGCACAGCACGAACAGCGCCAGAAACGCGACCACCCACAGCGTTCGCTCCATCTAACGTCTCTCTTTCCCCACCGCTTTGCCGTCGCGGGCGGTGACCCGGCCGCGCAGGAACGTCGCCGTCACCCGCGCCGGCAGGGTCATCGCCTCGTACGGCGTGTTGTCGGAAATGCTCGCGAGCTCCTTTGCCCGCACCGTCCACGAGATGTCCGGCTCGACCAGCACCAGATTGGCCGGTTCGCCGACCGCGAGCGGACGGCCCTGATCGTCGAGTCCCGCGATCCGCGCGGGGTTCTCGCTCATCACGCGCGCGACGCCGCGCCAGTCCAGCAGGCCCGGCTCGACCATGGTCTGCACGATGATCGACAGCGCGGTCTCCAGGCCCAGCATGCCGGGACGCGCCGCGGCGAACTCGCAGCACTTGTCCTGTTCGGCATGCGGCGCGTGGTCGGTGGCCACGCAGTCGATCACGCCGTCGGCCAGTGCCCGGCGCAGCGCGTCGGCGTCGGCGGCCTCCCGCAGCGGCGGGTTCACCCGGTTCACCGCGTCGTAGGTCTCGAGCCGCGAGTCGTCGAGCAGCAGGTGATGGGGGGTGACCTCGGCCGTGATCGAAATCCCTTGGCCCTTGGCCCATTTCACGAGTTCTACGGTGCCCGCGGTGGAGGCGTGGCAGATGTGCACGCGCGCACCGGCGTCGCGGGCCAGCAGCGCGTCGCGGGCCACGATCGACTCCTCCGCGGCGCGCGGCCATCCGGCCAGGCCCAGCCGCGCGGCCGTCGGGCCCTCGTGCGCCACGGCGCCGCCGGTCAGCCGCGGCTCCTCCGCGTGCTGGGCGATCAGCACCCCCAGCGAGTTCGCGTACTCCAGCGCGCGGCGCATGATCAGCGGGTCGTAGACGCAGTGGCCGTCGTCGGAGAACAGCCGAACCCCCGCCTCACCGGCGGCCATGGTCCCCATCTCGGCCAGTTGCTTACCCGCCAGCCCGACGGTGACCGCGCCGACCGGATGCACGTCGACCAGGCCGACCTCCTGCCCGCGCCGCCACACGTGGTCGGTGACCACGGCGGTGTCGGCGACCGGGCTGGTGTTCGCCATCGCGAACACCGCGGTGAAGCCGCCCAGTGCCGCTGCGGCGGAACCGGATTCGATGGTCTCGGTGTCCTCGCGGCCCGGTTCGCGCAGATGCGTGTGCAGGTCCACGAAGCCCGGGAGCAGGATCTGGCCGGTGCCGTCGACGGTCTCGGTGTCGACGATGCCCAGATCCGTGCCGATCTCCCGGATCTCGCCGTCGGCCAGCAGCACGTCGACGGGGTCGCCCGCGCCGTAGAGGCGCACGTTCTTGATCAGCACGGTCACGCCACCGCCTCCCCGGTCCCGATCAGCAGCCGGAACAGCACCGCCATTCGCATATGCACTCCGTTGGTCACCTGTTGCAGCACAGCGGTTTTCGGCGAATCCGCCACCGATGCCGCGATCTCCATGCCGCGCAGCATCGGTCCCGGGTGCAGCACCACCGCATGGTCGTCGAGCAGCGCCATGCGCCGCTCGTTCAGCCCGTAGTTGATCGAGTACTCGCGCGCCGAGGGGAAGAAGCCGCCGTTCATGCGCTCGGCCTGGACCCGCAGCATCATCACCGCGTCCGCGCCGGGCAGCTCGGCATCCAGCGAGTGCGACACCCGCACCGGCCACTGGTCGACGCCGACCGGCAGCAGCGTGCGCGGCGCGACCAGCACCACCTCCGCGCCGAGGATGCTCAGCAGGAAGGCGTTCGAGCGGGCGACGCGGCTGTGCAGGATGTCGCCGACGATCACCACGCGCTTGCCGTCCAGCTCGCCGAGCCGCTGCCGCAGCGTGAGCGCATCCAGCAGCGCCTGGGTCGGGTGCTCGTGAGTGCCGTCACCGGCGTTGATCACGGCCGGGCCCGGGCCCGCGAAACCGCCTGCGCCGGCGTCGATCTCGCCGAACCAGCGGGCGATCTGGTGTGCCGCGCCGGAGGCCGGGTGACGCACGATCAAGGCGTCGGCGCCCGCGGCGTGCAGGGTGAGCGCGGTGTCGCGCAGCGACTCCCCCTTCGACACCGACGAACTCGACGCGCTGACGTTGATCACGTCCGCGCTCATCCACTTGCCCGCGACCTCGAACGAGACCCGGGTGCGGGTGGAGTTCTCGAAGAACACCGTCATCACGGTGCGGCCCCGCAGCGTCGGCAGCTTGCGCACCTCGCGCCCGAGCAGCGCCTGCTCGAAACGCTGTGCGTCGTTCAGCAATTCGTCCGCGCCCGCACGATCCAGATCGGTCACCGACAGCAGATGCTTCACAACTCCACCTCGCTGGCGCTCGGCTCCGTCGTGAACCATCCGGTGGCTGTATCCATGGTTCGCTCGCTTCGCTCCCTCACTGCGACGCGTCCTCCCCTTGATGCAGGTAGACGCCGTCGCGGCCGTCGTGTTCGGTCAAGAGCACGGAGATGTCCTCGCTGCGGGAGGTGGGGACGTTCTTGCCCACGTAGTCGGCTCGGATGGGTAGTTCGCGGTGGCCGCGGTCGATGAGCACCGCCAGCTGCACCGCGCGCGGGCGGCCGAGATCGCGCAGGCCGTCCAGTGCCGACCGCACGCTGCGGCCGGAGAAAAGCACGTCGTCGACCAGCACCACCAGCGCATCCTCGACGCCACCCTCGGGCACCGAGGTCCGCTCCAGCGGGCGGTGCGGCCGATTGCGCAGGTCGTCGCGGTACAGCGTGATGTCCAGCGAGCCCAGGGCGGGCCGCACTCCGGAGAACTCCTCGATCCGCTCGGTGAGCCGGGCCGCGAGTGTCGTTCCGCGCGTGGGAATTCCGATCAGCACCACCCGGGGGGCGTCCGGATCGGCGGAATCGAGGGCGGTCTTCTCGATGATCTGATGCGCCATTCGCGCGATCGTCCGGCCGACATCTCGCGCCGACAGCAGCTCGCGCCCGGCCCGCACGAACTCGGGATCGTGGCGCTGCGAATATTCGGCGGTACTCGGCCTCGCCGCGCCGCCTTCGACGGCGGCACCCGCGGGTCCTTCGGGATTACGCGGACTGCCGCCTTCGGGCCTGACGCGGCCGCCACGGTCTTCGGGCACAGCCATGCCGACCTCCTTCCCCGCCTCGCTGGACGGTCCGTTAAAGGATGTCTTTCGAGCAGTGAGCCTAGCAGCGAGCCCGCAAACGTCCGGCATCGGGGGTGCCGCTGTGAGCGCCGCCACCTGCGCAGATGTTCGGACATCAGGCAATCCGGGGCGGCCGGGGTGGCCACGGTGTTGCGGTACCGGAGCGCGAGCGATCGTTCATACGGTGTATACCAAAATTAGAACCTGTGTCATGCTCGTGTCGTGAGCAACGAAGCCGACTTCACCGAACCGCGTCGCCTCACCTTCCGCGGATACGGCGGAATCCAGCTCGCGGGAGAGAGCTGGGGACCCGACGACGGACCCCTGGCGGTATTCCTGCACGGCGGCGGCCAGACCCGCCATTCCTGGAAGGATTCCGGCGCCGCGCTGGCCAAGGTCGGGCTGCGGGCCGTCCTGCTCGACGCACGCGGGCACGGCGAGAGCGACTGGGCGCCCGACGGCGACTACACCCGCGAGGCGATGACCGCCGACCTGCTCGGCATCCTCGCCGAACTCGGCAGGCCCGCGATCCTGGTCGGCGCCAGCATGGGCGGGCTGACCAGCCTGCTGGCGACCGCGCGGCCGGGCAGCGAGCTGATCGCCGGCGTGGTCCTGGTGGATGTGGTGCCGCGACCGGAACACAAGGGCGTCGAGCGGGTGCTGAAGTTCCTCGGCGGCCACCCGGAGGGCTTCGCCACCCTGGACGAGGCAGCCGATGCGGTGGCCGAGTACCTGCCGCACCGCAGCCGCCCCCGCACCACCGACGGATTGCGCCGCAACCTGCGGCAGCGGGAGGACGGCCGCTGGTACTGGCACTGGGATCCGGCGATGATGTCCGGGCGCGGAGAGGACATCGAACTGCACAGCGCGGTCCTCGAGGACGCCGCCCGGCGGCTCACCATGCCCATTCTGCTGGTGCGCGGGCGCCTGTCGGACGTCGTGAGCGAACAGGGCGTCGCGGACTTCCGCCGCCTGGTCCCGCACCTCGAATACGTCGAGATCGGCGGGGCGGCGCATACCGCGGCCAGCGATGTCAACGACGAATTCTCCGACGCTGTAGTCGATTTCGTGCGCACCCACCAGCCCGCCGCCGGGTGACTCGACCTGCGGCGCCCCGGTAGCTCCCTACAGTGAAGGGGTGGCTGACGCTTTTCTCGCACCGGGGCCGCGGGATACGGCCGGGCCGGGGTGGTTTCTGTGGTGGTTGGTCGTCAGCCAGAAATGGCGGATCGCACTGGGGGCGACCTTGGGCACGATATGGATGGTGTCGCTCGCGGTCCCGCCCTACGTGTTGTCCCGGGCGATCGATGACGGGCTGGCGGCCGGGGATCCGGCCGCCCTCGCCCGTTGGACCGCAGCGGGTTTCGCCGTCGCCGTCGCGAACGCCGGATCCGGCATCGCCCGGCATCGGACCATGACGAAGGTCCGCATGGATGCCGCCGACCGCGTCATCCGGGCGACGGTGCACCGCAGCGTATATCTCGGTAACTCGCTGACGCGCACGCTCGGCGCGGGCGCGGTCACCACCATCGGCACGGCCGATATGCAGGTGATCGCGCAGTCGCTGACGATCACCGGGCCCGGGGTCGGCGCGGTGATCGCCTATCTCGTGGTCGCCGTTGTGCTGCTGTCGATCTCGCCGCCGCTCGCGCTGGTCGTGCTGGCCGGGGTGCCGTTGATCATCGGCCTCACCATGCCACTGCTGCGCCGGATCCAGCAGCGCGGCCAGGGCTACCGGGAACATCAGGGTGCGTTGACCGAGCGGCTCGCCGACGTGCTCAGCGGCCTGCGGGTCCTCAACGGACTGGGCGGCAAGGCGCGGTACGGGGCCCGCTTCCACCGCGAGTCGCAGGCACTGATCACCCGGGGCGAGCGCGTGGGCGCCGTGGCCAGCTGGGTCGACGCCCTCGCCACCGGCCTGCCCACACTGTTTCTCGCGCTGGTCACCTGGCTGGCCGCCCGGATGGCGGCCACCGGGGCGATCAGCGTCGGTGATCTGGTCGCCGTCTACGGATACGCCGCCGTACTGATCGTGCCGGTCGGGTTCCTCATCGAGGGCGGCAGCAGCGTCGCCCGGGGCCGGGTCGCGGCCGACCGGGTGGTCCGGCTGCTGCGGCTGAACAACGAGCACGACAACGACGCGATCACCGACACCCCACCGGAAACTCCTGCGGCGCTGCGAGATCCGGACTCCGGCGCGATGGCGCCGCCGGGGCTGTTCACCGTACTCGCCTGTGCCGCACCGGCCGACGGCGTCGCGATCACCGACCGGCTCGGCCGGTTCGCGCTCTCCGATGCGACCTGGGGCGGCGCCGAGATCGACGGGGTGCCGCTGGACGCGGTCCGATCACGAATCCTGGTCGCCGACAACGACGCCCACCTGTTCACCGGGTCGGTCCGCGAGGTCGTCGCGGGCCGCCACGACGCCGACGACGAGCGCATCCGCGCGGCGATCCACACCGCGGCCGCCGACGATATCGTCGACGCGCTGCCACGCGGACTCGACGCCGTGATCGGGCCCGGGGGCCACAACCTGTCCGGGGGCCAGCGGCAACGGCTCCGGCTCGCCCGCGCACTGTACGCCGCGCCCGAGGTGCTGCTCGCGGTCGAACCCACCTCCGCGGTGGACGCGCACACCGAGGCACGCATCGCGGACCGGCTCGCCGCGGACCGCCGCGGCGCGACAACCGTGCTCGCCACCACCTCACCGATCGTGCTGCACCGCGCCGACCTGGTGTGTTTTGTCGTCGACGGCCGGGTCGCCGCCACCGGGACGCATCGGCGACTGCTCGACACCGAACCGGGCTATCACCGCCTCGTCACGCGCGGCGACGACACCCGGGTGCTGCGATGACGATCCTGCTGCCGGTTGCCGGCGCGGCCCGCGTCCGGCGCGCCGCCTGGCGGGAGATACGCTCGGACCGAACGCTTTTCGGCACGGCGATGATCGCGAATATGCTCGCCGCGGGGGCCGGGCTGCTGACGCCGCTGCTGCTCGGGCGCATTGTCGATGCGGTCACCGCGACGCAGGGCCGCGCCGTGCTCGCGACGGTGGACCGGCTCGCGGTGGCGATCCTGATCGTGACCGTAACCCAGATCGCGCTGCTGCGTTACGCGCAGGCGCTCAGTTATCGCTTCGGCGAGCGCACGGCCGCGCGCATCCGTGAGCGTTTCCTCGACCGCACCCTCGTGTTGCCCGGCGCCCTGGTCGAGCACGCGACCACCGGGGATCTGATCACCCGCGGCACGGCGGACGTGAACGCCGTCGCCATCATGCTGCGCGGCATGGCACCGCAGCTGCTGCTGGCGTCCGTGCAACTGGTGTTCCTCATGGTCGCGGTGGTGCTGCTCGATCCGAGGCTCGGCGGTTTCGGGTTGGGCGCGCTGGTCGTCGCCTCCTTCGCGCTGCGTTCCTACCTGCGCCGCGCCGAGGCCGCCTATCTACGGCAGGCCACGACCGCCGGACAGGTCAACGAGGTCGTCACGACGACCGCGGAGGGAGCGCGAACCGTCGAGGCCTTCGGGATGGCGCGCACCCGCATCCTGGCGGCGGACGCCGCGATCGCGGACAGCCGGCAGGCACGGCTGGCGACCCTCGGGCTGCGCACTCGGCTGTTTCCGGTGGTGGAGATCGCCTGCGCGCTACCGGTGGTCGGCGTCTTGCTGCTCGGCGGCTGGTTGCACCGCAACGACCTGATCTCCCTGGGCACGGTCGTGGCCGCGGCGCTGTACCTCCAGCGGCTGATCGATCCGCTGAACCTGTTCATGCAGTGGCTGGACCAGATTCAGAGCGCCACCGCCGCATTCGCCAGAATCGAGGGAATCGCGGCGGCGCGGTCCGAGGCGGGACCCGCGACGATTGCCGAGCCCGCGGATGACCGGATCGTCTGCGCCGATGCGTATTTCGCCTACGCTGACGGCCGCGATGTCCTGCACGGCATCGACCTCGATATCCGGCCCGGGGAGCGCCTCGCCGTCGTCGGTCCTTCCGGCGCCGGGAAGTCCACGCTCGGCAGGCTGCTCGCCGGGATCGAGGCGCCCCGCCGCGGTTCGATCACCGTCGGCGGCGTGCCCGTCGCCGGACTCGATCCGGATCGGCTGCGCCGCCAGGTCGTGCTGATCACCCAGGAACACCACGTCTTCCGCGACACCCTCCGCGAGAACCTGCTTTTGGCCGCCCCGACCGCCACCGATACCGAGCTGCGCGCGGCGCTCGCGGCGGTCGGTGCGAACTGGGCCACGGAGCTGCCGGACGGTCCCGATACCGTGCTCGACGGCCCACATCGGCTCGATGATGCTCAGGCACAGCAACTCTCGCTCGCCCGCGTGGTGCTGGCCGATCCGCACACGCTGATCCTGGACGAGGCCACCGCGATGCTCGACCCGACCACCGCCCGCGATACCGAACGCAGCCTGGCCGCCATCCTGTCCGGCCGGACGGTCATCGCCATCGCCCACCGGCTGCAGACCGCACACGATGCCGACCGCATCGCGGTCATGGAGGACGGCCGCGTCACCGAACTCGGCACCCACGCAGAACTCCTCGCCCGTCACGGCAGCTACGCCGCCCTCTGGCGTACCTGGCACGGCTGACCACGATGCTTGAACATATGTTCGATAGAACGTAGATTCGATCTCATGTCGACACCGCTGCAGGGTTCGCTGCTCGACGGCTTCGGGGATCTCGGACTGGAGCCGTTGGACGGGCTACGGCGCACGGTCCTGGACGGCGGGGCCTGGGTGGACGTGCTGCCGGGCTGGCTGTCCGGGGCGGATCTGCTGTTCGAGCGGCTCGCCGCGCAGGTGCCGTGGCGGGCGGACCGGCGGCAGATGTACGACCGCATGGTGGACGTGCCGCGGCTGCTGCGCTTCTACGACGAGCGGGAGACACTGCCGGATCCGCTGCTGGACGAGGCGCGCGACGCGTTGAGCGAGCACTACCGCGACGAACTCGGCGAGCCGTTCCGCACGGCGGGGCTGTGCTACTACCGCGACGGGAACGACAGCGTCGCCTGGCACGGCGACACCTCCGGCCGCGGCGCGACGCACGACACCATGGTCGCGATCGTCTCGGTCGGCGCGCCCCGCCCGCTGCTGCTGCGCCCGCGCGGGGGCGGCGCGAACATCCGCTACCCGCTCGGCCACGGCGACCTGATCGTGATGGGCGGTACGTGCCAGCGCACCTGGGAGCACGCGGTCCCGAAGACGCGGCGGCCGGTCGGCCCGCGGATAAGCATCCAGTTCCGGCCCCGGGGTGTCCGATAGCCACGCACTGTTCAGGCTCCGGCCGCCGGGCCGCAAGCGAGCCATAAGCGTTCTCGTCGTACCGGCCGGTTAAATTGGCTCCATGAATACAGTTGGGGCGGGAATCCTCTCGGTGATGCCGCTGCACACGATCTCCGACGTGCACGGGGAGCGCGGGTTGCGGCGGCGCCTCGAGCTGGAGACGGAGAAGCTGCCGGAGCCGGAGCGGGTCGGGGCCGCACTGGAACTCGCCTCCGACCTGCACCGCGAGGACCGCTACGGGCGGGAGCCGTACGTCAATCACCTGTTGCGCGTGGCGATTCGGATCGTCAGCCACTACGAGGTCCGCGATACCGACGTGGTGGTGGCGGGCCTGCTGCACGATGCTGTGGAGGATCACGCGCCCGAACTGGCCGGTGCTCGAACGGGTCCGGCCACCGACGGGGCGCTGACGGAAATGTGCGAGCGGTTCGGCGGCCGGGTCGCGACGCTGGTCGCCGCCGTCACCAATCCCCCGCCGGACCCCGCGATGGACCGGCACACCCAGTACCGCGAATACGTCTCGGCCAGCCTCGATCGCGACCCGTGGGCACGCGTCGTGAAAATCTCGGATTTCACCGACAACGGCGTGGGCATCCTGTACGCGACCGGTCCCGTCATGCACAAACTGGCCACCAAGTACCGCCCCCTCACCAACGTCTACCGCGACCTGGTAACCCGCACCGACACACCGCTCGCCGACCACGTGAAGGACCACATCCTCGACCAGCTCGACCGCGCCGACGAGCGTTTCGAGGCAATCCTCGACCGCACCTGACGCGCCGCGGCGGTAGCCCGCACCGGACGCACCCCTTATCCGCTCCCGCACCCCGTGCAGAGGCTTGTAGCGGGTGCGGGAACACGCACGGGGTGCGTCGTGAGTGGGTGGAGCGGCTAGGGGCGGCGGGCGAATTCCGGGGCGTGTTCCGGGAGGACGCCGCGGGCGACGAGGAACGGCGGGATGCCGCGCACGACCGGGAGTCGCCGAAATATGCGCAGGAGCAACGGGGTTCGTTCGGAGTTGGAGAGATTGACCGCTCCGGAAACCGCCGGGGCGATGGCGCGCGCGTGCGCAATGCGTTGCATCCCCTGGGTTATCACCGTGGGCAGGAGGCGTCGGCGCTGCACGCGGGCCAAATCGGCGACCGTCACCCGGCGCGAGAGCAGCGCGGGCGCAAGGATTCTCGCCGCGGCCACCGCATCCTGCACGGCGAGGTTGATGCCGACGCCACCGACCGGCGACATGGCGTGGGCGGCGTCGCCCAGGCACAGCAGTCCGTCGGCGTACCAGCGGTCGAGGCGATCGAGCTTGACGTCGAGCAGCTTGACCTCGTCCCAATCTCGGAGGACATCGGACCGATCGGCCAGCCAGGGAACGATTTCCGCCATGCTGCGCATGATCTCGCCGACCGGACCCTGCCGCAGGGCCGCATCGCTGCCCTTGGCGATCAGGGTCGCGCACTGCCAGTAGTCGCCGCGGTCCAGCATGATCGCCACCCGGTTGGCGGTGAGCACCGGGACGCCACCGGCGGGATCGGTGTCGTGCCGGGGAATTCGGAACCACCACACGTCGAACGGCGTCGCCCAGCGGCGCGAGCCCAGGCCCGCCGCGGACCGCAGCACGGACGTGCGCCCGTCGCAGGCCACCGTCAGATCGGCCCGAATCTCGCCGGCGCCACCCGCTTTCGCCCGGTACCGGATCCCGGCGACGCGGCCGTCCTCCCGAATCACGTCGGTCGCTTCGGTATTCATCCGCAGCCGGAAGGTCGGCTCCCGGTCGCCCGCGCGCGCGAGCAGATCGAGCAGGTCCCACTGCGGCACCATGGCGATGTACTTGTGCCTGCCGGGCAGCCCGGTGAACGTCGCCAGGGCCTGCATCCGGCCGCCGATCGGCAGCTGCACCGTCGTCAGCCGCCGCTGGGGCAGTTTCGCGAACTCCTCCCCCAGGCCCAGCTCGTCGAGCAGGTCCAGGGTGGTCGGGTGCACGGTGTCGCCGCGGAAGTCGCGCAGGAAGTCGCCGTGTTTCTCCAGCACGGTCACCTCGACACCGGCCCGGGCCAGCAACAGCCCCAACACGATTCCCGCCGGCCCACCGCCGGTGACGAGACAGGTCGTTCGCTCCATCGGACATCCTCCGGGACGCGTCGGAAACGCCGGTCACCCTCGATGCTAGGCCGGAATCCGGGGCCCGATGTGCCGATCGGCTCAGGCGCGGGCGCGGCGCAGGATGAAGAAGTAGGGGTCGGCCATGCCGCGCAGGTCCATCACGCCGAGCAGGGTTTCGTCGTCTACCAGCCGGAAGACGTCGATGATCGGCAGGTGATCGTAAACCATTGCGGCGCTGACCTTTCCGCGGAACTCCAGGTTGCGCAGCCGGGCGCGCGGCGGCCGCGTCCGCAACAGAGGGCGCAGCGCGGGCAACAGCCTGCGGGCCAATCGCACACCCGCGAGCGGAATCCGGCCCGCGAGCGCCAGCGGCACCCGGCGCGGATCGACCGGGAACACCGCCTCGTCCGGGCCCGCGAACAACAGCGGCTGCACACTGTCGGGACCGTCGAACTGCTTTCCGTACCAACCGGATTCGACCAGCACACCGGCCCACGGGTGCCCGGTGTCCAACTCGTCGCCGTGCCAGCGGCCGGTGGTGATCTCGTCGACGCGCACGGCGGGCAGGCCGTCGAACAGTTCCCAGGCCTGCTGCGGCGTGCAGCCCTCCTGCCGGAGCGCCCGCAATCGGGCCGCGGGCGTGTCGACGCCGGTCATAACGTCCTCCTCGACGATGAGAGCAGTTGACTCATTGGCCCTCACATTATCTCAGCACGTGCGAGCGGAGTGACCGAGGCCACCGACCCGAACACTAGACCTGAAGCATTCTTCAGGTAGCAACATGACCGACATGAACGCAGCACACGCCGAGGCTCCCACCGTCGAGGACACCGCCACCGACCACACCGACGACACCGCCGCGATCCGGCGGCTCGTCGCCGATGTCGAGGCGGGCTACAACACCAACGACGCCGAGCTCATGACCTCTGGTTTCATCGGAAACGCCACCGTCGTCAACGCGGTCGGCACGCTGCTCACGGGACGGGACGAGCTGCTCACCAGCAGCCGGGCCGGGCTGGCCGGATTCCTGAAGGACGAGTACGTCCGCTACGACGTCACCGACATCACCTTCCTGCGCCCGGACGTGGCCATCGCGCACAAGGTCGCGCGGGCCACCACCGCGGACGGCGAGCCGATCGATGCCGATCCCGCAATGATCGCCCTCTACGTGCTCGTCAAGGAGGACGGCCGCTGGTGGGCCGCGGCCCGCCAGAACACCCTGATCCCCCGGACTGCCTGAGGTCCGGGAGCGCCCCCGCCGGCCCACGTACACCCTCGGCGGGGGCGCACTCACGGTCGCGGCCGCGAATGCGCGACGGCGCTAGGCTGGCGGGTGTGCAGACCAGCCTCCTGCCGCACGTGGCCGCCGCCAACGACCTGACGGGGCGGTGGTGCGCCGTCGCGGGCACCGATGACTTCGTGCTGTCGGGGTGCGGCGCGTGGCCCCTGCTCGGCGTGCTGGCGACCGCGGCGAACGAGCCGGTGCGCTCCGAATTGGCCGCGGCCGTGGGACTTTCGGCCGACGATGCGCAGTCGGCCGCGCTGCGGCTGCTGTCGGAACTCGCCGACGCGGAGACCGTCGCGGGGGCACTCGGCGTCTGGGTCCGCGACGATGTCGAACTGCACGAGCAGTGGGCGCGGTCGCTGCCGGACGGCGTCGTCGAGAAGCTCACCGGGCAGGCGGCGCTCGACGCCTGGGCCGACCGCCACACCGCGGGCCTGATTGAGCGGCTCCCGCTCTCGGTCACCGGCGATACGCTGCTCGTGCTCGCCACCGCGGTGGTCGCGAGAACCGCGTGGCTGCAGCCGTTCCACGACGATGTGCTGGAGCCGTCGGACGGGCCGTGGCGCGGGCACCGGGGTCGCGGGCTGTCCCGCGATTCGCAACACCTGCGCGACGCGGCGATCCTGTCCGGCGCGGCACCCGTGACGCGGGTGGTGGTGCGCGGCACCGGCGATCTCGACGTGCACCTGCTGCTCGGTGACGGCACGCCGGGTGAGGTGCTCGGTACCGGATTCGGCGCGCTGGACGGTTCGGTCGAGGCGCATACCGACCTGCCGATCGGGACCGAGGCGCCCGGCCTGGCCGTACGCAAGACCCGGGCCGTGGCCGATACCCTGCGGATTCAGCTGCCGCCCTTCGAGATCCGCTCGTCACACGACCTGCTCGCGCATCCGGATCTGTTCGGGCTGCGCACCGCGACCGACGGCACGCGGGACCGGTTCCCCGCGATCTCCACGACGCCGCTCCGGGTCGACAGCGCCGCCCAGGACGCGCTGGCCCGGTTCACCCGGGACGGGTTCGAGGCCGCCGCCGTCACCGCGATCGCCCTCACGCGCGCCGCTGCCGCGTTCCGCCCGCGCCCGGCCGTCGAGATTTCCGCGACGTTCGACCGTCCGTTCGGATTCCTTGCCGTGCATCGCCCGACCGGCCTGGTGATCGTCGCCGGTTGGGTCGCCCGGCCGCCCGGATAGTTCCGGACGAACCGCCCCCGGACCGACACCGATCGATCTACCGTCAGCCATGACAGTTTCGAATGCCGAATTACTCGCGCGGGCCTTCGCGGGATTCCGCGACGGCGATCTGACGGCCCTGCAGGCGCTCCTGCACCCGGATTGTGAACTGGTGGTGCCGGATTCGATACCGTACGGCGGGAATTTCCGCGGAGCCGAGGAGGTCTACGGCTGGTTCGCCCGGCAGCTGTGGCGCTGGTTCGACGAATTCTCTTCGACGCCTACGGGTTTCATCGACGCCGGAGATCAAATCGTGGTCCCCGTGCACGTCGCCGCCCGCGCGAAGAACGGCACCGCCGTCGAGGTGGACAACGTCTGGATCTACGAGTTCGCCGAATCGAAGCTGGTGCGCGGCACCGTGTATGCCGACACCGCGCGGCTGCGCGACGCCGTCGAGGGCGTGGTGCCGGACTGAGCCGCGGCGCGGGGACTCAGCCCGTGATCTCCCATTCGTACACGGTGACCGCCGAGGCGCCCGTGGTGTGAATCGGGTCGGTGTGCACCAGATCCCGTGCGGCACCCAGGCTTTCGGCGAGGATCACATACGCGCCGCCCGTGCCGTCGGTGAAACGGCCGGTGCAGTCGAGCTGCCCGCGGGAGCGGACGTCGGCCAGCCAGTCGCGGTGCGGT
The DNA here is from genome assembly GCF_001613165.1 of Nocardia mexicana NBRC 108244. GTDB lineage: Bacteria > Actinomycetota > Actinomycetes > Mycobacteriales > Mycobacteriaceae > Nocardia > Nocardia mexicana. Next base: position 18,868 of record NZ_BDBV01000031.1, read on the forward strand.
TCGATGACCGCATCGTCCCAGTCCGGAGTGCGCACGGCCATGACGAGGTACTTGCGCACTCAGGCCTCGCCGTCGGGATGCGGCGTCGCGCGGGTGGCGGCGGCCGCCGCGCGGACCTGCGGCGCCACCTGCACCACCTGGCCGAGCACGCCGTTGACGAAGCTCGGCGAATCGTCGGTGGACAGCTCCTTGGCCAGCTCCACGGCCTCGTCGACGGCCACCACCGGCGGCACCTCGGCGGCGTGGAAAAGCTCCCACACCGCCACCCGCAGAATGGCGCGGTCCACGGCCGGAAGCCGCTCCAGCGTCCAGTCCTGCAGATAGGACTCGATGCTGCCGTCGACCCGGTCCAGGTCGTCGGCGACGCCCTCGACCAGGGTGCGGGTGTAGGGATTCACCGGCGCCACCGCATCGTCCCCGACCAGCTGCTCGCGCTCGGCGAGCAGGTCGGCCGGGTCGATATCGCGGGCTTCGGCCTCGAACAGCAGGTCCACCGCGCGGCGGCGGGCCTTGTGCCGGGCACCCAGTTTCTTGTACGAGGAGCGCTTGCCCTCGGGCTGATCGGCCACAGTCACCAGATTAGGCGTTGACTCGGCCGAGGTAGCCACCGTCGCGCGTATCGATCTTCAGCTTGTCGCCGGTGTTGATGAACAGCGGCACCTGCACCTCGGCGCCGGTCTCCATGGTGGCCGGCTTGGTGCCGGCGCTGGAGCGGTCGCCCTGCAGACCCGGCTCGGTGTTCTGGACGACGAGCTCGACGGTGACCGGGAGCTCCACGTACAGCACCTCGCCCTCGTGCACGGCGACCTGCACGAGCATGTTCTCCAGCAGGAACTTCGCGCTCTTGCCGAGGATCTGCTCGCCGATGTGGATCTGGTCGAAGGTGTCGCTGTCCATGAAGATGTAGTCCGACCCGTCGTGGTACAGGTAGGTCATATCGCGCCGGTCCACGGTGGCGACCTCGACCTTCACGCCGGCGTTCCAGGTCTTGTCGACGACCTTGCCGGAGACGACATTCTTCAGCTTCGTTCGCACGAACGCCGGCCCCTTGCCCGGCTTGACGTGCTGGAACTCGACAATCTGCTGGAGATTGCCGTCGACCTTCAGCACGAGGCCGTTCTTGAAGTCGCTGGTGTCCGCCACAGTCCTCGGGTCTCCTTGTTTCGTTCGAACGCAGTCGGCCGACCGTGATCAGTCGACCACGGTCAGGTCTTTGGTGGTCAGGGTGAGCAGTTCGGGACCCCCCTCGCGAACCACGAGCGTATCCTCGATCCGGACACCGCCGCGGCCGGGGAAGTACACACCTGGCTCGACGGTCACCGCCATGCCATCGAGCAGTGTACCCGTGCCCATTTTGGCGATTCCGGGTGCTTCGTGGATCTGCAGGCCGACGCCGTGCCCCAGCCCGTGCACGAAAAGCTCGCCGTGGCCCGCGGCCTCGATCACCGAACGGGCCGCGGCATCCACCTCCGCGCACCCCGCGCCCGGCTTCAGCGCCTCCCGGCCCGCCCGTTGTGCGGCGCGGACCAGCTCGTACACCTCACGCTGCCAGTCGGCGGGCTCCCCGAGCACCAGCGTGCGGGTCATATCCGAGTGGTAGCCGCCCACCACCGCGCCGAAATCGAACTTCACGAAATCCCCCGCCGCCAGCACCGCGTCGGTCGGACGATGGTGCGGCACGGCCGAATTCGGACCGGCCGCGACGATCGTCTCGAAGGCGACGGCGGCGGCACCGTGCTCGAACATCAGCCACTCGAGCTCGCGCGCGACCTGCCGTTCGGTGCGGCCAGGGCGTAATGCGCCCCGCTCGAGCAGGGATGCCAGCGCGGAGTCGGCCGCCGCGCAGGCCGCCCGCAACTGCTCCACCTCGTAGTCGTCCTTGACCATTCGCAGCTGTTCGACCAGGCCGCGGGTCGGCACCAGTTGCAGGCCGCTGCCCTGCTCTACGAAGCCGCGATGCTGATCCACGGTGACGATGTGGCTCTCGAAGCCGACCCGGCCCGTCTGCCACTCCCCGGCCAGCTCGATGATGCGGCGCGCGCTGGCGCGGGCGATCTCGGCGCGCAGATCCGGCACCTGCTCGCCGACCTGAGTGGCGTAGCGGCCGTCGGTGCAGATCACCGTGCGGTCCTCCGCACCGTCCCAGGAGAAGATCAGCAGCGCCGCATTGGATCCGGTGAATCCCGTGAGGTACCGGATGTTGATCAGATCGGTCACCAGCAGGGCGTCGACGCCGTTCTCCACCAACAGGTTCCGCAACGCCGCCCGGCGGGCCGCGTGGTCGGGGCGTCGCGCGCCGTGATCAGCAGACATGAACCCAACGCTACCGCTGCCGCGCCGCGACATCCCCCACACCACCCACAGTCGTCTCGTTCCCGGCGACATGCGGCACCTGCGCGGACACCTGCGGCGGCGGCATTGATAGGCACGCGTTGTTCACATGCGTTGGGGTTGTCCACATTTCACGATCGGCGGCCCCACCGGCCCGCGATCCGGGCAACGATAGGCCACATGACAACCGTCGCGTTCGGATTGCTGGCCGTGTGGTGCGCGCTGCTGAGTGCCGTCGACCTCCGCGAGCGGCGCCTGCCCGACCCGCTCACGGGTTCCGGCGCCGTCGCGGTCCTCGGCTACGCGCTGGCCGCCGATCGGTTCGCCGCCGCCCTGGCCGGGGCGCTGCTGCTGTCCGTGCCCTACCTCGTCATCCATCTCGCCTCCCCGGCGGCATTCGGCGCGGGCGATGTGAAGCTGGCCGTCGGTCTGGGCGCGGCCGCCGCCTGCGGCGGCGGTCAGGCGTGGGCGTGGGCGGCGATCGGCGCCCCGCTCCTCACCGCCGTCGCGGGCCTGGTTGCGCTCGCCCTGCCGCTCAGCCGCGCCGGTCCTGCGCGGCGCGCCGTGCCGCACGGGCCCTCGATGTGCCTGTCGACGCTGCTCGCCCTGCTGCTGGCGGGGTGAGCAGGCAGGCCCGGCGGCCGCGCCGTGGCGACGGTGACCGAGGTCGCGGCCCACCGGATGTCCGGCCGACGGTGTTCACGTGGAAAGATGGACGGCGTGTTGCGCTGGATTACTGCTGGTGAGTCTCATGGTCCTGCCCTCGTCGCGATCCTCGAGGGGATGGTGGCCGGGGTGGAGGTGACCTCCGCCGATATCGCCGCGCAACTGGCGCGCCGGCGGCTCGGGTACGGACGCGGGGCGCGGATGAAGTTCGAGGCCGACAAGGTCACCGTGATCGGCGGCGTGCGGCACGGGCGCACCATGGGCGGCCCGGTCGCGATCGAGATCGCCAATTCCGAGTGGCCGAAGTGGACGCAGGTGATGGCCTCGGATCCGGTGGACGAGGCGGAACTGGCCGAGCTGGCGCGCAATGCGCCGCTGACTCGGCCGCGGCCCGGCCACGCCGACTACTCGGGCATGCTCAAGTACGGCTTCGACGACGCCCGCAACGTGCTCGAGCGGGCCAGCGCCCGCGAGACCGCCGCCCGGGTGGCGGTCGGCACCGTCGCCCGCCAGTTCCTGCGCCAGGCGTTCGGTGTCGAGGTCGTCTCGCACGTGGTGTCCATCGGCACGGCCCGGTCCGCCGACGGCGTGGTGCCGACGGCCGCGGATCTGGCCGCGATCGACGAGAGCCCGGTCCGCGCCTTCGACAAGGAGGCGGAGGCGGCGATGATCACCGAGATCGAGGCCGCCAAGAAGGACGGGGATACGCTCGGCGGCGTCGTGGAGGTCGTGGTCGAGGGCCTGCCGGTGGGTCTGGGCTCGTTCACCAGCGGCGAGAACCGCCTGGACTCGCGGCTGGCCGCGGCCCTGATGGGCATTCAGGCCATCAAGGGCGTCGAGGTCGGCGACGGATTCGAGACCGCGCGCCGACGCGGCAGCCAGGCCCACGACGAGATGCGGCCGGGCCCCGACGGGGTGCTGCGCTCCACCAACCGCGCCGGTGGCCTCGAGGGCGGCATGACCAACGGCGAGCCGCTGCGGGTCCGCGCGGCGATGAAGCCCATCTCCACCGTGCCGCGGGCGCTGGCGACGGTGGACATGGCCACCGGCGACGAGGCCGTGGCCATCCATCAGCGTTCGGATGTCTGCGCCGTGCCTGCCGCCGGTGTCGTCGCCGAGGCGATGGTGGCGCTGGTCGTGGCGCAGGCCGCGCTGGAGAAGTTCGGCGGCGATTCGCTAGCCGAGACCGTCGGCAACCTCACCAGCTACCTGAAGCGGATCACCGCGCGCCCGCACCTGCCGGGCGCCGACGGTTCATGATCGTGCAGACCGACCCGCGCCGGCCGAGCGTGGTGCTGGTCGGGCCGCCCGGAGCGGGGAAGTCGACGATCGGCCGCAAGCTCGCCCGCGAACTCGGCGTCGACCTGTACGACACCGATGCCGGGATCGAGCAGGACGCCGGGCGCAGCATCCCGGAGATCTTCGCCGCTGACGGCGAACCGGAATTCCGGCGCATGGAGGAGCGCGTGGTGCGCCGCGCGATCCTCGAGCACAAGGGCGTGGTCTCCCTCGGCGGCGGCGCGGTGCTGTCCGCCGCCACCCGCGAACTGTTGCGCGGGCGCACCGTGGTGTACCTGGAAATCAGTGTCGCCGAAGGACTTCGGCGCACCGGCGCCAGCACCAACCGCCCCCTGCTCGCCGGCGACGACCCGGGCGCGAAGTACCGGGCGCTGATGCGCGAACGCCGCCCGCTCTACCGCGAGGTGGCGAGCATCCGGGTGCGCACCGACGGCCGCAGTCCGGGTCGCGTGGTACGGAATATCCTGGGCAAACTGGGCGTCGAGCCGGTGCAGCCGAAGCCGGAACCCGCCCCCGCCGCACCCGCCGACGGCGAGGAAACCGGTAGGCGGTCCCGTTCACGACGCCGCCGACGCCGGGGCCGCGGCGGCAAGGCCTCGAATGCCGCCGCGACGGAATCGAACTCGCAGACCGAAACGAATTCCGCGGGTGCTCAGCAGGATTCCGAGTCTCCTTCGACTTCGGTTGCACCGGAGTCGAATTCGGCAACCACCGACGAATCCGCACCCAAACGCCGCTCCCGCCGCTCGCGACGCGGAGGCCGACGGCGCTCCCGGAGCGCCGATACCGCCGAGAGCACGGACGCCGAAAGGCCGGCCGCGCCGCCACAGAACTCGTCCGGGGGCGACGCCTCGAAACCCCGGGCGACCGCACGACCTTCGGCGGCATCTCGGGCCGACGAGGGCCGCCCCACCGGAACCGGAGCCGCCGGGGCGACACGCACTGCCAACCGTACGCGGCGCAGTGCCCGCCGGGCCGCGGGCGCCCCGGGCGCGGATCGGGAATCTGATGCCGCACAGGCCGGTTCGCCCAGCCAGGGGGAACCTCACAGCCCGCCGTCGGACACGGCGACCGACAGCACGCGCGATTCGGTGGCGACGGCACCGGGCATCATCGGACGCGGACGAACCCGGCGAACGGCCACCCGCACGGCCGGACCACCCGGCACCGCACACCCATCACGAGCAGAATCGGAGCAGCAAGTATGACCGACCCCACCCGCATCGAGGTCCGCACGGCCGATCCGTACCCGGTGATCATCGGGCGCGGCCTGCTCGGCGAGTTGGTCGAGCAGGTGGCGGGGCGGCCGGGCGTGCGGACCGTCGCGATCTTCCATCAGCCCCCGCTGGCCGAGACGGCGGAGGCGGTGCGGCAGGCGCTGCACGACGCGGAGCCGGGCCCGGGTGGGGAGAAGATCGACGCGCACCGCATCGAGATTCCCGATGCCGAGGCGGGCAAGGATCTGCCGGTGGCCGGATTCTGCTGGGAGGTGCTCGGCCGCATCGGCCTGACCCGCCAGGACGTGGTGATCAGCCTGGGCGGCGGCGCGGCCACCGACCTGGCCGGTTTCGTGGCCGCCACCTGGATGCGCGGGGTGCAGATCGTGCACATCCCGACCACCCTGCTGGCCATGGTCGATGCGGCGGTCGGCGGCAAGACCGGTATCAACACCGAGGCGGGCAAGAATCTGGTCGGCAGTTTCCACGAGCCGGCGGCGGTGCTGGTGGATCTGGCGACGCTGGAAACGGTGCCGCGCAACGAGATCGTGGCCGGTATGGCCGAGATCATCAAGGCCGGTTTCATCGCCGATCCGGTGATCCTGGACCTGATCGAGCGCGATCCGCAGGCCGCGCTCGATCCGACCGGCGAGGTGCTGCCGGAACTGGTGCGCCGCGCGATTCAGGTCAAGGCCGATGTGGTGGCCGCCGACCTGAAGGAGGCCAGCCTGCGCGAGATCCTGAACTACGGCCACACCCTCGGCCATGCCATCGAGCGCCGCGAGCGCTACCGCTGGCGGCACGGCGCGGCCGTCTCGGTGGGCCTGGTGTTCGCCGCCGAGCTGGGGCGGCTGGCCGGTCGGCTGGACGATGCCACCGCCGACCGTCATCGCGCCGTTCTCGAAAGCGTCGGCCTGCCCACCACGTACGACGCCGATGCCCTCCCCCATCTGCTCGAGACGATGCAGACCGACAAGAAGACTCGCTCGGGCGTGCTGCGCTTCGTCGTCCTCGACGGCCTGGCCAAGCCCGGCCGCCTCGAGGGCCCGGACCCCAGCCTGCTGGCCGCGGCCTACGCCACGATCGCCCGCGAGGATGCGCCGGGCGGCGGAATCCTGCTGTAGACCCGGCCTTTCGTCAGAGCGCCGAGGCGGCCGTGGGCGGCGGGGCGGGTTCGGCCTTCTTCGCCTCGCGGCCGACCAGGAAGCGGCCCAGGGCGACGCCCGCCATGCCGGGCACGAAGATCAGCAGGATGATGAACGACGCTCCGGCGGTGAGCTCGAAGCCCAGGCCGTTGTCGCCGAGGTCGAACTTGGGCAGGAAGTCGAGCACCCACGCGACCACACCGGCGCCGAGACCACCCGCGACACCGGCCTTCAGCCAGAGCATGGTCAGGTCGGCGCCGCCCCGCTCGGGATCGGGATTCTTGCGGCGGTCACCGCGCCCGTCGAGCAGCCCCCACGTGACGACGGCCGCGATCAGCACGATCAGGCACAGGATCCGCATCCACGAACCGTGCGTCGGCCAATAGATCATCCCGAAACCGAGCACGGTCCGGAGCACCACGGTCAGCGCCCCGAGCGCCACGGCGCGCAACACCCACGCATTCATGTCGATCACCTTAACCTGTGTCGCAGCGGCACCGAATTGGAACCGGTTCTAATGCCCGTCACGCATCCAGCGCCGCCGCCATCGCCGCACGCGGCGCCGCCTGCCCCGTGAACTGCTCGACCTGACCGTAGGCCTGGTTCAGCAGCATCTGCAGACCGCTGACGACGGTATGCCCGGCGCGCGTCACCGCCTGGGCCAGGGGTGTCGGCCAGGGGTTGTAGATCGCGTCCAGCACCACCGGCGCCATCGCCACCGCCTCGGCCACCGCGGCGGCACCGTCGGCGGGCACGGTACTCACCGCCACATCGGCGTGCGCGCAGGCGTGGCGAACGGGAGCGATATCGAAATCGATACACACCGCCGACATTCCGAGACGCCCGGCCAATTCCAGCGTGCTCATCGCCCGCGCGGTGTCGCGCGCGACCACGGCCACCTCCCGCACCCCCAGCTCCGCCAGCGCCAGCAGCGCGGGCCGCGCGGTACCGCCGGCACCCAGCACCACCGCGCGCCCGGCCGCCGCGACGTCGGCGCCCTGCAGCGCACCGCGAACGCCGTCGACGTCGGTGCAGTCCGCGCGCCAGCCGTCGGCGGTGCGCAGCAGCGTATTCGCCGATTCCGCCAGCACCGCGCGCTCGGTTCGCACGTCGGCGTAGTCCAGCGCGGCCACCTTGCCGGGCATCGTCACCGACAGCCCGACCCATTCCGGGCCCAAGCCGCCGACGAGCCCGGGCAGCTGCTCGGCGGTGCATTCGATCCGCTCGTAACTCCAGTCCAGCCCGAGCGCCCGGTAGGCGGCCAGGTGCAGCTGCGGCGACCGCGAGTGCGCGATCGGGCTGCCGAGCACCGCGGCGCGGCGGCCCTGCTCAGCGTCCACTGTCGAGAATTCCACTCTGCCGGGCGCGTTCGATATTGCGCTGATGCTCGCTGTAGCTCTCGGTGAACATCGTCGTGCCCTGCTTGTCGACGGTCACGAAGTACAACCACGAGCCGGATGCCGGAGTCTCCATGGCGCGCAGGGCATCCAGCGACGGCGACGAGATCGGTGTCGCGGGCAGTCCCGGCATCGCGTAGGTGTTCCACGGCGTGCGCTTGGCCCGGTCGGAGTCGGTGGTGGCGACCTCCGTCTTGTCCAGTGTGTAGTTCACCGTGGAGTCGAACTGCAGCGGCTGGTTGGCGGCCAGCCGGTTCACGATCACCCGCGCCACCTTCGACATGTCGTTGGGCAGCGCCTCCCGCTCCACCAGCGATGCGGCGATCAGCGTCTGGTACGGGGTGAGGCCACCGGTCGCCGCGGCCGACTGCGTCAGCCCGGTCGACTCGTAGGTGCGCGCACTGTCGCCGACCAGCTGGGCCAGCACCTGCTCCGCGGTACCGCTCGGGTCGAAGTCCCAGGCGCCGGCGGCGATCAGGCCCTCCAGCTGGCGATTGCGATCGGGCACCTGGCGGACGGTGTCCACCGCCCACGACGGCACGCCGAGTGCGGCCAGGTCGGTGCTCGCGCCCGCGGCCTCGAGCTGTTCGTAGGTCAGGCACCGGCGTGCGGTGCCGGTGCCCAGGCAGCTGGCGTCGGCGATCTTGCGGTAGATGCCCTCGTTGCGGGCGCCGGTGTTCACGTCGGTCGAGTCGTGCAGGCGCTTGCCCTCGGAGATCACCACGTTGCCGACCCGGGAGTCCTTGCCCATCAACGCCGTGACGGCCTCGGAGCCCTTGCTGTGCGTGGGCACGGAGTAGAAGCCGGGCTGCACCGAGTTCATCTTCGAATTGCGGATCGCGGCCTCGTAGAACGCGCCGGTGCTGGCGACGACGCCCTTGTCGAACATGGTCTGGGCGATCTGCTCGGCGGTGTCGCCCGCCTTCACCCGCACCACCACCGGTGGTCCGGCCGGACCGGCGTAGTCCTCGGGCCCGCTCAGCTTGCCGATGAACTTGTATCCGGCGTACCCGCCCGCGGCCACGAACAGCACCACGAAGACGCAGCCGAGCAGCCACAGGTTCCGCCGGCGGCGCTTGCGCTCGGCCGCCTTGCGGGAGGCGACCCGGGAACGCTTGCTGCGCGACTGGCCGCGTCCCGATTCACTGCGAGTGGATCGGCCGCGCGGCGCCCGTCCGCGAGGATTCTGCGCGCGGGCGTTCTGGCCCCGCGTCGGCCTGCCGCGCTGCGGCGCCCGCTGGGGCGGCGGCGTGGGTATCGGGTCCTGCTCGTCGTCGGTGTAGCGCGGGATGACGGTGGTGTCGTCCTCGTAGTCGTCCCAGTCGTCCTCGACCGGTGCGGCGTGCCGGGAACCCCGGCCGCGCACGGCCCGGTTGTCGGCGCCGCCCCACCCGCGGTCGGGGCGCCGGTATCTCCGCTCCTCGACGCTTTGCCGATGACGTTCCTCGGCCCGCGCCCAGCGGTCATTCATCCGACCACCCTGCCGCCTGCTCCCCGGCCGACTTCAACACCGCACTCCGTTCGTCCAACCATCCCTGCAGGATCGATACGGCCGCCGCCTGATCGATCATCTGCCGCTGGCCACGCGCGCGAACTCCACTGTCCCGCAATGCACGTGCAGCTGTCACCGTAGTCAAACGTTCGTCGGAAAGTCGTATCGGCACTCCGGGAATCAGCGACCGCAAATGTTCGGCGAAGGAGATCGCCAGCTGGGCGGAGGTGCCATTTTCCCCGCGCAGAGTGCGGGGCAGGCCGACGATCACCTCGACGGCTTCGTATTCCCGCACAATCTCGGCAATCCGGGCGAGATCGGTTGCCGGGAGGCCCTTTCCGCCGGTCCCCCGCCGGGCCTTCGCGGTCGCCCGCTGCACGGTCTCCACCGGAGTCGCCAGAATCCCGTCCGGATCGCAGGCAGCGACGCCGATGCGGACGGTGCCGACATCGATCGCGATCCGGCGACCGCGGCCCGGATCGGTCTCGGCGTCGGGCCGGTCGGCCGCGGTATCCGCGGAGCGGTGACGAGCGGTGGCGTCGCCGGGGCTGGTGGGCTCCGGCGACCGCGGACTCTCGGAACTGTCCATCAGGCGGCGAGCTCGGCCACCCGCGCCCGCACCGCGGCCAACCCCGCCTCGATTCCGGACGGGTCGGACCCGGCGCCCTGCGCCATCTCCGGCTTGCCGCCGCCGCGACCGGAGATGCTCGGGCCGAAACTGCCGACCAGGTCACCGGATTTGAATCCGAGCTCCTGCGCGGGCTTGTTCACCGCGACCACGAACGGCACCTTGCCGTCGGCGTTGCCGAGCAGCACCACCACGGCGGGCTCGGAGCCGAACCGCCCGCGGATATCGGTGGCGAGGGTGCGCAGGTCGCCCGCGCCCACGCCCTCGGGCGCGGCGGCGGCCACCAGCAGCACCTTGCCGGTGCGGTGGGCCTGCTCGACGAAGGTCCCGGCCTGCGACAGCACGGCCTGGGCCTTGGTGCGCTCGAGCTCCTTCTCGGCCGCCTTCAGGCGCTCCACCAGCTGCTCGACGCGGCCGGGCACCTCCTCGCTGGGCACCTTCAGCGACGACGCCACACCGGCCAGCAGCGCGCGCTCCTTGGCCAGGTACCTGTAGGAGTCCAGGCCGACGAAGGCCTCGACGCGGCGCACGCCGGAGCCGACCGACGATTCGCCGAGCACGGTGATCGGGCCGATCTGCGAGGAGTGCTCGACGTGGGTGCCGCCGCACAGCTCCATCGAGAACGGGCCGCCGATCTCCACGACGCGCACCTCGCTGCCGTAGTTCTCGCCGAACAGCGCCAGCGCGCCCATGGCCTTGGCCTTGGGCAGATCGGTGACGAAGGTGTTGACCGGGAAGTCGGAGCCGACGGCGTCGTTGGACACGGCCTCGATATCGGCCTTCTGCTGCTCCGACAGCTGGCCCTGCCAGTTGAAGTCGAAGCGCAGGTAACCCGGCTTGTTGAGGGAGCCCGCCTGCACCGCGTTGGGGCCCAGCACCTGCCGCAGCGCCGCGTGCACCATATGGGTGCCGGAGTGGCCCTGGGTGGCGCCGCGGCGCCACGACGGGTCGACCTGGGCGAGCACGGCGTCGCCCTCGGTGACCTGGCCCTGCTCGACGGTGGACTTGTGCACCCACAGCTTCTTGGCGATCTTCTGCACGTCGTTGACCTGCAGCTTCAGCCCGGAGGCCGTGATCGACCCGCGGTCGGCGATCTGGCCGCCGGACTCGGCGTAGAGCGGGCTGCGGTCCAGGATCACCTCGACGTCCTGACCGGCGGTCGCCGTCGGCACCCGGACGCCGTCGGCGATCAGCGCGAGGACCGTGGCCTCGGTGGCGAGTTCGTCGAATCCGGTGAATTCGGTGGCGCCACGGTCGACCAGTTCCTTGTAGATGGACAGGTCGGCGTGGGCGTGCTTGCGGGCGGCCGCGTCCTCCTTGGCACGCTGGCGCTGCTCGGCCATCAGCGTGCGGAAGCCCTGCTCGTCGACCTCGAGCCCGGCCTCGGCGGCCATCTCGAGGGTCAGGTCGATCGGGAAACCGTAGGTGTCGTGCAGCGTGAAGGCGTCCGAGCCCGCGATCTTCTTGCCGCCGCCCGACTTCACCTCGGCGACGGTCTCGTCGAACAGGCGGGAGCCGGTGGACAGCGTCTTGAGGAAGGCGGTCTCCTCGCCGACGGCGACATTCTCGATGCGCTTGAAATCGCTGGCCAGCTCGGGATACGACGGCGACATGAGTTCGCTGACGATCTTCATGAACTCGCCCATCACCGGCTGCTCGGCGCCCAGCAGCCGGGCGGAGCGCACGATGCGGCGCAGCAGGCGGCGCAGCACGTACCCGCGGCCGTCGTTGCCGGGGTTGACGCCGTCGGAGATCAGCATGGCGGCGCTGCGCGCATGGTCCGCGATCACCCGGAAGCGCACATCGTCGGCGTGCTCGACGGCGTACTTCTTACCGGTCAGCTCCTCGGCCTTGGTGATGATCGGGCGCAGCAGATCGGTCTCGTACACGTTCTCGACGCCCTGCAGCAGCATCGCCACGCGTTCGACGCCCATGCCGGTGTCGATGTTCTTCTTGGGCAGCGACCCGATCGGCGGATGTCCCTCCTTGGGGCTCAGCTCGCCGCGGATGTCCTGCATGAAGACGAGGTTCCAGATCTCGAGGTAGCGATCCTCGTCGACGACCGGGCCGCCGTCCTTCCCGTACTCCGGGCCGCGGTCGAAGTAGATCTCCGAGCACGGGCCGCCGGGACCGGGCACGCCCATATCCCAGTAGTTGTCCTTGCCGTCGCGGTACTGGATGCGCTCGGTGGGGATTCCGGCGACGCGATGCCAGATCTCGGCGGCCTCCGGATCCGACTCGTAGGCGGTCACCCAGATCCGCTCGGGATCGAATCCGAAGCCGCCCTCCTCCTGCGACTTGGTGATCAGCTCCCAGGCGAGGGTGATGGCCCCCTCCTTGAAGTAGTCGCCGAAGGAGAAGTTGCCCGCCATCTGGAAGAAGGTGTTGTGCCGGGTGGTGACGCCGACCTCGTCGATATCGCCGGTGCGCACGCACTTCTGCACGCTGGTCGCGCGCGGGAACGGTGCGGCCTCCTGACCCAGGAAGTACGGCTTGAACTGGACCATGCCCGCGTTGACGAACAGCAGGTTGGGGTCCGGCAGGATCAGCGAGGCACTGGGTACCTCGGTATGTCCGGCACGGACGAAATGCTCCAGGAAGCGCCGTCGAATCTCGTGGGTCTGCACAGATATCCAGCCTACCGGGAGCGGTCCAGCGGGTTTCCGGCGCGGCTCAGTTGCCGCGCACGATCCGGCGCAGCTTGGTCACCCGGGGGCCGACCTCACGTTCGTAGCCGTGGTCGGTCGGGTCGTAGTAGTCCTTACCGACCAGTTCGTCGGGTGGGTACTGCTGCGTGAGGACGCCGTCGGGGTGGTCGTGCGGGTATTTGTATCCCTGGGCGTTGCCGAGCTTCGCGGCGCCCGCGTAGTGCCCGTCGCGCAGATGCGGCGGGACCAGGCCCGCCCTGCCCTGTCCGATATCGGACAGCGCCGCGCCGATGGCCGCGGCCACCGCGCCCGATTTCGGGGCCGTCGCGATGTGGATCGTGGCGTGGGTCAGGGCCAGCTGTGCCTCCGGCATGCCGACCAGCTGCACCACCTGGGCGGCGGCGACCGCGGTCTGCAGGGCGGTCGGATCGGCCATGCCGACGTCCTCGCTGGCCTGAATCATCAAGCGGCGGGCGATGAATCGCGGATCCTCACCCGCGCTGATCATCCGTGCCAGGTAGTGCAGGGCGGCATCGACGTCGGAGCCGCGCAGCGATTTGATGAACGCGCTGATCACGTCGTAGTGCTGGTCGCCGGCGCGGTCGTAGCGCACCGCCGCCTTGTCGACGCTCGCCTCCACGAGGTCGACATCGACCGTGCCGTCCAGCGACGATTCCGCCGATGCCTCCAGGGCCGTCAGCGATCGGCGCGCATCACCGCCCGCGATCCGGACGATGTGGTCCAGCGCCGCCTCGGTGACCGTGTATTGCCCGGCCAGCCCGCGCGGGTCCTCGATCGCGCGCTGCAGCACCGCACGAATATCGTTCTCCGACAACGATTGCAGCTGCAGCACGAGCGAGCGCGACAGCAGCGGCGACACCACCGAGAACGAGGGGTTCTCCGTGGTCGCGCCGACCAGCAGCACCACCCGGTTCTCCACGGCCGCGAGCAGCGCGTCCTGCTGGGTCTTGGAGAAGCGGTGCACCTCGTCGATGAACAGCACCGTCTGCTCCCCCGCCAGCAGGCGCCGCCGGGCGAGGTCGATGACGGCGCGGACCTCCTTCACTCCCGCCGACAGCGCCGACAGCGCCTCGAAGCGGCGGCCGGTGGCGTGCGAGATCAGCGACGCGAGCGTCGTCTTACCCGTACCGGGCGGTCCGAACAGCAGCACCGACGCCGCCCCCGACCCCTCGACCAACCGGCGCAGCGGCGATCCGGGCCCCAGCAGATGCTGCTGCCCCACCACCTCGTCCAGGCTCGCCGGACGCATCCGCACGGCCAGTGGGACGTGCTCGCCCGCGCCGCGGAACTCGACCGCGGTGCCCCCGGCCGCCTGGTCCGCACCAGGCGCCTCGAACAATCCGTCGCTCACAGCCGCACCCCACCCGCACAGCGACGCCGCGTGATCCGCCCGCCCGCAAGCTCGTTCACGACCGCTCCCCGGCGGCTCCGGACTCCCTCGCGCGAGGCACCCGGTGTCTCCGCCACATCGACGAGCTCACTCACGGCGCGACGCGGCAGCGCCATCGTGCGGGGAACGCGCCGTGCCCTCGGATCGCTCGCAAGCTCACTCACATCTGCAGACGGTACCGCCGGGGTCCGACACACCACGACCTGCGGCCGGGTCGACAGGGGTGCGGGGCGGGTTCCGATCCGGGCGCCATAGGCCGCGCCGACAGTCGCGCCACCGCGCTCCCATGTCGCCTTCCGGGGCGGTGACTCCCGCGAGCCGCACCGTTCCAACCCGGTTGCCGACCACGAAATTCCGGTACCTACGCCCTCCCGTCTCGCCCTTCGGCCGACAGGCTCGGCGGCCCTACTCCTCCCAGTACTCCTCGAGGGTGGCCGAGACGTGTTCGGCGAAATCGCCCAGGGTGTCGTCGCCGGTGCAGCGGGCGTCCTCGGCCAGGGCGGCCCAGCGGTTGATGAGGGCGGCCGAGCGCGGGACCGAGAGGCCGTGTTCGCGAGCGGCGGCGATGCGGGTGTGGTCGGCGGGCAGGAACCAGTAGGTGGTCAGCCACACCCAGATCAGGCGGGCCTCCAGGATCCGCTCGGCCAGCAGGGCGTCGTCGGCGAGGGCCGGCCACACGCCGACCACCTCCGAACGCCACGCCTCCACCATCTGGCGCCCGCGCTCCCGCGACAGCTCGAAATCGCACAGGCAGCCCGGGAACGACACCAGCGCGTAGGCGATGTCGAGGGTGGCGTCGCGGAAACCGCCCCACTCGTAGTCGAGGAACCGCGCGCCCTCGTCGTTGAGTATCACGTTGTCGGGGCACAGGTCGGACGGGCTGAAGGCGCGGAACCGCCCGGCCGAGAACAGCCGGTTGCCGCGCACGATGCGCTCGGCGATCTCGCCCGGCACCTCGATGCCCAGCTCGCGGGCCAGCAGGCCCGGCACCTCGCCGATCGCCGCCTCCGCCTGTTCGGCGATGCCGTCGACGCGATGCACCACGTCGACCCGGCGCAGCAGGGCCACGAAATCGGGCTCGCGGCCGACGGTCGCGGCGTGCATGCGGCCCAGCGCCTGCGCGAAGGCCATCAGCGCATTGCGCGTGGCGGGTTCGGCGCCGGACTGCAGGACCGACGTCATCGAGGCGTTCTCGCCGAGATCGCTGAGGATCAGCACCCGCTCAGCGAGGTTGTGCGCCAGCAAATACGCGCCGGGGCGATGCTCGCTGCTCAGGGCGGTGGTGAACTGATAGGACACCGCCTCGCGTAGGAAGGCGGAGTCGATGCTGGCCACACCCGGCGCGAGGCCGCCGATGCGACGATCCTGCGCGGCACCGCGGACCTGCTTCACGATCAAGGTCCGTGGAAGTGAAAAGGCGTTCTCCGCAACACGCACGCGCAGTACCGTCGTCCTGCCACTGCCGCTGAGCTCGATCGGATCGCTCAGCTTTACCGGAGCACCCATTCGCTTTGTGAGCAACTGTTGTGCCGCGGACACGACTTCGGCGGCGCGTTCGGCCAATAGTGCGGTCATCGCGATCCAAGTTACTCGCTCCAGGTCACTTTCAGCGAGCGGTTCGACAACCTTTCGCGCGTCGCTCGGCGTGTCATTGTGAAGCATTTGCTACCGGTGCCGGATTGTGGTCAGGCACCACCGGACACCCGGGCCGCGGTTGCTTGACACATCCTGGCGGGTCCGGTTGTCTCATCGTCAACTGCTGTGTGCCACACCGTAACCCAGGTGATTCGAAAGGTCCTCACGATGACCGACACCCCGCACTCAGGGCCGACGCGCCGAGAGGCGGCGTCGTCCGGCGACACACCGGCGGAGGGTGGTGACCAGCGGCCCGCGGCAGGTTCCGGACAGCATCAGAACCCCGAGCCCGCGCCCCCGCCCGGTGCCGAACCACCTCGCGAACACGGCCGCCACGAGATGCCGGGCGCGGCTGGGTATCCCCAGTTCGAGGGCCCGGGGGCCGCCCAGTACGGCAGCGAGCCGGTGGAGGCGCCGCCCGCGATGTCGTCGCCGTCGGCCTCCGGGGGCGCACCCATCCCGCCCCCGGCGCCCGGCCGACACGCCGCCGCGCCGGGCAATCAGCCCGCATCCGCGGAGCAGGCGTCGGGTGCCCCCGCGGGCGCCGCGCCCGGGGCGCCGCCGGGCACCGCGCCCGGCCAGGGCGGCCCCACCTACGGGCCACCCACGCAACCGATGCCGGGCTACGGCGATCCCTCCTACGGCCCTCCCGGGCAGCCGCCGCCCGGCTGGACACCGCCGCCAGGGGCCATGACATCCGAGTACGGCCAGGCACCGCCCGAGTACGACCAGGCGCCACCCGGATATGGCCAGCAGCAGGGTGCCGCCGCCCCCGTCCCGCCGCCCGCCGGTCTGAACGTGGGCGACGCCCTCGGCTACGGCTGGCACAAGTTCCGCGACAACCCGATTCCCTGGATCGCCGTCACCCTCGTGGGATTCGTCGCGTATCTCGCGGTCACGCTGGTGATCAACGTCGGCGACGTGAACTCGCTGCTGCCGCTGCTGCTGATCTTCCTGGTGGTCGCGTTGGTGGTGTGGCTGTTGCAGGCGGCCATGATTCGCGGCGGGCTCTACGAATGCGACGGCACCCCACCGGATTTCCAGGCGTTCTTCGGATTCGTCAACGCGGGCAACGTATTGCTCACGGCGCTGCTCGTCTTCGTGGCCGCCAGCGTCGGCATCGCGCTGTTCGTCATCCCGGGCATCATCGTCGGGTTTCTGTGCATGTTCTCGCTGCACTTCGTCATCGACCGGGACCTGGATCCGTTCTCCGCGATCAAGGCCAGCGCCGAACTGGTGATCGCGAACCTGGGGCCCGTCCTGCTGCTGGCGCTGGCGGTCGTGGTGATGACCTTCTTCTCGATGCTGCTGTGCGGTATTCCGCTGCTGGTGACCGGACCGCTCACCGCCATCGCGGTCACCTACTCCTACCGCATCCTCGTCGACGGCCTGATCGCCTGACCGCGGTCAGGCGTCGGCGGTGAGCCACCAGCGCTTCAGCCGGTCGATCGGCCCGCCCTCGCGGCCGTGGCGCGGCCGCAGCCAGAGCACGAGGATGCCCGCGGCGACGATGCCGACCATGTTCACCCCGAGCTGGCCGATCGACAGCAGCGCCTTGTGCCACTCGCCGAGCGTCGCCGCGACCGCGGCGAATCCGGCGGCCGGGATCGTCGTCACGGAGATGAAGACACCGACCAGCGCCGCCGATTTCGAGGTCACCAGCGACAGCATCCCGGCCGCGCCCGCCAGCAGCGCCACCACCAGGGAGAACGGCCCCACCTCGTAGATGAAGTCGACGTTGTGGATGTCGTCGAGGCGCTGCAATGTGATCCAGCCCAGCCGCTCCCACACCAGCGAGGCCAGCGCGGCGATGGCCATCGCGACCGGAAATCCGATCAGCAGCGCCAGCGCCGATCGGCGCGCGAGCCGGAAGTTCCTGCGCACCAACGCCACCGCGACCGCGGCCAGCGGCCCGAACTCCGGCCCGACAACCATCGCGCCGACGATCGTCACCGGCGAATCGGTCGCCACCCCGACCACCGCCAGCAGGCAGGCGATCGTGATGAATCCGAGGAAGGTCGGGCTGAGGGTGGATTCCTCGTGGGTCTGGGCGACCAGTTCCTCCCACACCACGGCGTCCGACGGATCCCCCGGCGCCGCTTCGATCGCGTGCTCGGCGGCATCGGACAGCGCCGTGTCCACCGGGTCGAGCATGATGCCGCCGGACTCCTTGATGCCGAGCGCCGACAGTGCGGCCAGCACGTCGTTGGCCACCTCGCGCGCGACATCGGCCTCGATCACATCGCCCGCGGGCTCCACGGCCGCCCCGCGGTGCACCGTGACCAGCGTCGCGCCCGGCTCGGACCGCAGCGAGTCCAGCGCGGCCGCGGTGACTTCGGGAGGGCAGATCACCCGGACGTGCAGCACCCGTATCCCCTTGCGGTCGGCGAATTCCCGGCATCGGTGATGCCGCCGGTGCAGACTATCGGTTCCCCGCGAGATTCCCCGGCGGCAAGCCGTTCCGTGAACCGGCTCGGGGGCGTGCTACTTCTTCGGCGCGATCGGGTTACCGTCCTCGTCGAGCACCACGTCCAGGCCCGCCTCCTTGCGCTGCTGCGCGGTGATCGGCGCGGGCGCGTCGGTGAGCGGGTCCACGCCGCCGCCGGACTTCGGGAAGGCGATGACGTCGCGGATCGAGTCCACACCCGCCAGCAGCGCGGTGATGCGGTCCCAGCCGAAGGCGATGCCGCCGTGCGGCGGGGCGCCGAAGGCGAAGGCGTCGAGCAGGAAGCCGAACTTCTCCTGCGCCTCGTCGTGGCCGATGCCCATCACCTCGAACACCCGCTCCTGCACGTCGCGGCGGTGGATACGGATGCTGCCGCCGCCGATCTCGTGACCGTTGCAGACGATGTCGTAGGCGTAGGCCAGCGCCGATCCGGGATCGGTGTCGAAGGTGTCCAGCGACTCCGGCTTCGGCGAGGTGAACGCGTGGTGCACCGCGGTCCAGGCCGAATGCCCCAGGGCCACATCGCCGCTCGCGGTGGCGTCGGCGGCGGGCTCGAACATCGGGGCGTCCACGATCCACACGAACGCCCAGGCGTTCTCGTCGATCAGGCCGCACTTGCGCGCGATCTCGGCCCGCGCGGCGCCCAGCAGCGCCCGGCTCGACTTGGCCTCGCCCGCACCGAAGAAGATGCAGTCGCCCGGCTCGGCGCCGACGTGCTTGGCCAGCCCCTCGCGCTCGGCCTCGCTCAGGTTCTTCGCGACCGGTCCGCCCAGCGTGCCGTCCTCGCCGACCAGGATGTAGCCCAGGCCCTTGGCGCCGCGCTGTTTGGCCCACTCCTGCCAGGCGTCGAGCTGGCGCCGCGGCTGGCTCGCGCCGCCGGGCATCACGACCGCGCCCACGTACGGCGCCTGGAACACCCGGAACGGCGTGTCCTTGAAGAATTCCGCGCATTCGGTGATCTCGACGCCGAAGCGCAGGTCCGGCTTGTCCGAGCCGTAGCGGCGCATGGCCTCGGCGTAGGTCAGGTGCGGGATCGGCGTGGTGATGTCGTGGCCGATGAGCTTCCACAGCGCGACCAGGATGTCCTCGGCCAGCAGGATCACGTCCTCCTGGGTCACGAAGCTCATCTCGAGGTCGAGCTGGGTGAATTCGGGCTGACGGTCGGCGCGGAAGTCCTCGTCGCGGTAGCAGCGCGCGATCTGGTAGTAGCGCTCCACCCCCGACACCATCAGCAGCTGCTTGAACAGCTGCGGGCTCTGCGGCAGCGCGTAGAACTTGCCGGGCTGCAGGCGGGCCGGGACCAGGAAGTCGCGGGCGCCCTCCGGGGTGGAGCGGGTCATGGTCGGGGTCTCGACCTCGACGAAGGCATGCCTGTCCAGCACGGCGCGGGCGGCGGCGTTGGCCTTGGAGCGCAGCCGGATGGCGTGCGCGGGACCCTCGCGGCGCAGGTCCAGATAGCGGTACTTGAGCCGGGTCTCCTCGCCGGGCTGCTCGTCCAGCTGGAACGGCAGCGGCGCGGACTCGTTGAGCACCTCCAGCTCGGTCGCGTTGACCTCGACGGCGCCGGTCGGCAGGTTCGGGTTCTCGCTGCCGTCCGGGCGCTGCTCGACCACACCCGTGACCTGGACGCAGTACTCCGCACGCAACCGGTGCGACTGTTCGGCGGGCGCGCCCTCGCGGAACACCACCTGCGACACACCCGACGCATCGCGCAGATCGATGAAGATCACGCCACCGTGGTCGCGCCGCCGGGCCACCCAGCCGGTGAGGGTGACGGTCAGACCGGCGTGCTCGCTTCGCAGCGAACCAGCCAAGTGGGTGCGCAGCACGGGATTCCTTTCGACGACTCGGTGCACCGGCGCGATGTGACCAGGCGCGACCCAATACTAGTTAGACACGTTCAGCGACCGGAAACCGATATCCGCGCGGCCGTGTCAAGCTTTACTTCGGATCGTGCCTACACCCCAGCCGACACCTGCGAGAGGGCGACGAGGATGACCTTCAACGAAGGTATGCAGATCGATCCGGACCGGGTCTCCTCCGGCGGTCCCGGCATGGGCGGCAAGCTCGCGCTGGGCGGCGGCGCGGGCGGGATCGTCGTGCTGGTGCTGGCGCTGCTGTTCGGCGGGGATCCCGGATCGCTGCTCGGACAGTTCACCGGTGCGGGCGCCGATTCGACGCAGCAGGGCACGGCCAAGACACCCGAGCACTGCCGGACCGGCGCGGACGCCAACCGATACGTCGACTGCCGGGTCGTGCTGACCGCGCAGAGCCTGGACAACGTGTGGGGCGCGCAGCTGCCCGAGCAGACCGGGCGGCGGTACGTGCCGCCGAAGGTGACGCTGTTCAGCGGTGCGGTGAACACCGGCTGCGGCCGGGCGACCAGCGCGGTCGGGCCGTTCTACTGCCCCGCCGACCGCACCGCCTATTTCGACACCAGCTTCTTCCAGGAACTGACCGACCGCTTCGGCGCCAGCGGTGGTCCGCTGGCGCAGGAGTACGTGGTGGCGCACGAGGTCGGCCATCACATCCAGAACCTGCTCGGCGATTCCGGTCGCGCGCAGCGGGATCCGAAGGGGCCCGAGTCCGGGTCGGTGCGCCTGGAGCTGCAGGCCGACTGCTACGCCGGGCTGTGGGCCCACTTCGCCGACAAGCAGCCCGCGCCCGGCAGCGATCAGCCGTTCCTGAAACCGCTGACCGACAAGGACATTCGCGACGCCCTCTCTGCGGCGGCCGCGGTCGGCGACGACCGCATCCAGAAGGCATCGACCGGGCGGGTCAACCCCGAGGGGTGGACGCACGGCTCCTCCGAACAGCGCCAGAAGTGGTTCCTCACCGGCTACCGCACCGGCCAGGTCAAGTCCTGCGACACCTTCGCCGCACCCGACCTGGACAATCCCCCGACGCGCTGACGGTCGGCCGGTGGCCGCTCGGTCACCGCGACGTTCGTGGTCGAATTGCCGTGGGGCGCATCGGCTGTGACCGCGCCGACTCGACGTCCTTGGGCGCGTCGCCGATGATTCTCGCCCGCGACGGGCCACAATCACGGTCGGGGTTTTCACCCCCACCCTGATGAGGAGGACGTCGGTTCATGCAGAGATTCGGTGCGGCAAGACGATTCGGGATGCTGCGCGCGACCGCCGCGGCGGCCGTCCTGGCCACCGCGCTCCTCGGCCAGAGCGCCGTCGCGGTCGCCGACCAGCCGCCGCCGGGGCCGGGCGTTCCGGCTCCCGCCCAGGCTCCCCCCGCACCGGCACCGGCATCGACGGCGGGGTCCTTGACGCTCACCACGATTCCGGCGGGGTGGCAGGTGCGCACGGATCTGGCGCCCACGCTGCAGGTGCAGCCGGACGGCCGAGCGGTCGCCAGTCTCGATGCCGCCAGCCCGGACCGCCCGGTGGGCGCCGCGCCCAAGTCGGCGACCGGACGCGTGGCACCGGATGTGGTGAATTCGGCTCTCGCCGAGGCGAAGTCGCTGGCCGACGCCGATATGGGGATGCCGTCGGACGCCGACGGCAGCAGCACCATGCTCGACTTCCTCGGCGCCACCCCCGACCAGGACGTCCACCTCATCGTCTACTCGCAGGGCAAGGAGGAGGGCCTCTCCCAGGAGCAGCTCTCCCAGCGCAAGCGCTTCGACGACCTCTGCAAGAAACTCCTGTCCGCTTTCGCCCAAGACCGCTGATTCCGGCCGAGAGCGTCAGCCGACCGTCCAGGTCTCCTTGCCGGTCAGCAGCTCCTGCAGTGAACCCTCGGCCACCGGCTTGCGCTCCCGAGCCATCTGCGTCTGGGCGCGGACGCCGTCGTCGTAGGAGGGACGGGAGACGCTGCGGAAGATGCCGACGGGGACGTGCGACAGGTCCTGATCCGACAACCGCGACAGGGCGTAGGCGTACTCCGGATCGTCGGTGTAGGCGTCATGGACGACGATCTCGGATTCGGCGACCGTCTCGGCCCGCGCCACCGTGAGGCCGAAACCCTTGCGCACGACCGCGAATTCGCCGTCCGTTCCGAAGCGGACGGGTTGTCCGTGCCGGAGCCGGATCAGGTGCGATTCGGCGTTCTCCTTGCGCAACATGTCGAACGAGCCGTCGTTGAAGATCGGGCAGTCCTGCAGGATCTCCACGAAGGAGGTGCCACGGTGCTCGGCGGCGGCGCGCAGCACCTCGGTCAGGCCCGCGCGGTCCGAGTCCAGCGCCCGCGCCGCGAACGTGGCCTCGGCGCCCAGTGCCACCGACAGCGTGTTGAACGGATGGTCCACCGAACCCATCGGCGTCGACTTGGTGATCTTGCCCGGTTCCGAGGTCGGCGAGTACTGGCCCTTGGTGAGTCCGTAGATCCGGTTGTTGAACAGCAGGATCGTCATGTTCACATTGCGGCGCAGCGCGTGGATGAGATGGTTGCCGCCGATCGACAGCGCATCGCCGTCGCCGGTCACCACCCACACCGACAGATCGGGCCGGGTCACGGCCAGCCCGGTGGCGATGGCGGGCGCGCGGCCGTGGATCGAATGGATCCCGTAGGCGTCCAGGTAGTACGGGAACCGGCTCGAGCACCCGATACCGGACACGAACATGAGGTTCTCGCGGCGCAATCCGAGATCGGCGAGGAAACCGCGCACGGTGGCGAGGATGACGTAGTCGCCGCAGCCGGGGCACCAGCGCACCTCCTGATCGGAGGTGAAGTCCTTGGCCTTCTGCGGCCCGTCCGCGGCGGGCACCCCGGACAGGCCGGTCAGGCCGAGATCGGTTCCCACGAGCGAGGTTTCGACAATGGTCATCACTTTCCCCCTGGGGTGCGATACGTGGCCCGCGCACGCGCGGCGAAGGCCTTGTCGTGTTCCATTTCCGCGATGGAGCCGTCGAGCGCGGCGTCGATGACGCCGACCAGTTCCTGTGCCGAGAAGGCGGTTCCGGCGATCTTCGTCCAGGGCTGCACATCCACCAGGTAGCGGGCGCGCAGCAGGGTGGCCAGCTGACCGCCGTTCATCTCCGGGCACACCACCGTGCGGTAGCGGCGCAGCACCTCTTCGGTATTGGCGGGCAACGGGTTCAGATTCCGCAGATGCGCCTGGGCCACCGGAACCCCGCGCCGCCGCGCCCGCCGACAGGCCTCGCCGATCGGGCCGAAGGAACTCCCCCAGCCGATCAGCAGCAGTTCGGCGCGGCCGTCCGGATCGTCGACCTCCAGGTCGGGAACCGCTATGCCGTCGATCTTGGCCTGCCGCAACCGCACCATCAGCTCGTGGTTGGCCGGATCGTAGGAGATGTTGCCGCTGCCGTCGGCCTTCTCGAGTCCGCCGATGCGGTGTGCCAGGCCCGCCGTGCCGGGTATCGCCAGCGGGCGGGCGAGAGTTTCCGGGTCGCGTGCGTACGGCTGGAACGAATCCGGCTCCGCCGCTGCGGATTCGAAGCCCGGATCGATCGGCGCCAGCCCGGCGACCTCCGGAATCGCCCAGGGCTCGGACCCGTTGGCGATCGCGCCGTCGGACAGCAGCAGCACCGGCGTGCGGTAGGTCAGCGCGATGCGCGCGGCCTCCACCGCGGCCGCGAAACAATCCGCCGGCGAGCGCGGCGCGACGACCGCGACCGGCGATTCGCCGTTGCGGCCGTAGAGCGCCTGCAGCAGATCGGCCTGCTCGGTCTTGGTCGGCAGACCGGTCGACGGGCCGCCGCGCTGCACGTCGACGATCAGCAGCGGCAGCTCGGTCATGACGGCCAGGCCGATGGTCTCGCTCTTGAGCGCCAGGCCCGGGCCGGACGTGCTGGTGATGCCGAGCGCCCCACCGAGCGACGCGCCCAGTGCCGCACCGATTCCCGCGATCTCGTCCTCGGCCTGGAAGGTGGTGACGCCGAAGTTCTTGTGCTTGCTCAGCTCGTGCAGGATGTCCGACGCCGGGGTGATCGGGTAGGTGCCCAGGAACACCTCCAGACCCGACAGCTGCCCGGCGGCCACGATGCCGTAGGCCAGCGCCGTATTGCCGGTGATCTGCCGGTAGGTGCCCGGCGGCAGCGTCGCCGGGGCGACCTCGTACGTGGTGGCGAAGGTTTCGGTGGTCTCGCCGTAGTTCCAGCCGGTGCGCAGGGCGAGCAGATTCGCTTCGGCGATATCCGGTTTGGCGGCGAACTTCTCCCGCACGAACTGCTCGGTCCCGGCGATCGGCCGCCCGTACATCCACGACAGCAGCCCGAGGGCGAACATGTTCTTCGCGCGCTGGGCGTCCTTCTTGCCGATGCCGGTCGGTTCGGTGGCGGCCAGCGTCAGCGACGTCATCGGCACGCGGTGCACGACGAAATCCGACAGCGTGTCGTCGGCGAGCGGATCGGTCGAGTACCCCACCTTGGTCAGCGTGCGCTTGGTGAACTCGTCGGTGTTGACGATCACCGTGGCGCCGCGGGCCAGATCCTCCAGATTCGCCTTGAGCGCAGCCGGATTCATGGCCACCAGCACGTCGGGCTGGTCGCCCGCGGTGAGGATGTCGTAGTCGGCGATCTGGATCTGAAACGAGGACACCCCGGGCAGCGTGCCCTGCGGCGCCCGGATCTCGGCCGGGAAGTTCGGCATGGTGGCGAGGTCGTTGCCGAAGGCGGCCGCCTCGTGCGTGAAGCGGTCCCCCGTCAGCTGCATTCCGTCGCCGGAGTCGCCGGCGAAGCGAATGACGACCTTTTCGAGCTTCTCCGACGCTGCCGGTTGCGCTGCGGCAGTGTCGCTTAGACGCGTTTCGTCAGCCATGCGCCTGCATCACTTCCTCGTCGGTATGAGGTACCACTGGCCAAGTTACTCCCCCGCACCTCGGACACACCCGAGTTATGTGCGGTCCAACAAGATTGAGCAGATTCAGCCCGTACCGCGTCAGGCGAACAGCGCCAGCTGCGGATCGGGCTGCCGCGAGCCGGTATCCGGCTCCCGGCGCGGCGCGGTGTCGCTCGGCCGCTCGCGGTACAGTCCGTGCCGCGCGAGCAGCGGATCGACCCGGCCGCGTAGCCACGCAGAATACTCCGGTGTGACGTACGCCCCACGACCGTACAGTTGCCGGTACCGCCGCAGCAGCGCCGGGTGGTGCGTGGCCAGCCATTCCAGGAACCAGCCGCGGGTGCTGCCGCGCAGATGCATCGGGAACGCCACCGCGCTCGCGGCGCCGGCCGCGGCGATCTCGCCGAACAGCGCGTCCAGATGGGCATTTCCGTCGGTGAGGCAGGGAATCACCGGGGCCACCATGACGTGCACGGCGAAACCCGCGTCGGCCAGCGCGCGCACCAGATCCAGCCGGGCGCGCGGCGACGGTGTCCCCGATTCGAGGCTGCGGTGCAGGTCCTCGTCGAGAATCGCGATCGAGACCGCGAGGCTGACGGGCACCACCCGCGAGGCCTGGACCAGCAGCGGCAGATCGCGGCGCAGCAGCGTGCCCTTGGTGAGAACGGAGAACGGGGTGCCCGAATCGGTCAGCGCGCCGATGATGCCCGGCATCAGCCGATAGCGGCCCTCGGCGCGCTGATACGGATCGGTATTCGTGCCCAGCGCCACGCCCTCGCGCCGCCACGAGCGGCGGTGCAGTTCGCGGCGCAGCACCGCGGCGACATTCGTCTTCACCACGATCTGGGTGTCGAAGTCGCGGCCCGCGTCCAGTTCCAGATATTCGTGGCTGCCGCGGGCGAAGCAGTACCGGCAGGCGTGCGAGCAGCCGCGCATCGGGTTGATCGTCCAGTTGAACGGCAACCCCGAACCCTGCGGCATCTTGTTCAGCGCACTCTTGCACAGCACCTCGTGGAACGTGACGCCCTCGAAATCGGGAGTCCGGACGCTGCGCACGAAACCGGCGCGCTCGAGCCCCGGCAACGCCCCGTCATCGACGTCGAGGGTCTGCTTCTGCCACCGCACTCCTCCAGTCGAACACTTGTTCTAACGACTGTCAAGCAACGCTGGGCGCCTCCGGCCGCAGCGACGCGCCCTTGTAGAAGGCGATCAGATCGCGCAGCGTCTCGGCCGTCGGGCGGGGGCGGTAGCCCAGCTCCACCCTCGCCTTGTTCCCGTCCACCACGGGCGCCGACAGCAACGCGCCCATCGCGGCCTTCGACACCCGGTCGCTGCCCATGAGCTTGGCCGCGGGCTCCAGCACCGGCAGCACCGCCGAGATCACCTTGGGCGGAATCGCGAACGACGGGCCGCGCTTGCCGTTGGCGGACGCGGCCATGCGGCTGACCTCGAGCATGGTCAGCATCTCGCCGGTCAGCAGGTAGTTCTCGCCGGTGCGCCCGTGCTCGCCCGCCAGGATCAGCCCGGCCGCCACATCGCGCACGTCGACCAGGTCGAAACCGCCGCCGATCATCACCGGAACGCGGCCCCGCGCACAGTCCCACAGCGTGGTGTTGATCCGGGAGTCGGAGTGATCGATCGGGCCGTAGACGCCGGTCGGATTGCAGATCACCGCGTCCAGGCCCGCGTCGATGACCTTGCGCAGCTCGATCTCTCCCTGCCACTTGGAGCGGTCGTAGACCGGCAGATGCTCCTCGACCGAGCGCGCCGACCGCTCATCGATCCGGCCGCCGCAGGTGTACTGGTTGAAGGCGTGGATGGAGCTGGCGTGCACCATGCGGCGGACACCCACCTCGAGCGCGGCCTCGGCCACCACCCGCACGCCCTCGGTGTTCACCCGCCAGGCCAGATCGTCGCGATGGGCCAGGGTGATCACCGCGACCAGGTGGTAGAGCATCTCGGCGCCCTCGAGGGCCGCACGCATGGACGCCGGGTCCAGCACGTCGCCGGTCACCCAGGTGACACCCGCCTCGGGGGTACCGGTGGGCCGAACCCGGTCGATGGCGGTGACCTCGTGACCTTGCTCCACCAACTGGTGGAGCAGGTTCGTGCCAAGGAAGCCGGCTGCGCCGGTGACTGCGACCTTCATGGCACCGAGGATATAGAACCCGTTCCAATTTGCAACAAGTTCTAGTTTGCTCCCGTTTATTCCCCCGGGCGTCGCGTCCGCTCGAAACCCGTCCCGCAGGTCGGCTATATTGAGGCCGAGCCGTTGCCGGGAGTCACGCGGCGACGCAGCAGATCACGAGCACCGACGTTCGACGAAAGCTGATGATCATGATGATTGGGGGGCAGATTCGATGAGTGAACCACTCTCGATCGAAAGCGATGCGGTTCGCACGTTCGCGGCGACGCAGGAGGGTGTCGCGGGTCAGATCGCCGCGGCGGGGGATATGGACACGGTCACGCACGTCGCGGCGATGACACCGGTGTTCGGCGTCATCGGTGCGGACTATCTGGCGATGTTCGCCGCCGCGCAGGTGTTGCACGCCAAGGACATCAACGAGCTGTCGGGCAAGGTCGACAATCTCGGGAAGCACGCATTCGGCACCGCCGCGGTGATCGACGACTCCGACTCGTCGTTCTCGAACCTCCTCGGGTCCCTCGGCAATCAGATCGGGGGATAGCTCGTGCGCACACTCGATTCCGGACACGACAGCGGCGTCATCGGCGCGCCTCCGGCGTCCCCCGCCGCCCCCGCGGAGGCGGCGGCGCCCGCTCCGGCCGCCGATCCGACCCTGGCTTCCGCGGCCCAGCAGGGCCCGATCCAGGATGTCCCGGTGGGCCAGCTGCCCGCCGATATGCCACCCCCGGAGCCGCCGGAATTCATGCCCTCCCGCAAGGAGTTCGAGGACGACGGCGCACCGCTGACGGCCGCGCCGCACGCGCCCGGGCTGG
>NZ_BDBV01000032.1 GCF_001613165.1 Nocardia mexicana NBRC 108244
TGCGCGGGCCCAAATCTCGCGGACGGCGACTGCCGCGAGGGTGAGTATCAGGGCGGGGATCGGGCTGAGGTCGACGTTCCAGCCGCCGGAGGTGGCGAAGGTGATCCCGGCCGCGGCGATCACCGGTGCTCCGACCGTGAGCAGTCCGGCGGGGATCCGTCGCACCGTGAACGCCTCGATGACGGCCGCGAGTACGACGGCGACGAGCGTGAGCGCGCCGTAGAAGGCGGGGGAGACCAGCACATCGGAGCTGCCGTCGGTGAGGACGTAGTCGGCGTAGTGGCGGTATTCCGCCAGGTCGTTGTAGGCGACCCAGCCGAAATCGCCTCTCCCGTAACCGGTTCCCGCTCCGAAGCGCCACCCGCCGGAGTCGAATCGATACACCCCTCCGGCCATCACGGTGGCGATCACGAACACCCACCAGCACACGTGCTCGCTCACCCGGGCTATGCGGAACAGCCGGTATCGACGCCCGGGAGTGGTCTGCTCGTCGTGTGTGTCCATATCCACCTTCGCTGTCGAACGAGCTGTCAGGAATCCAACGTGGCGGGGAAACCGCACTGCCGCGTCAGGTTCGCGTCGGCGGCCAGGTCATGACCATACGACTGCACTCGCGGCCCGCACTCGGTGATCCTCGCCGCACACTCGGCTGCCTCAGGTCCAGCCGTACGCGGATCCGGCCCGGACGGACACAATCCGGTCCGAGACGGCGAATTCGACCGCGAAGCGGCGAACGGTGTCCGCGCAGGCCGGGTGGCGCCACCCTGCGGCCGGATGCTTCGATCGGGGTATGACCGCGGAACAGCACATCGTCACTGCCAGCCGGGAAATCGCCGCCGGGGCGGACCGGATCTTCGATCTGATCGCCGACCCGTCCCAGCAGCCGCGCTGGGACGGCAACGACAATCTGGCGGAATCGGCTGCGGGACAACGGCCGACAGCCGTCGGTGACGTCTTCACCATGACGCTGACCAACGGTCACGTCCGGGAGAACCACGTGGTGGAGTTCGACGAGGGCCGCCGGATCGCCTGGCGGCCTTCGGAACCCGGCGCCGAGCCGCCCGGGCACCTGTGGCGCTGGGAGCTCGAGCCGGTGGACGACACGCGCACCCGGGTCACCCACACCTACGACTGGTCGCAGTTGACCGACGAGAAGCGCCTTGTTCGCGCCCGCGCCACCACGGCCGACAAGTTGCAGGCGTCGGTCGACCGGCTGACCGCTATCGCCGAAGGGTCGGTTTCCTGAAGGTGGCCCGCCGAAAACTCTTCGGCCCGTTAGCGATTGGTGCGGTAGCTGCTCGCGACCAGGGCGGAGCGCAGGTACCACAGCCCGGCCGGTTGGGTGGGGTCGAGGCCGGTCAGCTGGGCGACGCGCTTGAGCCGGTAGTCGACGGTGTTGGTGTGCACGTGCAGGGCCCGCGCGGTCTGCTGGCGATTGAGGTTGGTGCCGATGTGCCTGCGGAGGGTGTCGAGCAGTTCGGGGTGCGTGTCGAGCGCGTCCAGCAGCGCGCCGAGGTGTTCGCGGCCCGGCCCCGGCCGGGTGAGCTGGTATTCGAGCGCGAGCTCGTCGAAGCGGTACAGCCCGGGGCTGCACTGCAGGCGCTGCACCATGTCGAGCAGCTCGTGCGCGCGGCGGGCGGCCGTGGGAATGTCGGCGGCGTCGGCGTCGACCACGGCCGCGGTGACCGGCACCTGCGCATTGCGGGAGACGAACGCCACGAATTCGTCGAGATCGCCGTCGGCGAGCGTCTCGGCGGGAATGAGCAGGGTGCCGCCGTCGACGCTGAGCAGCGACAGCGCGGTATCGGCGCAGCGGTCGGCCAGCGCCGCCTGCACCCGGCGGAGTTTGCGCCGCGCGACCACCTGCCCGTTGATCGCCGGATTGCGTTCGTCGGGATGCTGCGGAAGCGCAACGGCCACAACGTGGTACGCCTCCGCGATCTCGATCCCGGATTCGCGGGCCATCACCGAGGTGGGATGCCCGGCGAGCAGGGCCGAGGTGAGCGTGTGCACTGCGGTGTGGTGTTCGCCCACGACGCCGCGCAATTCGCGAACGTAGGCGCGCGACACCGTGGCGTTGATGGTGTCGAGCACGTCGAGCAGCCGCCGTGACGCCCCCTTGACGCTGTCGATGTCGTCGGGGGTGGCGCGGTCGAGGATGAGATCGAAGCCGATCTTGAAGCCCTCGTGCAGGGCGTGCTGGATGGTGTCGATCGGGATCCCCTCGCGGGCCCAGTTGGCGGCGGCGTGCTCGAGCCGGGCCGTCTTGTCGGGGACGTCGGTGCCGTCGAGCATGCTGATGGCCAGCTCCAGGCAGGCGCGGGTGACGGCCGTGATGTCGCCGCGCAGCGCGTCGCCGGGCAGCGTCCGGCACGGTGCGACCGTATCGACGAAGTGGCCCACCATCTTTCGCGCGAGTGCCCGCACGTCCTTGAGCGGCGAGGTGACCGGCTGCCCCGACATCGTGAGGTCCCGGTGGGCGGTGCTGATGGCCGTCATCGTCGATTCCCTTCCGCTGCCGCGGCATTCGCGTAGCACCTCACGGTAACGCTTCGGTCACGGTTCGAAACACCGACCGATGAAGGTTCTGTGACCAGGGCGGGACCCCGGTGACGCGGGGTTGTGAGCCGTCACTAGCGGCGGGAATGTTTGTGAGAGTTCACAATGTCAGGCCTTGTGCTGGGCGATCTGGATGAGGTTGCCGCAGGTGTCGTCCAGGACGGCGGTGACGACGACGCCGTGGTCGAGCGGCTGCTGGGTGAACTGCACGCCCAGCCCGGACAGCCGCTCGTATTCGGCCTGGATGTCGTCGACGGCGAAGGAGGTGTACGGGATGCCGTCCTCCACCAGCGCCTGTTTGAACGGCCCCGCCGCGGGATGGCCGTCGGGCTCGAGCAGCAGTTCGACGCCGTCCGGATCCTGCGGGGACACGACGGTGAGCCACTTGTATTCCCCGACCGGGACGTCGGTCTTCTTCACGAAACCGAGCACCTCGGTATAGAAGCGCAGGGCCCTGTCCTGGTCGTCGACCAGCACGCTGGTCACGTTGATGCGCATGTTCTACTCCTTCAGCCAGCGGTCGGTGAGATTCCGCAGTGGTTCGCGATTCAGGTGATGGAATTTGTACCGGCCCTCCCGGCGGGCGGTGATCAGCCCGGCGGCGGCGAGCACGTCCAAGTGCTGCGAGATGGCCTGCCGTGTGGACGACAGTTGATGCTTCATGGTCAGTCTGCCGCACAGCTCGAACAGGGTCTGTCCGTCGCGCTCGGCGAGTTCGTCGAGAATCACCCGCCGCGTGCTGTCGGCCAGCGCCTTGAACACCTCGCCGGTATCGAGGTCGTTGTCCACGAGGCCAGTATAGGCAAGTCGATACTTGCCTGTCATGTCGTGGTGATTCCGCGCCGGGAGAGGCGCACAATCGTCCCGGTCGGCGCTGCATGCCGGAGTACTCTGGGTGCGTCTCGGTTCGGCGCTTCCGAGGAGGCGGCATGTCAACGATCGTGATGACCGGCGGCACTTCGGGATTCGGGGCCGTGGCCGCAACGCGGATGCTGGAGGCGGGGGAGGTCCGGCTGATCCTGGGTGCGCGTCGTCCGGGCGCTGCCGGAGCGACGTTCGTGCCCGAGGCGACGCCGACCGATGTGCCACCGTCCGATACGGTCCGGCCCGAGCCGATACCGGTCGATCTGTCCGAGCTCGACTCGGTCCGGGAGTTCGCGGCGGTGACCCGGGAACGGCTGGGCGACAATATGATCGATGCCTTGGTGCTCAACGGCGGCATGATCCGTCCCGATGTCGCGGGCCGGACCGCCGAGGGGTTCGAGACGACCTTCGCCGTCAACCACCTCGCGCACTATCTGCTGCTGCGCCTGCTGCTGCCCGTCCTGGCCGATCGCGCGATCGTGGTGCTGACCACCAGCGGCACCCACGATCCGGCCACCGGTGCCGGCCTGGTGCCGCCGCGCCACGCCGACGCGCAACTGCTGGCGCATCCGGATCGCGATCCGGACCTGGACTCCCGGGCGAGCAAGGCGGGCCAGCATGCCTACACCGCCTCCAAGCTGTGTGCCGTACTCGTCGTCCGGTCCTTGTCGGAGCATCCCGACGCGCAGGGCGGGCGGCTCACGGTCATCGCCTACGACCCGGGCCAGGTGTTCGGCACCGGGCTGGCCAAGGATCTGTCGCTGCCCCTGCGGGTGGCCTGGTCGCTGTTCGGCACGCCCCTGGGGTGGCCGCTGCGCCGCTTCAGCCCCACCCTCAACTCCCGGACGGATGCGGGAAATACGTTGGCCGACTTGGCCCTCGGCCGCAGCGCACCCCCGCCCGGCCGGACCTACGCCGCCCTCCGCCGGGGTCGGCTGACCTGGATCGAACCGTCCGAACTGGCCCGGAAACCCGAAGTGGCGCAAGCGCTCTGGAACGACAGCGCCAAGCTGGTCGGGCTGCCCGCCTGAACCGCACGCGAGCCGTCGCGAAAGATAGGTTGATCGACCGATTCGGGCATGCCCGTGCGCTGTGCATCATCGACCGGTGATACGAACCCTCCGGCGAGCGCTGGTCGCGCTGGGCTGCGTCGTTGTCGTCGTGCTGTGCAACCCGATTGCCGCATCGGCGCATCCGATGCCCGGCACCACCGTGCTGCTCGATGTGGGCGAATCGGCGATCGAAGCCGAATTGTCGATCCCCACGGCCGATCTCGCGGAGGCCAGCGGTATAGATGTCGACACGCGACCGCAGCTGTCGGCCGACGCCTCCGCCGGGCTGGCGAGCTACCTGCGCGAGCATATGCGGCCCGCCACGCCGGACGGCGTCCCGTGGACCGTCGAGATCGGCGATATGCGCCTGGACTATGCGGACCGGTCGGTCACCGGTTCGTACCGGGAACTCGTCGTCCATGCGACGCTGACCCCGCCGGCCGGGGCCGATATGCGCCGTTTCGTCTTGGGCTACGACGCCGTCGTGCACAAGGTCGTCACGCATATCGCCCTGGTCTCGGTCCGGCAGGACTGGGGCGCCGGGCGCGTGGATGCCGGGAACGAGGCCGGGCAGGTCGGTGTCGTCCGTATCGACGCCGAGTCCCTGACCGTGCCGCCGCTGTCGGTGGATCTGACCGACGGCAGCGCGTGGCGGGGATTCGCCGGGATGGTGGTGCTCGGTGTCCATCACATCCTGGAGGGCACCGACCACCTCCTGTTTCTGTTCACCCTCCTGCTACCGGCGGTGTTGAGAGCCAGGGCGGGTCGCTGGTATCCCGACAACGACTGGCGGCGCGCCGTGCGGCACATCCTCGCTGTCACGATCGCATTCACCGTGGGGCATTCCGTCGCGCTGGTGGTCAGCGCCCTGAGTCGGCTGGAGATCCCCGCGCGCCCGGTCGAGACGCTCATCGCCGCGACGATCCTGGTGGGCGGTGCGCACGCCGTCCGGCCGCTGTTCCCGGGCCGGGAGGCCGTCGTGGCCGGGACATTCGGGCTCGTCCACGGCATGGCGTTCTCGTTCACCCTGGCCGAACTGAAGTTGTCCACCGGCCAGCTGGCGCTCAGCGTGCTCGGGTTCAATCTCGGTATCGAGGCCGTCCAGCTGCTGCTGGTCGCGCTCGCCCTGCCGCCGCTGCTGGTACTGGCCACCACCCGGGCGCAGCCGGTCCTCCGTGTCGGCGGTTCCCTCCTGGTGATCATCGCCGCCCTCGGCTGGGCCTTCGATCGACTCGGAGTCGCCAACCCGATCGCCCGTGCCGCGGACCTGGGCGGCACGATGATTCTGCCGACCGTCGTCGCCGCGGCGGTTGTCGCCGCAGGGGCGCTGGCAGCCCGGGCGCTGAGACGGCGGCCACGTCGACTGGAACCGCTGGGGCCGCCTGTCGAGGGCCTGGTCGCGAGCCAGTCCGCCGCGAATCCAGGCCGGTGAGCAGCACGGGACGAGGCGTGGTTTCGATCGTGGTGCGCTTAAGGGGTGAATGAGGTCGGCGGTCGGGGGATCG
Organism: Nocardia mexicana NBRC 108244; assembly: GCF_001613165.1. GTDB lineage: Bacteria > Actinomycetota > Actinomycetes > Mycobacteriales > Mycobacteriaceae > Nocardia > Nocardia mexicana. Next base: position 5,981 of record NZ_BDBV01000032.1, read on the forward strand.
TCTGCGCATGACCTCCACCGCTGTGCCCGCCCGCTCCGACAGCGAACTCGACGAGATCTTCGCGCCGCTGTTCGAACAGATCGCCGCCGGCGCCGTCGACCGCGAGATCGATCGGCAACTCCCGTACGAGGAGGTGAACAGGCTGCGCAAGGCCCGGTTCGGCGCGCTACGGGTACCCGTGGAGTTCGGCGGGTACGGCGTCGGCGTGCGGCAGTTGTTCCGGCTGCTCATCGAGCTGGCGGCGGCGGAATCCAATATCCCGCAGGCATTGCGGGTGCACTTCTCGTTCGTCGAGGATCAGCTGCTCGCCGAGCCCGGACCGGTGCGGGAGCGGTGGCTGCGCGCGGCCGGTGACGGCGCGCTGGTCGGCAATGCGATCTCCGAGCCGGGTGTCGGTGCGGCCGACCGGTATCGCACGCGCCTGACCCGCGACGGGGACCGCTGGCTGCTGAACGGGGTCAAGTACTACAGCACCGGGTCGCTGTACGCCGATCACATCCTGGCGGCGGCCGACCGGGACGGCGAGCGGATCGGGGTGCTCGTCGACGCCCACGCGGAAGGCGTGCGGCAGCACGACGACTGGGACGGGTTCGGTCAGCGGCTCACGGCCAGTGGCACAACGGAATTCACCGATGTGGTGGTGCCCGACGACCGCGTACTCGGTCCCGGCTACGGTGTGCCCGGACCGACCTATTCGACCGCGTATCTGCAATTGGTACAACTGGCGGTGCTCGCGGGCATCGCCCAGCGCGCCGAACGCGACGCCCGCGAATGGGTCGCGCAGCGCACCCGCACCTACACCCACGCGCCCGCCGACCTGCCGCGCCACGATCCGCTGGTGCAGCAGGTGATCGGCCGGCTGTCCGCGGCGGCGTTCACCGCGCGGGCGAGCGTGCTCGCGGTCGCCGACATTCTCGACGAGGTGCTGGACGCCGGCGCCGGCGACGAAAAGGCGCTGGTGGCAGCGGAATTGGCCGCAGCTCGCGCGCAGCTTGGCATCATCGATACGGTGTTGCCCGCGACCAGCCTGCTGTTCGAGGTCGGTGGCGCGTCGGCGACCTCGGAACGGCTACGGCTGGACCGGCACTGGCGCAATGCCCGCACCGTGTCCGTGCACAATCCCGCGATCTACAAGGCCCGCGCCATCGGCGACCACCTGCTCAACGGCGCCGAACTGCCGTTCGCGTGGAGCGCCGGTGAACGCGCCGCCACCGCCGGAGGTGCCCGGTGACGCGCCGAATTCGGTTCAACGCCTTCGATATGAACTGCGTCGCCCACCAGTCGCCGGGGTTGTGGCGCCATCCCGACGACCGGTCGCACCGGTACACCGACCTGAACTATTGGACGGATCTGGCAATCCTGTTGGAACAGGGGCGTTTCGACGGCCTCTTCATCGCCGACGTGCTGGGCACCTACGACGTGTACGGCGGCAACGACACCGCCGCGCTGCGCCACGGCGCCCAGATTCCGGTGGCCGATCCGCTGCTGCTGGTCTCGGCGATGGCCGCGGCGACAAGGCATCTCGGGTTCGGTATCACCACGGGTACCGGATTCGAGCATCCGTATCCGTTCGCGCGCCGCCTGTCCACCCTGGACCACCTCACCAACGGCCGCATCGGCTGGAACGTGGTGACCGGCTATCTGCCCTCCGCCGCACGCAATTTCGGCGCCGACGACCAGCTCGGCCACGACGAGCGCTACAACCAGGCCGACGAGTACCTGGAGGTGCTGTACAAGCTGTGGGAGGGCTCCTGGGAGGACGACGCGGTGATTCGCGATGCCGCCCGGGGCATTTACGCGGACCCGTCGAAGGTCCATCACATCGGGCACCGCGGCCGCCACTACACCGTTCCGGGCGTGCACCTGTCGGAGCCGTCCCCGCAGCGCACCCCGGTGATCTACCAGGCGGGCGCCTCACCGCGCGGGGTCCGGTTCGCGGCCGAGAACGCGGAGGCCATCTTCGTGGCCGCGCCGTCGAAACGAGTGCTCGCACAAACGGTGTCGAGAATTCGCGACGCGCTGCAGGAGGCCGGGCGCGATCGTTACGCCGCCCGCGTGTACGCGCTGTCCACCATCGTCACCGCGGGCACCGACGCCGAGGCGCGGCGCAAGCACGAGGAGTACCTGTCCTACGCCAGCGTCGAGGGCGGGCTGGTGTTCATGTCGGGGTGGATGGGCATCGACCTGTCCCGCTACGACCTGGACGATCCGATCGGGCAGGTGGAGAGCAACGCCATCCAGTCGGCCGTGGCCGCGTTCCAGGAGGCCGACGACGACGGCCGCGAATGGACGGTGCGCGATATCGGCCGGTGGGCCGGGATCGGCGGGATGGGGCCCGTCTTCGTCGGATCGGGGCAGACGATCGCCGACCGGCTGCAGGAATGGGCGGACGACACCGACGTGGACGGCTTCAATCTCGCCTACGCGGTGACGCCGGGAACCTTCGAAGACGTTGTGCGGCATGTGGTTCCGGTGCTGACCGAACGCGGAGCGTATCCGGCGGAGTATGCGCCGGGAACATTGCGCAACGCGTTGTTCGGTGCCGGTGATCGACTCCCGCAGGAGCATCGCGGCGCCCGGTATCGACTCGGCGGACCGGGATCGACCGCCCTGCCCGATGCGGTCTCCAGGCCGGGCATTTCCCTCGCGGGCCGGTCGTAGGACTATCGATTCCCGCTGATCGCAACACTCGAAAGCGGCTCGTGCGCAACGGAGTATTCCGTTATGACGACACAGAATTCCCGCTCCGGTTCCACCCGCTCGGCCGCGATCGTGGGCGCCGGCCAGACCGGCGCCACCGCGGCGCTCGGCCTGCTCGACGCCGGGTTCGATGTCACCGTGTACAGCGATCGCGATCAGCGTTCCCTGCGCGACGACGTACCCGCGACCGGCACCGCCCTGATCTTCGGTGAGGCGCAGGCCGCCGAGTCGGCGCTGGGCTTGTCCACCTATACCGATCGGGCGCCGCTGCACAGCGGGCTCACCGTCCGTATCGCCGGTCCCGACCGCGCCGAACTCATCGAATTCGACGGCGCCTTCGACGATTACAGCGGCGTCGCCGTCGACACCCGGTTGAAGGCCGACGAACGGCTGACCGCCTTCCGGGAACGCGGCGGCCGCTTCGTCGTCGAGGCCGTGACGCCGGAAAAGCTCGATTCCATTGCCGCCGCACACGATCTCACGCTTGTTGCCACGGGCAAGGGCGGACTGTCCGAACTGTTCCCGATCGACGACGAGCGCACGGTGTACGACGCCCCGCAGCGAACCTTGTTGACGCTCACCGTCACCGGGCTCGGTCACGACGCGAATGTCTTCGCGCACCGCAGCCCCGCGGGCGGCGGGCGCAGCGGCTTCTCGATCCTCGGCGATCAGGGCGAGGGTTGGTGGGGGCCGTACCTGCACAAGGACGCCGGGCCGAGCTGGGCCTTCCTCGGCTGGGCGAAACCCGGCAGCGAGTGGGAAAAGCGTTTCACCGCAGCCGAATCCGCGGAATCCGCGCACCGGATCGTGGTGGACCTCTACCGCGACCACCTGGACTGGGATCTGCCCGAGGTGCTCGCCACCCGCGTGATCGCGGAGGACGAGCATTCCTGGCTGCGCGGCGCGGTGCGGCCGGTGTTCCGGGCGGGGCTGGGGCACACCGCCGGCGGGCACCCGGTCGCCTCGCTCGGCGATACGGCCGTCGCCTACGACCCGATCGCGGGCCAGGGCGCACAGAGCGGGCTCATCCAGGCGCAGCGGCTGGTCGCTGCCGCCGCGGCCCACGAGGGCGCCTTCGACGGCGCCTGGATCACCGCGCAGCACAACGGTTTTCTGGCGGCGCGCGCGGAAGCCGCCGCACACGTCACCCGCCTGTTCCTGAGCGATCCGGCGCTGGGCGAGATCGGCGGAAGGTTCTTCTCCGCGGCCGCGGTCGATCCGCGCTTCGCCTCGGCCCTGGTGGGCCTGCTGCATCGGCCGCAGCCGTTCGCCGGGATCGAAACCTTGGACGCGGCCGACGAGTACATCACCGCGGTCACGGGCACGGCGGCCGCCGAACTACTGGCGCGCTTCGAGCCCGCCGGACGGTTCTCCCGTTCTACGTACCTCACTCCCACGGCTTCCCGGCCGTAATGCCCGCATATCGAGTCGCTGCAGCGGCACGGTGGACGGTGGGCGGGATGGCAGCTGCCTCCCGGGATCGGATCGGACCGATTCAAACCCTCGCAGGCCGCCGCGCCCGGTGGTGGAGTGGGGCGCACACCGGGCGCAGGTTGCCGCGCCCGGTGTGTCACCACCGGTCGCCGACCATTGCCGGGAGCAGCGTATGACCACCGAAAACATCGCCGAGCAGATCCGGTTCGCGTACTGGGTGCCCAATGTCAGCGGGGGACTGGTCACCAGTGACATCGAGCAGCGGACCAGCTGGGACTTCGAATACAACAGGAAACTGGCGCAGACCGCGGAGCGCAACGGCTTCGAGTACGCGCTGTCGCAGGTGCGCTACACCGCGTCGTACGGGGCCGAGTATCAGCACGAGTCCACCTCCTTCAGTCTCGCGCTGCTGGGCGCGACCGAACGGCTGAAGGTCATCGCGGCGGTGCATCCGGGACTGTGGCATCCGGCGGTGCTGGCCAAGTTCGGCGCCACCGCGGATCACCTGTCGGGCGGACGGTTCGCGGTCAATGTCGTATCCGGTTGGTTCGCAGGAGAATTCACCGCCCTCGGAGAGCCGTGGCTCGAACACGACGAACGCTACCGCCGGAGCGCGGAATTCCTCGAGGTGCTGCGCCGGATCTGGACCGAGGACGAGGTGAACTTCGGCGGCGACTTCTATCGGATCCGCGACTTCACGCTGAAGCCGAAGCCGCTCAACACCGCGCGGCGGCCGAATCCCGAACTGTTCCAAGGCGGTAACTCCACCGCCGCCCGCCGCAACGGCGGCCGCTTCGCCGACTGGTACTTCTCCAACGGCAAGGATTTCGACGGCGTCACCGAGCAACTGGACGATCTGCGCGCGGTCGCCCGGGCCCACGATCGCGAGGTGAAGTTCGGCCTGAACGGATTCATCATCGCCCGCGACACCGAGAAGGAGGCGCGCGACACCCTCCGCGAGATCATCGACAAGGCGAACCGCCCTGCGGTGGAAGGCTTCCGGGACGCGGTACAGCAGGCCGGGGCCGCCACCCGCGACCGCACCGGCATGTGGGCCGACTCCACATTCGAGGATCTCGTCCAATACAACGACGGCTTCCGGACCCAGCTGATCGGCACCCCGGAGCAGATCGCGGAGCGCATCGTCGCCTATCGCGATCTCGGGGTCGACCTGATCCTGGGCGGGTTCCTGCACTTCCAGGAGGAGATCGAGTACTTCGGCGCGAAGGTGCTGCCGCTGGTGCGGGAACTGGAGGCCGCGCGCACCCCGGCCCCACCCATTCCGGCCGCGGTCGCGGGCCGATGACCGCCGTCGCGGCCGACCGGATCGCCTCGGCGGCGCATGCGTACGAGGTGGCCCGGCGCTTGGCTGACGGTTTCGCGACCGGGGCGGCACGACGCGACCGCGATCGTGAACTGCCGCACCGGGAGATCGACGAACTGGCGGCCAGCGGGCTGCTGGCGATCACCGTACCGGCCCATCTGGGCGGTCCCGACCTGCCGCCGAGCGCGGTGGCGGAGGTGGTGCGCATCCTGGCGGCGGCCGATCCGAATATCGCGCAGATTCCGCACAGCCACTTCGTCTACGTGAACCTGTTGCGGCTGGCGGGATCCGCCGACCAGCGGCGGCGGTATCTCGGGCAGGTCCTCGACGGCGGGCGGATCGCCAACGCCCAGTCCGAGCGGTCCGGCGCCACCGTCGCCGAGATCAGCACCACGGTGCGTCCGGCGGGTGGCCGACTACGCATCGACGGCGTCAAATACTATTGCACCGGTTCGCTTTTCGCGGATGTACTGGCCGTACTGACCAGGCTCGACGACCCCGAGGAGAGCAGCGGCCTGGAGCCGGGCGAGTACATCGCGTACCTGCCCGCCGAAACTCCCGGCGTGCGAATCATCGACGACTGGAACGGAATCGGGCAGCGCACCACCGGCAGCGGGACCGTCTCGTTCGACGGCGTGGTGGTCGAGCCCGGGCAGCTGGTCCCGCGCTCACCCGCGGTCCGCGCGCCGACCGGTTACGGCGCCTTCGCACAGCTGCTGCACGTCGCCGTCGATGCCGGGATCGCCCGCGGGGCACTCACTGCCGCAACGGATTTCGTGCGCGCCAAGAGCCGCCCGTGGTTCGAGGCGGGAGTGGAACGCGCCGTGGACGACCCGCTGCTGATCCAGCGCTTCGGTGAACTGGCTGTCGCCGTGACGGCCGCCGAGGCGACCTTGGCGGCGGCGGGGGCGGCTGTCGATCGCGCCGTCGGTGCGGGGCCCGGCGTGGGTACCACGACCGGCCCGGAGGTCGCAGCGGATTCGCGGTCGTCCGAACGTGATCCGGCGCGTCCCGCCGACCGAGATGGTGCGTCGGGCGCTGCTCGGAATCGAGCAGGGCGCCTTGTGTCGGACGAGCCGTACGGGCGGGCAGCCGACGAATCGGCCGGTCTTGCCGACAGAGCCGCTGTCAGGGCTGTGGACGAGCCCGTGGCTGCAGCGTCGCTGGCCGTGGCGGCGGCCAAGATCCTTGCCGACGGCGCCGCCAACGAGGTGTCGTCCGCCCTGTTCGAGGTCGGCGGAACCCGCAGCGCCGCAGCAGATCTCAACCTGCACCATTTCTGGCGCAACGCCCGCACCCACACCCTGCACGATCCGGTGCGCTGGAAATATCAGCACATCGGGCGCACCCTGTTGCACGACACCCCGCCGCCCCTGCACGGTGTCATCTGAGCGCAGCGGCTCGGATTACCCCCGCCCGTGCCGCTGTTCGTAGGCGGCGTGCTCGGCCTCGGCGCGGCGGCGCTGGCGGACGTCGGCGAGTGCGGGGTCGAGGCCGTGCTTGCTCAGGCGGTGGCGGCGGTAGACGTACATCAGGGCGATGGTGAAGTAGATCAGCGGGATGTACAGCAGCGCCATCATCGACAGGCCCATCCACAGCGGCCCCGGGACCAGCAGGAACAGGCACAGCGGGAGTAGCACGGGGATGAGGAAACGCACCAGGTAGCGGCGCGCGGCGCCCGCTCCGGTGAGGTCCTCGAGCACCCATTCCCGCATCGAGGGCGGCAGTGTCGCGCCGCAGATGTAGCGCACGCGCTGGATGGGATTCGGGGTCTGCCTGCTCACTTGTACTCCCTGCGTCGTGCGCCCGGATCGCGAGGGGCGCAGGTGTATTCGGCCGCGTTCATGCGCCTGCGGCCGCCGCGTGTCCGGCGCGGCGAGCGGCCTCGTTGACCCGGGTGAGGATGTCGCGCAGCTCCTCGAGATCGGCGAGGCTCACGCCGAGCCGTTCCACGACCGCGGGCGGGATCCGCTCCGCGTCGCGGCGCAGGGCCCGCCCGGCGTCGGTGAGATCGATCAGCAGGGTGCGTTCGTCGTGCGGGTCGCGGCGGCGGGTGATGAGCCCGGCGGTCTCGAGCCGCTTGAGCAGCGGCGACAGCGTGGGGGAGTCCAGTTGCACCGCGTCGGCGATGGCCCGCACCGACATCGGTGCCTCACCCCACAGGGCCAGCATCACCAGGTACTGCGGATGCGTGAGCCCCATGGGTTCCAGCAGCGGCCGATACACGGCCAGCACCGATCGGTTGGCCACGGCCAGCGCGAAACACACCTGCCGGTCCAGCCGCAGCGGATCGTCCCTCTCGACGGCCATCCATCACCTCCGCGGCCGTACATTACCGCGCCAATAGTTAATGCACAAACTATTCGTGCGAACAGGGTGATCGTGCTGCGGTTGGGGGCTCGATCCGGTAGTTCCAATCAGAAGGACGGTAACCCTCGTGGATCGTCCCGGTGTTGCCTAGCGTTCGCCGACGTGATCTTCACCCAACGGACGCCGACGCCCGCGGCCGGCCCGGTCGATGGGGCGACGGGGTCGTCCACGTCCGAAACCCCGCCGCGATCAGTGGCTTTGGGCAGCGTGATCGGCACGACCATCGAGTGGTACGACTTCTACCTGTACGCGACCGCCGCGGCGCTGGTGTTCAAACCGCTGTTCTTCCCGAATATTTCGCCCACCGCCGGAACGCTGGCCTCGTTCGCCACCTATGCGGCCGGGTTCGGCGCGCGTCCCCTCGGCGCCGTCATCTCGGGTCATCTGGGAGATCGCCTGGGCCGCAAGGCCGTTCTGGTCGGCGCGCTGCTGCTGATGGGGATCACCACCGCCGCAATAGGCGTGCTGCCGACCTACGCGCAGGTGGGCCTGCTCGCACCCGCGCTACTGGCGACGCTGCGGGTGCTGCAGGGCCTGGCCGTCGGCGCGGAATGGGGTGGTGCGGCGCTGCTTTCGGTCGAGCACGCACCGCCGGGGCGGCGCGGGTGGTACGGCAGCTTCACGCAGCTCGGTTCGCCCGCCGGGATGCTGCTGGCGACGGCGGTCTTCTACCTGGTGCGCGCCGTGCTGGGCGAGGAGGCGTTTCTCGCTGGGGGATGGCGGATTCCGTTCCTGCTGAGCGTCGTGCTCGTGGTTGTCGGGCTGCTGATCCGAGTGCGCCTCACCGATGCCGAGGTCTTCGGCAAGCTGCGGGAGCAGGGGGATATCGCCCGCCTCCCCGTCGTCGAAGTGCTGCGCGAACAACCGCGAAATGTGCTGCTGACCATCGGATTACGGTTATCGCAGATCTCCCTGTTCGTGCTGCTCACCACCTACTCGCTGAGCTACCTGCAGGACGAGTTCGGCAAGGGCAACTCGGTCGGCCTGTTCGCGGTGCTGCTCTCGTCGGTGCTCGGCCTGGTCAGCACGCCGATATGGGCCAGGATCTCGGACCGGGTGGGCCGCAGGCCCCCGTATCTGTTCGGTGCGGTCGGCGGGCTGGTGGCGCTGGCGCTGTTCTTCGTCGCCGCCGAAACCGGTTCGCGGGCAGCGGTGGTCGTGGCGATCGTGGTCGGCGTGAACGTGGCCCACGACGCGATGTACGGGCCGCAGGCCGCCTGGTTCGCGGAACTGTTCGCCACCCGGGTGCGCTACAGCGGCGCCTCCCTCGGCTATCACGTCGGCGCCGTGCTGTCGGGCGGATTCGCCCCGCTGATCGCGGCCGCGCTGCTGACCGCGGGCGGCGGAAACCCCTGGCTGATCGTCGTCTACTTCGCGGTGCTGACCGCACTGACGTTCGCGGCGGCCTGGTCGGCGCGCGACACCTATCGAGACCGAATCGGAGAGGCATCATGAGCCGGATCTACCTGAACGCCTTCGATATGGCCTGCGTCGGGCACCAATCGGCGGGCCTGTGGCGCCATCCCGACGACCAGGGCCACCGCTACCGGAAGCTCGCGTACTGGACCGAACTGGCCCGCACCCTGGAGGCCGGTGGCTTCGACGCGCTGTTCCTGGCCGACGTGCTCGGCGCGTACGACGTGTATGGCGGATCACGTGATGCGGCGGTCGCCGACGCCGCCCAGTTCCCGGTCAACGATCCGGCGATGGCGGTCTCGGCGATGGCCGCGGTGACCGAGACGCTCGGATTCGGCCTCACCCTGTCGCTGACCTACGAACAGCCCTATGCGCTCGCCCGGCGCATATCGACGCTGGATCACCTCACCGACGGCCGGGTGGCGTGGAACATCGTGACCTCCTATCTCGACAGTGCGGCCCGCAATCTCGGTCTGGGCCGGCAGATTCCGCACGACGAACGGTACGAGATCGCCGACGAGTATCTCGAGGTCTGCTACAAACTGTGGGAATCGTCGTGGGAATCCGATGCGGTGGTTCGGGATTCGGCGCGCGGCGTCTACACCGACCCGGCCAAGGTGCACGACATCGAGCACAAGGGGCGGCATTTCACGGTGCCCGGACCGCATCTCAGCGAGCCCTCGCCGCAGCGGACGCCGGTGCTGTTCCAGGCGGGAGCCTCACCGCGGGGGATCCGGTTCGCGGCCGCGCACGCCGAAGCCGTGTTCGTCTCCGGCCCGACCCCGGAGGTGGTGCGCGGCCCGGTCCGTACCTTGCGCGCCGCGGCGGCCGAACTCGGCCGGGATCCCCGCTCCATCAAGGTGTTCACGATGCTCACGCCGATCGTCGCGGAGACCCGCGAGCGGGCCGTCGACAAGCTCCGGTCGTACGAGCGCCTGGTGAGCACCGAGGGCGCGTTCGCGTTGTTCGGCGGCTGGACGGGGGTCGACCTGTCGGAACTGGATCCCGACGAGCCGCTGCGCTACGTCGAAACCGACGCCAACCGCTCGGCTTTGGCGTCGTTCACCACCGCCGACCCGAACCGCACCTGGACGCCCCGGGAACTCGCGCGGACGATCGGCATCGGCGGCCGTGGCCCGGTGGTCACGGGGTCGCCGGGCGAGGTCGCCGACGAACTCGAACGCTGGGTCGACGAGGCCGACATCGACGGCTTCAACCTGGCCTACGTCACCACACCCGGCACCTTCGAGGACTTCGGCCGCCTGGTGGTGCCGGAACTCCGCCGCCGCGGCCGCGTCCCGGAAGCCTCGGCACCGTCCACGCTCCGCGAAAGGCTCGGCGGCAGTGGACCTTTCCTGCCTCGGGACCATCCGGGAGCCGCCTACCGCCGATCGTAGATTCCCACTATCGATACCGGATCTACTCCTCCTGTTCCGGCATGGCCAGGATCGCGTGCGCATTGGTGCCGGCGATTCCGAGCGATGTCACCGCGCCGTATCGGAATCCGTCGATCGGTTTCCAGGGCTGCGGCGCGGACGCGAAGGCGAGACGGGTTCTCGTCCAGTCGAATTCCGTCGTCGGGGGATCGACGTGGAGTGTCGGCGCGATCAGTCCGTGCACGCCGCAGAGCAGCACCTTGATCAGCCCGAGGATGCCCGCCGCCGCCTGCGCGTGACCGAGATTCGACTTCACCGAGCCGAGCAGCGGGCCGACCGTGGTCGCTTCGCCCGGACCGAAAACACTGCACAGCGCGGTCAATTCGGCGAGATCGCCTGCGCGAGTAGCGGCGCCGTGCCCTTCCACGAGCCCGAGATACTCCATCGGGATCCCGGATTCGGCGATCGTGCGGCGGATCAAGCGTTCTTGTGCCCAGGCGTCGGGCATGGTTATGCGGTGGCGGCCGCCGTTGTGGTTGATGCGCGAGGCCAGTAGCCGCCCATAGATTCGGTGACCGAGCCGACGAGCACGAGACTCGAGCTCCAGGACGACGACGCCCGCTCCTTCCGCCCACACCGTGCCGCAGGCGTCGTCGGAAAACGGTCGGCAACGACCGTCGGGCGAGAGCCCCAGAACCATTGCCGACTCCGTGAATACCGATGGTTGCCCCATGACGCAGACCGCGCCCGCCAGCGCCCAGTCGCACTCGCCGTCCCGGACCGCCGCGGCGGCCAGATGGACCGCGGACAGCCCGGACGAGCACGCGGTATCCACGCTCATCGACGGACCGTCCAGCCCCAGACAATGGGATATCCGCCCGGACACTCCGGCCGGTGTCATTCCGGAGCGTCCTTGATGTTCGGTGTAGGAAACGCCGAAATAGCACCCCGCCGATGCCCCGCGCTGGTCCGCCGGATTGACCCCCGAGTGTTCCAACGCGCGCCAAGCGACTCGCAATGCGACCCACTGTTGCGGGTCCATCGCGACACGTGCTTCGGAAATCTTGATGCCGAAGAATTCCGGATCGAACATCGTTGCGTGCGACAGGAAGCCACCGGCATCCGGCACCGTGCCGGGTATGTCCGTTTCGGTCGAAACTATTGTGTCGACCGGCCATCCTCGGTCCCGAGGAAACGGCCCGATAAGTTCTCGCTCGCCCTCGAGGGCCTTCCAGTACGAGAGCGGATGATCGATCCCTCCGGGAGCTTCGACACCGATGCCGACGATCACGACGGGATCGGTTTTCGCTGTTGAGACAGCCTTGCTCATCGAGCGCCTTCCTGTGCAGAGTCGCAAACGCCGCACAGCGTAGAACGGGCCCATACGCCCGGGGAGGCACCGGAAACGACAGATTACGCACGGTCGGCGACACGGGCGTCGCGAATGCGGCCGACGGTGCAACCATGGGCAACATGGACGCCGCTGTACTCATCGTCGACGATGTCGCCGACTTCGGTCTGGCCGCGTTGCTCCATACCTTCGATACCGCGAACCGATTGCGCTCGAAACTGGAATCCGCCCCGCCGCCCTGGAACATCCGGTACGTCGCGGTCGGCGACAGCGCCCGGACCAGCAACGGCTTCACCGTCCCGACGACGCCGGTGAGCGACCTCCCCGACGACGTCGATTTGATGATCGTGCCGTCGGTGCACATCACGGAACCCGAACCGCTGATCGAACTCGTGTCGTCGCCGGTGAGTGTGCCGATCCTCGACGCGATTCGACGGGCACACAGCCACGGCGTCCATGTCGCGGCGGCCTGCGCCGCGACGTTCTACCTGGCCGAGGCGGGAGTGCTGAACGGTTCACCCACAACGACCAGTTGGTGGCTGGGCCCGGCGTTCCGGCGCAGATATCCCGCCGCCGATCTGGACGAAGGCCGAATCCTGTGTCGCGGCAACCGTGTGACCACGGCCGGTGCGGGACTCGCCCACATCGACCTCGCGCTGTCGTTCATCCACGCGCAGAGTCCGACACTCGCCGAACTCGTTCCCAAATACATGACCGTCGGCAACCGCGGTAACCAGGTGGACTTCGCGATACCCGAGGTCGTGGCCCGAGGTGATTCTCTGACCGCCGAATTCGAACGCTGGGTCCGCAGTCACCTCACCGATCAGTTCCAGCTCTCCCGTGCGGCGCGTCACCTCGGGGTCACCGCGCGCAGCCTGCAACGCACGCTGCAGGGCGAGCTGGGAATGTCACCCATGGACTTCGTCGACGAGATCCGGCTCGAGCGCGCAACCCACCTGCTCGGCACCACCTCGCTCACCGTGGATGCGGTCGCAACCCAGGTCGGGTACCTCAGTGCGGCCGCACTGCGCGGCCTGATCCGCCGTCGCCGCGGCATGTCCATCGCCCAGATACGGACCACCCACCGCACCGTGTGCCGTCCCGGATCAGTCCGTTCCGGCGACGAACCGGCAGTATCGACCGCTCGACAGGGCCGGTGACGCCGCCGCGCGCGAAGGAGCCTGCGGCCGATGAGGGCCAATCGGGCGATGAGCCGGTCCGCGCGGCTCTCGCCGCATTGCCCGCCGATCAGCGGCGCACGGTTGTCGCCGCCTACTACGGCAGGCAATCGGTCCGCCAAATCGCCGCCGACCAGGGTGTTTCGGAGGCGACCGTCGCCTCGATCATGCATGTTGCCCTGGCACGGCTGAGGGTCACGCTTCGCGAAAGGTAGGGCGGCAGTGGGCCTAGCATGATGCGGTGCGTCCGATGGGGAAGATGATCAATCGGCAATGGGTGCTGCGGCGGCGTCCGCAGGGCGAGTTGCGGGACAGTGATTTCGAATTGCGGGAGGTGCCGACGGCGGATCTCGCGCCCGGCGAAGCGCTGGTGCGGGTGGAGTGGCTCGGGATCGACCCCACGCAACGGGGCTGGTTGAACGCGGGCGACAACTACCTCGAGCCGGTCCCGCTGGGTGCCGTCATGCGGGGCAGCGGCGTCGGCGAGGTGATCGCGTCGAATTCCGCGGCCTATCCCGTGGGCTGCCGGGTGGCGGGGATGGTCGGGTGGCAGGACTACGCCGTCGCCTCGGAGCAGGGACTGTTCGGGCTCAACGCGGTGCCGCCCGGTATCGAACCGAGGCTGATGCTGAGCCTGTTCGGAACGACCGGGCTGACAGCGTATTTCGGTATCACCGATATCGGGCGGGCCCGGGCCGGAGAGACCGTGCTCGTCTCGGCGGCAGCCGGAGCGACCGGATCCCTGGCCGGTCAGATCGCGAAGGCGCTGGGCTGCACGGTGATCGGGATCGCGGGCGGGCCGGAGAAATGCGACTGGGTGACCGGTAAGGCCGGATTCGACGCCGCGATCGACTACCGGAACGACGATATCGGGGCGCGATTGACCGAGCTGGCGCCGCAGGGGGTGGACGTCTTCTTCGATTGTGTGGGCGGCGCGGTGCTCGAATGCGGCCTGGACCATCTCGCCGAGCGCGCGCGAATCGTGCTGTGCGGAGCCATCGCGTCCGGATACGACGGCACCGTCCCGCCGACCGGACCGCGCAACTACATGCAGATCGCCCTCAAACGCGCGCGCATGGAGGGCTTCATCTTCCTGGACTACGCCGAGCGCTTCCCCGAGGCATTCGGCCGCCTGCTCGGCTGGCACACCGCGGGGAAACTGCTTGTCGCGGAACAGATCAGCGACGGCCTGGAAGCGGCCCCGGCGGCCCTGCGGGGCCTGTTCCGAGGCCACAACCTCGGCAAACAACTGGTCCGAGTCGGCTGATCCGTTGCGGCTCAGTACTTTCGGTTGGCGAGGACCGGGAGCGTCCGCCGCACCGCCTGTACCCGGCCTGGATCGATATCGGTGATCAGCAGGTCGGGCTCCGCGCCCAGGGCAGCGACGATCTGGCCGTCGGGGGCGACCACGAGGCTGTGGCCCACGCCGCGCGGGGCGGGGGAGTCGCTGTCGGTGGTGGGGCGGGCCTGGTCGCAGGCGGCGACGAAGGTGGTGGAGTCGAGGGCCCGGGCGCGGGCGAGCAACTGCCACTGGTCGGCCTTGCCCGGGCCGTCGCCCCACGAGGCCGCGACGACGATCAGGTCGGCGCCGTCGTCGGCCAGCGCCTGGAACAGGCCGGGGAATCGCAGGTCGTAGCAGGTCGTGAAACCCACACGGGTGCCGTCGATATCGAGCACGAGCGGCTTGTCGCCCGGCGCGACGGTATCGGATTCGGTGTAGCCGAACGCGTCGTAGAGATGGATCTTGTCGTAGTGGGCATCGACCCCGCCCCCGGTGACCAGCAGCGTATTGCGCACCCGGTCACCGTCGGGGCTGAACATCCCGGCCGCCACGGTGATGCCCGCCCGCTCGGCGATCAGCCGGACCGCCTCGGCCCACGGCCCGTCGACGGGCTGGGCCACCTCGGCGAGCGAGCCGCCGCCGAAGCAACGCATCATCGCCTCGGGAAACACCACCAGCCGCGCCCCGGCCGCCGCCGCGCGGGCCGTGTACGTCTCGAGGGCGGCGAGGTTCTGTTCCGGGTCCACCGCGCTGGTGACCTGGGCCAGACCGATTCTGGTGAGCATGATTTCGTTCCCTCCTGGTGTATACATTCTGTATGCCGAAAAACGACTCCGTGCCGGTCCTGTCGGGGCGGGAGAAGGCGTACAACTACGTCAAGGATCAGGTGCTGACGGCGCTGCCGGCCACCGGCACGTTCCTGAACGAGCAGGAACTCGCGACCAGCATCGGCGTATCGCGGACACCGGTGCGCGAGGCGCTGCTGATGCTGCAGGCCGAGGGGCTCGTCGAGATGGTGCCCAAGCGCGGCGCCCACGTGCCCGCGATGTCGGGCCGTCAGATCGCCGAGCTGATGGACCTGCGCGGGGTACTGGAGCGGCACGCGGCCAGCCGCGCACTCGCCGAAGGTCATGCGCCGGTCGCCGCGATGCGGGCGGCGCTGACCGAACAGGAGTCCCTCGCCGACGCCGACGACGAGGTCTCGGCGCGCGAATTCATCGCGTGGGACTCGAGATTCCATCAGATCCTCGTCGACTCCGCGGGCAGCGAGCTGCTGTCGAGCACCTACGCGGGCCTGCGCGCGCGGCAGCTGCGGGTCGGCCTGGCGGCGCTGTTCGCCACCGCGAACCGCCAGCAGCGGGTGTGCTGCGAGCATCAGGAGATCGTCGACGCTCTCGACAACGGCGACGAACCCCTGGCGCACGCGAAGATCGACGAGCATCTCGAGATCACACTGCAGATTCTGTTGCGCGCGTGAGGTTCTGGGAGAGCTCGGCGTAGTGCTCGTCCTCGGCGTTGTCCGGATCGGAGCCGAGCGCCAGCCCGCCCAGCGTGAGCGCGGTGACGACGAGCAGATACCCGGTCAGCGGCACCCAGCTGTCGAAACTGCTGAGCAGCGTGGTGAAGATCAGCGGCGCCAGCGCCCCGCCGAACACCCCGCCGATGGTGTAGGCGAGTGAGCACCCCGTGGAGCGCAGCCGCACGGGGAACTGCTCGGTGATGAACGCGGCCTGCGGCCCGTACATGAACGAGTGGAAGGTCAGCCCGACCGTGATGCCGAGGATGAGCATCAGGTGCGAGCTCGCGCCGATCATCGGGAAGAACACGAGCGTCCACACCAGCGCCCCGCCCGCCGCGACGGCGTAGACCAGGCGGCGATTGATCCGGTCGGAGACGGCGCCGGCGAGCGGGATCGTGACCAGCTGGAACGCCGAGGCGATGAGGACCGCGATCAGCACGTCGCTGCGCTCGAAATCGAGCCGGTTGGTGCCGTAGGTGATGGTGAAGACGGTGAACAGGGCGTACACGACGTCCGGCGCCAGGCGCGCGAGCACGGCGGCGATCAGGCGGCGTGTCTGCGTCCGCACCACCTCGCTGATCGGGGCCTCGGGTCGGTCGCCGGACTGCTGTAGCGCCTGGAAGATCGGGGTGTCCTCCAGCCGCAGCCGGATCCAGAGGCCGAATGCCACCAGCACCGCGGAGGCGAGGAAGGCGATCCGCCACCCCCAGGCCTCGAACGCCGCCTCGCTCATCGCGACCGTCAGCAGGGCGAGTGCGCCGTTGGCGAGCAGGTTTCCGGCGGGCGGCCCGATCTGCGCGGCGGAGGCCCAGAACCCGCGTCGGCGCGGGTCGCCGTACTCGCTCGACAGCAGCACCGCCCCGCCCCACTCTCCGCCGACCGCGACGCCCTGGGCGAAACGCAGCGTGACCAGGATGATCGGCGCCGCGATCCCGATCGTCGCGTGGCTGGGGATCAGGCCGATCGCGAATGTGGTCGCACCGATCAGCAGCAGCGTCATGATCAGCAACTGCTTGCGGCCGAGGATGTCGCCGAGCCTGCCGAAGACGAATCCGCCCACCGGGCGCGAGACGTAACCGACGGCGTAGGTGGAGAACGCCAGGATCGTCCCGGTCAGTGGATCCTCGCCGGGGAAGAAGACCTGCGGGAAAACCAGCGCCGCCGCGGTGGAGTAGACGGCGAAGTCGTACCACTCCAGGGCGGTGCCGGTGAGGCTCGCGGAGAAGGCCCTGATCAGGGCCTTGCGGCGCACGGGCGGGGTGTTCGGCTCGGTGATCACCGAAGTATGAACCGACATGGTGCTCCTTGCGAAATCGAACAGCACCGGCGCGGGGGCGGGGTGTGCTCCCGATCACGCCGACCGTTGTACGACACATATACTTGCTGTATACAAGACATATGCGCAAGCCCTCGGCCGTAAACAGTTGATTTCCGGGGGCGGGAACCAGCTTCAGGAGGATTCCGGATGACTCAGCTCAGCTTCGACCTGCCGGACGGCACGACCGAGACCGTGGACGTCACCGCCGTCCTCAACGCCGGATACGCCGGTCGCAATCAGGACGAGGTCGCCGCGCACATCGCCGAGCTGGCGGAGCTGGGAGTTCCCGCGCCGAGCACCACCCCGGCGCTCTATCCGATCTCGCCGTACCTGGCTCAGCAGGCGGACGAGGTCTTCGTGCAGCACGGGCGCACCTCGGGCGAGGCCGAGTGGGCGCTGATCATCACGTCCCACGACGTGCTGCTCACCGTCGCGTGCGATCACACCGACCGGGCGCTGGAGGTGCACGGGGTGGCCTGGAGCAAGAACGCCGGACCCGACGTGCTCGGGACCCGGGCGTGGCGGCTGTCCGAGGTCGCCGACCGTCTCGACGACATCACGCTGAAAGCCTGGGTGGGACATGGTGATTCGGTCCGGCTCATCCAGGAGGGCACGCTCGGCGACCTGCTCGCCCCGGCCTACTGGCTCGACGTGCTGGCCGCCCGCGGCGAGGACAAGCCGGGCACGGTGCTGATCTCGGGAACCATCTCGATGCTGCCCGGGGTCGACCAGTTCGGCGATTCGTGGCGGGTGGAGATGACCGATCCGGCCACCGGGGACACGCTTGCCTGCGCCTACCGCACGGTGGCGATGGCGGAGCCGATCGGCTGACATTCAGGCGAAGGCCGGGCCGTGCGGCGTGACCCGGCACACGCGATCGGCCGGGCGCATCGTGACGAGATTGTCGCGGACCGGCCCGCGAGACCTGACCCAGCGCTTACGCTGACGCTCGTGGATGTGCTGGTTGGAATTGATCTCGGGACGGGGAGTAGCAAGGGGGTTCTCGTCCGGCCGGACGGGGTCGTGGTCGCCGAACATCAGGTCTCGCACGAGATATCGCTGCCGCGGCCGGGCTGGGCCGAGGTCGATCCGGTCGGGATGTGGTGGAGCGAGGTGTGCGAGATCAGCCGGGCGCTGGTCGCGGCCGCGCCGCCGGGAGCGCGGATCGCGGGCATGTGCGTCAGCGGCGTCGGCCCGTGCCTGGTGCTGTGCGACGACGACCTCGACCCGGTGCGCCCGGCCATCCTGTACGGCATCGACTCGCGGGCCTCGGCCGAGATCGTCTCTCTCACAGAGCTGTTCGGCGCCGACGAGATCCTGCGGCGCGCGGGCAAATCGCTGTCCAGCCAGGCGGTCGGGCCCAAGATCGAGTGGGTCCGTGCGAACGAACCCGAGGTGTTCGCGCGCGCCCGCCGCTGGTACGGCTCGAACTCCTTCGTCGTCGCCAAACTGACCGGCGAATACATTCAGGACCATCACACGGCGAGTCAGTGCGATCCGCTGTACGCGATCCGCGACTTCGACTGGAATGCCGAGTGGGCCGGGCGGATCCTGGGCGGGTTGCCGCTGCCGCGGCTGGCGTGGCCGTCCGAGGTGGTCGGAACCGTGCACGCGGAAGCGGCCGCGCAGACCGGGATTCCGGCCGGTACGCCGGTCGCGGCGGGCACCGTGGACGCGTATTCCGAGGCGTTCAGCGTGGGCGTCCGCCAGCCCGGCGACCTGATGCTGATGTACGGCTCGACGATGTTCCTGGTGCAGGTGCTGGAGAAGTTCCACACCAACCCGGCGCTGTGGACGACGACGGGCGTCGAGGAGGGCACCTTCGCGCTCGCCGCGGGTACGTCGACCGCGGGCAGCCTGACCCAGTGGCTGCAGAAGGTCACCGGCGGTGCGCCTTTCGACGAGCTGATGGCCGAGGCGTCGGCGGTGCCGCCGGGGTCCGAGGGGCTGGTGGTGCTGCCCTACCTCGCGGGCGAGCGCACGCCGGTGTTCGATCCGGACGCGCGCGGCGTGGTCGCCGGGCTGACCCTGCGGCACGGGCGCGGGCATCTGTTCCGCGCGTCGTACGAGGGGATTTCGTTCGGGATCCGCCAGATCCTGGAGATGTTCGACGACGCCGATTCGCCGGTCACCCGCGCGGTCGGCGTCGGGGGCGGGCTGCGCAGCCCGGTCTGGACCCAGGCCCTCAGCGATATCACCGGCCTGACCCAGCTGCTGCCCGAACAGGCCATCGGCGCCAGCTACGGAGACGCCTTGCTCGCCGCCATCGGCGTCGGACTCGTTGCCCCCGAGACGGATTGGGCCCGGATCGCCCGCGAGGTCCCCCCGAACCCGGCCAACCGCGAACTGTACGACGACCTGTACAAGACGTGGCTCGAGCTGTACCCGGCCACCCGGGACCAGGTCCACAAACTGGCGGGACTCGGGTAGTCGAGGAGAAGGGTCGCCCGCTCAGCTCACCCCGTAGCCGCCGTCGATGGGGATGTCCGCGCCGTTGATCATCGAGGACATGTCCGAGGCGAGGAACAGGGCGGTGGCGGAGACCTCGGCGGGGACGGCGAAGCGGCCCAGGGGGATTCGGGCCAGCATCGGTGCGGACTTCTCGTCCTCGCCCCAGACCTTGCGGCCCATATCGGTCAGTACGACGGTGGGGCAGAGGGAGTTGGCGCGCACGCCCCGCGGGCCCAGTTCCAGCGCAAGGACCTTGGTGGCCATCACCAGCCCCGCCTTCGACGTGCAGTAGGCGTAGTGCTCGGGCAGGGCGCGCAGCGCGGCGGCCGACGCGACGGTGACGATCGATCCGCCCCCGGCCTCGGCCATGGCGGCGCCGACCTCGGCGGCCAGCAGCGCGGGTGCGCGCAGGTTGACGGTGAGCACCTCGTCGAAGGCGGCCGCGGTCAGGCCCGAGACCGGCTCCGGATGCGAGACCCCGGCGTTGTTGATCAGCACGTCGAGCCCGCCGAAGGCCGCGGCGGCATCCGCGGCCAAGCGCATGGGTGCGTCCGGCTCGGCCAAGTCGGCGGCAACAGCGGCGGCGCGAATGCCATACTGCCGCTCCAATTTTCGCGCCTGCTGGTCGAGCGCACCCGCATCCCGTCCGGACAGCACCAACGTGGCGCCCGCCCCGGCGAAGGTCTCCGCGAGGTCCGCCCCGATCCCGCGGGACGCACCGGTGATCAATACTCGCTTACCGTCGAGCCGAACAGAGTTCACTTGCGCTCCTGCTGTCGAGATGCGGCCGTCGAGTCCGTGATGTGCCGCTCGAGGTGCCGGACTCGCGCGCCTGCGGCCACCGAATTCACTTGCTCTCCAGCAGTTCCGAGGCTGGCAGCGGGCCGGTTGTCGTGCCGTTGCCGGGGCACCGTATTCACTTGGCCTCCAGCAGCTGTCGCGCGGTGGCGGGGTCGGTCACGAGGCGGTTGAAGTATCCGGCTCGGGCCCCGGCGAGGATCGGGGCGACCTTCTCCTCGCCGATCGCCACGGCGATGCCCACCGGGATCTGTTGCAGTACAGGCAGGTCCACCGCGATCAGGCGTTCGCCCCCGGGGAAGTCCACCGCCTCGCCCGCGCGATCGTAGAACCGCGAGCAGACGTCGCCCACCGCGGCACGCAGCGAGGCGGCCGTGGTGGGTACGAACTGCGGGATGTCGTCGCGTAGCAGCGGGGGAGCGCCGACCCCCATCAGCGCGCACCGGGCCTTGGGCCACAGGTCCAGCACGCGCTGGATGGACGGATCGGCGTGCAGCGTGTCGTAGAGGTCGGGACCCGGAAGCGCCGGGGCGAAAAGGTAATTCGGCCGCCCGCCGAGCTTGGTGGAGATCAGCCGGGTGATCTCGTTGGTCTGATACCAGCCCTCGGGCTGATCGTTGCCGCCGACCGTGGGCACGACGAGCACGCCCGGAATGCGCTCGAGATCGAACTGCGCCACCTCGTAGACGGTGCGGCCCGACGACACCAACAGCACATCGCCCGGGACCAGGCCGACCTCGGCCAGCGCGCGCGATACCGCCGGGGCGAGACAGCTGCCCATCACCTCGACCGTGGGCTTTGCCGGGGTCGCGGCGGGCAGCGGCGCCGACAGATAGACCTGTTGCAGCCCAATGGCTTCGGCGAGGGTGGCGGCAAGATCCGCGTCCTCGCCCCCGTGCGGCGCGCGGACCTCGATCCGGACGATGCCCTGGCGCCGCGCCTGCGACAGCAGCCGGCTCACGGTCGCCCGGCTGACCCGCAGTTTCGCGGCGACCTGGGCCTGGGTGGCGTCCTCCTCGTAGTACATCTTCGCGGCCGCGTAGAGCTGCGACGGCGCGAAAGTGCCGCTCTCGGGCGGTGATTGCGCCGGAGTGTCGGGGCTCTGCATGACTTGCAGTATTCCATTGAACAAATGTTCACGCCATAGGTGCCGTGAACATTCGTTCTGGACAGATGTAAACGGGCTGGGTTATTGTGATGGCCGACACACGATGAAGGGCAGTGCGATGACGGAGAAGATGCAGGCGGTGATCTGCCACGGACCAGGCGACTACCGGCTGGAGGAGGTGCCCGTCCCGGTTCCCGGCCCGGGTGAGGCACTGGTTCGCGTCGAGGCGGTCGGAATCTGCGCGAGCGACCTGAAGTGTTACCACGGCGCGACCAAGTTCTGGGGCGACGAGAACCGCGCGGCCTACGCGGAGACCGGAGTGATCCCCGGGCACGAATTCGTCGGCGAGATAGTGCAACTCGATGCCGAGGGCGCCGCGCGATGGAATCTCGCGGTCGGCGACCGGGTGGTCTCCGAGCAGATCGTGCCGTGCTGGGAATGCCGCTACTGCCTGCGCGGCCAGTACCACATGTGCGCGCCGCACGACATCTACGGCTTCAAGCGCCGCACGCCCGGAGCGATGGCGAAGTACATGGTGTATCCGGTCGAGGCGCTGGTGCACAAGGTGTCCAAGAGTCTGCCGCCCGCGCACGCGGCGTTCACCGAACCGCTGTCGTGCTCGCTGCACGCGGTGGAGCGCGCGCAGATCACCTTCGACGATGTCGTGGTGGTGGCGGGCTGCGGCCCGATCGGTCTCGGCATGGTGGCCGGGGCGCGGGCGAAGAGTCCGGCACACGTGATCGCGCTGGATATGGCCCCGGAGAAGCTGGCGCTGGCGCGGGAGTGCGGGGCCGACATCGTGATCGACATCCGCAACGAGGACGCGGAGGCGATCGTCAAGGATCTGACGGGCGGCTACGGCGCCGACGTCTACCTGGAGGGCACCGGGCATCCCTCGGCGGTGCCGCAGGGCCTGAACCTGTTGCGCAAGTTGGGAACCTACGTCGAGTACGGGGTCTTCGGCAGCGATGTGACCGTCGACTGGAGCATCATCAGCGACGACAAGGAGCTCGACGTGCGGGGCGCGCACCTCGGTCCGCACTGCTGGCCCGCGGCCATCCGCATGCTCGAATCGGGCGTGCTCCCGATGGACAAGATCTGCACACATCAGTTGCCGCTCAGCGACTTTCAGAAGGGACTGGACCTGGTGGCGAGCGGGACGGAATCGGTGAAGGTGTCGCTCATTCCGGGGTGACGGGGGTGGCGGAGGTCTGATGAGGGGATGTCCGCCGGAACAACCAGTGGGGACAGGCGATCCGAGGAAGTTCGATGAGGGACAGACAGTATTGCGGCCCGCACATGTCGCGCCGGAACATGTTGCGCGCCATGGGCATTGCCGGTGCGGCGGCCGCCGCGCTACCGGCGTTGTCGGCCTGCGGGGTCGGCGGCGGCGTACAGGCCACCAATGGTGCCGCGGAGGTGAGCGGGCCCTTCGATTGGCGTGCGGCACAGGGCACGACGCTGAACGTGCTGCAGACCCCGCACCCGTACCAGCAGTCGCTGCAACCGCTGCTGGCCGAGTTCACGCAGTTGACCGGTATCACCGTCAATACCGACCTGGTGCCGGAGGCCGACTACTTCACCAAGCTGAACACCGAATTGGCCGGTGGCACAGGTAAACACGACGTGTTCATGCTCGGCGCGTACTTCGTCTGGCAGTACGGCCCGCCGGGCTGGGTGGAGGATCTGGCGCCGTGGCTGGCGAATTCGTCGGCGACCAGCGACGAATACGACTTCGAGGATATCTACGAGGGGCTGCGTACCTCCACGCGCTGGGACTTCTCCCTCGGGGCGCCGCTGGGGACCGGCGGTCAGTGGGCCATTCCATGGGGCTTCGAGAACAACGTGGTCGCCTATAACAAGGCCTACTTCGACCAGCGAAAGATCAAGCTGCCCGACACCTTCGACAACTTCATCCAGCTCGCGGTCGATCTCACCGATCGCTCGCAGAACCGCTACGGCATCGCCACCCGCGGGTCGAAGTCGTGGGCGACCATCCACCCCGGATTCATGACGCAGTTCGTGCGGGAGGGCGCCGCGGACTACGAGTTCTCCGGGGGTGAGCTGCGGGCCGCCATGGACTCCGACGCCGCGGTCGCCTTCACCGAGAAGTGGATCGAGATGCAGCGGCTGGCCGGGCCGACCTCGTGGACCACCTACGACTACCCCAATGCCACAGGCGATCTCGGCGACGGCAAGGCCATGATGGTCTACGACGCCGACAGCGCGACCTATCCGAAGAACAAGCGCGGCGCCAGCGCGCAGGCCGGGAATATCGCCTGGTATCCGGGCCCGGCGGGTCCGGGCGGCAACTACGACACGAACCTGTGGACCTGGTCGCTGGCGATGAACTCGATGTCGAAGCACAAGCTGGCGTCCTGGCTGTTCATCCAGTGGGTCACCGGCAAGGAGGCGCTGTCCAAGGCCGTGCAGGGCGGCATCTTCGCCGATCCGGTGCGGAAGTCGGTATTCGACGGGGTGTTCAAGCGGCAGCTGGGCGAGATGCCCGGCTATCTGGAGGCCTTCGAAACCGTGATCGGCAGCTCGCGGATCCAGTTCACCCCGCAGAAGAAGTTCTTCGACACCACCGAGGACTGGGCCGTCGCGCTGCAGGACATCTACGGCGGCGCGGACGCCCGATCGCGGCTGGCCAGCCTGGCCAAGACCTGCTCGTCGAAGGTCAATCTCTGACCCGCCGCGGGTCGAGGAAAGGGAGGTCGAGATGACCACTCAATCGGTTCGTCCGCCGTCGACCGCGGCCCCGGAGACCGAGGGTCCGCCGAAACCACCGGGCGCCGCGGAGATTCCGCGGTGGCGGCGTTCGCTGCGGCCGTACCTGCTGTCTGTTCCCGCGGTGCTGATCGTGGTGGGCATCCTCTATCCGTTCGTCATCGGCGCGTACTACTCGGTGCTGAATTACGCTGCGGTGAACCCGAATCCGGTGTTCGTCGGGCTGCGCAACTACGCCAGCGTGCTGGGCGACATGGAGTTCTGGACCAGCGTGCGGATCACGGGGATCTTCGCGATCGTGGCCACGGCGGTGGAGACCGTCATCGGCGTCGGACTCGCGTTGCTGCTCAACAGGTCCAGCCTGATCGGGCGGATCTTCGAGAAGGTGCTGATCCTGCCGCTGATGATCGCGCCGGTCATCGCCGGGGTGATCTGGAAACTGATGTTCAACCCCCAATTCGGCATCCTCAACCACATTTTCGGGCTCGGCTCCACCTTCGACTGGCTGTCGAGCAGCAACGCGCTGTGGTCGGTGATCCTGGTCGACCTGTGGATCTTCACCCCGTTCGTGGCGATCCTGGTGCTGGCCGGGATCCGGTCGCTGCCGAAGGAGCCGTTCGAGGCGTCGGCGGTGGACGGGGCGAGCTGGTTCTACATGTTCCGCCGGCTCATGCTGCCGATGCTGTGGCCCTACATCCTGGTGGCGGTCATCTTCCGGTTCATGGACAACCTCAAGGTGTTCGACGCGGTGTACGTGCTCACCGCGGGCGGCCCCGGCGTTTCCACGCGCACGCTGCAGATCGGCGCCTTCGAGGACTCGATCATCAATCTCGACTACTCCCGCGGCAGCACCTACATGTTCCTGCTGTGGGCGATCGTATTCATCACCGCACGCCTGCTGGTGGGCGTGCTCGGCAAGGCGCAGCGTCGCGCCGCTGGAGCGGAGTCGTAGGCCATGGCATCGGAACTTCTTCCCGGACAACGGCGGTTCACCCCCGCGTCGGTGGGCGCGGACCTGGTCCTGCTGGGCTGGTTCGTCTTCTCGCTGTTCCCGATCGTGTGGATGGTATTGCTGGCGTTGAAGACTCCGGCACAGCAGACGACCACCTACTTCCGGTTCAGCCCCACCCTGGAGAACTTCGGGACGGTGCTCAGCCAACGCGGCACCGACCTGACCAGTGTGGACTTCAAGGCGGCGCTGCTGACCAGCCTGCTCAATTGCGGTGGCGCCGTGCTCGTTTCGCTCGCCATCGGCATTCCGGCGGCGTACGCGGCGGGGCGGTGGCAATACCGGGGGTCGAACGATCTCATGTTCACCATGCTGTCGTTCCGGTTCGCGCCGGAGCTGATGGTGATCGTGCCGCTGTTCGTCATCTACAACCAGATCGGGCTGTTCGACACCAAGGTCGGCATGATCTGGGTGCTGCAGCTGGTGACCATGCCGCTGGTGGTGTGGATCCTGCGGTCGTACTTCCAGGACCTGCCCGAGGACCTGGAGCAGGCGGCCCTGCTGGACGGCTACACGCGGCGGCGGGCCTTCGTGATGGTGGCGCTGCCGCTGGTGCGGCCCGGGATCGCGGCCGCGGCGCTGCTGGCGTTCATCTTCGCGTGGAACAACTACGTATTCCCGCTGATCCTGGCCGACAGCAATGCCAGCACGGTCACGGTCGCGATCACCAAGTTCCTCGGTGGCGGCGGCCAGGCGTACTACAACCTCACGGCCGCGGCGGCGGTGATCGCGGCGCTGCCGCCGCTGATCGTCGCGCTGACCATTCAGCGCTATCTGGTGCGCGGCCTGTCGTTCGGGGCGGTGAAATCCTGATGGCACACCTCACGCTCGATGGGCTGACCAAGCGCTACGGCAAAACCACGGGGATCGAGGATATTTCGGTCGACATCGCCGACGGCGAGTTCTTCGTGATCCTCGGACCGTCCGGTGCGGGCAAGACGACGACGCTGAAGTCGATCGCCGGGCTGATCGATGTCGACGGCGGCGCGGTGCGCATCGGCGGCACGGATATGACGAATGTCGAGCCGTACCACCGGAATGTGGCGATGGCGTTCGAGAGCTACGCGCTGTATCCGCAGCAGACCGTGGCGCAGAATCTGGCGTCGCCGCTGCGGTCGGGGCGCACGGGGAAGTATTCCGAGGCCGAACAGCGCGAGCGGGTCGACACGGTGACGCGGACGCTCGGAATCGACCACTTGCACAAGCGTTTTCCTCGGGAGCTGTCCAACGGTCAGCGGCAGCGGGTCGCGCTGGGGCGGGTGCTGATCCGGCCCGCCGACGTGTACCTGCTCGACGAGCCGCTGTCGCACCTGGACGCCAAGCTGCGCGCGGCCATGCGTGCCGAACTGCGGGAGCTCGGGCGGATGTCGAATACGACGACGGTGTACGTCACGCACGACTATCAGGAGGCGCTGGCGCTGGGCGACCGGATCGCCATTCTGCGCGAGGGCCGCCTGGTGCAGGTCGATACGCCGGAGGCGATCTGGCGGCGGCCGCTGGATACGTTCGTCGCGCGGGCGCTGGGACAGCCGGAGATGAATCTCGTCGACGCGGTCGTGGACGACGGGCGACTCCGGTTGCCCGGCACCGGATTACGTGTTCCGATACCGGCCGAGGTCGAGATCGCGGGCGGCCGTGCGCGATTGGGTGTGCGGCCGTGCGATATCGCGGTGACGGAGCCGGGTGCCGAACGACCCGGTCACGTCACGGTGCCGGGCCGAATCACCCTGGCCGAGCGACTGGGTCGCAATGTCGAGGTATCGGTGGACGTGGGCGGGGTATCGCTGATCGCGTTGTCCCCGGGCGGGGCGCACATCCGCGAGGGCGCCGATATCACGCTGGCGGTGCCGCCCGCCGACATCCACATCTTCGCGGCGAGTGCCGACGGCCGTGACAGCCTGCGGCTCGGTGCCGCCGACACGAAACCGGAGGAGCAGCAATGACATCCGAGGCAGCGGTCGTCTCCGGCGTGACTGTGTCCTCCGGCGACGGCCGCCCGTCGGTGGCGCAGCGCCTGACACTGGAGCGGCTCACCAAGACCTATTCGGCACGCGGCCGGGAGAGCTTCCAGGCGGTCAAGGGTATCGAACTCGATATCGAGCCGGGTGAGCTGGTGGCCCTGCTCGGGCCGTCCGGATGCGGGAAGACCACCACGCTGCGCATGATCGCCGGGCTCGAGACGGTCACCGGTGGGGAGATCCGCATCGGCGAGCGCACCATCACCAACCTGCCTGCCGGAAAACGCGGTGTCGGTGTGGGATTCGAGAGTTACGCGCTGTATCCGCCGCTGTCCGTGCGGGAGAACCTGGCCTACGGGCTGAAGGCCCGCAAGGTCGCCGGGGCGGACCGGCTCGTCGCCGAGATCGCGCGGCGGCTGGAACTGGAGGAGCTGCTCGACCTGCGGTCCGCGGGCCTGTCGAGCGGGCAGAAGCAGCGGGTGGCGCTGGCGCGGGCGCTGGTGCGCAACCCGCCGGTGCTGCTGTTGGACGAGCCGCTGTCGCATCTGGACGCGTCGGCGCGGCAGCGGGTGCGGCGCGAACTGAAGGTGCTGCAGCGGGAATTCGGCTACACCACCATCGTCGTCACCCACGACCAGGTGGAGGCGCTGAGCCTGGCCGACCGGCTCGCCGTGATGGACGGCGGGATCATCCAGCAGTTCGGTACGCCGGACGAGGTATTCGATGATCCGGCCAATCTCTTCGTCGCCGGGTTCGTGGGCGAGCCGCAGATCAACATCGTCGACGGCGTGATCGAGCAGGGCGCGAACGGCGCGAGTGTCCGAATGGGCGGCGCCGCACTGCGTGTCGCCGCCACCGGGGTGACCGGCGGGCAGCGGGTGCGAGTGGGAATTCGTCCGCAGGACGCCCGCCTCACCACGGGGTCGGCCGGGAACGGTGAATTGTCCGGCACGGTGCGCTATTTCGAGCATCTGATGGAGTTCGGGCGGGCGGCGCTGGACGTGCCCGGCGTCGCGGAACCCGTTCTGGTGGAGACGCCGGCGCACGAACGCTTCGAGCCGTCGCGGCCGGTGACGCTGTCCGCCCCGCCCGAGCGCATCTACCTGTTCGATCCGGAATCCGGAAACCGAGTGCGATAGAGGACATCTCATGACGTGGCTCTACAACGACCCGGCGGCGTTCACCGAGGACATGCTGACCGGATTCCTCGACGCCAACGCCGGATACGTGACGGGCGTGCCCGGGGGTGTGGTGCGCGCGGCGCCGACGCGGGCCGGGAAGGTCGCGGTGGTGGTCGGCGGGGGTTCGGGGCACTATCCGGCGTTCTGCGGGGTGGTGGGCCCCGGATTCGCCGACGGGGCCGTGGTCGGGAACATCTTCACCTCGCCCTCGGCGGTGGACGCGGCCTCGGTCGCCCGCGCCGCGCACGGTGGTGCGGGCGTGCTGCTCACCACCGGGAACTACGCGGGGGACGTGATGAACTTCGGCCTGGCGGTCGAACAGCTGGCGGCCGAGGGGATTTCGGCCCGATACTTCGCGGTCACCGACGACATCGCGAGCGCACCCGCCGGGGAAGAGGCGAAAAGACGCGGAATCGCAGGCGATTTCACGGTTTTCAAGTGTGCGAGTGCGGCGGCCGAAGCGGGTTACGACCTCGACGGCGTGGAACGAGCGGCGACCCTGGCCAACGACAACACACGCACGCTCGGCGTCGCCTTCGACGGATGCACGCTGCCGGGGGCGGCCGGGCCCCTGTTCACGGTCGAGCGGGGCACCATGGGCCTCGGCCTCGGAATCCACGGTGAGCCGGGCGTGGCCTCGCATGACATGCCGACCGCCGCCGAACTCGGCGAACTGCTCGTATCGGGTGTGCTGAAGGAACGGCCGCCGGACGCCGGAACGCGAATCGCGGTGATCCTCAACGGACTCGGCCGCACGAAATACGAGGAGCTGTTCGTGGTCTGGGGCACGGTGGCGCCGCTGCTGCGCGCCGCAGGCTACACCGTCGTCCGCCCCGAGGTCGGCGAACTGGTGACCAGCCTCGACATGGCGGGATGCTCCCTGACGGTGATGTGGCTCGACGAGGAGCTGGAGCGATTGTGGACCGCTCCCGCCGACACCCCGGCCTTCCGCCGCGGGAGCCCGGACGATCCGCGGCGAGGCTCTGGCGGGGCGGGCGCCGAGGCGACGGATTTCGACCGCGCGGGTGCAAACACTGCTGTCGGCCACGGTCGGGAAGATGGTTCGGCCCCCGCACGAGTGGCTGCGGCAGATGCGGGGGAGGCGCCCGCCGTGGAGAATTCCACTGCTGCGCCGGGTGATACACGGTTTGTCGGTGTCGAGGACTCGGCGCCGGGGGCGGATACACGGGGCTCGGTCGAGGCCGGTGCCGTGGGCTCCGTGGACGCGTCGGCAGCTGCCGAGGACGCGCGGGAGTGCGGCGCCGCCATTGCGCGGGCGCTGCATTCGGTTGCGGCGGAAATGCTTGCGGCAGAGGAGGAATTGGGCCGGATCGACGCGGTGGCGGGCGACGGCGACCACGGCCGCGGGATGGTTCGCGGCACGTCGGCGGCGACGGCGGCGGCCGATGCCGCTGTAGCGCAGGGTTCGGGGCCGAACGGAGTGCTGCGGTCGGCCGGGGACGCCTGGGCCGCCCAGGCGGGCGGCACGTCGGGCGTGCTCTGGGGTGCGGCGCTCGCCGCGGTGGGTGCCCGGCTCGGCGAGACGGGCGATCCGTCCGCCACGGAAATCGTTGCGGCGCTGCGCGAGGGCTACAACGCGCTCACCCGCCTCGGCAAGGCACAACCGGGCGACAAGACGATGCTCGACGCACTGCTACCGTTCCTCGAGGCCCTGGAACGCGGTGAAACCTGGCGTGTGGCAGCGGATATCGCGGAGACAGCGGCCCAGGGCACCGCATCCCTGCGTCCCCGGATCGGCCGCGCCCGGCCCTTGGCCGACCGGAGTGTCGGCAGCCCGGATGCGGGCGCCGTCTCCCTGGCGATGTGCGTCCGTACGGCGATCGCCGCATTCGAAAGCGATGTTGCGGTAGTGAATTCGGACGCGGCGGTGGGCGCCGCCGCTGTCGAAACCGTTGCTGCGAAAGATGTTGCGGCCGAGGTCAGTTCTGCCGAAGCCGGTATCGCCGGAGCTGATGCTGCGGAAGGAGTGCGGCGATGACCGGAGGACTTCGGATCGTGGTCGGGTGTGACGATGCCGGGCTCGACTACAAGAGCGCGATCAAGGCCGATCTACAGGCCGACGGGAGGGTTGCGGAGGTACTGGATGTCGGAGTCGACGACGGCGAGCACACCGCGTATCCCCACGTCGCGGTGACCGCCGCCCGGATGGTTTCCGAGGGGCGGGCCGACCGCGCGCTGCTGGTGTGCGGTACTGGGCTCGGCGTCGCCATCAGCGCGAACAAGGTGCCCGGGATCCGGGCCGTCACCGCGCACGACAGCTTCTCGGTGGAGCGGTCGGTGCTCAGCAACAACGCCCAGGTGCTGTGCTTCGGGCAACGCGTCGTCGGGCTGGAACTGGCCCGCCGCCTCGCCAAGGAGTGGCTCGGCTACCACTTCGATCCCGATTCGGCCTCGGCCGCGAAGGTGGCCGCGATCGGGAAGTACGAGGACTGCTGAGGGGTAGGGTCGGCGGGGTGACGGTTGCCGAGGACTTTCTCCTGCTCGCCTACAACGACACCGGCAGGCCGCGCGTGGACGGCACCAAGCTGAAGGCGGCGCTCGCGGGCGCGGCCATTCTGGAGCTCACCCTCGCCGGGGCGCTGCGGTTGACCGAGGCGGGCGAGCCGAACCACAAGAAGGGGCGCCTGGTGGCCACCGGCGTGACACCGGACGACCCGCGACTGGCCGAACTCGTCACGGTCGCCGACGGCCGCAGACCCAAGGACGCGGTGGGCAAGGTGGCGGGCTTCAGTGCCTGGCGCAGCCGCTCCCGGGATCTGCGCGAGGCACTGCTGCGCGACCTCGTGGACGCCGGGCAGTTCACCGAATCCCCGACGAAGGTGTTGGGGCTGTTTCCCACCACCCTGTGGCGGCCGAATCCCGCCGGCGAGCAGGCGCGGGTCCAGCGGCAGGTCCGGGCGGCCGTGGTCGAGGGCGCCGAACCCGACGACCGCACAGCGGCATTGGTCTCGATCCTGCACGCCGTCGACATGCTTCCGAAGCTGTTCCCGGACGCGGACAAGCGCGCCGTGAAGCGCCGCGGCAAGGCGATCAGCGAGAGCAACTGGGGCGGCGCGGCGGTCCGCAAGGCGGTCCAGGAGGTGCACGCGGTGACGGCCGCCGTAATCGCCAGCACCGCAGCCGCTTCGAGCGGCAGCTGACCGGCGAGGACGCCGGCCACGACACGTGGATTCCTGCGGACCGCTGCCCGCGCGGATCCGGAATCCACCGCCGCGCCGCGCATCACCGCCGAATGCGGGCCAGCAGACCATCGACGAGGTGTTCGATGGCTGCCTGAGGCTGATAGCCCCCGTGGACGGCGGGCCAGATGGGCAGCACGCGCTGGATCGCCGGGAGATCGGCGAGGTCCTCGGCATCGATCTCCGCGGTCCAGTGCGGCGGCGGATCCTCGCCCGCGGCTGCCGCCCGCCGCTCGTCGTCCGCGTGCTCCGAGACGATGCACCCGACGAGGTACCGCCACACCGTGATGTACATATAACCGGCGTACTCGTCGTCGGCGCCGAGTCGTGTTGCGGTGGCGATGAATTCGTCGAGGATCCAGAGCGCCGCCCGGCCGAACGCCTCCCCGCTCAGCAGGATGTCCACCACCCACGGGAATCGGCGCAGCGCGGCGAGCAGGTGCACCGACAGCGCCACCAGGCGGTCGCGGGGATCCGCCGGTAGCTCGGGGCGTTCCAGCTCGTCGGCCCGGGCGCCGAGCACGGCGATGAACAGCCGCGTCTTGGTGGGGAAGTGGTGGTAGACCGCCGCGGTGCTGACCCCGAGTTCGTCGGCGAGCCTGCGCATGCTGAACGCCCCGGCGCCGCCGGACGCGAGCATGCGCGACGAGGTCGCGACGATGTCGTCGCGACCGGCGCGGACCGGACGGCCGCGGCGGCGGGTGGTCGAACTGTCGGCCATGGCAGCCATTGTGCGCAGACTCCCTCTCGACAACGGAGGTTAGGCTGTGCTAATCATAATAAAAACACGCGTTATTTAATTATGGAGGTCGTGGTGCCCACCCGAACAGTGCCGTCCGCGAGATGGTCGATGATCGTGATCTTCCTGATCATGTTCCTTGTCTCCCTGGACCTTTCGATCGTCAATGTCGCCCTGCCCGATATCGACGCCGATCTGCGGTTCTCCGACTCCGGGCTCAGCTGGGTCGTCAACGCCTACCTGCTGACCTACGCGGGGCTGATGCTGCTCGGCGGCCGCCTCGCGGACTTCACCAGCCGCCGCGTGCTGCTGCTGGCGGGGCTGGGCGTGTTCGCGGCGTTCAGCGCGTGGGGCGCGCTGGCGCACAGCGGCTGGGAACTGCTGGCAGCGCGGGCGATTCAGGGCGTGGCGGCCGCGGTGCTGACACCGATGTCGCTGGCCCTGGTCACCTCGGAGTTCGCGGAGGGGCCCGAGCGGTCCAAGGCGATGGCGGTGTGGGGCGGTGCGGGCGCGGCCGGTGGCGCGGCCGGGGTCGTGCTGAGCGGCGTGCTGACCGAGCAGTTCGGCTGGCGGTCGGTGATGTGGGTGAACGTGCTGTTCGCGGTGGGTTCCGTGGTCGCGGTGCTGCGCGGGGTGACCGACCGCGGCCCCGGGCGGCGCGGCCGGCTCGACCTGCCGGGTGCGGTGCTGGTGACCGGCGGCGTGACCGCGCTCGTGCTGGCCGTCATCTCCACCGAGCAGCACTCGTGGGGGTCGGCGCGGGTGCTGGGCTGGTTCGCGGCGGGCGCCGCGCTGCTGGCCGGGTTCGTGGTCGTGGAGGCGCGCACCTCGGATCCGCTGGTGCCGCTGCGGTTTCTGCGCCGCCGGTCGCTGATCGGCGCCACCGTGTTCGGGTTCATGCTCGCCTCGGGGCAGTTCGCGGCGTTCTTCTTCGTCTCGCTGCTGATGCAGCGGGTGCTGGCCTACAGCCCGACCGTGACCGGCCTGGCATTCCTGCCGTTCTGCGCCGGGGTCGTCATCGGGTTGCGGATAGCGATGAAGTTCGTCGAACGGGTCGGTGCGCGCGTGCTGCTGCTGGTCGGCGGGCTGCTGGGGGCGGCCGGCATGCTGTGGTTCGGATTCGCCGATACGACAACGACATTCGCCGGGGGACTGCTCGGGTCGCAGCTGGTGGCCAGCATCGGGATCGGCGCCTCGATCGTGGCCATGGGCACCGCGGCCACCACCGGCGTCTCGCCCGAGGAGTCCGGCCTCGCCTCCGGAATCCTCAACAGCACAAGGCAGCTCGGCGGTTCACTCGGCCTGGCGATCCTGGTGACCGTCGCCGCCGACGTGACCGGACCGGCCACCGATCGCCAGGCCCTGGCGGACGGATACGGAACCGCCCTCCTGGTCGCGGCGGCACTGCTGGCCGTCGGCGCGATCGCAGCGGCGGTGATCCTGCCCAGGGCCGCCCACACACCCGCGGCCACCCGCCCCCGATCGCCGGAGCCGGTCGGAGCCTAGGCCGAGCCGGTAGCGTGGGAGATTCACGATCGGGGAGGGTGTCGATGGCTGGAAATGTGCCGGTGCTGGAGACCGAAGACCACTGGGTCGACGGTGTGCGCTGCGCCGTATACGACAGTGGGCCAGCGGAATCCGGGGAGGCCGTGGTGTTCGTGCACGGCAATCCCGGACCCATGGACGACTGGGCGGAGCTGGCGCCGGCGATCGCGGGATTCGCGCGCGTGATCGCCATGGACATGCCTGGTTTCGGCCGGGCGCAGCGCCCGCGAACGTTCGATCACAGCGTCGCCGGGTACGCCCGCTACCTCGGCGGGCTGCTCGACCGGCTCGGTGTCGAGCGGGCGCACCTGGTCCTGCACGACTTCGGCGTGCCGTGGGGCCTGCGGTGGGCGCTGGACCATCCGGAGCGGACGGCGAGTCTTTCGCTCGTCAATTGCGGTGTGCTCGACGGCTATCGCTGGCACCGGTACGCCAGGATCTGGCAGCTGCCGGTGCTCGGCGAACTGTTCCAGCTGGCGAGCACGCCGCGCGCCCTGCACGCCGCGCTCAACCACGACAATCCCGTCCCGCTGCCCCGGTCCTACGTCGATCGTGTCGACCGCTACGCGGACTGGGGGCACAAGCGGGCGGTCCTGCGGGTCTACCGCTCCTCGCGCGACCCGGCGGGCGCGTTCCCGGAGAAGGACACGGGCATCGCGGCGGACGGCCTCCCGGTCTGCGTGATCTGGGGTGCGGGCGACCCGTACATCCCCGTGCACTTCGCCGAGCGGCAGCGAAACTACTTCCCCGAGGCCGAGATTCACATCCTCGAGGGTCTGGGGCACTGGCCGTTCATCGACGATCCGCAGGCGGTGCTCGCGCCGCTGGCGGAATTTCTGCGCGGGCACGTCCGGCGCTGAAGCCCGATCCGGGGCGCGGGAACAAGCCCACCGGCCGGAACGTTCGACAGGGCATGCCGAAACCGTTCACAGAGGCCGAACGTCAGGAGTTCCTCGCGGGCAAGCACATCGGTGTGCTGTCGGTCGCGGCGAACGACGGGCGTCCGCCCGCGACCGTCCCGATCTGGTACGACTACACCCCGGGTGGTGGCATCCGGATCAATACCGGCGCCGAGCGCCGCAAGGCCCGGCTCATCCGCGAGGCCGGTGTGGTGACGCTGACCGTCCAGCGCGAGGAGCTGCCGTACCAGTACGTCATCGTCGAGGGCACCGTCGTCGAGGCGACCACCCCCTCGCCGAGGGAAGCGCGGGAGGCCATCGCCGCCCGCTACCTCGGCCCGGAAGGCGGTCGCGAATTCGCCGAGAAAATGGACGGCATCAAGTCCGTCCTGTTCACCATCCGCCCCGACCGCTGGTTCTCCCAGGACTACTCGGGCGACCTCTGACCGGCTCTCGCGCTCATGCCCGGACGGCCGGTGCGAGCACCTCGGTGCACCACTCGCGAAAGGTCGTAGCGCTCGCGGTCTGCGGGGTGCGCCGTACGCCGTTGTCGAGGCCATTGTCCTTGGCGCGCATCATGTCTACGAAGCCCCGCACCAGGTCGCCGCTGGTGCCGCGCGCGGCGAGCGCGGCCGCGAACTCGTCGAGTGACTGCCGCCGATAGCGGACCGGGCGGCCGAGCACCTCGGACATGATGTGCGCCTGGTCGTTCGGCGACAGGTCCTCCGGGCCCAGCACCGGAACCTCGCCCGTCCCGGTCCACGAGCGGTCGAGCAGCAGGCCCGCGGCGGCCGCGGCGATATCACGCGTGGCGACGATCGGCGCGGCGCGATCGGGTGCGCCGGTGCCGGTGAAGACACCGTCGTCGCGAATCGAAATCGCCTGCCACAGTAGGTTGTCCATGAATGTCGGATTGGCGAGCGCGCGATACGCGACACCGGTGCTCGCGATGAGGTCGTCCATGGCCAGCGACGCGGTCACGAGCCCCGCGCGGTCGGCGACCGGGGTGCCGCGGCCGAGGGCCGAGACGCCGACGACATGCTGTATCCCGTGCACCGAGAACGCCTTCGCGGCCGCGCGGGTGAACTCGGAGTAGCCGGCGTCCAGGGTCGGCGTCGCCGGGGGCAGCCAGAAGACCGCGTTCGCGCCGGTGAACGCGCGATCGACGGTCTCGGCGTCACCGTGCGAGCCGGCGACGACGTCGACGCGGCCGCGCACCGCGGCGGAGAGCTTGGCGGGATCGCGCACGATGACGCGCAGCTCCTCGCCGGGTGCGGCCGCGCCGAGCAGGATGTCCAGGAGCCGGCCGCCGATCTGGCCGGTGGGGGTCGTGATGACGATCATGCTTCGAGTCTCGGGCCGCCTACCTGCGGAGGTCCAATACCCTTCCCGCCGATTGATACCTTGAAGGCATGGATCTCGATCTGCGCAAGCTCCGCTACTTCGTCTCGGTGGCCGAGCAGCGGCACTTCGGCCGGGCGGCGGAGCGGCTCTACATAGCCCAGCCGGTGCTCAGCCGTCAGATCAGGGCCTTCGAGCAGGAGCTGGGATGCGATCTGCTCGTCCGCACCACCCGCAGCGTGGAGCTGACCGCCGCCGGGAAACAGCTCTACGACGAGGCACGGGGAATCCTCGCCTCCGTCGACGCCGCGGTGCGGCGGGTGCGCGACGCGGACCAGGACGTGCGGCGGCTCGTGGTCGCCTTCTCCCCGGGATTGCATGTGGCGGACGCGATTCGGGCATTCGCGGTGCGCCATCCCGGCGTCGAGACCGACCTCGTCCCGGCGCGGTGGTGGGAGCAGGACGCGCCGCTGCGGGACGGCCGGGCCCAGATCGGTTATCTGCGAAGGCCTTTCGACGAGTCGGGACTGCGGACCATCCCGGTCGGTGACGAACCCAGGGTCGCCTGCATGCCCGCGACCCATCCGCTGGCCCGCCGAACGGAACTCACCTCCGCGGACCTCGACGGCGAGCGGACGATCGACGCTCCGACGCGCCGGACATCGTCGCTGGAGGAGAAATTCGAGCTCATCGCGTCGGGGCGCGGTATCGCGCTCGTCCCGCTGAGTGTCGCGCGCTCCTATTCCCGCCCCGATCTCGTCTACGTCCCGGTCACCGACGCTCCGCGCGCCGAGGCCTGCCTGGCCGTCGTCGCGGACCGGCGCGACAGACTGGTGCGGGACTTCCTCGAGATCGCCGCGGCGACGCTGCGGCACTGACCGTGCGGTCACCGCGACTGTTGACTGTGCCGCTACGGCACGGAGTGGAATGTCGACGACGCAGGTGAGGTCGTCGACTTCCACACACAGATCGGGGAGACCGGAATGGTTCGAAAAGGCAGGGCGGGCCGAGGATCGGTCCTGCTGGCGATGGTGGCCCTCACGGGGACGCTCGCCGCACCGGCTTCGGCCGATGGAGACACCGGGGCGGGGCTGCACTGGGGTGCGTGTCCCGAGAAGGTCGCGGCCGAATCGCCCGAATTGCAGTGCGCCACAGTGCCGGTGCCCGTGGACTACGCCGTACCGGACGGGCCCGCGATCGACCTCATGGTGTCCAAGCTGGCGAGCAGGAACGCGGCCGAGCGGCGCGGTGTGCTGCTGCTCAACCCGGGCGGGCCCGGTGGATCCGGCTTGAACTTCGGGTCGTTCCTCGCCGCGCACGGACTGCCGCCGGAGGTCACCGACAGCTACGACCTGATCGGCATGGACACCCGGGGCATCGGCTACTCCGCGCCGGTGAGCTGCGGCTTCACCCCGGACATGGCCTACACCGGCAATATCCCGCCGTATGCCGTCGACGACGCGGCGGTCACCGAGCAGGCCGCGGTCGCCGAGGATGTCGCCAACCGGTGCGCGGCGAACGACCGGGAAGGACGGCTGCGCGGGGTTTCGACGGCTAATATGGCCCGCGACCTGGATCGGATCCGGGCCGCACTCGGCGAGGAGAAGGCCAGCTATTACGGGGCCTCCTACGGATCGGCGCTCGGCGCCGCGTACGCGTCGATGTTCCCGGAGCGGTCCGACCGGATCGTGCTCGACAGCAATCTCGCGGACACGCACCTCGACCAGGACGGAATCCGCCGGTTCGGCCTCGGCGCCGAGGACACGTTCCCGGACTTCGCGACATGGGCCGCGGAGCGCGACGGCGACTACCACCTGGGCCGGACGCCGGATGCCGTGCGCGCCAGCTACTTCGAGCTCGCGGAGCGCCTCGACAAGGCCCCGATGCCCGAGCTCGACGGCCGTGCCTTCCGCTTCATGACCTACTTCGGGCTCTACGGTCCGAGCAAATACGCCGCGACCGCGGACATCTGGCGGTCCGTGCGCGACGGCGATGCGGAAGGGGTCAGGCGGGCGGTGACGGGGGACGGCTCGGCGCCGCCTCCGGCCGAGCCGCACACGATCGACAACTCGTGGTCGGTGTTCCTGGCGGTGACGTGCAACGATGTCGCGTGGCCGCGGGGCGTCGAGCCGTACCGCACGGCCGTCGCCGAGGACCGGGCGAAGTATCCGCTCTACGGCGCGGCCGCCGCCAATGTCATGCCGTGCGCCTTCTGGCCCGGCGCACCGGCCGAGCCGCCGGTGCGGGTGGCGGCCGAGGGCCCGAACAACGTCCTGCTCGTGCAGAACCTGCGCGATCCGGTGACACCGCACAGGAACGCGGAACTGCTGCGGGCGAAGTTCGGTGACCGCGCGCGGCTGGTGAGCGTCGACCAGAGCGGCCACGGCGCCTACGTCAACCACGACAACGCCTGTGGGAAGGCCACGACCACGGACTTCCTGGTCAACGGAAAGATGCCGGAGAAAGACACGTTCTGCGCGGCGGACTGACCCAGGGCGGCTCCGGCAGCGCTGGATAGCCGGGGGAGTGGTGCCGGGTCGTTCGCTCGGCAGTGCCGAACCGCCCGGGGTGGAGGTGCTGAAGTAGCTGGTCAGGGGCGTGACCGGGCGGGCCAGGCGACCGGATCGATGGCGAGCCACGGCGCGGCGGCGATTGCCGGAGGCGTGACACCCGCGAGGGCCCTGGTCTCGCGGTGCAGGTGGGATTGGTCGGCGTAGCCGCACGCGGCCGCGACCAGGGCGGTGGAGTGGCCCGTCGCCAGCAGGTGGGCCGCGTGGTCGAAACGGATCAGCTGCGCGGCGCGCTTCGGAGTGATTCCGAGCTGGGACCGATAGCGGGACCACAGCCGCTTGCGGCTCCAGCCGACCTCGTCCGCGAGGCCGTCGACCCGCACGCGTCCACGACCGGTGCGGGTACGCCGCCAGACGTGGGCGACTTCGGGATCGACCCCCGGGGTGGCCAGGCGGGCACGGAGCGTGTCGGCCACGATCGCGAACCGGTCGTCCCACGACGAGGTGGCGCGGAGCCGGTCCCGGAGTCGTTCGGCATCGCGGCCCCAAACCTCTTCCAGGGCAACGCTGTTCCCGCTGAGTTCGGCGGCCGCGCCGAGGACGGCGGCGGCCGTTACCGGTGAGAGGCGGACCTGCAGACAGTCGCCGCCGATCCGTCCGCGGGTGCGGAGCTCACCGGGCAGGATGCCCGCGACGAAGCTGCCGCGCAGGCATCGTCCGCCGGTGTCGCACACGATGTCGCCGCCGTCGCTGAGGTCGAGCAGCACGGTGAGTGCCGGGTGCGGCACCATCGCGATGTCGACGGGCTCCGGTGCGTGGGTGCGGAATCCGGCCATGCGCACACCCGGCAGCCACGCGGACCGACGCGGGACGGCGACGTCGACCCGCGCCCAGTCCATCGTTTCCCCGGCCGGCGGCATGCTCCCAGGATAGGACGCGGGCGGGGCGCGTGGATTACCGTTGTGCGGCAGCGAAATCCCTCAGCAGCCCGCTCGTGGCCTCGGGTGCCTCGAGTATCGGGACGTGGCCGACGCCGGGCAGTATCTCGATCCGCACGCCCGGCACCGTCTCGTAGTCGTGCACCGACGCCGGGCGCCACTTGGGGTCGGCGTCGCCGAAGACCGCCAGCACGGGCAGGCCGAGGACCGCGAGCCGCTCGGGGAGGCTCCGCTCGTCGAGGTAGGCGCCGTTCGCGCGCAGCACCGAGTGGAATGTGCGGAATGTCATGGCGCGGAAGTCGGCGACCGCGTTGTCCGGAATCGGTGCGGGGACGACGAAGGCGGCGCGCATTCCCTTGCGGATCACCTTGTCCGAGCGCAGCCGCCAGACGATCGGTCCCAGCGGCGGTTCGGTGAGCGCCCGCAGCAGGAACGGCTGCGCGGACCGGAGCGCGGCCATGCTCGGCCCGCTGCTGACCAGCGCGACGGCACCGACCAGATCGGGACGCTGCTCGGCCAGTGCCGTGGCCACGTATCCGCCGCTGGAGTGCCCGGCGACGGTGACCGCGCGCAAACCGATCTCGTCGAGCACCGCGGCGACCTCCCGGGCCTGCGCGGGCACCGCAAACGACGAGGTCGGCGGCGACTGCCCGCACCCGGGCAGATCGACCCGGACGACACGGTGGGTGCGGGTCAACAGCGGAACCATCGGGCCCCAGGTCGCGCCCGAGGCACCAGATCCGTGAATCAGCAACAGCGGCTGCGCGTTTCGAGGGCCGTCGTCGACCACGTGCATCCCGTTGGAGCACTTCACGTTGCTATCTCGCATGTACGTGACGATGCCCGGTCCCGGGGCGTAGGTCTTGTACGAATGTTCCCGTGACGTATCACCAGGATGTACCGGGCCCGGTACTCGGGGCCGGTGCTGTCAGACTCCTTCCGACACGCGTTGCGGGACACGGGAATCGGCGGCTTCGCCGACGTAGCTGCGGGCGACGAGTGCGGAGCGGAGGTACCAGAGTCCGCTGGCTTGAGTGGGGTCGAAGCCGGTGAGTTGGCCGATGCGTTTGAGTCGGTAGTCGACGGTGTTGGTGTGCACATGGAGCAGGCGTGCGGTGCGTTGGCGGTTGAGGTTGTGGGCGATGTGGGTTCGGAGGGTGTCGAGGAGTTCGGGGTGCTCGTCGAGCGGGACGAGCAGCGAACGCAGGAACTCCAGCCCGGGACCCGGCCTGGTCAGCTGGTATTCCAGTGCGAGATGGTCGAATCGGTACAGTCCCGGCTCCAGGCGCAGCCGGGAGACCATGTCGAGGAGCTGGTGGGCCTGGTCGGCGGCGGTGGGGATGGTGTCGGTTCCCGCGGTGACGACGGTTGCCGTGACGGGAACCCGCGCCGCGCGCGACAGCGATGCGATCAGCTCGTCGAGGGTGTCGTCCCCGGCCGCCTCGACCGGCAGCAACAGGGTGCCGCCGTCCACGCTGAGCAGTGAGAGGGCGGTGCTGCCGCAGCGGGTGGCGAGTTCGGCCTGTAGTCGGCGGAGTTTGCGGCGGGCAACGACTTTCGCGTCGAGCATGGGGTTGGATTCTTCGGGGTGCGGGGGGATGGCGAGGGCGAGGATGCGGTAGCTGTCGGCGATTTCGATGCCGCATTCGCGGGCCATGGTGGAGGTGGGGTGTCCGCCGAGTAGTGCGGAGGTGAGGGTGTGGACGGCCGTATGGTGTTCGGAGACAACGGCTCTGAGTTCGCGGACGTAGGCCATGGAGACCGCGGTGGTCATGGTGTCGAGCATCTCGACCACGAGCTTCGCGCCGCCCATGTGCGCCTCGAAGTCGGCGAGCGAGAGGGTCAGCGTGGCGTCCTCGCCGGATCCGGCGGCGTGGTGCCTGGTGGTGGCGCTGGTGACGACGAGGTCGAAGCCGATCTTGAAGCCCTCGTGGATGGCGTGGTGAATGGTGTCGATGGGCACGCCCTCGCGGGCCCACCCGGCGGCGGCTTCCTTCAGGCGTTCCGTCTTCTCCGGGATGTTCCTGCCGTCGAGCATGGAGACGGCCAGTTCGAGGCAGGTGCGGGTGATGGTGGTGACGTCGCCGTAGATGGCGTCGCCGGGGAGAGTGCCGCAGGGAGCGACGTTTTCGACGAAGTGGCCGACCATCTGGCGCGACAGTCCCCAGACATCCTTGAGCGGTGACGACATCGGCCGCCCCGAAACGGTCAGACCGGGTCGATCCGGAGTGGTATCGATCATCGGAGAAACTCCCTTCCCATCCCTGCGATCAACGTAGCGCGCGGGTGCCCGCGGCGGCCGCCGTCGTTCGGTGCACTGTCGGATGACGCAACGTCGATCGCGCCGAGTTATGACATGTGACAACGCTGCCGCGTTGTGACTCGTCCCAACCGGGCAGCTGGACACCGGTCTCATTACCCAAAGTTTGCTGGCCGATTCGTGGGCGTCCCGGCACACACCTACCGTCGGCAGCGGCCCGACTTTCGGCGCGGTGACACCACTATCGGCGGCTTGTGTCCTTCGGGGAGGGCGAAACACCATGGATCGGAACCACACGGACGAGGACGACAGCGACCACACCGACGATTCGCGCGACAGTCGGCATCCGCGCCCGTCTACCTCGAAGGACCCCGGAACATTGATACAGATCGGCCTGGAACTGGCCCTGGTGCTGCTCGACGCATCCGATGCCGTGACCTCCGATTTGCTGGATCGGCTCGAGCACGCCGCCGCGGAGTGCGCACGCAGCGCGGTGCCGATCGAAACGGTGCTGCACGCCATCCACGAGAGCATCGCGACCATGATCGAACAGCTCGGCGACGATCCCGTCCGGGCGGGCCGCTCGATCGATGCCTCCGCCGTGGTGCGGGTGCTGGACGTCCTCACCTCGACGGTTTCCCGCGGTTACGTGCACGAACTCCGGCAGGGCTAGTTTCTGCCATTGACAAATGGCACATGCCGGACTGATGCTTGGCGGCATGACGAAGACGAGGTCAATGGCGACCGTCTCGGCAGTGCCGGCGTCACCGTCGCTCACGGCCCGCATCGCGGCCGCGGCGTCGGTGGTGGGACTGCGGCAGCTCAACGCGCTGCTGCCGCAGAACCGGGCGGGCATCTGGGCCGGGCGCGGACTGATCGCCGCCATCATGGCCGCATTCGGCCCGCCCCCACCGGGCACGCACGTGACGACCGTGCGCTCGGGTGGGGTCCGCGGCGAATGGGTCCGGGCGCCCGGGGTCGAACAGGGTGAGCGCGCAATCTATTTCATCCACGGCAGCGGCTACGTGGTCTGCTCGGCGCGCACCCATCGGGGGCTGGCCGCGCGGTTGTCGCGCGACACCGGGCTGCCGGTATTCCTCGTCGACTACCGCCTGGCGCCCGAGCATCGCTTCCCGGCCGCCGCCGCGGACGTCGAGGCGGGCTACCGCTGGCTGCTGGCGCACGGCTACCGGCCCGAGGACCTGGTGATCGGCGGCGATTCCGCGGGCGGGCACCTGGCCCTGGATCTGCTGCTCGAGAATCAGCGGTCGGCGACCGCGCAACCCGCCGGGGTGTTCATGTTCTCTCCGCTGCTGGATCTGTCGCTGACCCTGGCCGAGGGTGAGGACCGGCGCCGCCCCGATCCCATGGCCCCGGCGTGGGTGGGCCGCCGCCTCGTCGCGCTGTACACCGAGGGGCAACCCGAGGATTCGCCGCGGCTGCGGCTGTCGATCCCGCGCGGTGCGGCCCTGCCGCCGCTGTTCGTGCAGGCCAGCGCGGAGGAGATGCTGTCCGGCGACGCCCGGCGGCTGCGGGATATGGCCGAGGCGGCGGGCGCGCGGTGCGAGCTCGAGCTGTGGCCCGGCCGGATTCACGTCTTCCAGGCGCTGCCGCTGCTGGTGCCGGAGGCCCACGCCGCGCTGCGGCACACCGCCGCGTTCGTGGAACGGGCTCTGGCGCAGGCGGATTCGACGGCACGGGAGCGGGTGAGCTGACCATGTGGGTACTCGACAATCTCCGATTCGCACTGGGCGGGCCGCGCCGCTCGCACGGTGCGCGGGCCGTCGTGACCGGCGCGGGCAGCGGAATCGGGCGCGCCTTCGCCCTCGAGCTGGCCGCCCGCGGCGGCGAGGTGATCTGCGCGGATATCGACAAGGACCGCGCGGACGACACCGTCCGGCTGATCGACCGCACGCACGGCCGACAGGCGCACGCGGTGTTCTGCGATGTCTCCCGGCGCGAGGACGTGGAGAGCCTCGCCCTGCACGCCGAGCTGATCTTCGGCCGCGCCCCCACCCTGGTGATCAACAACGCCGGGGTCGGCATCGGCGGAAAACCGGTGGGGGAGATCGGATTCGACGACTGGCAGTGGGCGCTGGGCATCAATCTGTGGGGCGTGGTGCACGGCTGCGAGCTGTTCGCGCCGCAGCTGCGGGCCGCGGGCGGGGGCGGCATCATCAATGTCGCGTCGGCGGCGGGATTCACCGCCGCGCCCACCATGGGCCCCTACAACGTGTCCAAGGCCGGGGTCCTGTCGCTGTCGGAGACGATGGCCGCGGAGCTGTCCGGCAGCGGTGTCGCGGTCACGGTGCTGTGCCCGACGTTCGTGCGGACGAACGTGGCGCGCGACGGCCGGATCACCGCGACGTCCATGCGCCTGGCCGAAAACCTCATGCGCTGGACGGGTTTCACGCCCGAGCACGTCGCCCGGATGACCCTCGACGCACACGATCGCGGGCGGCTGTACGTGCTGCCGCAACTCGACGCCACCGTCATCTGGCATCTCAAGCGACACTTCCCCGCCCTCTATACCCACGGTCTCGGCGTCCTGAATCGGCTACTGCCGCAGGACGATCCGGCGGCGCATGCCCCGGGTACCGGGCCGGATCTCACCGAAGAGAAGAAAACAGGAGTCTGACATGTCTTTCGACTTCGACAGCATGCTGGCCAAGATCAAGGGCCGCCAGTGGGCCCTGGCCGATATCGA
This sequence comes from Nocardia mexicana NBRC 108244, assembly GCF_001613165.1. Lineage (GTDB taxonomy): Bacteria > Actinomycetota > Actinomycetes > Mycobacteriales > Mycobacteriaceae > Nocardia > Nocardia mexicana. The sequence continues at coordinate 50,623 of NZ_BDBV01000032.1, forward strand.
CTGGGACGCACCGGGCGCCGAGCTCATCGAGCCCGAGCTGCACGCCAAGCTGAAGCCATTCATGGCGGATCTGATGTGGATCGAGAACGTCGGCGCCCGCGGTTTCGCGGCCATGGCGCAGAAGGCGCCGACCGAGACGCTGAAGGAGATCTACCGCTACTTCCACGCCGAGGAGCAGCGCCACGCCAACGCCGAACTGGCCCTGATGCGGCGCTGGGGCATGCTCGACGGTGACGAGATCCCGGAGCCGAACATCAACGTCAAGCTGGTGATCGACTTCCTGGACAAACACTCCGACGAGATGTCGCTGTCGTTCCTGGGCACCGTCATCCCGATGCTCGAGGTGGCGCTGGACGGCGCGCTGATCAAGTTCATCACCGACGAGATCGCCGATCCGGTCGCGCAGGAGGTGTTCAAGAAGATCAACGCCGACGAATCCCGGCATCTGGCCACCGATTACGCGGTCATGGAGCTGCTCGGGCACGCCACGACCCGCAAGCTGTTCATCGACCTGGTCGGCGGCTGGGTGAAGCCGTCGTTCCTCGTCGGCGTGCTCAGCTACGTGCCGCTGCTGAACAAGATGCGCGACAACATCGTCGAGATGGGCGTCGACGAGGAGAAGCTGTACGCCGCGATGCGGCGGTTCAAGGCCGTCGGCGAGCGCACGCCGATCGCCAACCGCGTGCCGATGTACCGGATCGTGAAGATGCACAGCGGCTGGGTGATCAACCGCCGCCACCCCTACCACCTGTTCGCCGACGCCATGGTCAAGCTGACCGCGCGCGTCCCGGACCGCTTCCTGGGACCGCAGCCGACGTGGTCGAAGGAACTGACCTACGAGCCGGTCGCATGAGTACGGCGAACAAGCCGCTGGACGTGGCGATCATCGGCGCCGGGTTCGCCGGTATCGGCGCCGCGATCCGGTTGCGGCAGCGGGGGGTCGGCAACTACGCGATCTTCGAGCGCGGGGATCGGGTCGGCGGCACCTGGCGCGACAACACCTATCCCGGTGCGGCGTGCGATATTCCGTCGCGGCTGTACTCCTACAGCTTCGCGCCCAACCCGGAATGGTCGCAGACCTACTCGGGCAGTGCGGAAATCCTCGGCTACATCGAGTCGATGGTGGACGAGTTCGGCATCCGCCCGCAGATTCGCTTCGGCCACACCGTCACCGGGCTCGTCTACGACGAGGAGAACGGATGGTGGGAGGTCGCCTTCGCCGGTCGTCGCCGAAAGGTGCTGGCGCGCACCGTGGTGCTGGCCGCCGGTCCGCTGGCCAATGCCGGATTCCCCGACATCCCCGGCATCGACGACTACGAGGGCCACAAGATCCACAGTGCCCGTTGGGATCACGACTACGACTTCGCCGGGAAGAAGGTGGCCGTGGTCGGCACCGGTGCGAGCGCGGTGCAGATCATTCCCGAACTGGTGCGGCGGGCCGGGTCGGTGAAGGTGTACCAGCGCACGCCCGGCTGGGTGCTGCCGCGCGTGAACCGGCGCACCAACGCCGTCACCCGGCAGCTGTACCGTCAGGTGCCGCTCACCCAGCGCCTGGCCCGGCAGGCCTGGTTCTGGGGTCACGAGTCGGTGGCGCTCGGGGTGGTGTGGAATTCGCCGCTGACCCGGGTGGTCGAATCGGTCGCGACGATGCATCTGCGCAGCCAGGTCAGCGATCCGTGGCTGCGCCGCCAGCTGACGCCCGACTTCCGGGCGGGCTGCAAGCGGTTGCTGCTGAGCAACGACTACTACCCGGCGCTGCAGCGCGAGAACTGCACCCTGGTGACGTGGCCGATCGCCCGCATCGCCCCGCAGGGGATCCGCACCGCCGAGGGCATCGAACATCGCGCCGACTGCATCGTCTTCGCCACCGGCTTCGAGGTGTCCAAGCAGGGCACCCCGATCCCGGTGACGGGGCGCGACGGCCGGCTGCTCGCCGACGATTGGGCCGGTGGCGCATACGCACACAAGAGCGTCACCGTCGCGGGCTACCCGAATCTGTTCCTCACCTTCGGGCCGAATTCGGGCCCCGGGCACAATTCGGCGCTGGTGTACATGGAGGCGCAGATCGACTATCTCACCGAGGCGATCGGGCTGGTCGTCGACCGCGGGCTGCGGTCGCTCGAGGTGCGCCGCGATCGGCAGGACCGCTACAACCGGCGGCTGCAGCGGCGGCTGACGGCCACCACGTGGAACTCCGGATGCCGCAGCTGGTACCTCACCGAGGACGGCTTCAACCCCACCATGTACCCCGGCTTCGGCACCCAGTACACCCGGCAATTGGCCCGGGTGGACCCGGACGATTTCGTCCTGACGCCGGGCGCTGCCACGGCGGGGGCGGGCAGTCGGACCGCGGCCGCTGTCGGCTGATGCCGTCGGCGATGTCGCGAGCCGATGCCCTTCGACAGGCTCGGCTGGACTAGTGTTCACCGCGATGCGGTACCCGCGCCCGGAGATCGGTTCACCTCCGGGCGCGGGTACTGCGCGTGGTCGGTAGCGGGTGGACGGCCGGGAGTCAGCCGGTCCGATGAGCACAGCGAAGGGACGGGCGAGGCGACGATGACGGAATACCGTATCGACGATCTCGCCCGCGCCGCCGGGACCACCAGCCGCAATGTGCGCGCCTATCAGGAGCGCGGGCTGCTGCCGCCCCCGGCCCGGCGGATCGGCCGTGCGCTCATCTACGACGATTCGCACCTGGAGCGGCTGCAGATCATCGATACGCTGCTGCAGCGCGGGTTCACCACCGCCCATATCGCCGACTTCATCACCAGCTGGGAGACCGGCAAGGATCTCACCGAGGTCCTCGGGCTGCAGCGCGCGGTCACCGCGACGTGGGGGAAAGCCGAAGCGCCGGTCGAGGTTCCGCGCGAGCTGGTCGAGACCTTCCTCGGCGCGGACGCCAACGACCCCGCGCTGCTCGACCGGCTGGCCGACCTGGATCTGCTTCGCCTGCACGAGGATACGGTGGAATTCACCGAACCCCAGCTGCTGGAGACGTTCGCCGAGCTCCACGGCTACGGCTTCGGCCTGCGCGGCGTCGCCGACCTGCACGCCACCGTGGTCGGCCACCTCGACGACATCGCGCACGAGATGGTGGCCGCCGCCCGCAACCACATCGTCGATCGGCACGGGCCGGGCTGGCTGCCCGACACCGGCGCGGAGATCGCCGAAACCACCGCCATGATCAACCATCTGCGTGACCTCGGCGTCACGGCCGTGCACCGCAGCCTCGCCCGGGCGCTGGACCGGGTGCTGCACGACGAACTGGGCGCCTACCTCGCCACCGCGGTGGGGCGGCGCGGCGACAACGGCTGAGCCCGCGCCGTGTTCGCTCCGCTTCGCTCCCTCGCCGTGCGGGCGCTGTCGCTGACCGGCCTGCTGATCTCGGCGAGCGCCCTGAGCGGTTGTGGCACAGACGGTCCGGTGTCCGATCACGAGTCCGACCACGCGGCGATCGGCGACCCCATCGCGGTCACTTTCGACGGCGGGATCTACCTGCTGGACGGGGGGTCTCTCGCGCTGGCCGACGAGGTGAAGCTGGAGGGATTCAACCGCCTGTTTCCGGTCGGCGACGGCCACCACCTGATGGTGTCGACCCGGGACGGCTTCCGGGTCCTCGACGCCGTGCACGGCGAGATGGCCGAGATCGCCTTCCCCGCCGCCGAACCCGGCCACGTGGTGTCGCACGCCGGGCGCGTCACGCTGTTCGCCGACGGCAGCGGCGAGGTCACGATCTTCGATCCGGCGGAGCTCGACGACGGAGCGCCGCGGACCGAGGTGTATCGGGCCGCCGCACCGCACCACGGCGTGGCGGTCCGGCTGTCCACCGGGGAACTGGTCGTCACGCTCGGCGCCGGGGGCCATCGCACCGGTATCGCCGTGCTGGACGCCGACCGCAGGGAGATCGCCCGGAACGAGGACTGCCCGGGCGTGCACGGCGAATCCACGGTTCGGGGTGAGGCCGTGGTCCTCGGGTGTGACAACGGCGCCCTGATCTACCGCGACGGCGTCATCACCAAGGTCGCGGGGCCCGCGCCGGACGGCCGTATCGGCACCCTGGTGGGCACGGACCTCTCGCCGATCGCGCTCGGCGACTACCGGCGGGGTGCGGAAAACGAACGGCCACAGCAGGTTTCACTGATCGACACCCGGGACGGCAGCCTGCGGCCGGTGGACCTGGGCACCGGCTACACCTACCGCTCGCTGGCGCGCGGCCCGCGGGGCGAGGGGCTGGTGCTGGGCACCGACGGGCGCATTCACGTCATCGATCCGGTGGCGGGGGTGGTCGTGGGGCGTATTCCGGTCATCGAGCCCTGGGAGCAGCCGCCGCGGTGGCAGCAGCCGCGCCCGGCGTTGTTCGTGCGCGGCACCGACGCCTACGTCTCCGACTCCACGACCCGCAGGGTGACCCGGGTCGATCTGGTCGCACGGACGGTCGAGGCCGCGGCCACCCTGCCCGGTATCCCGAACGAGCTGATCGGGACGGTCGGGCGGTAGGCCCGCCTCACTGCTGAATGTGGGGCGTTGCGGACCACAGCTCGGCGTTCGGCAGGTCGGCGAGCGTCTCGGTGACATTGTCATCGATGTGCACGTCGATGCCGTGGCGAGCGAGTTCGGTGGCGACGCGGGCCGCGATCGAGGGGGAGGCGCGATAGTTGAGCACCGCACCGCCCTGCGGGAACCGCATCTGCACATGGACTGTGTTGGGTATTTCGGCCATTTGCCGCCACATCACCAGGTCGTCGTTGCGGGGTCGTTGTCGCGTAATCGTCGTGCTGTGGGGTGTCTCGTTGTAGTGCGTCTGCATTATTGCGTCCAGCATCTTTCGAGCAAACTTCAGTGTAGCGGTCGGACGATCCGGCGTCACCCGGCAGTTTCGGATGAATCCGGCATTGTCGCCAAATACCAAGCACTTGTTAGGGTTTCGCTTTCACATGGGAGTTTTCGCACCGGCGTGGCGCGACCGGTCTGTTCGGGTGGCGGCGGCGGACCCGGGCGGTTAAGCTCGTGCCCGAGTTTCGAAAGTGTCTGTCTACCTGGGTGTTTGATGACGCCCGGTGGCGACATGCTGGTAATCCTCCCTGTCGGTTGGGGCGTGAGGTGCGGGAGTTGGCGGACACAGTGAAGTCGGCTGGTGCGGAGTCCGATCCGGGGTTCGATGCAGCGTCCGGTGCGGGTTCCGGCCGGAGTGCCCGCTCCAGCTACTGGGCGCTGGCGGCCTGCGTACTCGTGACCGCGGGCGCCGCGGCCGCCGCGGTGCGCAGCGCGCCCGAGGAATTCCGGATCCCCTTGGCGAGCGGCCTGGCCGTCGTGGCGGTGGTGCTGTGTGCCGCGGTCACCGCGGCCGTCTACTACCGCACGCAGGCCGGACAGCACCGGGACGCGGCGGAGCGGGCGACCGAGGCGAGTTCGGTATCCGCCGCCGAGGCCGCGGCCCGGATCGCCGCCGCCGACGAGGCGATCGCGCGGCACGCGCACGAGGAGCAGCGGAGCGAGGGGCGGCGGGTGGCCGCGTTGTCCGCGTTCGCCGGAGCCGCGGGCCGCATGCAGGCGATGACCACCGGCATGCTGGCCGAACTGCGCGAGATGGAGCACCGGCACGCGGACTCGCGGGTGCTCGCCGATCTGCTCCAGCTGGACCACCGCACCGCCCAGGCGGGACGGCTGGCCGACAGCATCGCCGTGCTCAGCGGCGCCCGGACCGGCCGCCGGTGGGCGAAACCCATTGCCATGGAATCGATCCTGCGCGGCGCGATGGGCCGCGTCGCCGGATATCAGCGGGTGCGGCTGCGGGCGGTCGCCGGTGTCGGCGTCGCCGGGCACGCCGCCGAGGGCGTGATGCACGCGCTGGCGGAACTGCTCGACAACGCGTGCAACTTCTCCCCGCCCACCACCGAGGTGCACGTCTACGCCGCCGAGGTTCCGGCCGGCGTGGTGATCACGATCGAGGACAGCGGCCTGGTGATGAGCGAATCGGCGCTGCGCCGCGCCGAGCGGGCCGTCTCCGGCGCCGACGCCGAAAGCCGTGGGGGAGTGGATCTTTCGTCGCTGACCGGAACCCGGTTCGGGCTCGCGGTGGTCGGGCACCTGGCGCGCAAGCACGGCCTCACCGTGTCCTACCGGCCGTCGGCCATCGGCGGCACGGCCGTGGTGGTGATCGTGCCGCGGGACCTGATCACCCGCGCGGACGGGGTCGATCGGACCTCCGATCGGACGCTGGCGGCAGGCCCGCCCGCCTCGATCACCACACCCGCCTTCGAGACTCGCGAACTGCCGGTCGCGAATTCGGACGGCACGGCGAGCTTCGGCCGCGACGATGCGGCGTTCTTCGGCCGCGACGGCGACGAGTCCTCCGGCCGGGCTGCGATCTCGCGCGATGTTGCGGCAGCCGACGACACGGCAGCGGACAGCAGGGCGGGGCGGCACCGCGGCGCACCCGCGATCATGGAATCGCGACTGCCGAAACGCCGCCGCGGTAGCACGCTCGCCGCGGTACATCCCGAGGGTGTGCCCGCCGCGAACGGCGCGGCGCCTGCCGCCGCGCCTGTCACACCGGCAGTGTCGCCGCCGACGGCGTCGGCGATGGGCGCCTTCCAGCGCGCCGTCACGGGCCGCGACCCGGTCGACGAGCAGCCCGAGACCGGGCAAGCCGCGACCGGGAACGCCGTGGCCGCGCAACGAACAACCGAGCCAGCCGGGACCGACAACGCTCCCGCCGGCGGAGTGGAGAACGATCGATGACAACGTCCGCGCCGGCGCAGCTGGGCTGGCTGCTCGAGCAACTGCTGACCCGCACCCCGCAGACCCGGCACGCCCTGCTGCTGTCCAGCGACGGGCTGAAGATCTGCCACACCCAGGAGCTGTCGGTCGACCGGGCCGATCAGCTGGCCGCCATCGCCGCGGGCATCCAGAGCCTCTCGCACGGCGCGTCCGTCGAATTCGGTTCGGGGCGTAGCGGTGTGCGGCAGTGCATGACCGAGTTCTACGGCGGCATCCTGTTCATCGTCGAGGCCGGGATGGGCGCGCATATCGCCGTCATCGCCGCCGAGGAGGCCGACGCCGGGCTCGTCGGGCACAACATGCGCGAGCTGGTGGAACAACTGGGCGAGTATCTCGCGGCCGCCCCGCGTGGTCGGGGAACGCTATGAGCGAGCTTGCGAGTGAATCAAGAGGCCAGCGTGCATTACGAATGGCGGAGCCGAGCGCCAGCGAGGTGCAGCCATGAGTAGATCGGTCCGGGACGAGAGCCCGGACCGGCTGTACACGCTGACCGGAGGCCGCGCCAAGCCCGATTCGGACGCGTTCGATCTGGTCACTCTCGTTGTCAGCGAATGCGATCCGACCCCGGGCATGCAGTCGGAGCTGGTGGCCATCCTGGATATGTGCCGCGCCCCGACCGCCGTGGTCGAGATCGCCGCGGAGCTGCGCGTGCCGGTCGGCATCGCGACCGTGCTGCTGGCCGACCTGCTGCACGCGGGCCGGATCACCGTGCGCCATCCGCATACGGGTGTGCCCGGGAACCGCGGTGACACAGCGCATTCCGGTGACACATGGGTTTCGGTAACAGACGCCGCCACTTTGGAGAAGGTGCTCGTTGGACTCCGTCAGCTTTGATCAGCCACCGGCCCGGGCCGACGCGCCGCTGGACAGCACCGTCAGCCAGGGGCTGAAGATCGTCATCGTGGGCGGATTCGGCGTCGGGAAGACGACGATGGTCCGCTCGGTCAGCGAGATCCGTCCCCTCGACACCGAGGCGACGATGACGAATGTCGGTGTCGGCGTGGACGATCCGATCGGGGCGCCGGGCAAGTCGACCACCACGGTCGCCTTCGACTTCGGCCGCATCACCCTCGACGCCGAGAATGTGCTGTACCTGTTCGGCGCGCCGGGCCAGGAGCGGTTCTGGTTCCTGTGGGACCGCCTGTTCGGCGGCGCCCTCGGCGCCATCGTGCTGGTCGACCCCCGCCGCATCACCGACTGCTGGTACGCCATCGACCGGCTGGAACATCAGGGCACCCGATTCGTGGTGGCGTGCAACGACTTCGGCGGTCAGATATTTCATCCGGACGAGATCCGCGAGGCCCTGGACCTCGATCCGCAGGTGCCGCTGCTCGACTGCGACGCCCGCTCCCGGAACTCGTGCAAGCGCGTGCTGATCACCCTGGTCGAACATCTCCATACCGCCGCCCGCAATGCCGCCGCCCGCATCCCGGAGACCGCGTCATGACCACGCCCCGCCTCGATCCCGACGGTGTCGCTCGTTGCCCGGTGCCGCCCGAATCCCGGATGGTGCCGCTGAGCGGCCCGCGCTTCCACACCGACCCGCAGCACCTGTACGCCGAGATGCGTCGCGAGCACGGCCCGGTGGTGGCGGTGGAGCTGCCCGGCGGCTTCCCGGCCTGGCTGGTCATCGGCTACCGCGAACTGCACCAGGTGACCAGCGATCCGGAACTGTTCCCGCGCAACGTCGCCCTGTGGAACCAGTGGCCGAAGATCCCCGACGACTGGCCGCTGCTGCCGATGGTGGGGCGGCCCATGCCCTCGATCTATTTCACCGCGGGTACCGAGCACCGCCGGCACGTGGCCATGGTGGAACCGGCGCTGGAGTCGGTGGATCCGTTCGAGCTGCGGCGCACCTGTGAGGATCTGGCCGATCGGCTGATCGACGCCTTCTGCGGCCGCGGCGAGGCCGACCTGATGGCCGAATTCGCCGAGCCGCTACCGGTTCTCGCGCTGGCCACCATCCTCGGCTTCCCCGACGAGGAGGCGCCGGAGCTGGCGTGGGCCATGAAGAAGCTGGCCGACGGCGGCGCCGACGCGCAGGCGGCGTTCCAGCGCTTCAACGAGATGATGCGCCACATGGTGGCGACCAAGAAGGCCGCGCTGGCCAAGGGGCTGCCGGGCTCGGATCTGGTGTCGGTGATGCTGCGGCATCCGCAGCCGTTCACCGACGAGGAGTACGCGCTCGACCTGCAGGCCGTCATCGCGGCCGGTCATCTCCCCACCGCCGACTGGCTGGTGAACTCGCTGCGGCTGATGCTCACCGACGAGCGGTTCGCGGCGGCGTTCGGCGGCGGCCGCCGCAGCGTCGGCCAGGCCATGAACGAGGCGCTGTGGGAGGACACGCCCACCCAGATCCTGGCCGGGCGCTGGGCCGCGCGCGATGCCCGCTTGGCGGACAAGGTGATTCGCGCGGGCGACCTGCTGCTGCTCGGCCTGGCCGCGGCCAACGCCGATCCGCACGTGCGCCAGCATCTCGGCGACGCCGCCGAACCGGCGCACACCGGCAACAGCGCGCATTTCGCCTTCAGCCACGGCGAGTACCGCTGCCCGTTCCCGGCCCAGCAGATCGCGGAGATCATCGCGCGCACCGGGATCGAGGTGCTGCTGGACCGGCTGCCCGATATCGACCTGGCCGTGCCCGCCGCGAGCCTGGTCCGGCGGCCGTCGCCGTTCCTGCGCGGAATGACCTCTCTCCCAGTTCAATTCACTCCCGTTCGCGCGGTCGGAGGTATCCGGTGAAGTCGCAGTGCCCATTCGTCGTCGATCCGATGATCGGCGATCTCGCCGGGGAGACCGCGCACCTGCGCGACAGCGGCCCGATCACGCGGATCGAACTGCTCGGGGTGCCCGCCTGGACGATCACCGACCATGCGGTCGCCCGTCGGCTGCTCGTCGACCCGCGGCTGGTCAAGGATCTGGATGCCTGGTCGCTGTGGACCTCCGGGACGGTGACCCGGCAGTGGCCGCTGATCGGCATGATCGACGCCGGGCGGTCCATGTTCACCGTCGACGGCGCCGAGCATCGGCGATTACGGATCAAGACCACCCAGGCGCTCACCCCGCGGCGGCTGGAGGCGTTGCGGCCCATGATCGAACGGTTCACCGCGGAACTGCTCGACGATCTCGCCGCCGCGGGCGCCGGGGGCGACACGGTGGATCTGAAGGCGGTCTTCGCGTATCCGCTGCCGATGCGGGTGATCAGCGAGCTGATGGGGGTGCCGCGGTCCGACCACCCGATGCTGCTGGAGTCGTACAAGAAGTTCTTCTCCGTGCTGACCCCGCAGGACGAGCGGCTGCGGGTGATCGCGGACCTGGACGTGTACTACCGCGACATGGTGCGGGAGAAGACGGCCCGGCTGCGCGACGGTTCCCCCTCCGACGATCTCACCACCGCGCTCATCCAGGCCGACGAGGGCGGCGAGCCGCTCACCGAGGAGGAGGTGACGGGGAACCTGAAGGCGCTGGTCGCGGCCGGGCACGAGACCACCGTCAGCCTCCTGCTGTGCGCGGTGCGGGCCCTGCTGACCCACCCCGAGCAGTTCGACCGGGTCCGCGGCGGCGATATCGAGTGGAAGCAGGTGATCGAGGAGACCCTGCGCTGGGACGGCCCGGTGATCCACCTGCTGATGCGGTTCGCCACCGAGGACATCGCCGTGGGCGACACCGTGATCGAGAAGGGCGAGGGGGTCGTGATGTCGTACCGCGCGATCGGCCGCGACACCGCCGTGCACGGCGCCGACGCCGACGACTTCGACGCCACCCGCCCGACCGCGGGCCGCAACATCTCCTTCGGATACGGCCCGCACGTCTGCCCCGGCGCCGCGCTGGCCCGCCTGGAGGCGGCCGTCGCCCTCCCCGCCCTGTTCGCGCGCTTCCCCGAACTGCGGCTCGCGATCCCGGCGGGCGACCTGACGAACCTCCCGGTGCTCACCCAGAACGATATGGCGGCCTTCCCCGCGAAATTGACCTGAGTCACGGTCTGTGATCCCATCCCATACGGGCGATTCATGACAGACTTGCCCGCGTGAGTGGGCTTGCTGATTCTGCTGCCGGTGCGAACGACACGGGTGCGCCGCCGCCTCCGGATCGAGGGACGCTGATCGGGCGGGGCACGCTCTGGCTGGCGAAGTGGGCGGTGTGCATCGTCGCGATCGCGGCGGGCGGCTGGGTGCTGCAGATTCTCCTGGCCAAATTGTGGGTAGTGGTGCTGCCGGTGCTGCTGGCGATCGTGGTCGCCACGGTGCTGTGGCCGCCCACGCGCTTCCTGACCAAGCACGGCCTCCCGCCCGCCGCGGCCGCGTCGATCACCGTGCTCGGCTTCCTCGCGCTGTTCGCCGGTGTGGTGGCGTTGATCGTGCCCTCGGTGGTGGATCAGGCGCCGGAGCTGGCCGACCGGTCGACCGACGGCATCCACAAGGTGCGCGACTGGCTGCAGGGTCCGCCGCTGAAAATCGGTGACGAGCAACTGAATTCGGGCGTGGACGCGATCGTGTCCCGGTTGCAGTCCAGCTCCGAGCGGATCGCGACCGGGGTGTTCAGCGGGGTCAGCGCGGCGACCTCGGCGATCATCACGATGCTGCTGGTGCTGGTGCTGTCGTTCTTCTTCATCAAGGACGGCCCGAAGTTCCTGCCGTGGCTGCACGCCCTGTTCGGCAACCGCAGCGGGCGGCATTTCGAGGAGGTGCTGAACCGGGTCTGGGCCACGCTCGGCGGCTTCATCCGGACCCAGGCGCTGGTGAGCCTGATCGACGCCGTGTTCATCGGCGCGGGTCTGTTCATCCTGCACGTGCCGCTGGCGATGGTGCTGGCGGTGATCACCTTCATCGGCGGCTTCATCCCGATGGTCGGCGCGTTCGTGGCGGGGGCGCTGGCGGTGCTCGTCGCGCTGGTAGGCAACGGCGTCACCACGGCGCTGATCGTGCTCGGCATCATCATCGCGGTGCAGCAGCTGGAAGGCAATGTGCTGCAGCCGGTCCTGCAGAGCCGCAGCATGAAGTTGCACGCGGTGGTGGTGCTGCTCGCCGTCACCGCGGGCGGCTCGCTGTACGGGATCGTCGGCGCGTTCCTCGCGGTCCCCGTCGCCGCGGTCGGCGCGGTGGTGTTCCGGTACGTGGGCGAGCAGATGGACGTGATCGCCACGCCGTCACCGGATGCGGCGGACGAGGCAACGGCAGACGAGAGGACAGCGGACAAGGCGGTGCAGGATGGAGGCACGGCGATTACCGAGTAGGCCTCGCCCATACCCACGACACGGCTCGCCAGCGGTGTGGTCTCCCGTCATTCCCGCAAATTCCAGGATCATGACGCGAGACCGCCTCGTAACTACCCACCCGCGTGCGTGCGTGCGGAATGGGCTACCGGCCGGTCTCGCCGTCCTCTTCTTTGATGCGCCGCGAAATCGCTTGTACTGTCTTGTCTTTCAGTACTCGTTGCGGCCACACGATCGCCGTGATGAGCACGAGCAGTGGTATCCCGATGGCAATGGCCAGTCCGGCAGTCGTATTACTCATCCGTTGTCCCAGGCGAACACTCGCCATATCGGAGCATCTGATGGAAACCCGTTGCCCGGTGCGACGGATTTGACTTCGATGCGGTAGCGCGGCGTCCGTTGCTTCAGTGCGGCAACGAATCTCACGATCGCGTCGGCTCGGTCCGTGTACACGAGAGTGGGATGTTTCCGGCGCGGGCCGAAATCTACGTGCACGACCCCTTGCGACAGTCTGAGTGTGGCGGTCATCGTGGCCTCTTCTCGTTTGGTGTGGAAGGCAGATCGGGTCCGGGATTGCACTGCGACACCCGGTGGGCCGCCTGCCCTCACGTAGGGCGGGGCCAGGTGGCAACCACCGCACCCGAGCGCCATCTGTGACGCTAGAAGCCGCTGACTACGCGGCACATCGAAATTGCGGATGATTGCGAACAGCTTCAGAACAAGGCGCTGCAATAGCCGGTATTCGCTGGGAGCATTGCGGTGTCAGTTCCGATTCCGCAAGGAGAGCCCTCATGACCACCACACCCGTCCCATTACGGCTGCTCGGCTCCGGATCGAAAGACGGCGGCTGCCCTGCCCTGTACGCCGAAGACGACATCGACGCACTGATCGTGCAGGGCATCGCCGCCCGCAATGGCGGAGCCGTTCTCGTGCCACACGCTCTACTCGACTGGGCTGAACCCGGATCGCGCCTCACTGTCGAAACCACCGACACCCCCGGCACGGTGCTCGTCACCGGGATGCCGGTCACCGGCAATGTGAAGGCCCGGCTTACCTTGGACCCGGACGAAACCGCAGTGGAGGTACCCCGATGCGCGCTATAACCGGCGAACTTGCCGGAGAAGGCATCTACGCCGAGTACTTCCGCGCTGCATTTTCCAGCGCCGTCCACGTGGAAGTGCAGGACAACTACGGCGTGCCCGACGAATACGAGCCGCTTGCCCGCTGGCGCGACACCGGCGAGATCGTGGAAACGGACGGCGGACGCCAATGGGCTGCGCTGGTCGCCGAGACGACCGCACGCGGGGTCACGGTGGCGCGGGTGCGAGTCGTGACCGTGCCGCACAGTGAATACACGGGTTGGCTGCTGGCCGCCAGTGCTCCCAATGCTGCGGCGGGAGAGCAGATTCGCTGGCTACCTCGCCACTTGGCCGATACGCCACCGGCTGATGACTATTGGCTGTTCGATGAGTCCACGGTCGCGTTCAATACCGTCGACGGCGACGGCGACACCGTAGGACTGGCCGTGACCACCGATCCCGCAATCGCCGAACTCTGTGTCGCCGCATGGAATCGTTTGTGGAGCAAGGGAATCGACCACACCACCTATCTCGAGTCGGAGTACGCCACCCGGTGAATACGAGTGTCGGACAGGCCAGGGCGGCCCTCGGAGCGCGGTTGCGTGAGCTCCGCAGGGACGCCCACCTGTCCGGCAAAGCCCTTGCCACAGCGTGCGATTGGCACCCGGCGAAGACTTCACGAATCGAACTCGGTAAGCAACAGCCCAGCGAGGACGATCTACTTGCGTGGTGCCGCGCCACGGCGTCGATGCTGGTCTATGACGACCTCGTCGCCACACTTCGCAACATCCAATCGGCGTATTTGGAATGGCGGCGCGTCGTCGCGTCCGGCCGGGCGCACCGGCAACGCCAGTCCCTCGAGATCGAAGGCCGAGCCCGGCATATCCGGTGGTTCGAGAACTGGGTGGTTCCCGGCCTCCTCCAGACTCCGGCGTACGCGAAAGCGATACTCACCGAGTGCCGGGCGTTGGTGCCCGGCGGGCGCGACGACCTGGACGAAGCGGTCACGATCCGCATGGCCCGGCAACGTATCCTCCAGTCGGGCACGCGACGGTTCGCGTTCGTCATCGGTGAGGCCGCCCTGTGGCAGACGGTGGGAACTCGGACCGTCATGGTCGAACAGATGCACACCCTCATCCAGCACGCCGACAACCCCCGCGTTGATCTCGCCGTGGTCCCGCTATCGGCGAACGCGCCTGTCGGTTCTCATGGGTTCTCGATATTCGACCGAGTCCGGGTGATGGTGGAGACCATCTCCGCCGAGCTGACGGTCACCCGGCCGTCAGAGATCGCGGTGTACGACGATGCGTTCCGGATCATGCACGGCATGGCCCTGCACGGCGAGGCGGCAACCGAACTCATAGCGAAGATCGCCGAGTGGCACGAAAAGCACTGAACGCCCGCCTGAACGGCACGCAGTCGCGTCCGTCGGTGTTTGCCACTCAACACACCAATTACTACCCCGGTCATTCCGGCACGCATTGGCCGGGATCACAAGATATTGCCGTCGGCAACGGATGTCCGAATGAATTCTCAACTGGCGCAGATCATTCAGCGACGAGACAAGGACTCTGCGGCTTACACTCGCGGCGTGAGCATTCCCACAGAACCCATCGGCAGCATTCCGCGGCCCGCTGATCTGCTGGCGGCCATGACATCACACGGGGCGGGCGAGGTGGACGACGCCGCGCTCGCCGCGATCCAGGAGCGCGCGGTCTCGGACACCCTCGCGGCACTGACCTCCCTCGGCTCGCCGGTCGTCACCGACGGCGAACAGTCCAAGCCGAGCTTCGCCACCTACCCGATCGCCGGGCTGCCGGGCCTGGCGCCCGACGGCGCGGTCATCCCGTTCGCGGACGGGCATCAGCGCCAACTGCCGCGGCTCACCGCCGGGCCGTTCCGGTACCAGGTGTACGCGGAGAGCTACCTCCGTGCGGCACAACAGCATTCGCAGGTGCCGGTGAAACAGGCGGTGATCGCGCCGTCCGCGCTGAGCCTGCTGTACCCGGCCGACGGTATCGACGGGTACAGCCGCGAGCAGTTCCTGGCGGATCTGGCCGACGAGGCGGAGAAGGACATCCGCGGCTGTCTCGACGCGGGCGCGCACATGGTGCAGCTGGACTTCACCGAGGGCCGGTTGTCGCTGAAGCTGGACCCCAGCGGGGGAGTGCTCGACAGCTTCATCGAGCTGAACAACACGGTGCTGGAACGCTTCTCGGAGGCCGAGCGGGCGCGGATTGGCGTGCACACCTGCCCCGGCGGGGATCAGGACTCCACGCACAGCCTCGACGTCGACTACACGGCACTGCTGCCGAAACTGTTGCAGCTGAAGGCCGGTGCGTTCTACGTGCAGCTCGCGAGCGAGCCGGAGCCGGACAAGATCCTGGCGGTCATCGCCGAGCATCTGCCCGCCGCGGCGCGCATCTTCGTGGGCGTGACCGACCCCATCGATCCGCGGGTGGAGACCCCGGAGGAGGTTCGCGACCGGGTAGTGAACGCCGCCCGCTACCTGCCCGCCGACCGCCTGGGCACCTGCGACGACTGCGGTTTCGCGCCGTTCGCCGACGACGTGTCGACATCACGGGAGATCGCCTTCGCCAAGATCCGCGCCCGGGTCGCCGGAACCGCCCTGGCCGCAACGGAATTGGGGATCTGACGGTCCCGGCGTTCGCCGGGACGACGGAGATTCGCAGCGGGATGCGAGGTCCCGCTGCGATTGCTCCGTCGTGGTCAGTCCGTCGGCGCGGTGAGACTGACCGGGAGTGCGGTGAGGCCGCGGATCAACAGGCTCTTACGCCAGGACAATTCGCCGAATTCGCCGTCCAGCGCGATGTCCGGGAACCGGTCCAGCAGCCGCGTGAGCGCGACGGTGGCCTCCATCCTGGCCAGTGCGGCGCCGACGCAGAAGTGGATCCCGTGCCCGAAGGCCACGTGCCGGTTGTCCTCGCGACCGGCATGGATCCGGTCCGGTTCGGCGAAACGCTCCGGATCGCGGTTGACGGCCGCGAGGGAGATCATGATGAACTCGCCCGCGTCGATGTGCTGGTCGCCCAGCGTGATCGGCGCGGTGGTGTAGCGGGCCGTGGCCAGGTGGACCGGGCCCTGGCAGCGCAGCAGCTCCTCGAGGTAGGCGGGGATCTCGTCGGGATGCGCCCGCAGCCGCGCGGCCGTCGGCGGATCGCGCAGCAGTTCGAGCACCGCGTTGCCGATCAGGTTCACGGTGGTCTCGTGACCCGCCGCCAGCAGCAGCAACATCAGTGAGATGAGCTCCTGCTGATCGAGCCGGTCGTCGTCGTCCTTCGCGACGATGAGTTCCGAGAGCAGGTCGGCGCCGGGGTTCTCGCGGCGCGCGGCGATCAGCTCGGTCAGGTAGGTGAAGAACGCGATCCCGGCGGTGGTGCGCTCCTCGATGCTGGCCGAGTCGTTGACGATAACGGCTGTCCAGGAACGGAAGTCGTCCTTGTCGTCGTCGGGCACGCCCAGCAGTTCGCAGATCACCGCGATCGGCAGCGGAAAGGCGTAGCTGTCGAGCAGGTCCACGCCGTCCCGCTCGCCCATGGCGTCGAGCAGGTCATCGGCGATCGCGGTGATGCGCGGACCGAGGTCGCGGATCGCGCGCCCGGCGAACGCCGGGGCCACCAGCCGCCGCAGCCGCGTGTGCTGCGGCGGGTCCGCGAACAGCATGTTGTCGTTGATGGCGCCGTTGATCATCTCGGCCGCACCGTTTTTCGCCAGGACGGCCTGGCCCTCCGCGGACCCGACGTTCTTGCTGATGTTCGGCTCCACGAAGGCCTGCTTGGCCACATCGTGGTCCACGACCAGCCAGCCGAGCACGCCGTCCAGCTTGATCCGGTGGATGGGCCCGCGCTGCCGCAGTGTCCGGTAGACCGCATGCGGGTCCTGGTAGAACTCGTCGGTCAGCTCGAGGACCTCGGTGGCGGCCGTCACGAGCGGCTGCCGGTCGTCGCGGCGCCGGACGGGGCTGAATGAGAAGTAGATGTGCGGGGAATCGGGTTGTGCACTTGCCTCAATCCTTTCGATAATCGAACGGTTCGGCGTACGCGAGGGTCGAGCGGTTTTCGATCGCTACCTTGAACGGAGACCGCGAAAAATCGGACTTGCTACGCGTTCGGGACGCCCAATGTCCGCGTGCCCGAGCACTTTCCGCGCCGGGATTATTACACAGCAACCTCCTGGCTTCCCAAATCGCCTGGTGCCGTGCGGCGTCCGCCGGGCGATCAGGTTCGGGAAGGTGCAGGCCGGGAGGTCGGCACGGTCACCGGCGGGTCGACAGGAGCTTCCGGTGGGGGAGTGCGCCGCAGCCAGGACGGTGCCCACCAGCAGGCGTCGCCGAGCAGCTTCATGGTGGCGGGGACGAGCAGCATCCGCAGGATCACGGCGTCGATGAACAGTGCCGCGACCATGCCGACCGCGATGTACTGCATCATCACCAGATCGGAGAGGGCGAACGCGCCGGTGACCACCAGCAGGATCAGCGCGGCCGCCGTGATGATCCGGCCGGTGCGGGCGATGCCGGTGCGGACCGCCTCGGCGGTGGTGGCGCCCGCCGCCCGTGCCTCGACGATGCGAGCCAGCAGGAACACCTCGTAATCGGTGGACAGGCCGTAGATCACGGAGATGATGAGCACGAGGATCAGCGACATGATCGGCTGCGGGGTGAATCCCAGCAGCCCGGCGCCGTGGCCCTCGATGAAGATCCAGGTCAGTATGCCGAGCGTCGATCCGAGCCCGAGCAGATTCAGCAGGCCCGCCTTGAGCGGCAGCACCAGCGAGCCGAAGGTCAGTACCAGCAGCGCGGTGGTGGCGAGAAATACCAGCGCGATCATGAACGGCATCCGGTGCACGAGCGCGTCGATACTGTCCTTCTCCACCGCCGGTTGGCCGCCGACCATGACCGTCGTGCCGTTCGGCAGCGGCATCGAGCGCAGATAGTCGATGGTGGCCTCGGCGTCGGCTCCGGGCGCGAGCACGGTATTGGTGGTGAAGA
Organism: Nocardia mexicana NBRC 108244; assembly: GCF_001613165.1. Classification (GTDB taxonomy): domain Bacteria; phylum Actinomycetota; class Actinomycetes; order Mycobacteriales; family Mycobacteriaceae; genus Nocardia; species Nocardia mexicana. The sequence continues at coordinate 68,702 of NZ_BDBV01000032.1, forward strand.
CGCTCGGTTGCGCCGGGCGCTTGAAGGGTTCGGGGAATGCCGCGGCCAGGCCGGGAGCCCGATTGGCCTGTGCCAGAACCGTTTCGGTGGTGGCGGAGTTGTAGGTGACGATGACGAGGTCGACCGGATCGATCTGCCGCAGGGGGAAGATCTCGTCGAAATGCTGCTGCGCCAGCCGAGTCGGATGCTCCGGGGGCAGGAAGCGTTCGCTGATGCTGCCGAAGACGATGTGCTGCACCGGGGCGATCAGGAGCAGCAACCCCGCGGTGACCGAAACCGTCACGGCCACCGGTCGTTTCATCACCCATCCGGCCACCCGGCCCCAGACGTTGTCCCGCTCCTCGCCGCGTGTCCCGATCCGGCGGAACCAGGGGATCCCCAGCCAGTCCACCCGGCGGCCGAGCACGGCGAGCATGGCGGGCAGCAGCGTGACGGAGGTCAGCGCGGCCAGCGCGACGGTGACCATGGAGCCGTAGGCGAACGAGCGCAGGAAGCCCTGCGGAAACACCAGAATGCCGCCCGCGGCGACCACGACGATGGTGGCGGAGAACAGGACGGTGCGGCCCGCGGTCGACACCGAACGCCGCACCGCCGTCGGCACCTCGCTGCCGTCGGCGAGCTCCTCGCGGAAGCGGCTCAGGATGAACAGCCCGTAGTCGATGGCCAGTCCCAAACCGATCATCGAAACGACCGGTGAGACAAACGAATTCACCTCGGTGACGGTGGTGAGCGCGCGAATGATCCCCCAGGCGCCGAGCACGGTGAGCCCGCCCACGATCAGCGGGAGGGCCGCGGCGACGACGCCCCCGAAGAGGAAGAACAGCAGCACCGCGACCGCCGGAACGGCGAACAGCTCCATCCGGCGCTGGTCGTGGGTCATGGTGTCGTTCAGCGCGCCCGCGACCGGCTGGCCACCCGCGATCTCCATATCGATGCCCGGAATGGCCAGGGCATCGGCGATTTTGCGGTAATTGCGCATCTGCGCGGTGTCGTCGGCGCCCTTGACTCCCAGCGAGGCGAAGGCGTGGTTACGGTCCGCGGAGCCGAAGAGATCGGGCAGGGCCATACCGGTTTCGGTCTGCCAGTACGCGGCGTTGATCCGGTCGATCTGGTCCGGAAAACGCTGCGGCAGCCTGTCGAGACTCTGCACGATCGTGCGGCTGAAGTCGGGGTCGTCGACGGTCTTGCCCGGCGGCGCGTGGAAAAGCAGGATCACATCGGCACTGTGATCGGTCCCGAAGACCTGATCCCTCAACTGCGCCACCCGCACCGATTCCGACGAGGGATCGTCCCAGCCGCTGGAGCTCAGGCGGTCGCCGAGGCCGAGCCCGTACGCGCCGAGCGCGAGGAGTCCGAGCACGGTCACGCCGATTACCGTGAATCGCCGCCGTACCACGGTATCTGCCCAGTACCTGAACTCGGCGAACAACCGTCGCCTCCCTCACTGCCGATGCGCGGATCGGCTCGCAACCTACCAACCCCGGCGGTGGCGCCAGGAGGGAAAACCCGAGTATTCCGAACCAGCACAATGAAAGCCCGATGCCATTGTGAAATTCACCGAAATAATCATCGGTGAATGATGCCTTTCCCTGGTCGGCAGGTGTCGACTAGGTCGTATCACAGTCGGGGACAGGTGATTTCGGCAGACTTTACAAAATGCCCGGCGAACCGTGTCGGCATTGTTATGTGTGGACCATGCTTGGCCTCATCGGCCAGCTCGCTGGGCCTCTATCGAGCACGTCGCAGGACAGAGCGGCGATCGGAAAACCGGAAGCACGGAGGGATGTGCGTGTCGGATATCGCAATTGTGGGTATCGGCTGTCGATTTGCGGGTGGAATCGATTCGCCCGACACGTTCTGGGACTTCGTCGTGGACAAACGCGACGGCGTCGTCGAGATTCCAGCGGACAGGTGGGACTACCGCCGCTACTACGACCCGGAACCACGCACCCCGGGCCGCATGTACACCAAGCGCGGCGCGTTCATGACGGTCGACCCGTGGGAGTTCGACCCGGACTTCTTCGGGATCTCACCCCGCGAGGCCACGGTGCTGGATCCGCAGCAGCGGCTGATGCTCGAGGTGACCTGGGAGGCGCTCGACGACGCGGGGATCGCGGGGCGCACGGCCGGTGAGTCGGTCGGTGTCTACGTCGGCGGGTTCGTGGTGGACCAGTCGGTGATCGGCGTGGTGGGCCCGGCCCTGTTCCACACCGATATGCACACCCCCGCCAGCGCGTCCTACACCATGCTGTCCAACCGAATCGCCTACGCGCTCAACCTGGTCGGGCCCGCGCTGACCGTCGATACGGCGTGCTCCTCGTCGCTGGTCGCCTTCCACCTGGCCTGCCAGGCGCTCGACAACGGCGACTGCAAGGTCGCGCTGGCGGGCGGGGTCAACGTGATGCTGCAGCCGGAGACGTTCGTGCTGATGTGCAAGGGCGGCTTCCTGGCCACCGACGGCCGCTGCAAATCCTTCGACGCCGGCGCCGACGGATACGGCCGCGGCGAGGGCGCGGGCATGGTCGCGCTGAAGAAGCTCGATGACGCGGTGGCCGACGGCGACCGCATCTACGCCGTGGTCAAGGCCACCGGCTCCAACCAGGACGGGCGCACGACCGCGATCACGGTGCCGAATGTCGACTCCCAGGAGTCGCTGGCCCGAAGCGTCTGCACGCGTGCGGGTCTGGCGCCGGATTCGATCACCTACCTCGAGGCGCACGGCACCGGCACCCTGGTCGGTGACCCCGTCGAACTCCGGGCGCTCGGACGGGTCTTCGGCGCGCCGTCCGGGCGTACCGGAACCATCGGTGTCGGGTCGATCAAGGCCACGATCGGCCACACCGAGGCGGCCGCCGGGGTCGCCAGCGTGATCAAGGCGGCGCTGGCGATTCACCACCGCACGGTGCCGCCGCAGGGCTGGCTCGACAAGCCCAATCCGGACATTCCGTTCGACGAGCTGGGGCTGCACGTGCAGGTCGACGCCGAGCCGCTGGCCGCGGAGGCGGGCCCGATGACCGTCGCGGTCAACGGCTTCGGCTACGGCGGCACCAATGCGCACGCGATCCTGCAGGAGTACGGTGCCGCGCCGGTGGCCCCGAACGCCGAGCCCGCGCGGCACTTCGGGATTCTGCCCATCTCCGCCCGGAGCACCGGCGGCGCCCGCGCCCTGGCGGGCCGCTTCGCCGACCTGATCACCTCCGGCGCCGATCCGGAACGGCTCGCCGAGGCGGCGTGGACCCGGATGGCGCATCATCCGTACCGCACGGGTGTGCTCGTCGGCGATACCGACGAGGTGATCCGGGAACTGCGGGACTATGCGGCGGGGGACGGCCGGGACGCGGCCCGCGCCATCATCTCCCGCGGCGCGGAGCCGGTGTTCGTGTTCTCCGGCATGGGCCCGCAGCACTGGCGGATGGGGCGCGAACTGCTCTCCGCCGGAGGCATTTTCGCCGATACCGCGGAGCGGATCGATGCGGAGTTCCGGGACGTCGCGGGCTGGTCGATCATCGAGGAGCTGCGGCGCGACGAGGACGAGTCGCGGGTCACCCACACGGAGGTGGCGCAGCCCGCCAACTTCCTGGTGCAGGTGGCGCTGGCGAGCGAGCTCGCCGAGTACGGCATCACCCCGGCCGCCATCGTGGGCCACAGCGTGGGCGAGGTGTCGGCGGCGTACGTGAGCGGCATGCTGTCGCTGCCGGACGCGGTGCGGGTCGCCTACCACCGGGCCCGGCTGCAGGCCACCACCGCCGGATCGGGCGGCATGCTCGCGGTCGGGCTGACCGCGGAACAGGCGCGCGAACTCGTCGGTGACGATCCCGGCGTGGATATCGCGGCGATCAACAGCGCGAGCGGCGTCACCCTCTCCGGCGACGCCGCGCGCCTGGACGAGATCGCCGAAAAGCTCACCGAGGACGGCACTTTCGCCCGGCGCCTGCGCGTGGAGGTGCCGTACCACAGCCGGTTGATGGATCCGATCCTCGACGATCTGCGTACCGCGCTGGCCGAGCTGTCGCCGAAGATCCCGGAGATACCGCTGTATTCGACCGTCACCGGCGGCCGGGTCAGCGAGGGCGACTGGGACGCCGACTACTGGTGCGCGAACGTGCGCCAGCCGGTGCGGTTCGCCACGGCGATCACCGAACTCATCGGCGCGGGCAGCCGGGTGTTCCTCGAGGTCGGCCCGCATCCGGTGCTGTCGGGCAATATTCGCGAGGCGCTGCTGGGCGCGGACGTGAACGGGACCACGGTGCCGACCCTGGACCGCACCCAGTCCGATCTCGACAGCATTCGCCGCACCCTCATCGGCCTGCACGCTGCCGGGGTGCTGGATCGCGAGCTGCTGTTCCCGGCGGACCGCCCGGCCACCGCGCACGTACCGCTGCCGCGCTACCCGTGGCAGCGGGCCCGATTGCATTCCGCCCTGCCGCTTTTCGAGCAGGCGCGGCTGGGCACGCCGGGCACCTACGCCATGCTCGGCGACCCGGATGTGGAAGGACGCCCGGACTGGCTGCTGCAGGTCGGGACCGAGCTGCTGCCGTGGCTGGCCGATCACGTGGTCAACGGGATCCGGATCATGCCGGGCGCCGCGTACCTGGACGCCGCGCTCAGCGCGACCGCCACCCGCATCGGCGCGAAACGGGTTGCGCTGGAACAGGTCCGGTTCGTCGCGCCGCTCATCATGGGCGCACCCGACGTCCCCCTGGTGGCGATGACCGTGGAGGAGGCGAGCGGGCGCTTCCAGATCCGGTCGCGCAGCGCGACGGGCACGGCGTGGACCGTGCACGCATACGGGCGGACGCTGACCGGCAGCCACGAGCAGACCAAGGCGGCGGTGCCCAGCATCGACGTCGGCATCGATATCGATCCGGAGATGTTCTACTCCGGCCTGGCCGCGGCCGGGCTGCAGTACGGCCCGTCGTTCCGGCGGGTGCGATCGGTGCGGGTCGGCCGGGACGCCGTGGTGGCGACGGTCGACGGGACGATCGCCGCGGACTCCGGACATCTCGCGCACCCGGCGGTGGTCGACGCGGCCATGCAGAGCGCCGCGCTGCTGTTCGCCGAGGAGCGGATCGACGAGGGCGTCATGGTGCCCGTCGGGGTGGCGGCGGTCCGGCTGCTCGCGGAACTCCCCGAGGAGATCACCGTGGTCGCCCGGCGCAGCACGCACGCGCGGCTGCGCGCCGACGTGGACCTGCTCGACGGCGACCAGAACCTGGTGATGCGGCTGACCGGGCTGCAGATCGGCGCGCTGAAACCCGGCGACGATCCGCTGCACCGGATGGCCGACTTCTACTACCACGAGACGATGGAGGAACGCGAGCCGCTCGATCGCGCCGCGCTGGCCGAGGCCGGAACGGCTGCCACCGTGGTCGTGGCGCTCGGATCCGGCGACCGCGCAGGGGAACTCGCCGCCGCGATCCCGGGATCGCGATTGTACGTGGCGGATTCGGCCGGGCCGAATCTGGAGACCGACCTGATCGCGAACCTGGAGGCCGCCAAGGCGGAGGAGAAGAAGCGGCTGCACGTGTGTGTCGTCGCGGGCGCCGCCGACGCGGACGATCTGGCGGCCCTGTGGACGCTGAAGCGGATCGCCGTGGCCGTGGCCGGATTCGCGAACCCGGAGGCGGAGGGCGAGACGCCGCAGACGGTCTTCGGCGACGGTTCCGTGCACGCCACCCTGGTGACGGAGCGGGCATTCACCCTGCCCGACAGCGCGATTGCGCCGAACCCCGAACAGGCGGCGCTGGCCGGTGCGCGCCGGGTGCTGCTCAACGAGCAGACCCCGCTGCGCTGGCGGCTCATCGATGTGGAACCGGGCACGGCCGTCTCCGAGATCGTCACGGAACTGGGTGTGCCGGGCGCGTTTTCGCTCGACAACGTCGACGAGGTGCTGCTGCGGAACGGCAAGCGCTGGGCCCCCGTGGTGACCAAACCCATGGAGGAACGCCTCGAGATCCTGGACACGCCGGAGCCGCTGACCGATCCGGAGGTCAACTTCGAGCTCGAACTGCCCCGGACCCGGCTGCTGTCGGCGCTGGCCTGGCGCGAATGTCCGCGCCGCGCACCGGGACCCGGCGAGGTCGAGGTCCGCATGCAGGTCATCGGGCTGAACTACAAGGATCCGCTCAAGGTCATCGGCCTGCTCGGCGAGCGCGAGCTGGCGCCGACCTACTTCGGCACCGTGCCCGGGATGGAGGGCGCCGGAACGGTCGTGCGGGTCGGGGAGGGGGTCGACGACCTCGCGCCCGGCGACCTGGTCGCGGTGGCGTCCAAGGGCATGATGCGGCGCTACGCCCTCGTCGACCGGCAGCTGGTGGTCGCGCTGCCGCCCGACGCCGACCCCGGATACTGCACGAGCACAATCGCATTCGGCACGGCGGAATACGCGCTGCTCGATCTGGCCCGGCTCGAACCGGGCGAGACGGTGCTGATCCACGGCGCCGCGGGCGGCGTCGGCACGGCCGCCATCCAGGTCGCCAAGGCGATCGGCGCGCGCATCATCGGCACCGCGAGCACCGACGAGCGGCGGGCACACGTGCTGGCGCTGGGCGCCGACCACGCGGTGAACTCGCGCTCGCTCAACTTCGTGGACGACGTCCTGGAGCTGACCGACGGCAAGGGCGCCGAGGTGGTGCTCAGCAGCGCCCCGGGCGAGATCCTGCGCCAGAACTTCAATGCCGCGGCGGAATTCGGGCGCATCGTGGAGGTCGGCAAGGCCGACATCTACACCGGCGGCCTGCTGGAGCTGGCCAATTTCGACAAGAACCTGTCGTACTTCTCGATGGATCTGGACCGCCTGGTGGCGGTGCGTCCGCAGCGGCTGGCGCGCCTGCTGGAGCGGGTGTACGAAAAGGTCTCGGCGGGCACCTACACGCCGCTGCCGTACCAGATGTTCGACACCCAGGACGTCGGCAAGGCCTTCGAGGAGACCATCCGGTCGACCCGGCTCACCCGGATCGCCCTGCGCATGGACTCACCGGAACCGCCCGTCCGGCCGTACCTTCCCGAGATCGAAATACACGAGGACGCAAGCTATCTCGTCACCGGCGGCTTCGGTGGATTCGGGCTGGCCACCGGCCGGTGGCTGGCACTGCGGGGCGCGCGGCGGCTGGTGCTGCTGGGCCGCAGCGGCCCGACCACCGAGGAGGCGCGGCGGCAGCTCGAGGCCTGGCGCACGGTGGGCATCGAGGTGGTCGAGGAACTCGTCGACGTGACCGACGCCGCGGCCGTGGCCGAGGTGGTGGCGCGGGCCCACAGCGCCGAACACCCGCTGCGCGGTGTGTTCCACGCGGCCGGGGCCGTGGCAGACAATCGGATCAGCAAGATGGAGTTCGAGCAACTCGACAGGGTCTATCGGCCGAAGGTGCACGGCGCGCGCATACTGCACGACGCGATCGCCGACGCCGGCATCACGCTGGACATGTTCGTCCTCTATTCCTCCGGCGGTTCGATGTACGGTATCTACGGCCAATACAACTACTGCGCGGCCAATGTCGCGGTCGAGACGATGGCCGAGGCGTGGTCCCGGGCGGGCGAGCGGGCGCTGTGCATCGGCTGGGGGCATCTGTCCGGGGCGACGGGCGGCATGGCGGCCGACGAGACGGCCCTCAAGTACCTCGATCTGGTGGGCTTCGGCCCGATCGATATGTCCGACGCCACCGCGTACATGGAGCAGACGCTGCGGCTCGGGGCGAGCCGCGCGGCGATCATCCCGACCGACTGGGCCAAGCTCACCGGCACCTTCCCGCAGCTGACCCGCACCGGCCGCACCATCTCGCTGGCGCAGGCCTCCGCCAAGGACACCTCCGAACTGGCCCAGCTGCGAGCCGAATTGGCCGCGATGGAGGACACCAAGCGCGGGCCCTACGTGGCGCGCAAGATGGCCGAGGAACTGGCTGTGGTGATGGGGGTGCCGGTGGAGTCGATCGACATGACCGTGCCCGTGCCCGAACTGGGGCTGGACTCGCTGATGGCCGTCGAACTCGGTGCCCGCGTCACCAAGACCCTCGGCATCGACCTGATGTCGCTGCAGATGGGCCGGTCGTTCAGCCTGGAGCAGGCCGGTCCCAAGGTGGCCGAGCTGATCCTCGCCCACGAACCCGACAAGCCCCAGCCGCTGCCCGAGCCGGGGATGGTGGCGGCGGACGGCGCCGGGGCTGTGTCCAACGGAGCCGGGACCAACGGCACCGCGACCAATGGGTCCGGGCACGGAAGTTCCGGGGGCGACCAGCACGGGGGCACCGCAGAAGGGAACGGGTCGTCGCCGGACAACGCGGTCGCCGAGGCGGCGGCAGCACGGCAGTGATCGTCGCCTACCCGGGCGCCCCACCGTCATCCCGGCGAACGCCGGGACCGCATCTCACCATCGACGAATCGAGGTATCGCCGTGGTCGATTTCGGCCTGATCGATGAATGGGAGCCCGCCCCCGGGCGGCTTGTCACCTGGGTGGCCTCACCCGAATCGGTGGAGCTGGCCAGGCAGGCTCCCGTGCACCACTCCCCGCCGTCCCACCAGCAGGAGCAGTATCTGCGCCTGGCCGACCGGCACTCCGCCGCCGAATTCCGTTTCTCCGGCCTGTGCCTGGTGACGGCCGAGATCCCGACCGCGGACCTGGACCGGGAGGCGATGACGCGGGTCATCAACGCATTCCTGTTGCGGCACGACACCTTCCGGACGTGGTTCTCCATCGATTCCGGCGGAGCCGTGCGGCGACACCTGGTCCCGGCCGACGCGGTCGACTTCGTCCCGGTCGACTACGGGCGAATCGATGATGCCGAGGCGATCCGCGAACACGTGCAGAAGACCACTCCCGGCCCGTTCCAATGGGATTGCTTCACCTTCGGCGTGATCGAGCACGGCGAGTCGACCACCGTCTACCTGGCGGTCGACCACCTGCACACCGACGGCCTCGGGCAATACCTGTCGTGCTTCGACCTCGCCCAGCTCTACGCGAACGAGGTCTGGGAGGACACGGGCGAATTGTCCCCGGCCGCCAGCTATCTCGACTACTGCGTGATGGAGCGCGAGTACACCTCCCGGTTGACCCTCGCCTCGCCGGGCGTCCGGAAGTGGCTGGAGCTGATCCGCGGCAACGACAACGAACTGCCCAGCTTCCCTTTGGATCTCGGGAAGCGGAAGGACGGGTACAACCGCAGCGCGCATCGCAGCATCCAGCTGCTGGACGAAGAGGGGGCGCTCCGCTTCGAACGCGTCTGCCGCGAGCACGACGCCGAATTCGTGGGCGGCGCCTTCGCCGCGGCCGCGCTGGCCGAACGCGAACTCACCGGCAGCGACTACTACTTCGGCATGACGCCGATCAGTACCCGCACCACGGCCGCGGAGCGCTCCTCGGTCGGCTGGTACGTGACGCTCGTCCCGGTGGCGTTCCCGATGGGCCCCACCACCCCGGTCACCCGCGCGCTGACCATCGCCCAGCGCGCCTACGAGAACGGTTTACGCCTGGGGCCCACGTCGTTTCACCGCGTCGTGGAACTGCTGCCGAGCGATTCCGAGATCAAGGCGCGGCCGGGCTGGTCGACGCCGATGATCTCCTATGTCGACGCCCGCGACTTCACCGGGCACGAGTTCTTCGACGAGGTGACCGCCGGTGTCTACGCCAACCGCGCCGCCTCCGAGGAGGTCCTGATCTGGATCAACCGGCTGCCGACGGGGACCTCGCTGAGCGTCATCTACCCCGACACCCCGGTCGCGAACGACTCGGTGGAGCGCTATGTCGCGGCCGTGCACGCGGTGTTCGCGGAGATCGCTAGCTGACCAGTTCGAGCACTCCGCGGGGCGCGGACGGCATCGGCTGGGTCGGGAAGCCGAACCGCACCAGCCGATGCGGCGGCGCCGCCTCGAAATGCGCCACCGACGGCGGCAGCAGCCCGCCGATCATCTTGTCCAGCAAGGTGTTGACCTGCGCGAAGCCCGGCCGCAGCAGCACCTGCCAGCAGGGCACACTGCCCGCCGGGACCTCCACGGTCGTCTGCTTGTCCACCTTCGACGTCAGCGGCCAGTGCAGCGAGAAGGCCAGCCACAGCTCGAGCGATTCGGTGGCCCCCTCGGTGAAATCCAGCCCGCGCAGCAATGTCATGCCGCCGAGCAGCGGCATGACATTCGGCGGGAACGGCGCGATGTCACCGCTGAGCCGCACGTGTGTGGTATCGACGAAATGTGCCTCCTCCCGCGATACGACCGTATCGCCGGATCGTGTTTCGGCGTAATAGTCCTGCGCGCACAGCCATTCGCCGTTCCGCTGAAATCGCTGTTCGATCGTCAGCGTGAGATTGTCCGTGCCCACGTCGGCCTCGGTGGTCGAGCGGTAGCCGCGGGCCTCGCGCGCCACCACGGTGGTCAGCTCGTGCCGCTGCGGCCGGTCCGCGATGCCGACGGCGTAGACGGATTTCTCGCCGTCGGGAATTCCCGGGTCACGGAAAGCGGTGCGCACCAGTCCTCCTTGCGATGTCGGGATAGCGGTATTGAATCGGCTGGCCGCCGCGCGGAACGACCGAACCCCGAATCCCTACGACACTTCACAATTCGTGGTGACGCGAAAGTAGCTGTGGCACAAACCGTATTCGCCGTACCCGGTCAGCTCGCGGCGGCCGCGAATCCGGTGCGCAGGTCGGCGAGGATATCCTCGATGCCTTCGATGCCGACGGCGAGCCGGACCAGGCCGGGCGTGACCCCGGCGGCGAGTTGCTCCTCGGGGGTGAGCTGGGAGTGCGTGGTGGAGGCGGGGTGGATGACCAGCGAGCGGACATCGCCGATATTGGCGACGTGGCTGTGCAGGGTGAGCGCCTCCACGAATCGTTTTCCCGCGTCCACGCCGTCGGCGAGTTCGAAGCCGATGATGGCTCCGGTTCCCTTGGGCGCCAGCTGCTGCCCGCGTTCGTACCACGGCGAGGACGGCAGTCCCGCGTAGGACACCGAGGTGACTTCGGGCCGCTCCGTGAGGAATTCGGCCACCGCCTGCGCGTTCCGCACGTGCCGCTCGACCCGCAGGCTCAAGGTCTCCAGCCCCTGACTGATCAGGAAGGCGTTGAACGGGGAGATCGCCGAGCCGAGGTCGCGCAGCAGCTGCACCCGCGCCTTGAGCGCGTAGGCCGGGGCGCCGAGATCGGCGAAGACCACGCCGTGATAGCTGGGGTCGGGCGTGGTGAAGCCTGGGAAGCGGGGGTTGCCGTCGGCGTCGGCGCCGGTCCAGTCGAAGGTGCCGCCGTCGACGATCACGCCCGCGATGGCGGCGCCGTGCCCGCCGAGATATTTCGTCGCCGAGTGCACCACGATGTCGGCGCCGTGACGCAGCGGCTGGATCAGGTACGGCGTGGGCACGGTGTTGTCGACGATCAGCGGCACCCCGGCGGCGTGCGCGACCTCGGCGACCCCGGGGATGTCGAGGATGTGGTTCTGCGGGTTGGAGACCGTCTCGCCGTACAGCGCCTTGGTATTCGGCCGGATCGCCGCGCGCCACTGTTCGAGGTCGTCGGGATCGTCGACGAAGCCGACCTCGATCCCGAGCTTGGGCAGCGTGTAGTGGAAGAGGTTGTAGGTGCCGCCGTAGAGCCGCGGGCTGGACACGATGTGGTCGCCGGCCTGGGCGAGGTTGAGGATCGCGAACGTCTCCGCGGCCTGCCCCGACGCCAGCAGCAGCGCCGCCACACCGCCCTCGAGCGCCGCGATGCGCTGCTCGACGGCGTCCTGGGTGGGGTTGACGATGCGGGTGTAGATGAAGCCCGGCTCCGCCAGGCCGAACAGGGCGGCCGCGTGCTCGGTGTCGCGGAAGGTGTAGGAGGTGGTCTGGTAGATCGGCAGGGCGCGCGCGTTGGTGGTGTCGTCGGGCACCTGACCCACGTGGACCTGCTTGGTCTCGAAGGTCCAGTCCCGGGTGGGGTCCGCCGGTGCGGTGGAATCGGTCATACGCCGGAACGGAACTACATTTCGCCTGGCCGGGACATTGTTTTAATCGGCAGGATTCCATCGTCGGGGCCGGGCGCGCGTGCCGTGATACGCTCGGCGTGATAATCACAGTAGGAAATACGCTGGGGCGGAACGGGTTCGGCGTCGCGCTGCCGAAATGCTCCGGGCGGGACGGGGGAGATGGTGAGTACCGATGAGTTCCGATCACGGGAGATCGACGCGACCCGGCCCTCGGGTGCCCGGATGTACCACTACTACCTGTCCGGCGAGGCGGTCTTCGCGGTCGACAAGGTCTTCGGGGAGCGCATCTTCGAGGTGTTCCCGTATGCCGACACCTGGGCGCACCACAATCGGGACTTCCTGCAGCGCGCCGTGAAATTCATGGTGCGGCAGGGGATTCGGCAGTTTCTCGATATCGGGTCGGGCTTGCCCACGGTGGGCAATACACACGAGGTCGCGCGCGCGGTCGCGCCCGAGTCGCGAATCGTCTACGTGGACAACGACCTGGAGGCGGTCAACCGCGCGCACGAACTGCTGCAGCGGCAGGATGCGCTGGACCACACCGCCGTCATCGAGGCGGACCTGCGATTCCCCGACCTCATCCTGGACCACCCCGACACCCGGCGGTTGATCGACTTCGACCGGCCGCTCGGCCTCATGATCGTCAGTGTCTGGCCGTTCGTCCCCGACGGCGACGGTCCGTACGAGTTGATGGCGCGGCTGCGGGACCGGCTGCCGAGCGGCAGCTACGTGGCGATGAGCCACGGATCGCTCGAGGACGCGGGCGCCGAGGTGCGGGAGCGCATCGTCGCGCTGACCGACCTGTACCGGGAGACCTCCGATCCGGCCGTGACGCGCAGCCGCGCCGAATTCACCGCCTTCTACGAGGGTTTCGAACTCGTCGACCCCGGCATCGTCTACGCCCCCGACTGGCGCCCGGACGAACCGGTCGACCTCGCGGACCCCGCCCGGCCGTGCAATTTCGCCGCGGTCGGCTACAAACCCTGAGCGCGCGGTTCCCGACACCCCGGCACGTTGTTGTCAGGCGGTCGGGAGCCGAATTATGCTCGCGCAGTGGAACGTTTCCGCGGTCACCTCGTCGTGGTGCTGTGGATCGTCGCCATCGCCGTCGCCTACTTCGTCTCCGCCCAGATCGGCCTGCGGTCGGCACTGGTCGTGGCGCAGGTGACTCCGCTGTGGCCGCCGACGGGGATCGGGGTGGCCTGCCTGCTCCTGCTGGGCCCGCGGGTATGGCCGGGCATCGCGCTCGGCGCCTTCGCGACCAATATCGTTATCGGGCCGACGCTTCCGGCCGTATTCGCGATCACGGTCGGCAATACGCTGGCGCCGCTGCTCGCGTACCTGCTGCTCGAGCGGGTGGGATTCCGCCGCGGATTCGATCGGCTCGCCGATGCGCTCGCCCTGGTCTTCCTCGGCGCCCTGGCGGGCATGCTGGTCAGCGCCACGATCGGCAGCGTCACCCTCGTACTCACCGATACCATTGCGGTACAGGAGTTCTGGGCATCCTGGTCGGTATGGTGGACCGGCGATGCGATGGGCGTGCTGACCATCACGCCGCTGATACTGCTCGCGACCACGGCACGAAAACCCGCGACCTGGCGCCCGCTGCGGATCGCCGAGGCGGTGGTACTGGTCACGGGCACGTTCCTGGTGGCCGTCGCCGCCACGCTCGTCCTGCCGAATCTGCTGTTCCTCGTCTTCCCGCTGCTGATCTGGGCCGCGCTGCGATTCCACCTGGCGGGCGCCATGCCCTGTGCGCTGATCGCCTCGGTGGTCGTGATCGGCGCTGCCGCACAGGAGTTTCCGGCGTTCGACGGACTCGAACTCACCACCAGGATGATCGTGGTGCAGGCATTCAACGGGTCGGTCGTGCTGACCGCCCTGCTGCTCGCGACGATCACGGCACAGCGCGACCGCGCCCGGCGCACGGTCGACGAGGCGTGCGCCCAGCTCACCCAGGCGGTGACCATCCTCGCCTCCGCTCACCCGCTGGCGGGGATGACCGAGGTGCTGCGGCGGACCGGGTCGGTGGATTCGGGATGAGATGATCTCGAACGCCAGCGTCGATCCGGGGTCGGCCGTTACCCTGAGTCGATGCGATCCCGGTTCCGGCGGTGCGTGGTAGCTGTGCTCGCTGCTGCTGCGTCGACCCTGCTGATCTGCACACACGCCGCGGCTACCCCGCCGATGCGGTCGGCCGCCCTACCCGCGCTGGGTTCGGATTTCCTCTGGGGCGTGGCGAGCTCCGGATTCCAGTCCGAAGGCCATGCGCCCGACAGCAATTGGACGCGCTACATCGCCGGAAACCCCTCCTACGATCGGTTGCAGGATTCGGTCGACTTCACCGATCGCTACGAGTCGGACATCGACCTGGCGGCGGCGCTGGGCGTGCGGGTGTTCCGGGTCGGTATCGAATGGGCCCGGCTGTCGCCCGCGGCGGGAACGTGGGACGACAACGCCTTCCGCTTCTACGATTCGGTCGTCGACAAGATCGTGCAGGCGGGCATGCGGCCGATGATCACGCTGGATCACTGGGTGTACCCGGGCTGGGCGGTCGATCAGGGTGGCTGGCGCAATCCGGGCATGGTCGGCGATTGGCTCGGGGTCATGCGCGTGGTGGTCGACCACTATGCCTCCCGAAACCCCCTGTGGGTCACCGTGAACGAGCCCGCCGCCTACATCCAGCACGAGATGCGCCGCGGAGCCGCCGACTGGGGCGAGATGCAGGACAAGATCGTGCAGGCGCACAGCGGGATCTACGACTACATCCACCAGAAGCAGCCCGGCGCCGAGGTCACCGCGAACGTCGGATACGTGGCCGGTTCCGAACACCAGGTCAACGGCGCGTTCATCGATCGCGTCGCCGACCGTCTCGACTATGTCGGTGTCGACTACTACTTCGGCTACGACCCGGTGCAGTCGATGCTCGGGACCATCGTGCGCAGCAGTGGATCGGCGATGCCGGACCTCCCGGGGCCGCGCATCTGGGAGATGCCGCTGCGCACGGAGGGCATCTACTATGCGCTGCAGCACTATTCGCGCCGCCTGCCGGGCAAGCCGCTCTACATCGTCGAGAACGGCATGCCCACCGAGAACGGCGCGCCCCGCGGCGACGGCTACACCCGCACCGATCATCTGCGCGACACCGTCTACTGGATCCAGCGCGCCCGCGCCGACGGCATGAACGTCATGGGCTACAACTACTGGAGCCTCACCGACAACTACGAATGGGGCAGCTACACACCGCGATTCGGCCTCTACACCGTGGACGTGCGCACCGACCCGACCCTCACCCGCCGCCCCACCGACGGCGTCGGCACCTACACGCAGATCGTCGCCGCGGGCGGCGTTCCCGACGGCTACCGGCCCACCCGCGCGCCGTCTCTCTGCGTATTCGTCGACCCACCGGACAGTTGCGCGTCCCCGGTCGGCGCACCGTAGTTTGTGGTTCCCGCGCGGCGGCCGACTCGCCGGCCGCCGACCTCCGATCCGGACGGCCGAGGAAGTCCGTGGCACGGAGCTAGGAGCCGGTATGCCCGGTGTCGGGGCCGTCGCCCTTGCCGCTGAACGGAGGTGCGGGTGCGACCGGTGGTCCCGGTGGCGTCGGGACCGGGGCGGGCGCGGGAGTAGTCACTCCCGGATACATACCGCCGGGGCCGAGTTCGGTTCCGGCGGGCGGCGGGGGCGGATACGCGGGTGCGGGCGCAGGCGCGGGCGGCGGCGGGGGAGCAGGCGCGGGCGCGGGAGCGGGTCCCTCCGACCCGCTCGACTGCCGCCACCGACCCAGCTGTTCGGCGCCCGGGCCCTCCGATGATTCGGATTCCACGCTGTGACCTGCGGCCGGGACGGCCGTCGACAGTCCGGAGGCCGCGGCGCCGATGGCCAGCATCGTGGAAACAATTCGAACAATTCGTTTACTTCCCATGGCTGTGGCCCTTTCAAGAAGTGAAACAAGGCTATTGAAATCAACCGGCCCGATATGGTTCGATGCGATTCGATTAAGCGAACCGTAGCGGCCTTTCAATTCATTCGCAAAACGACATGCGAGGGTGCGGAATTGAACGGATTGAAATCCGTTCCAAGCGAATATAGTCGCCTGACCGGGTGCTTGCGTCGCACCTACCTATTCGGACGACTGATTAATTGCCGCGAGAATCCTGAATAGCCTTCTGTATGCGGCGCATCGATGGTTGGCGCGATAACCGTTGTCGCCAGGGTGTCCGACATCACCGCCCAGTTATTTGCTGATAGGTAACTGACGTGGTGAACTGCTCGGTGATCGGACGGCACACCAGCGCGGTGGAGGTAACCGTCGATGGTCGGCGAGCCGGAGGTGGAACGGGATGAGAGGTGGCGACGTGGCCAGGACGGATGCGGTCGCGCTGACCTACTTCGTGGGAATCTCGGCGCCGGGCAACTTTCGCCGGCCGTGGTGGTGCCTGGCCGATATCGGGACTCCGGCGGCGGTGGCCCGCGAACTGAACAGGCTGGCGAGGCAGCTCGACGGTGTGCCCGCGGAGCCGCTGTGGTCGCCCGGATTGTGTTGGTGCCATTGGGATGTCCGGTCGGCCGAGGGCCGGATCGCCGAGTACTTCGTGGGGCCCGTGGCGCCGGACCGCCTGCCCGGCGAGATGCGTGCGATGGCCGACCGAATCGTCCGCGAACCGGCTCAGGAGGCCGAGCGGGCGTACTCGGCGGGCGTCAGGCCGTAGGCCTTCTCGAAGGCCCGGATGAAGTGGCCGCCGGTCGACGGTCAGCCCGTTCCCGACGGAACCCGTAGTGTCGGCGGCGGTTCGTCACGCATATGTTCAGCTCGGGTGACGCTGTGATTCACGCGCGGGTCGCGCCGGGCTTCCTATGCTTCGACGTAAGGCGATGGCGGACTTCGTACGACGGGTGAGGATCTGTTTTGGCAGCGCGACAGGGTTCGAGCAGCGACGAGGTGCGGCCCGAGGTACTTCGATTGAGCCTGTTGGGGCCGGTCGAGGTGCGGTTGGGTGAGCATCGCCTGGAGATCGCGGCGCCGCAGATGATGGCGGTGCTGGTCATCCTGGCGGCGGAGCCCGGGCGCACGCTGTCGACGGTGCAGCTGGCCGCGCGTCTGTGGGGTGATCGACCGCCGTCCTCGGCGATCAGTGGCCTGCGCAATCACGTGAGCGCCCTGCGGCGCCAGTTCGATATCCACGGCCACGCCGGCGCGGGGGCGGAGTGGCTCGCCTCGACCCGCGGTGGCTACCGGCTCGGCCTGCCGGTGGAGTCCGACGCCGGTCTGGCCGAGGGCCTGATCGCGGCCGCCGAATCCGATCGCAACTCCGGTGCGGCCGACGCGGCGAACGAGAAACTGGCTGCGGCGCAGCAACTGTGGCGCGGCGACCCGCTGGTCGGGCTGCCCGGACCGTGGGCGGAAACCGAACGAGCCCGGCTGCGCAGGCTGCATTCGGTCCTGGACGAGGCCGCGATCGTCGTCGCGCTGGATCGCGGCCGATACGCGGCCGCCGTGTCGGAGCTGGAGGCGCGCGTCGCCTCCGACCCGCACGGCGAGCGGTGGCACGAGATGCTGATGATCGCGCTCTATCGCAGCGGGCGGCGGGCCGAAGCGCTCGAGGTATACCGGAATGCGCGCCGGTTGCTGGCCGACGAGCTCGGCCTGGAGCCGGGCCCGCGGCTGGTCCGATTGCATCAGGAGTTCCTGTCGTCCGCGCCGCCGGTCCCGGAGAGCACAGGCGAGCAGCCGGAGGAATTGCCGTCCGGCGAACAGGATTTCGATCCCCCGGGCACCGCCCCCGCGCAGCTGCCCCTCGATATCGCCGATTTCGTCGGGCGCGCGGAGCTGGTCCGGGAATTGACCGAGCTGCTGGGCGCGGACTGCGGCAATCGTCCGGTGGTCGCGATCACCGGGATGGGGGGAATCGGAAAGACCACGCTCGCAGTGCATCTCGCACATCGCGTGCGAGAGAACTACCCGGACGGGGCCCTGTACCTCGACCTCGGCGGGATGGACGAGCATCCGCGCTCGACGGATATGCTGCTCGCGGTCGCCTTTCGCTCGATAGGCGTGCACGCCGGTGAGCTACCGCGGGATCCCGCGGAGCGAACGGACCTGTGGCGCAACACCATAGCGGGCAAGCGCATCCTCCTCGTGCTGGACAATGCGCGCGATGTGGACCACGTCACCCCGCTGCTGCCGGGCCCGGGCTCGGCGGCCGTGCTGGTGACCAGTCGTTCGAGTCTGGCGGAACTGTTCGGTGCGCGGCTGCTCCCGCTGGATGTGTTCACCGACGATGAGGCGTGGACGCTGCTGGAGCGCATGGTGTCGGCGCCGCGGCTGTCCCGGGAACCGGATGCGGCGCAGGAGATTCTGCGTGCCTGCGGCCACCTGCCGCTCTCGCTGCGCATCACCGGGGCGCGGCTCGCGACCCGGCCGGCCTGGCAGCTGGCCGCGGTCGCCGAGCGCCTCGCGGACGAGCGCGGGCGGCTGGCCGAACTCGCGGTCGGCAATACCAGTGTGGAGCTGGTGTTCCTGGCCAGTTACCGCCGACTCGACTCCGAGCTGTCGCGGGCGTTCGTCCTCGTGGCGTTCTCCGACGCGCCCCACCTGTCGGTCGACGCCATCTCCGCCCTGCTCGACCGGGATCGGCCCGAGGCCGAGCGGCTCTGCGAAACCCTGGTGGACCTGGGCATGCTGCAGTCGCCGGACTTCGGTCGCTACCGATATCACGATCTGGTGCGGCTGTTCGCCCGCGGCGTCGCGGATCCGGCGCAGCAGGCGGAGTGGCCGGCAGCATTGCACAGGCTGGTCGATTTCTATCTGGCCAGCGCGAAAAACATTGTGGAACTGCGCGATCCGGGCATGGGCGCCGACTTCTACGCCGCCACCGCCGCGGCCGGGCAGCGGTTCGGCGACGAACGCCGGTGCACCGCTTGGGCGATGGCCGAACGGTTCGGGCTGGTGGCGCTGTACCGGCAGGTCGCCGATCGCCCCGACGCCCGGACCCGAACGCTCGCAGTCGATCTCGCGCTGTCGCTCGCGGTGGGCGGGGATGCGGGCGAACATCTGTCCCGGGTGGCGCCGGCACTCGAGGTGCTGGCCCGGGCGGCCGAAGCCGACGGAGATCGGCGGACGATGGGCCGGGCGCAGCTGGCCGCCGCCATGGCCCGGCTGGTCGGCACGGGGGATCTGGGCGCCGCGCGCACACTCCGCGACGCCGGCGCGGTCCTGGAGGAGGCGGGGGATCGGTCCAGCGCCATCCTCGCGGAGCAGATGCTCGGCACGGTCATGGACTACCGGGGCAAGGTGGACGCGGCGGTGGAGCACTACCGGCGTGCGGTCGAATTGGGCAGGCAGGCCGGGATTCGGTTCGGCGAGGGGATGAGCTGGGCGACGATCGCCCGGGTCTGCTGCGACGCCGGGCGCTGGCCCGAGGCCGCTGAGGCCGCCGAACAGGCGCTGGTCATCGCGCGACAGGTCGGCAGCCTGCGGGTCGAATCGATGGCGTTGCACGAGTTGGGATTCGCGACGCTGCAGCGCGGTGATCCGGTCACCGCCCGCGAGCTGTGCGAGGAGGCGCTCGAGGTCGCCCGCCGGGACGGCCGCCGCCATCAGGAGGGGTGGGCCCTGGCCCGGCTGGCCGAGGTCGCGCTCTGCAGCGACGACGCCGAGGCGGCCGTGCCGTTCGCCGAGGAGGCCGTGCGTGCGCTCACCGAGGTCTCGGCGGCGGTGCGGCGCCTGCGGGCGATGCAGGTGTACGGATGCGCGCTGACCGCCGTGGGCTGTGCCGACGAGGCCGAGCCGATCCTGGACAAGGTGGCGCAGGCGAGCCGGCGTCTCGGCCTCCCCGTTCCCGACGTGTCGTGGCGGGGGCATCCGCTCGTCGACTCGGTACCGGCGGGAGTAACTGCGCGCCAAGGGAACTGATGCGCAGGTGAACTCCGCCTCGGCGCGGTCACCTGTGGTGCGGTTGTTGTTCACATCGAATTCGCCTACTGTCCGAAGAGATTTCGGAATCCCCCGGGTGCCCGTCGGGAATTATGCCCTTCTTATGTCCGCCTTATTTCGAGGTTATCCGCGTCGTGTTCGAATCTGTTCGGCGGCAACAGCACTCGGCGCAATGCCGCGTAACGGCCGGACCTACGATGCGGAGGGCCTCCGATGGCGAACGAACGGCTGCGAGCCGACGCCGCGATGATGATGGAAGCATTGTCGGAACAGATGCTGGGCATCGCGAAAATTCAACGGGACCGCTCCCGGCTCACCGCCTCCGCCACCGCGTGCGAGAAACGAATCACGGTGACCGTCAACGCCGATGGCATTCTCGTCGACACCCGGTTCGACGACGATATCGGCGAATTGACCTATGAGGAGATCGCGGCCGCGATGACCGAGGCCGTGCAGGCGGCCGCACAGAAGGCGAACGAAGAGTGCCGCCGGCTCATGGAACCGTTGCGGGAGCGCAAGTCTCGGCTGCCTCGCCTGTCCGATCTCATCGAGGATGCGCCGGACCTCGGGTCCGTCGTGCCGGTCGCGCCGCCCGCCTCGGTGGCCCCGCCGAACTCACGGGAGCGGTGGGACGACGAGGACACGGGCTTCGGCGATGCGGTGCGATACGAGGGACGCCGGTCGATGGTCAGCGACCACGACGACTGAGATCTACCACGAAGACCGCGAGGAGTGCCGGCGATGGCTGACGGAAAAGACGACAAACCGAAGATCGACGATACGACCAAGAGTCAGGTCGACGACTGGTCCGGACTGCGCGGGAAGGCGGACCGGCACGAGCTGAAGGTCGACCTGCTGAAGGCCGATACGAAGGCCTTCGCCGCGGCGGCCCAGGCATGCCACGACATGATCGGAAAACTGGAGTGGTACCAGGATTTCATCAAGGGTCAGGGCATGACGACCATGCGCCGATTCTCCGACGAGTACGGCGGCGAGGAGCTGACGCGACGCTTCAACGACAAGGGTGTCCACGTCATCGAGGCGATGGATACCCTGAAGAAGATCATGGAGGATATGGGTGACACCTTCATCAGCGCGTGTAAGCAGTATCTGAAAACCGACGATAAGTCGGCGGAAGACTTCAAGAAGATCGGCGACCTGGCCAAGGTCGATTCCATTCCGCCGAAGGGGCCCCGGCCGAACGATTTCACCCCCTCTCATACCGGAGACCATCCGACTGCGCCGAAGCCGCCGCCGAGTGCGGACAGTGGCATCGGTATCCAGGTCACCGACGCCAGCGGTTGGTCTTTCAAACGATTCCACGAATTCCGGAAGGCGCTGGAAGGGAGCGATTGGACGGCGAATGGCGCCGGTGTTCAATACGTCTGGGTGGCCGAGAAGATCAAGGCAGATCTCACCGACCTGAACACCGCGCTCCAGAAGGTCACCAAGGAAATGTGGACCGGTAACGGTGCGGACCAAGCCACGAACGCGATCAAGCGTTTCACCGAAGGTTCATTGACTTTCGCCACCAGCCTCGACAATTTGGGTGCCGATCTGAAGTACTGCGCAAAATGGATTTATGCGATGTACAACGATACGCCCGGACAAGAATATGCCGAGCCCTCCTGCAAGGAGGATGACTATCTGGCAGGTTATCGCGCAACGTACAAGGCCGTCTACGAGCCGGGTATCGCCGGTGCCGTTGCCGCGATGCCCGCGATCACCGTGACCGGTACCGTCACTCAACCGGCACCGCCCCCGCCGCCGCCGGGTGACAAGGGGAACGGCAATGGCAACAACAACGGCAACGGCAACAATAACAACGACAAGAACAACAACAATGGCAACGGGAACAACAACGGCAATATCGACAAGAACAGCCCCGATTACAAGTCGGGCTATCAGGACGGCTACAACCAAGGCCTGAAGGACGCCGGTGGCAAGAACGGCGGCCAGGGCAACGGTCCGGGTGGTGGTCAGGGCAATGGCCCGGGGGACGGCACCGGTCAGGGGAACGGTCCGGGTGATGGTTCCGGGAAGGGGAGTGGTCCGGGTGGCGGCTCCGGCCAGGGGAACGGTCCAGGGGACGGCTCCGGCCAGGGGAACGGTCCGGGCGACGGCTCCGGGAAGGGGAACGGTTCGGGTGATGGATCCGGTCGGGGGAACGGTCCGGGTGATGGTTCCGGGAAGGGGAACGGTCCGGGAGGCGGCTCCGGCCAGGGGAACGGCAGCGGTCTCGACAAGAACAGCCCCGAATACAAGGGCGGCTACGAGGACGGCTACAAGAAGGGCCTCGGAGACGGCAAGGGCGGCGACGGGAACACCGAGGGCGCGAATCCCTACGGCGGTGGCACCAACGGGAACAACGGCAACCAAGGCGACGGGAACGCCCACAAATCACCACAGCCGAACCACAATGTTCCCAAGAGCCCCCCGCCCCCGGGCTCGTCGAAGTCACCGAAATCGCCCCAGGACCTGCTCAACGATTTCCTCCAGGGCAAGAATCCGCTGAAGGACCTGAACCCGGAGACATTGCAGAAGATCGGTTCGGATCTGCTCGGCGGCCTGAACCCGGAACTGCTGAAGCAGATGACCCCGGAGGCATTGCAGAAGCTGGGCTCCGATCTGCTGCAGAGCATGGACCCGCAGGAGCTGCAGAAGTTCGGCAACGACATGCTCGGCGGACTCGGGCCCGACGCGCTGAAGGACCTGAACCCGGAGGCGCTGCGCAATCTGAGCCCGGAAACGCTGCAGAACCTGGGGCAGACCCTGGGCGGCGGGGGCCAGGGCGGCGCGGACTTGCTGAAGACATTGACCGACGGGATCAAGGGCGTCGTCGAAACCGTCACCAAGGCGGGCACGGAAGCGATTGCCGGGCTGGCGAACTTCGGCATGGTCGGTATTCCGGGCATCGCGGATCCGCAGGATCTCGGCAGCTCGGCCGGTGCGCTCCCCAATGATCTGGTGTCCGCTCTCGGCGGCGGTGGCGCCGGACTCCCCGGGGGCGGCGGCGACGGCGGAGGCGGCGGCGTGCACTCGCAGATCACCGCCTCCACTCCGGCCGACTCGTCGAAGTTGTTCCCGCGGGCGGCGATTCAGACCGGGAACGAGGTGACACCGGCGACGCCCGCCGGGCCGCCCGGAAACAGTCCGGCAGGTGGTATGCCACCCGCGGGCGGCATGGGCGGTGGCATGGGCGGGCAGCACGGCGGCCAGGGCCACAAGCGCGGCAAGTTCCTCGACACCGCAAGCAATTTCGACGAGATCGTCGGGCCGGATGTGGATCGGGTGCGGCCGGTGATCGAGCCGTGACTCAGCAGTGGGAGTTCTCCTCGCTCGCGTTTCTCGTGTTGTGCGACCGCTACCGCAGTGGTTCGGTGCCGCGTCCGCTGCTGTTCGAGACCGACGAGGACGTCACGGTCGACGAGATGGACCGTCGCAGGCGGGACATGTGGGAGAGCTTGCAGGACCGGCTGGACGGCTCGTTCGACGGCGTGATCGAGGTGATGCGCGCGCCGGAAGTGTACGTGCAGGTGCGTAGCTGGGACGAGCACGACAGGAGCAACAAGGACAAGCAGCTCCGTGTGCACATCGCGCGATCGGGTGCGCTGGGATACGTCTTCGAGCAGGCGCCGGGGAAGCTGACCTGGGATTCGCCGATGGTGACGGTCACCGAGTGCGATCCGAGCGACCTGGGCTCCAAGGTGGTCGCGTCGCTGCCATCGGTGGCAGCCGGGCGGCTGCCGGACATTCCGGTCGTGACCGATCCGGCCGAGCACATCACCCCGGCCTGGCGGGACAGCCTCATCTGGGACGATGTCGACGAGCGGCCGGTTGCTCAGACGCAACGGTTCTTCCAGCAGCCTGCCGACCTCACCGGGGCGATCGCCGTGGTTCAGGGGCGATCGAAGTACGGCCCGCGCGGGATTCTCGAGACGAACCTGATGTGGCGGGACATACCCGGCGACGGGCGGTACGTGATGTCGCTGGACGAATCTCCGGTCGCCGTCGCCACCGGGCCCCGGGAGCTGGCGGTCCGGATCCAGCGCGATATCGACCAGCTGCTGGAGCGTCTCGAAACCCATTGGGAGTCAGGGCGACCAGAGGACCGGTACTGAACTTCATCCGGTCCTTCGAGAAGGTCTACGGCCGCCCGCCCGCCGAGTACACTCGCGCGCTGTGAAACCGCGTGCCCCAGTGGGTGTTTGATGGGCATTGTTATGTGGCGGTCACCGCACGGTAAAATTGGGGTGAGCGCCGCATGCCAGGGGCGGTGCATAGGCTCGATCGAAGGTCGGTGAGGGTTTCCGGTGTCGGTATCGATGTTCGACGAGGCGTTGCCACGCGGTGAATACGACGGTGTCGGCCTGCGGGTCGGCGCGATCGTCGATCGCGGCGGGGAGATATTGCTGTTGGAGCCCGACAGCACCGGGCCGATTCGCCCCACCCGGAAGCTCCCGGGTGCCACGGTGGAGCCGGGCGAATCCGTCACGGAGGCGGTGATCCGCGGGGTCGGCCACGAGACGGGATTGCTCGTCACCGGCATCCGCCATCACGTCGGCGACTTCGACTACCTGTCCCCGGCGGGAAAGCCGGTGCGGCGTCTGCACTTCGCCGTGGAGGTGGCGGCCACGGGGCCGATCGTGCTGGCCGAGCATGCCGGGTACGTGTGGGCGCCGCTGGACGGCGACCTGTCCGTCACCCCCTCGATCCGCAAGATCCTCGATACCTACCAGGCCCTCGTGTACGGCTGACCGGAGTCTTCAGCGATGTGGCGGTCGATTCGATGAGAGCGGCCAGGTCCACGGGACATTCGAGGTGGGCGGCGTGTCCGGCCTCCGACAGCGTGCGCATGCGCACGCCGAGGTGAGCAGCCAGCGTACGCACCGAATCATGTCGTGGCGGAGGAGAATTCGATCCGACCGTCAGGGTGACTCGCCCGGGGGCGGCTGGTAGCGCCGGTTCGAATCCACGGAACATCGCGAACTCCGCGCGGATCGTGTCGAGGGAGGCGTGCGTGTGGTCCGATACCCAGTGCGGACCGTAGAGCGCCCGGCCGAATCCCTCCACCCCGCCCGTGGCCAGCGCGGCGGTAACATGGTCGAGCAGCCCGGGAGCCAGCGAACCGGCCGCGGGCTCGTGCAGGAGGGCCCCGGCCAGGGGAACGCCGCGGGCGGCGAGCACGAGCCCGAGCGTCGCGCCGCCGCTCACCCCGGCGACGAACGCGTCGGCGCACAGCGGTGCCAGATAGGCGATCTCGGTGTCCATGTCACCGGATTGCGGCCGGTCGGGGCACAGCACCTCGGCCGACCCGCGCAGCGCGGCCGCGGTGGCGGCCCACACCCGCGAGTCGGTCGCGGCGCCGTGGATCAGCACGATCCTCATACGGCGGCGGGCGTCGCGCCGAACGCGGCGAGCACGTCCGCCGAGGCGGCGACGGCGCCGAAGATGCCGCCCTGCATGCTGATCATGCTGAGCGCCGCCTCGTGATGCCGCCGCTCGGTGGCGCCGGTGCAGTCCGACAGCACCAGGCATTCGTAGCCACGGTCGTTGGCCTCGCGCATGGTGGTGTGCACGCACACATCGGTGGTGATGCCGGTGATGATCAGGTGCGTGACACCGTTCGTGCGGAGCAGCAGATCGAGGTCGGTCGCGTAGAACGCGCCCTTGCCGGGCTTGTCGACCACGGGTTCGCCCGGCAGCGGCGCGACCTCGGGCACGATCTCCCAGCCCGGTTCGCCGCGGACCAGGATCCGGCCGCACGGCCCGGTGCTGCCGATCTCCGCGCCCGCCCGCGCCGAACGCCAGCGCTTGTTCGCGGGGAGGTCGCTGAGGTCCGGGCGATGGCCCTCGCGGGTGTGGACGACGGTCATCCCGGCATCCCGCGCCGCGGCGAGCACCCGGGCGGTGGGTTCGAGCCCGGCGCGGGTGAGCGACAGGTCGTAACCCATCTGGTCGACGTAGCCGCCGGGCCCGCAGAAATCGACCTGCCAGTCGATGAGCAGCAGCGCGGTGCAGGCGGGATCGATGCCGCCGTCGTAGGGCCAGGCGTACGGGGTGGCCGCGGTGAGGGGCGGAAATGTCATGCGGGGCAATCCTTCTGGTCTCGTGCGGTCAGGGCGGAGGCGGCGGTGAAGAGCAGCGCCGCGGTGACGAAGCCGACCACGGCGTCCGACAGCCACGGCGCGAGGCGATGGGCGAGCAGTGCGACGGCGGCGCCGCCCGCCCATCCGGCGAACGGCTGCCAGCGGACGGCGCGGCCCGGCGCGGGCGAACCCAGCCTGGTGCGCGGCAGGACGAGCTGGTCGAGGATCACGACCGCGCCGATCGGCGGCACGATCACGCCGAGCAGGTTCAGCCACTGCTCGAAGTAGGTCCAGATTCCGGCCACCGCGAGCAGCACCCCGACGGCGCCGAGGATCAGTGTGAGCGTGCGCATCCGGCCCGCGGTGAGCTGACTCCAGCCGACCGCGCCGTTGTAGAGGCAGTGCGCGCACACCGAGCCGAGGTTGATGAAGACGAAGGCCACGGCCAGCGGCACCAGCACGCCGCCGTGGTCGATCAGCAGCCCGAGGAAGTTGCCGCCGTCGGTGCCGGGATCGGTGGCGCCGCCGAGCGCGACGACCAGTCCGCCGACGAGCAGGGCGATCGAATTGCTCACCGGGAACGCGGAGGCCGCGGCCAGGAATCCCTCGCGCCCGGTGCGGGACCACCGGGTGAAATCCGCTGTCATCGTGCCGGAGTCGATGAAGGACGCGATCACCAGCGTCACCGCGGCCCCGAAACTCAGTGCGGCACTTTCGGCCCCACCGGAGTATCCGAAGGGCGATCCCGAACCGTCCTGCGCGGCAAGGTAGATCGCGACGGCGCCCAGCACGATATACACCGGCGCCGCGATCACGCCGATCACCGACAGCGCCCGGATCCCCAGCAGTGTCAGCGCGATGAAGCCCAGCCCGGCCGCCAGCGTGGTCGGCTGTTCGGGCCACCCGAGGCTGTCGTGCAGGATCGCCCCGGCCATGCCGGTCTGGAACGCGAACCAGCCGATAACGATCGTGGCCAGAAAGGCGGACGGCACCGCCGCGGCCTTGACGCCGAAGGTCCGCGCGGCGGTCAGCGCGAAGTTCTCACCGGTCCGCCCCGCCAGGTAGCTGAGGGATCCGACATACAGCATCAGGCACAGGTTGCCGACCGCGATCGCCAGCAGCCCGCGCCAGAACCCCAGCGAGTAGACGATGAGGCCGCCGAAGATGGCGCAGGTCAGCACCATCGGAAAACCGAACCAGACCGCGGCGACCGACGGGAGGCGGCGGCGATGGTCCCGGGGTACCGGAGTTGTTTCGAATTCCTCTATGTCCCAGGATGTCTCGGCTGTGCTCGCGGTCGTGGTCATGGTCGGTCGCTCCTCACCGGAGTGGGTAGTTCGTAGATCACCGTGATGCTCCCGCCGCCGGACGGGCCCTGGTGTTCGGCGCCGCCCGAGACGTACACGGCGCCATCGCCTTTGAGGGCGGACAGCAGTCCGCCGACGGCGGCCCGGGCATGCCGGGTCGCGTTGACGTCGGAGTCGGTGAGCATCGTGTGCCGCAGGCCGCGCACCGTTCCGGCCGGATCGGCCTCGGCCTTCGCGAAGATCTGCCGGATCGTGCCGCCGTCCGCCCGGACCCGATCCAGCAGCGCGGTGACCGACGCGATGTCGAGTGCGTCGGCCATCTCGCCGTGCAGGGCTCGCAGCGGGTTCGCGGCCGAAGTACTCTCCGCGACAACGAGAATGTGACAGTCGTCGAGTTCGGCGCCCGCGCTGGTGGAGGCGCGGGCCGAGGATACGTGGCTGGCGCCCGACAGTGCGCGCAGTGCCGTGGGCCGATCGCATTCGCCGAGCGCCAGGGCGATCCCGAGGGCGCTCGCCGCGCGCGAATGCGCCATGGATTCGTAGGTGTCGGTGGCGACCGGCACGCCGCCCGCCGCCCGGATCGCGGTGATCTTCTCCGAGGTCAGCAGCGGGCATTTGACGATGACCAGGTGGGTGTCGGCGGGCCCGGCCCCGAGTTCGGCGAGCAGCTTCGCGACCGTCTCGCCGACCGCGTCCACCTGGGCCTCCCGGCCGACCTCCGCGGGCGTGAGCACCCGGGTGCGGCCCGCCGCGGCGACCAGGCCGCGATCGAATCCGGGATGGCGCCGGTCGTCGCGGACGAACAGGTTGACGTGCGGGCTCAACACCCCCTCGGTGCCGCCGGAGAACACCGTGACCGCCGTCGCGAGCAGGCGCGGCTCCCACGCCGCCGCGGCGAGGGTGCGGCTGAAGTCGTTGACGCAACCATTGCCCTCGGTCTTGCCGATGACGGCAACCAAATCCTCGGCGGCGCAACCCGTTCGATCGAGGGCGGCGAGAGCCTCCAGGTCGCCGGGACCGGCGGTCGGGACGGTGAGCAGCGAGATCCCGGTCATGCGGGAACCTCCTCGATCTCCGGTTTCGGTTGTGGTGCGGCGGAACTCGGCGGCGTGCGCCGGAGGGCTCGGGGGACCGTGAGGTGATTGAAGATCAGGTTCAGCACGAACGCGACGAGCACCGTGCTCGTGATCGCCCCGCCGAGAACGATTTTCGCGGCGGACGGCAGCTCGGCATAGATCTGCGGCGCGACGATCGGAATCATCCCGACACCCATCGCGAGGGAGACGATCAGCAGGTTGTCGTTGCGGGCGAGTTCGGCCTGCGCGATGGTGGCGATGCCGACACCGGCCACGGTGGCGAACATGACCAGGCTCACCGCGCCGATCACCGGGCCGGGCAGGCTCGCGACCACCTCGCCCATCTTCGGCACCAGCCCGAGCACCACGAGGAACACACCCGCCACCGCGGTCACCGCGCGGCTGACGACGCCGGTGATCCGCACCAGGCTCACGTTCTGCGCGAAAATGGTGTCCGGGAACGAGGTCAGGAATCCGGCCAGCAGCGCCGAGGCGCCGTCGGCGGCCAGCCCGCGCGCCAGCTGCGCGCGACCGGCCGGTTGCCCGGTGGTCTCGGATATCGACAGCAGATAGGCCGTCGATTCGGCGTAGATCACCAGCATCACCAGGCACATCGACGCGATGCCCGCGATCGGGAACTGGGGCGCGCCGAAGACGAACGGATCGGGCAGGCCCAGCCATCCGGCGGAACCGACACCTCCGAAGTCCGTCATCGACATTCCGGCCGCCGCCAGCGTGCCCAGCACCAGCGCGACCAGGACGGCGGACTGCGCGAGAATGCCCCGGCCGTAACGCATCAGCGCCACGATCACCACGATCACGCCGACCGCGAGACCGAGCCGGGCGCCGTCGGGACTGCGGTCACCGAAGACCATGGTGACGGCGTTGCCGATGAGCGACAGGCCGATCATGGTGATCGCGGCGCCGCGCACGATCGGCGGGAAGAAGCGCAGCAGCCGGGCGAACGGCACAGCGATCAGGAGACCGAAGATCCCGGCCGCGATCATGGCGCCGTACACCGCCGACAGGCCGTACTCCTGGCCGATCAGGATCATCGGGTTGACCGCGGTGAACGAGGCGCCCGCCACCACCGGCATGCGGGCGCCGAGCAGCTTGCCGACCCCGACCGCCTGCACGATCGTGACGACGCCGGCGACCAGCAGGTCGGCATTGACCAGCGTCGCGATCGTGGTCTTGTCGAGGCCCAGCGCGGCGCCGAAGACCAGGGGAACGGCGATGCACCCGGTGTACATCACCAGGACGTGCTGAAGGCCGAAAACCACGGTGCGCCAGGGCGATAGGGGGTTCGGTGGTGCGGCGGGCGGGGATTCGGAAGCGGGGGACTGGGAAGGCAAGGGAGCAACCTCCGGAGAGCGTGAAGCTGGTCCCTAAGTTGTATACAAAACGTGTTGCTGTGACGTTTCCACGGATGTTCTATGCGTAACAAACCGCTAAATCGGCAAAGTTTGTATACGAACTAGCGGAGCCGCTGCCGCCTTCTCGAGCGCGGCACTAGCGCTGGTCGAGTTCGATGAGCAACTGCTCGTCCTTCGCGATGTGCTCGCTCATGAGATACCCGGCCTGGACCGGCGACCCGCTCAGAATGGCCTGTGCGATCGCGGCGTGGTCGCTCCAGGAATCGTGCGTGCGCTCCCGCAGGTGCTGATCGAAGATCCACGACACCCGCTGTAACAGCGGCTCCAGCATCAGCCGCAGCTGATGGTTCCCGGCGGCCTCCACCACCAGGGTGTGGAACCGCAGGACCAGGGGCGGCAGCTCCGCGTGCGCCAGATTCATCGCGGCCGACCGCCCCGACTCCACCACGCGTGCCAGGTCCTCCGCGACCGCGCCGCCCCGCCGCTCCGCCGCCAGCTGCGCGGCCAGCACCTCCAGCCCGCGCCGGATCTGGATCAGTTCCAGCGCCGCGGATCCCGTCGCCGCCGACACCGTGGCGCCGCGGTAGCGCACGAGGGTCACGAACCCTTCACTCTGCAACTGCGACAACGCTTCCCGCACGGGGACGCGGGATACGCCGAACCGGGTCGCCAGGTCGGCCTCGCGCAGCCGGTCTCCCGGCGCGAGGCGCCCCGCGAGGATCTCCTCGCGCAGCGTCTGCGCGATCACCTCCCGTGGCGCGTCCTCGGGCATCTCGCGAGCGATGGTCACCCGGCGAGCTTAACCGGATCGGCTCGTCCGGCCGGTCAGCCGTGCTCGAGGATCGACAGGTACAGGCGCGTGGCCACGGTCTCGGCGTCCTCGGTCCGCGGATCGGTGTATGTGTGTGCCCCGGGCAGGTTCGCCGCGTGCGTCCGGGCGGCGTCGGCCAGCACGCCCATGAGCCCGGACGAGCGCTGGATCGGGGCCTTCGCCGCCCAGGCCAGGTGCTCGATCGGCCGGGGCAGCTGGTCCCGGCAGGCGATGCGCAGGGCGAGCTTGTCCGCGGGACTGCCCTGGTGCTCGCCGAAAAGCGCCGTGGGGGAGAAGCGTTCGGCGAGCTGCCACCACCGGACGGTCTGGAAGACGTGGATCATCCGGTCGGCGTAGTGGTCCAGCAGCGCCGGGTGGAAGTGCGGGACCAGCCGGTCGTACCGGAAATTGGCCGCGGACTCGGTGCGGATGATGCGATCCATCTCGTCGCGTGCCGCGGCCGAAGCCGGTGCGTGGGTGAGCTTCCGGCCTCCGGCGAGGATCGCGTCGGCGCCGGAGCCGCTGAGGATCGCGCCCAGGTCCGGGATCTCGTCGAAGCTGCGCCGCGCGGCGAGCAGCGGGATTCCGGCCGTGACCTCCCACAGCTCGGAGGTGCCGAGACGGTGCACGACATCGCGAGCCAGATCCACCACTTCGTCCGGACGGAGCCGAATGATGTCGTGCCGCAACCCCAGCGCTGCCGCGGCGGCGGCCGCGTTCGCCTCGTCGGACTGTCCCTCGGTCACGATAGTGACGGCGACGGGCCGGGCCCCGAGCGCGACGGCCACCGCGGCGAGGTAGATGGAGTCGACGCCGCCGCTGAGCAGCACCGCCGGGGTGCCGCCGAACTTGTCCAGGACGGCGGCGGTGCGTGATCGCGTCTCCTCGGCGATCACCCGTGCCGCGTGTTCCGGATCGGTCAGGGTGCGCGCACCGGGATTCGGCTGCGCGATATCGCCGAGCAGGTCGGCCACGTGCTGCAGCGGCTCCGAGGTCTGAGGCGCCAGGGCGGTTTCGTCTATCACGGCCGCTCCGGGGTGCCGGAGCGGCTCGGATGTCTGGGGCGCCAGGCCGATTTCGTCTGTCAAGGTCGCTCCGGTGTGCTGCCACGGGGGCTGTCGATCGAGGGTGCGGCCGTTCAGCCTAGCAATGAGATTCACATTCTCCATTTGGGAGAATAAGATAGCCAAGATGACGGTACGGACGGAACCGGTCGTGCTCGCCTTCGAAGAGCGCGAGTACACGCTCGAAGACCTGGAGCAGCTCGCGGCCGGGCTGGCCACCGAACTCGGGAGCGGCGGCGTGCGGGCGGGTGCCCGCGTGGCTCTGATGTCGTCGAACCGCCCGGAGTTCGTCGTTGCCGTGCTGGCGATCTGGAAGCTGGGCGCGGCGGTGACGTTGATCAGCCCGGCCTGGAAGCGGGCCGAGGTCGAGCACGCGCTGCGGATCACCGGCGCCGCACACGGGGTCGGCGACCATCCGGTGCTGGCCGAGCTGGTGCCGATGCGGCAGCTGGACGACCCGATCACGCCGCTGCCGCGGACGTTCCCGCACCCCGATCCCGGGGCGGACGCCGTGCTCGTCTTCAGCTCGGGGACAACGGGTTTCCCCAAGGCAGTCCGGCACACCCACGCATCGCTGGGCGCCGCCATCCGGCAGTGGCGGGAGACGCTGGCCCTGACGTCCTACGACCGGATGCAGATCGCTACGCCGGCGTCGCACATCCTCGGCCTGCTCAATATCGTCACGGTGCTGGATGCGGGCGCGTGGATGCGGCTGCATCGCCGGTTCGATCTCGATCGCATGCTGCGGTGCATCCAGTCCGACCGGATCACCGTCGAGATGGCGGTGGCGCCGATCGCGCTGGCGCTGGCCTCGCATCCGGATATCGAGAGCTACGACCTGTCGTCACTGCGCTACATCATGTGGGGCGCCACCCC